>NZ_JBIURL010000010.1:0-316761 GCF_044740805.1 Streptomyces sp. NPDC088261
GCCCAGGCCTTCTTCACCGACTGCGGGATCACCGTCGAACGCGTCCTGACCGACAACGGCGCCTGCTACAAGTCCCACGCCTGGCGCGACCTGCTCGCCACGGCCGGGATCACCCACAAGCGAACCCGGCCCTACCGACCCCAGACCAACGGCAAAGTCGAACGCCTCAACCGCACACTGCTCGACGAATGGGCCTACGCCCGCCCCTACCGCTCAGAGCAGGAACGACGCGACGCCTTCCCCCGCTGGCAGCACACCTACAATCACCACCGCGGACACACCGCACTCGCAGGCAAACCACCCGCCAGCCGCATCCCCAACCTCACAGGGCAATACACCTAGGCTCAACGAAGTCCAGGTCGCCAGGCTGGAACGGGAGTTGGAGCGTGGTCCGCTGGCTCACGGCTGGACGGCCCAGCGGTGGACGCTGGCACGGATCAAGACGCTTATCGGCCGGCTGTTCCACGTCTCCTACACGGTCGAGGACACCTGGCGGCTGCTGAAGCGGCACGGCTGGAGCTGGCAGCAGCCCACTCGGCGGGCGATCGAGCGCGATGACGACGCGGTCGAGGTATGGAAGAAGGAGCCCTGACCGCGGGTAAGAGCATCGCGGCGGAGCGCGGGGCCTGGATCGTCTTCGAAGACGAGGCCGGGCAGTCAATGACTCCGCCGCGCGCCAGAATCTGGGGCCGGATCGGCCAGACCCCGGTCGTGAGGGTGAGGGGCCGCGGCTCCGGGCGGGTGTCGATGGCTGGCATGACCTGCTATAAGCCAGACGAGCGGTCCCGGCTGATCGACGCGATCCGCGAGTATCGCGGCCGCAAGGGCGAATCGAAGGGCTTCGGCTGGCGCGACTTCCGCGACCTGATCGTCCGCGCCCGCATTCAGCTTGGCGGCCCGATCGTCCTGGTCTGGGACAACCTCCGCCTGCACCTGACGGCCGGCATGCGTGTGTTCATCGAGGCGAACGCCGAGTGGCTCACCGTGTTCCACCTGCCCACCTACGCCCCGGACCTCAACCCACAGGAGTCATCTGGCCACTGGTCAAACGCGCGATCGGCAACCTCGCCGCCGCGGACCTCACTCAGATCGCCCGAGCCGTGAAAAGTTGGCTCAAGAGGATTCAGTACCGTCCAGAACTCGTCGGCGGCTGCCTCGCAACCACCGGCCTGATCCCGGAGGACTGACCGTGACTCATTCCTCCTCCCAGTTCGCGTAGTCGCCCATCGCCACGTCATCGCACAAGGTCTCCCACAACCCGTTGTCTGCGAGTGCGGTGGCATCCAGAGCAGCGAGGAGCCGTCGAAGCTCGTCCGCCACCTCCTGGAACCTGTCCTCCTCGTCTTCCTCGTAGAAGGGGAAGCGAGCGATGATGCCCGCGACGCACCGGTGGAAGGCCCTGAGGTCCCTGTTCACATGCCAGGCGGTCGCGGACCCGATCTTGGGGATCTGCACGACGCGACGCGAAGCCACATCGACGCCGAGACGACCGAACAGGCCGCTGGACCCAAAGACGACCAACCCGCCCTCACCGATCCCGTCCAGGAGCGTCGCCTCAGTCAGCGGTTGGTACTCATAACCGATCAGCCCTGCCGGGACGCCGACTTCCCGCAGATCGGCGGCGATCTCGGCAGGCAGCTCTGATGAGCAGCCGATACGGACCACGGCGTACTGGGGCAACGGCAACGGCGGGAAGTCTCGGATCACGCAACCATCATCCTCGTGCTCCGGCCACACCGGGAAGGCGCGAGCTGGCCCCTGCCACCCTGCGGCGGGACCCGACATCACTCAATCAAGTTCAGTAGCACGGGAGGAACTGACCACGTTGTCCACCAAGACCCGGTCCTTCGAACGCCGCACCACCCTCCCAACCCGCTGCATCAAGTCGCTGAAGCACCACCACGAACAGCAGCAGCGTGACCGTCACATGGTAGGCACCGAGTGGCTGCACAACGGGCACGTGTTCACTACACCACACGGCAGGGACCATCGACCGACCAACCCCACCCGCGCCTTCACCACGCCCCTCCGCAAGGCCAGGCACGTCACATTCGCTTCCACGATGTCCGGCATTCCATTGCCCACCCTGACCCTCGAGCAAGGTGTCGAACTCGTCGTGCCCAAGGAACTACTCGGCCGTACCCACATCGGCGTCACCGCCACCATCTCAGCGCATGTCCGACTTCGCCTCCCGCACGCACCATCAGTACGGCCGTTGACGGTCCTGGCAACGATGAATCGGCCCACGAAACGACGGTAACGACCTGGCGCAATGCGGAGCCACCGTCCACTGACCTTGCCGCCAACGAGTGCCGACACTGCAGACAGGAGGCCCGCCAGGCCCTGCCTGGCGGGCTCCTGTTTCACTCCTGCGAACACCGCTCGGGCTCTACGGCCGCCAGCTCCGGAAGGATGCCCTAAAGAAATGTCTCGAAGTCATCAAGCGCATCCTGCGCCCGCCCTTCAAACCCCGGCACTTCCGTCATACGTTTCACCTGCATCACTGTACGAGGATTACAGATTTCCCCATGAATCCGGGCTAGATGCCCGAAACAGGTGACTGCAAGGAGTTTCACTTGATCGTCGAAGTCCCCATCAAGGCAATCCAAGAGAACGCTCTCGACCCAAGCGCCGTCCGGGTCATTGAACGTCAACGACAAGAGTGCCTCCGTCGCTTGATCCACTGAACCGTTAGCAACTACGGCCAGCATTTCAGCGCGCCACTCTCGATCAGCCCGTGCAGAATCTTGTGACCTCACCCTGTGACCCTCCCTCTCCTGTCGACGAGACCCGCTCTCCTAAGGGAATTCTGCATGTCGATATGGAGATCGCCCCATTCGCGGACGTGCCCGTGATAAATATCATTCGTTCCGCCGCCACCACACTTGCACGGCCGCTGGACCGTACGATCCAGGACAACAATCTCTCCGTTTTCGACGTCGACCCCGACTCTCCGAGGAGAGGTCCCCTTTACCGGGACCGAGTTATCCAAGGCAGCCTGGCCATTCAGCGGCTCAGCGCTATTTGTTCCCCTGGAACTTCCGCGGGCCGAAGTACCGTGCTTCCCACCAGCTTCATAGAGAGATCCACCGCAGTTGTGAACGAGGACCGGCGTGGCCCCCGCCAGCACATAATACGTGTGGAGGTCGGCGACAGTGAGGTTGTAGACCGTTGCGGGTCGGGTCCAGCGGTGTAGGGCTGTGACCTGTACGCCTGATCCGGTACTGCTCTGGAGGTGCTGTCCCGCGCGGAGGTCGGCGGCGTCGATCCACTCTTGGAGTTCGGGGACCCAGAACGGGTGACCGTCGGTTGCGGTGACGGTTGTAGTGCTCGAGCCGTTCTTATTGCTGATACGGAGGGTGATCTTGACGAGATTCTTGAGGCCTTGCCCCTCGATCTCGGCAGTCACCCTTTTCTCTGCGGTCTTGCCGGTTTCGGGGTCAGTGGCAAGTACCCTGTCGCCGACCTTTAGTTCCTCAATGGGCTTGGCAGTGCCGTCTGCGAGGAGGACTTTTGTGCCGGGGATGAAGCTGTTGGCTTCACATGGGGAACTGTTCCGACCTCTTGCACCGAACCACTTTCCGCTGCTGCCTTCTCCGCCGCCTGCTGCTATCTGTGCCGAGAGGCCCGCCTTCGCGAAGGCTTTAGCGGAAGTGACTGATTTCGGACACCCGCCCTCAATATTTCCGCAAATTATGTACGAAGCACGCTGGACATCCTCCATGGCCTTTTCCGGCTGGTCTTCAAATTCTGGGTTGGTGACCCAGGCGGAAGTTTGACCTCCGTAATATTGGTTCCGATTAATTGTTGCGTTGAGTTGTTGTTTGAGTTTGTCTGCGTATTTCCAGTCGGCGGGTACGTTGACGCCTGGAAAGACCATGACCGTGCCGGGTTTGATGCTGGGGCTGATGGGTGCAGCGCTCCAGCCGCTGCTCTCCCACCAGCCGTCGTCGTAGCTGTCGCCGTCGCAACCGGGGCAGCCCCAGGAGGGGTCGTTCAGGGGTTTTCCGCTTTGGGCTGCCGGGCTGTTTCCGTACTGGAGGCCGCCGCCACATTCAGCCGGCGAGGCGCAGGCCATGAGGCCGCTGGGGTCGCTCTGGGTGATGGGGCTGTTCTCCGCGTAGGAGTAGCCGTTCAACTGCTGGGGGTTAGCCGTGTCCAGTAGCGGGTCGACGGAGAGGAAGCGGCCCGTGCCGGAGTCGTATTCGCGGGCACCGAGGTGGGTCAGGCCGGTGGATGTGTCGTCGGTGCCGCCGACGAAGCTCTTGGTTCCTGGCCAGGTGGCGGGTTGCGTGCCGCGAGGGCTGCCGAAAGGCTGGGTGCGGCGCTGTGTGAGGGTCTGGCTGTTGGAGGTGACCGCGAGCTGGCCGGTGCCCTGGTGGTCGGCGATGGTGAAGGAGACGGCGCCGTTGTTGTCCTGGACAGCCTGGTTCCCTTCGCCTATGTCGATGTAGCGGGTGGCCTTGGGGGTGGTGGTGCCCTTGGCGACGGTGATTTCGGTGTGTCCGAGATAGAGAGTGGTCTCGGTGGGAGTGCGGCCGATCAGACGGTTACCGTCGGCGTCGTAGAGGTAGTCGGTGACCTTGTCACCGCCCTCACCTGTTTCGGTGACCTTGGCGAGGCGTCCTTCCGCATCCCAGAGGAGACTCTGGGTGTCTCCGGAGACGATGCGGGCGATGGTGTTGCCCGTCTCGTCGTACGTGTAGCTGTCCTGCGAGGTGACAGAGGGACCAGTGGTCGTCACGGAGTCCAGGGCGTGGGGCCGAGGCTGGCCCGCGTCGGGGTAGTCGTAGGTGCTCTTGAGATCCTTGCCGCTGTCACCGGTGGTGTCGTGACGGGTCTCGGTGAGCCTGTTGCCGGTCTTGTCGTAGGTGTAGCTGTTCCAGTACGGAGCCGGTCCGCCGATGGTCTGGCCGACCGGTGTGGTGGCGCAGGTGGTGTCGGGTTCGGTCCAGGCCTCGGTCAGGCGGCGCAGATGGTCGTAGGTGTAGCACTGGTTGTCCGTGCCCGACCGGGAAACGTCCGCGGCGGAAAGAATGTTGCCGATCTGGTCGTAGCGGTACGAGAGGTACTTGTCGACGCCGGGGATGGGCTCCCGGTCGACGCGCGTGTTCGCCAGCCGTTGGGTTCCCCCCTCGTACTCATTGGTGATCAGCGTCCTGGTGCCGCCGCTGGTGTCGCCGAGTTCATGAACGAGCGGCTTGCCGGTGAGGCTGTACGAGGTGGTCGTGCTGTAACCGTTCCCGAGCATGGCCACGGGGCGCAGGGTGTTCGTGTCGTACGTGAAGCTGTAGCTCCCACCGGGCAGGGCGCCTGCGGCTGAGTAGCTCACCGCTCCCACCAGACCGGAGGGCTTGTACGAAACTCCGGTCTGGTACGTACCGGCGAGGCCGATCTCCACTGCCGGGATCGTCACGGAGCTGCGTACGGCCTGATAGAGCCGGTCGTACTGGGTGACCTTGTAGGTGTACGCGTTGGAGCCGTCATAGCGGGTGCTTTCCGCCAGTTCTCCCTTGCCGTTGGTGACGGTGTCGTAGACCCATTTGGCGCTCAGTGGCCCCGTTGCCGAGTTCTTGTGCAGTTCGGTCTGTCGGCCGAGGTCGTCGTAGATGTAGAAGAGGCTGTTGCCGGGTCGGGCGTCATCCGTCGACACGAGCTGGCCGCGGTCGTCGTAGACGCTGTCGGTGATGCCCTTGTCCGGGTCGTCAGCCTTGGTCTGTCGGCCGAGCTGGTCGTAGGTGTAGTTCCAGGTGTTGCCCGCCGGGTCGGTGAGCTTGGCCAGCGCGCCTTGGTTGTTGTGCTCGTAGGCCGTTGTGTCATAAGTGGAGTCGGCGGCGCGCTCGTGGTGCTGTCGGAGTTCGGTGGTCTGGCCTCGTCCGTCGACAAGGGTGGTGGTAGCCGTGCCACCCTCGGGCGGGATGACCGTGACCCGGTCGCCTCCGTAGATCGTCTTGGTGATGCCGAGAACCTTGCCGCCGCCAGCGTCACCGGCGATCTGCTTCGTCTCGGTCTCCCGACCCAGACCGTCGAACGCGTGGAGCGTCTGCGTTTCGACGCTGAGGGCGTCAGCCGGCTGGAACACCTCGCCCGGTTTTGCGTCCAGCGTGTAGTAGGTGGCGAACTCCTTGGCTGCCTGTCCGCGTTCGTCGTAGAAGAGGTCGGTCAACAGAAGCCCGCCGTCCGGACCCGGAGACTGGGTCTGGCGCTTACGCAGAAATCCGTCGTAGATGGTGTAGGCGGGGACCAGAGAGCCGCCCTCCGCGCTGAGCGTGCGTGTGACGACCGCGACCGGCTTGTTCTCCTCCACCTGGTAGTCGAACTGGAAGTTGGGGAGGCTGTTGCTGGTCGTGGACCGATCGGCGGTCCATATCTTGTACTTGCGGCCAAGCGCGTCGTACGTGATTTTCGTCTTATTGGTGTTGGTGTCCGTGACGTCCATGGGCTGGCCGCGCAGCGGGTCCAGAGTGGTGACGGTCTTCTGCGCAGTCGCGGCGTTCCCGGCGGTCGCCGGCGGCGTCGTGGCCGTCACCGTTGTGGCGAACCCGGTGGTGGGCGCGTAGGCCATTGCGGAGGTCCGGCCGTCGGTGCGCGGGGTACGCACTGGGGCGCCGGTAACCGTCGCGGTCACGTTCGCAGTGAGGTCTGTGCTGGTCAGCGGGCGGCCGTAGGAGTCGAAGGTGGTCCCGGACTCCAGGTAGGTGGCCGTAGTGCCGTCGTGCTTCTTGAGGACAGCCGATGCCGTCGCATCACCCTTGGTCGGCGTCGCGCCGTAAGCGAGGCCGTCATAGGCGATGCGTTCGTCAGAGACGACGTCCTTCGCGCGGGCGGGAGTGGCGTCGCACTTCACGGCGACGGTTTCGACCCGGGAGGCAAGGTTGAACAGCGTGTCCGCCGTGTTGGGCACGTAGGTGGTGCGGGTGCAGCGGTCGTCGCGGGCGGAGGCGGTGTCGCCCAGGTTGTCCACCTGCGTGGGCCGACCCGCGACGGTGTCGAACGTGGTGCTGGAGGCGGTGATCCTCCACTTGGCCCCGGTGCCATTGTCCGTGGAAGCCCAGGTCTTACTTTCGGCAGTTCCCGTGAAGTTGGCCGTGACCGTACCCCAGTCACGGACCTTCTTCGCGGTCTCGTGGTGCCAGGGACGGTTGACGCTCTTCGCGAGGATCTTTCCGTCGGGGCCGGAATAGCTCTCGGTCTTGTAGGCGAAACCTGCCGCCGCCTCGTCATCTGTGAGGGGATCGCCTTCCCCCTCGCCGAGACTGACGCTCACCGATTTCGTAGCGTTCCCGGTGACCGCCTTCTTGTCCCCGTCCATACCACGCAAGAAATATGTGTCGTTCTGCGACTTCACGGCGTCCCCGCCGCCGGGACCACCGGTCTTGACGCGGACGTGCCCGTACCCTCGCCACTGCGACCAGGTTTTGAATTTCTCCTTGGTCAGGCCGTCGTCGTCGTCGAAGTGCCAGGCTGCCCCGTCCTTGTACTCGTACGAGGTGACCTGATCAGGAGCCCCGCCGGTGCGGTCCGTGGCAATGACCGCACTGACCACGTACTTGTTGAACCACTGCTGATCAGGATCCTCGCTGGAACTGCCACCGATGAACTGCGGGAAACACCGCGTGGTGTTGGTCTGCGGGGTGGGCAGATTGTTCCAGTCGCACGCGGGCGCTGAGTAGGTCACGTCTATCTGTCCGCCCGACTCGTCCGAGACATCGGACAGGCGTGACTTGATGAACGGTGCATAGCCGTCGCCGGTTTTGTCCAGGCGGTTTTCGAGCTGCGTGTACGTGAACGTCGTCTTCGGCAGGGTGACAGCCGGGGTAGCGGTGTGCCCAGTGCGCTGCACGGAGTCCAGCAGCAACTGGTAGTCCGTGTCGGCCATGCCCCAGCGGTGTGTCAGCTTCCAGGAGTCGACGGGGTTGTAGCTTCCGTCGGTCTTCAGTACCTCGGTGGTGACGGATGTCAGGCGCTTGCGGGTCCAGAAAGACGCCGCGAACCGACCTTCGTCGCAGTCCTTTCCCTCGTCACAGTTGAGGTCCCACGGCGTGTCGTACCAGTGGAACGCGTCGCTGGTGATGGACGAGCAGGTGGTCTGGGCATCGGGCAGGCACCGCTCGGAGCTGCCGAAGGTGACCTTCGCCAACGCCTTGGCGCTGTACACCGACGTCGACTTGAGACCGTACTCGATACGGTCCAGGTAGCCGCCGCGGGTGTAGCGGGTGTCGTCGGCGGCTTTGAGGTTGCGGCCGTAGGAGTTCTTCTCCTGGTTGTAGTAGTAGGCCACGGCGTTGCCGCGTACGTCGACGGCGTAGTCCAGGTTCCAGCGCCATGCCTGCTGGCACCAGGAAGCCGCGAAGGTGGCGGCGTGGCAGGGCTCGTTCGTGTCGTCGCCGAAGACGGGGACCGTCCAGGTCGAACCGGTGGTTCCCTTGCCGTCCGCCCAGCCCGGCAGTCGGTTGTAGCCGAAGTAGTAGCGCGTGCCGCCGGGTACGGTCAGTTCCCAGTGCTCGTCGTTGTCATCGCCGTTGCCGGTGACCCGGTCGGTCTTGGTCAGACGCTTGACGCGGGTCCCGTCGTCCTTCCTGAGCTTCCACTGGTTGTTCCCGGCCGGAACAAGTTCTCCGCCCTTGCCGTTGAAGGTGAGGAAGGCATTGTCGTAGGCCCAGCAGGAATCCCCCGGCTTGTTGCCGTCCTCGCCGGTGACTCCGTCCTCCGCACAGGGCTTGTAGCGCCGCTCGATGAAGCCCGGCGACAGGTCGAATCCGTCACCGACCCACGACGACTGGTTGTTGGTGTTACCGGTGCGGCCGTCGATCGACCCCGACGAGTAGGACAGGGCCACAGAAGGCTTCAGTCCTCCGGGTACACCGGGTACCGGCATGTCGTACGACCAGGTGAAGTCGCCGGTGTTGAGGTTGGTCTTCCAAGTCGCCGAAGGAGAGAGCGAGGTGGCGGTGAAGTCCCCGCCACCACCGGCCTCGGCGGCCACAGCAGCGAGAACGGTGCTCGCTCCTGCTCGGAGTTCGACACTGTCAGTTGTGAGAGTGCGCCTCTCCGGGTCATTGACCGTCTTGACCGGTTTTCCGGTACGGCACTGCTTCTTCTCGGGGGTGGTGAGAGCGCACTGCGGCAGCTCGACGAGAGTGAGCCGGGATCCGTAGCCACCACCGAACGCCTCCCCGAAGCCGGAGTAGTCCAGGGTGGTACCGACAGCACCGGAGGCCGAGCCGGCCTGAGGCTGAAGAGTGAACAGCGGGCCGTCGACACCGGTTCTTGATGCTGCCTTGCGGTCAACCAGCTGTGCTATGACCTTACCGGTGGCACTCTCGGCGGCGGGCGTCTTGGCATCCTGCCGCAACGTGAGCGGCAGTCCTTGCGCTTTGACTGCCTTCGAGGAACTCGATGTGCGTTTGGGCAGCGTGAGGACGGCCGACGCACTCGTGGGCCACGCCGCCGCAGGCGCCTTCTGCGGCGTTCGCGCACTTTTGGTCACCTTGCGCGGCTTGACCTTTGTCCCGCTCGCGCTGCCCTTGACGGGCTTCTCCGCAGCGGCCAGAGCCGCATCGCGCAGGCCGTTGTCCGCCTGGACAACCGGGGTTGCCGCCACCTGGAGCAACGTCCCCACCATGACTGCGGCCGTCGTCAATGCGACGCGACTGCGCAGCAAGGAGAGATACCTGCCCGGTCTGCCACTCATCTGCTTCTCGTTTCCCTCTGGGATCGGCTCAGGTCTGCGCCGCGCAACGCGGCGGAAAGCTCTCTGATGCAAGCTGTCTCGCCCGGGGGCACACGCTCAGTGCCCCCGGGCGAAGTCAGCTGCCAGGCACCTTGGTCGGCACGTCGAACCAGCTGCCGGCGAGCATCTCGACCTGGGCGTCCGTCAGGGGACCCGCGAATGCCCAGACGTCGTCCACCAGACCGGGGAAGTACTCACCGAATGTGCCGGCCTTCTTGGCCCGGCCGACCTGCAGGACACCGGACGCTTTGAACGCCAGCGCGTTCTCCGCCCACGGCACCAGATCGGTGCAGGCCGGGTCGTCCGCGGTTCCGTCGCCGTCGTCATCGGGACAGGCGACTTCCTCCAGGTTGCCGTTCACGTACAGCCGCACCTGTTTGGCGAAGCCGTCGTACACCACAGCCAGGTGGTTCCAGTCACGGACGTCGTTGAACGTCCCACTGTTGGCTTCGGTCACAGCGGCCGCGTCAGCGTCATCGGCCGGCAGGCTCAGACTCCACTTGCCCAGTCCCTCGGGATGGGCGGGATCAGGCACGTAGCGCACCGCGAAAGCACTGTTCCGGGTCGAGTCCGCGCTGATCAAGGCACGTTGGCCACTAGGAGTCGACGCGGCCTGGGCCCATGCCGTCACGGTGAAACTACCGGCCGTGTCCACCGGCATGCGAGTGGTGGCACCGTATCCGGTGACGCCGTCCAACTCCACCGCCCCCATGTCCACGAAACCGAAGCCGGGTTTCGCGCCTCCCCGCAGCGTCATCGCGTTGGCCTCGATCGAATCGTCAGGGACAGTGATGGGGACGGTGCTGCTCATGTCCTCGAACTTCCACCGTCCCTTGACCAGCGGACGTTGCTTGAACATCTGCTGTACCTCGTCCGCGGAGACGGCACGGTCGAAGAGCTTCACGTCGTCGATCTGACCGGGGAAGAAAGAGCCGGGGCTCCCCTCGTAGGAACCCGCGCCGATCTGCACCGGGCCGCCCGCGTACCAGGTCTGGGCAACGTCGGCCTTGCCGGCCTCGACACCGTTGACGTAGAGGGTCAGTTGCTTGGCTACGGTGTCGTGCACACCGACCAGATGTACCCATTCGCCTCCGAAGGCTGTCTTTCCCTCGGCCTGAATGGCTCGGATCGCCGCGGAGTCCGGTGTGTCGGAGACGTACTGGTTGAATACCCAGCGGTCGTACGAACTTGAGTAGTACAGCTCGAATCCGGATTTGTGCGCACTGGCCTGGGTCGCGATGATCGCGGCGTGATCCGGCTTGGTCTTGGGGAGTTTGGCCCATGCGGATACCGTGAAGCTGCGCTGGTTGTTCAGGTGCGGCGCACCTGTGGTGGCGTAGTCGTCCGTGCCGTCCAGGGTGAGGGCCGTTCCGTCCATGCCGGCTTGGCCCAGGACGGCACCGCCCTTGAGAACCGCGGGGCGGACCTCTGCCTGGCCAGTTATTCGGGTGGCCCCTGCGGCCTCGTCCAACGGGAAGACCGCGCGCGGCGGTCGGCCCAGTCCAACCGGCTGCTTCTCGTAAAGGATCGTCACTTCCTGACCGGAGAGCGGCTTGTCGTAGATTCGGACATCGTCAATAGCGCCGGGGAAGAACGACTTGATCTGCCCGCTGTAGGAGCCGGCACCGATCTGTAGTCCTCGCCGCGCGTCCCAGGGCGTCGCGTAGGTGGTACTGCCTACCAATTGCCCTCCGACGTAGAGCTGCAATTGGTCTGTACCCGAGTTGTAGACTCCGACCAGATGCGTCCATGCTCCGGCCGTCACTCCCCCTGGTGTTGGCGACATGGCTCGCACAATGGGCGCGTCCACGGTGTCGGATGTGTACTGGTTGAATGCCCATCGCTCATAGGTGGCGGAGTAATAGAGCTCGAAACCAGGACTGTGGTTTCCAGGCTGTGCCGCGATGATCGCCGCGGCATCCGGTATCCTCGACGGTTTCACCCACGCCGACACCGAGAACCCGCCGTCCGTCTCCACCGTGGGGATATCGGTCTGTGCGTAGTCGTCGACTCCGTCGAAGGACACCGCTGTGCCCGTCACGCCCTGGACACCAGGAGTGGCGCCACCGTGCAGTTCAGCACCCCGGCTGCCCGCCTCGCCCTGCGCTTGACCAGCGCCAGGAGAGTCGTCCAGTTTCCATGCTGCCCGCTCCGGCTGCCCCGCCTTGACCCGGTACTGGTACGTACGTACCTCACTCGCGATTCCGGCAGCGTCGTAGGCTCGTGCGGTGATGAAACGCAGGCCAGGCGTCGAAGGAAGAATCTGAATCGTCTTCGCCGCGCCGGCTGTCGTAGTGATGACGTTCTTCGACGACGGGTCACCATTGACGCCGTACCAGTACTTGTTCACATCGGCGTCGGAGCCTTTGATAGTGAACTCACCATACTTGCCGACTCCGTCGAACCAAGGGTCCTCAGGGTTCTCCGGATCGGAAGCAGGGTAGTCGCCGGACGTTATCGACGGAGCCTTGGGAACGTTCGTGTCGTAGACGAAATAGCAGCCCGTAGGACCTTCACCGACCGTTGACCATGGCGAATATTGACCACTGTCGTAGGACCTCGCGTACCAGTAGACCTGCTTGTTCGGCGTGATAGAGGAAGGCAGGCTGATGGAGAAGCTGGAACCTGACTTCTTGTAAGGGGTCAGCGCAGGCTTCCACCGAACAATGGAACCTTTACCGTCACCGGAATCCCAGACGGCCTGAATTTGTACGGCGATATTGTCACCATCGGGATCCGTGATGGAGTTCAAGTTGATCTTTCCCAGAGTACGCACGCGCGCCGCGCTCGACGGGCTTTTACACATCCCGCCGTACTCCATCGTCAACTGCGACATCTTGATCTGAGGCGGCGGGCGATTATATTTGACCCTCAGAAATGCCTTGTCGGAAAAACGCTTCCAGCCGTATTCATCCGATTCGCTTGCGGCTTGCAGTCCGAAGGTCATTGTCGACGACTTCGCGTTCGCGGCTTCCTGCACCGCGGCCTTCACGTCGAACTCCGCGTCCTTGGCCGAGCAACCCTGGAATCCGTATGCGAACGACTCCGACGCCAGTTTTTTGATCCAGAAGCCGGACGCGTTCTGAGAGTTCCAAGTTGTTGACGACGAGATGTCCTTCGTACGCCACAACTCCACGCTGCGCGCCGAACACGAAGCAGACCACGTGTTCCGCACCACAAACTCGGCACTGAGCACGGATTTACCCGCGTATGTCGAGGTCGGAATACGGTAGAAGACGCGCTTGGTATCGTTCGGCTGGCAGTAGGTCCAGTTGCAGTAGCCCATGCCTGAATCAGAGTCACCATTGAACTTCCACTGCGGCGACGATGCCCAGTACTTCGAGGCCACCGTCCATGCCGAGGCACGGGACGTGTACCACTGGGGATCAATGAATACCGGATACGAGGTGTCTTTTCCCTTGAGCACCTCAGCGTCCGGCGTAAGGACCAGTTCCCCACCCCCGGTGGCCACTTCCACCTCAACCGGAGCCAGTTTCCCGGACTCGCCGGCCGCTGGCTCCTCGGAGTCGCTGATCGCGACGCCCTTGCTCAGCGCTCTGGCACTCGCGGCAGGGTCCGAGCCCGTACTGGAATCCCACATCATCGGTCTGGGCGCCTCGAAAACCGTCCCTCCCGCACCACGATCGACGGCTTCCAGACCGCCCTCCGTGGTCTCACGCACGTCGACGCCGTCCGCCGCCAGGTCCATGCGCAGTTCTGCCAGCTTCTCGCTGGACGCCGCCTGGGCCGTCTTCACGACGAGCAACTGCGTAAATCCGTCTTCCTGCGCACCCATGCGCAGGTCAACACCGGGAAGAACCTCACGGTACGTAGCCGTGGAACCGGAGAGTTCTGGGGCCGGAAGGTCTCCCGGCCAGGACAGGGCAACATCCCGGCCCGCCTTGGACATGCGCACAAGCGGGGCATTGCCGCCGTCCGAGAACTCCAGAGCAACCGTGGTCGCCTTCGGGACAACCGATCCATCCGATGACGTCACCAACTCGGTGTCGATCGGCTGCCACCGACCCTCGCTCCTGGTCCGGACCGGGCGCAGATATTCGCGCGACTCCAGATCGCCCTCGGGGGTGGCGTACACGTCACTGCTCTCTCGCCGCAGCGAGCCGATCTCCACCGGTCGGTTCAGTCGTTTCGCCTCAGCGAGGGCTTCGTCAGTGGTCTCCTGGCTGGGATTCCCGTCATCGGCTTGGGTTGTTTCGGCGGGAACAACCGACGATTGCGCTACGGACGGGCGTGCCGCCGCCGGAACAATCCCAGCGGCAAGAACGACGGCGAGCCCCCAGGCGGTTGCTCCCACCAAGGGCAGGCGCGTCCTTCGTCTACCTCTGCCCACTCCACGTTTCCCGCGCGTCAACTTCAACAACCCCACCCCGACATCACAGAAACCACATAACTTCGCAGAGTTAAGTTCCGGTTGCGTTGCGCTGTCAATGGTGATCTAGGACACGCGTTGAACATGGTTCATTTTGATGGATTCAAGGCTTTTACTTTCGAGCGATTTGAGGGCTTTCCTCCCGAATCTTCCTGTTGGTACTCACCAGATACACGACCGGATGACCGAATGGCGCGATCCGTTCTTCCACTGCCCGTCGAATCTGTGGCTTTGGCGCCACCATGCACACGCCTGGCGCGAGTTTCCATGGCGCATGATCTGTTCGCCATAAATCTATCGGTATGCCTCCTTTGGTCCATTGATGCGAGGCGGCGAACGTTCCGGAGCGTTGATGCTGAACGAGTGAACTGTTGGGGGAGACAGGGGAGTTGTCGCGCAGACGCGTTTGCTGGGGATGACACGCAGCCCATTCCGGCAAAGAGAGGGCCGGTAGGGGTGCGTGGTGTTCCTCCGTCGAGGCGGCGTCGATTTCGGCCACCTCGCCCGTCCGAGCGGTTGACCAGCGCCGATGAAGAAGTCCGGCTGGAGCAGCACGGCGTGCCCGCCTCCGGCGGGGTGGAGGCGGGCACGGTGTGAGGGGGGCCGTAGTGCGGCTAGTTCTTCGCGTATGCCGCATCTGCCGCAGGCTGCTGCGCGGCCTCCGGGGCCGTCTCGCTGAGGCCGTAGCGGGCGTGCACCTTGCGGAGGAAGCCCGGGGCGTACCAGGCCGAGCCGCCCAGGAGGCGCGTTGCCGCCGGGACCAGGCTTCCTCGTACCGTCACCGCGTCGATCAGGATCGCCAGGCCGCTGCCCAGGCCGAACATCTACATGAAGCTGAGCTTCGCCGTGCCGAAGGCGAAGAAGCTCACCGCGAGCAGGCAGGCCGCCGCCGTGACGATGCGGCCCGTGTGGCCGGGGCCGTGGGTGACGGCGGACTCGTTGTCCTCGCCCTGGTCGTGCAGTTCCTTGATGCGGCTGATGACGAACACCTCGTAGTCCATCGACAGGCCGAACGCCATGCAGAACATCAGCACGGTCATGGACACCTCCATGGGCTGGGCGGTGAAGCCGAGCAGGGAGGACAGATGACCGTCTTGGGACATCCAGGTCATCACGCCGAGCGTCGCACCCAGGCTGAGCATGTTGAGGACCAGCACGCGGAGTGGCTGGACGATGCTGCCCGTGAACAGGAAGAGGAGCAGGAAGGTCGTGACCGCGACCAACGTCACGGCCAGCGGAAGCCGGTCGGCTATGGATGCCTTCGAGTCGACCAGTTCGGCGTCAACTCCGCCCACCAGCGGGTGAGTTGCGACGGGCGGGCGACCGCTCGTACCTTCCCGACCAAGCTCTGAGCCTCGTCCGACTTCGGGGGCAGGGTGCTCACCACGTTGAGTTGTTGGGCATCGGGATGGGCCAGGGACGCTGCGGCGGGGGTGGATGCCGCGGGCCGCCCTTTGGTGCACGTGCCCGCGCTCGTCTCTACGCGGATCACGCCCTGGATGTGGACAGTTCAGTCGCGTATGCCTCCAACTCTGCCTGTTCCAGCGGCTTGTCGATGACCACCCGCATCGCCGCGTCGTCGTTGCCGTTGAACTTCTCTCTCAGCACCGACGACACCTGGCGGCTCTGCGCCTCCGTCGGCAGCACCCGTTCGTCCGGCGTTCCGAAGGTGATGCCAAGCAGCGGGCTCGCGGCCATCAGCAGGACGGTGAGCACCGGCAGCGCGGTGAGTGCGGGCCGCCGCATGACCGTGCCTGCCAGTCGGCCCCACAGGGGTGCCCGGCCACTGTCGGGGCGCTTCGTGTTCACCCAGGGCAGGCGACCGCTGTTGATCCTGTGGCCCAGGACGACGAACAGGGCCGGCATGACAACCAGCGTGCTGAGTGCGGCGATGACCACCACGCCGATCCCGGCGTAGCCGAACGAGCGCAGGAAGTACTGCGGGAACACCAGGAGCACCACCAGCGCGGCCGCCACGGTGGCGGCGCTACCCACCTGGACCGTGAGCGTGTTGTCATTCGGTCCGGGTTACGGCCCCTCGTAGGCGTCGATCACGGCCTTCGCGTTCTCGTCCCGCTCGATGCCGTCGCCCTTCACATGGGCGAGGACCACGGTCTCGCGGCCGTCCTCGGAACGGAGGTCGGGACTGGATGTTCGGCACCTACACCGAGGCGCAGCTGGCGGCGGCCGACACCCCCGCCCTCTCGCCGTCTCTCCACACCTACCTGAACCACCTGCCCGGGATGGAAAACCTACTCACGGACATCCACCGCCGCGTCGCGCCGGCCTGAGCCCATCCCGCTCCACCGCGGTTCACCATCAACTACGAAGCAGAGCCATTACCAGCGCCCCTCGTCACCCAGTGCGGGACAGAATCACCAATGCAGTCGAGGCCGACCGCAGAACAGCACCCCACAGCGGGGATGCCACATATTCGGCGTCCGTCTTGTCGTTTCCCTCTCGCCGCAGCAAGTCATCGACAGCAGACGCCAGTTCCACCATTGCCGCGACCTCTGCCTCGGAAGTGAGAACAGTCCCCAGTGCCGAGGGGGGATCGTCCAGCACCAAGGTGTCGTCGTACAGGATGTTGAGGTTCACGGAAAGGTCGTCATAGAAGCCTTCCTGCGGATAAATCCGCCCAACCCAAACTCGGTGTTGATATTCTTCATCCGCGAGGGCGCGGACCGCCGAGACGACGTTGCGCCGCATATCCGGAAAGCTCACGCCGCTCAATTCAGACAATTCCACGCCTGCCATTTTAACCATTCCTCAAGCGACATGGAAAAGCCCCCGCCGGCCGTCGGGGTTGTGCTGGCCGGGCGGGGGTTTCGGCGGCGTCAGGTCAGGCGGTTCACCAGGGCGTCGTACTCGTCCCAGAGGGCCTTTGGCGTGTGGTCGCCGAAGGTGTTGAGGTGGCGGGGGATCAGGGATGCCTCGTCCCGCCAGACCTCCTTGTCCACCGAGAGGAGCAAGTCCAGCTGGGATTCGGAGAGTCGCAGGCCCTCCGTGTCCAGGGAGCTGCGGGTCGGGAGGATGCCGATGGGGGTTTCCACGCCTTCCGCCGTGCCCTCCAGGCGTTCCACGATCCACTTCAGGACGCGGCTGTTCTCGCCGAAGCCCGGCCACACGAAGTGGCCGTCGTCGTCCTTGCGGAACCAGTTCACGTAGTAGATCTTCGGCAGGAGCGCCGGGTCCTTGTCCTCCGCCACCTCCAGCCAATGGGCCATGTAGTCACCCATGTTGTAGCCGCAGAACGGCAGCATCGCGAAGGGGTCGCGGCGCAGTTCGCCGACCTTGCCCTCGGCCGCCGCCGTCTTCTCCGACGCCACGTTCGCGCCCAGGAAGACACCGTGCCGCCAGTCGAACGACTCCGTCACCAGGGGTACGGCGGAGGCGCGGCGGCCGCCGAAGAGGATCGCCGAGATCGGTACGCCCCGCGGGTCCTCCCACTCCGGCGCGATGATCGGGCACTGGCCCGCCGGGACGGTGAAGCGGGCGTTGGGGTGGGCGGCCGGGGTGTCCGACTCCGGTGTCCAGTCCTGGCCCTTCCAGTCGGTGAGGTGCGCGGGCGCCTCCTCCGTCATGCCCTCCCACCAGATGTCACCGTCGTCGGTGAGCGCCACGTTCGTGAAGACGGAGTTGCCCCACAGCGTCTTCATCGCGTTGGCGTTGGTGTGTTCGCCCGTGCCGGGCGCCACGCCGAAGAAGCCCGCCTCGGGGTTGATCGCGTACAGCCTGCCGTCCTCCCCGAACCGCATCCACGCGATGTCGTCGCCGATGGTCTCCACCGTCCACCCGGGGACGGTCGGCTCCAGCATCGCGAGGTTCGTCTTGCCGCACGCGGACGGGAACGCGGCCGCCACGTACTTCGACTCCCCCCGGGGCGGGGTGAGTTTGAGGATCAGCATGTGCTCCGCGAGCCACCCCTCGTCGCGCGCCATGACGGACGCGATGCGCAGCGCGTAACACTTCTTGCCCAGAAGGGCGTTGCCGCCGTAGCCGGAGCCGTACGACCAGATCTCGCGGTCCTCGGGGAAGTGCGAGATGTACTTGGTGGAGTTGCACGGCCACGGCACGTCCGCCTCGCCGGGGGCGAGCGGCGCGCCCAGCGTGTGGACGGCCTTGACGAAGTCGCCGTCCTCGCCCAGCTCTTGGAGTACGGCGCTGCCCATGCGGGTCATCGTGCGCATCGAGACGGCGACGTACGCGGAGTCGGTGATCTCGACGCCCATCGCCGAGAGCGGTGAACCGATCGGGCCCATGCAGAACGGCACGACGTACATCGTCCTGCCGCGCATCGCGCCCCGGAAGATCCCGTCCTCGCCGGCGAAGACGGCCCGCATCTCGGCGGGGGCCTTCCAGTGGTTGGTCGGGCCCGCGTCCTCCTCCTTCTCGGAGCAGATGAACGTACGGTCCTCGACGCGCGCCACGTCGGACGGGTCCGAGGCGGCGTAGTACGAGTTCGGCCGCTTGACGGCGTCGAGCTTGGTGAACGTGCCCTGGGCGACGAGCTCCCCGCACAGGCGCTCGTACTCCGCCTCGGATCCGTCGCACCAGACCACCCGGTCCGGCTGGGTGAGAGCGGCGATCTCCTCGACCCAGCGGTTCAGCTCACGGTGGGGGGACGGGGCGGTGGAGAGGGTGGAGACGGAGGTGCTGGGGGCCGGTGTCGGGAAGGCGGAGGAGGTGGAGGTGGAGGTGGAGGTGGAGGGAGCCGCGATGTCGCGCGCCACGATTGCTCCTAAAGGAGGGGTTTGAGTTGTCTGCCCCGTGGGGGCCTCGACCCGGACGACTTCGTAGCCCGCTCATCCGGTGCCGACCACACTCATTTGATCATCCGACGATAGCGCCCATCTGTCCATAGGGCCTCACATGTGAGCATGACCACTGCCGCGCGGCGCCCACCGGCGCCCGCGAGCCACCTCCTGGTCACCCACCCGCCCGCTTTGTACGGAAACGTAACCTACGGTGGCGTAGGTAGCATGACCGTATGACTCCCGCCGCACCCGACTCCTTCGCGAACCCCCCACAGCCCGCCGAAGGGGGACCGGTCGAGATCCAGCTGCCGAGCCCGGTCAAGCCCAAGCTGCGCGGCTGGCTGCACGCGGGCATGTTCCCCGCCGTCCTGGTCGCGGGAGTGACCCTGATCGTCCTGACGGACTCGGTACGGGCCCGGGTCGCCTGCGGGATCTACGTCCTGACCGCCTGCCTGCTCTTCGGCGTCAGCGCCATATACCACCGGGGTACGTGGGGGCCGCGCGGCGAAGCCGTCCTGCGCCGGCTCGACCACGCCAACATCTTCCTGATCATCGCGGGCACCTACACCCCGCTGACCATGCTGCTGCTCCCCGACGCGTCGGGCCGCGCCCTGCTCTGGGCCGTCTGGGTCGCCGCGCTGGCCGGCATAGCCTTCCGGGTGTTCTGGGTCGGCGCCCCGCGCTGGCTGTACACCCCCTGCTACATCGCGCTCGGCTGGGCCGCCGTCTTCTTCCTGCCCGACTTCATGCGGGCCGGCGGCATCGCCGTCCTCGTCCTGGTGATCGTCGGCGGGGTCCTCTACAGCGCGGGCGGGGTCATCTACGGCCTCAAGCGCCCGAACCCGTCACCGCGCTGGTTCGGCTTCCACGAGGTGTTCCACTCCCTCACCCTGGCCGCGTTTATCGTGCACTTCATCGGGATCTCGCTCGTCGCGTACGAGTACTCCTGATACAGGTAGTACTGATCCGCTGATACGGGTAGTACTGATCCGCTTGCTGACCGCCTCCTGATCCCCCTGCCCGGACAATGGGCTTCATGGCCGCCCCCACACACCACCCGCACCAGGACCCCCCGCCGCGCCCCGGCCTCCGCGAGCGCAAGAAGCTCAGGACCAGGGCCGGGATCCGCCGGGCCACCTACCGGCTCATCGCCGAGCAGGGGTACGAGGCGACCACCGTCGAGCAGATCGCGCGGGCGGCCGAGGTCTCCCCCTCCACGGTCTTCCGCTACTTCCCGGCCAAGGAGGACATCGTCCTCTCCGACGAGTACGACTCCGTCCTGGCGGCCGGGTTGCGCGCGCGGCCCGCCGGGGAGTCACCCTTCGACGCGTTGCGATTCGCCCTCACCGACGCCCTGCGCACGCTCCTGGCGGAGGACCGCGACGCGCTGGTCCAGCGCACCCGGCTGACGGTGGAGGTCCCCGCGATCCGCGCCCGGACGGCCGGGACCAGGGCGGTGACGGGCCGGCTGCTCACCGCCGTGCTGGCCGAGCGCACCGGCCGGGACGCCGGTGACCTGGAGCTGCGCGTCCTCACGGCGGCGGTCCTGGGCGCGCTCGGCGAGGCGACCCTCTCCTGGGGCGAGCGCGGCTGCCGCGACGACCTGCTCACCCTGGCCGAACGTGCGTTCGACACGCTGGAGAGCGGTCTACGGCTCCGAGAACGGCAGCCGTGACCGTACGTAACACCCGCCCTTCCCCCCTCACCCGAACCGGGGCGTCAGCCGTACCCTCGCCGTGATCGTCTTGGGCCGCTGGTACTCGTGCAGCGCCAGCGTGCTGAGATCCGTACCGTGCCCCGACGCCCCCCGGCCCCCGTGCGGCAGCTCCGCCGTCTGGACCAGGTGGCAGTTGAGCCACGCCTCCCCCGCGTTCAGCCGCGCCGCCAGGTCGAGCCCCGCCGCGATGTCCCGCGTCCACACGCTCGCGGCCAGCGCCTGCGGCACCCCGTTCGCCAGCGCGACGGCTGCCTCGACACTCTCCGCCGCCTGTACGGTCAGGAGCGGGCCGAACACCTCCTCCACCACCGCCGGATCGTCGTCGGGCAGCTCGGAGAGCACCCGCGCCGCACGCCAGTAGCCGCCCTCCTCCCCTTCCGCCGGGCCGAGTTGGCCGGCGGCCGACACCTTCGCCGCCGAGCGGGCGACGATACGGTCGTAACGCGCCGCCTGGTCCGCGTTGTTGAGCGGACCGAAGTCCCGCCCCGCCTCCCGCTCGCGCATCGCCCCGGCCAACTGGGCGACCACCGAAGCGTGGTTCTCGCGCAGGGTGATCACCCGGGCGGGTACGGCGCAGCTCTGCCCGGCGTTGTACGTGGTCGCCTCGGCCAGCTCCTTCCAGGTGTCCTCCGGGGCGTCCGGCAGGACCACCACCGGGCTGTTGCCGCCCAGTTCGAGGCTGACGCGCCGCGTGCCGGCCCGCGCCGCGACCTCCGCCCCGGCGACCGCGCTGCCGGTGAACGCGATCAGGTCCACGTCCGCCGCCACCAGCAGCCGCCCGGTGTCCCGGTCGCCCGGCAACGTCTGCACCACGCCGTCGCCGAGCGTTTCGCGCGCGTGCTCGGCGAGGAGCAGCAGCGAGTCGGGCGTCGTCTCGGCGGGCTTGACGACGACCGCGTTCCCGGCGGCGACGGCCGGGGCGCAGCGCCAAGCGGCCATCATCAGCGGGTAGTTCCAGGGCACGACCACGGCGGCGACCCCTAGGGGCTCCCAGCGGACCCAGCTCTCGTGGCCCGCGACCAGGCCGCCCGCCGCCGGGGAGGACTGGGTGCGCGCCGCCCAGGCGTAGAAGCGGAAGAGGTCCGCCGCGTTCTCCACCTCGCCGGCCGCCTCGTGGAACGGCTTGCCCGTGCCCGCCCGTTCGGCGGCGACGTACCGCTCCGCGTGCTCCTCGATCAGGCCCGCGAGGCGGTCGAGGCGCCGGGAGCGCTCTCTCGGCGTCAGGGCGCGCCAGCCCGCGTGGGCGAGGCGGCCGGCGGCGACCACGGCGGCGACGCGCCGCTGCCGCGCGGCGGCGGAGCTGCCCCGTACCTGTCCGGTACGGGGGTCGAGCAGCGGGACCGGTTCGGCGAAGTCGCCGTCCGCAACGCCCTGGGTGGCATCCATCGTGTCCTCCGTCAGCTGATGTCGTAGGCCCGCAGCCACAGTTCGAGGGTCAGTACGAGCCAGAGCTTGCCGCCCTGCCGGGGCAGCAGCGCGCCCTCGCCCCGCATCCACGCGCGGACGGTGTCCTCCCGGAAGAGCCCCCGGGCGCGCGCCTCCCGGCCGAGCAGCAGGTCACCGGCCAGTTCGCGCAGCGGCCCGCCGAGCCACTGCTGGACCGGGACCCGCATGCCGCTCTTGGGCCGGTCCACGACGGTGGCGGGCAGCAGGTCCCGTACGGCCTCCTTGAGCACCCACTTCTCCACCGCCCCGTTCAGTTTCCACCGGGGCGGCGTCGCGAACGCGTGGTCCACCACGCGGCGGTCGAAGAGCGGGGAGCGGCCCTGGACGGACTGCGAGGAGGTCAGCCGTTCGACCTTGGTGAGGATGTGGTGGGCGCCCTTGGTCCGCAGGTTGCAGTGGAGCAGCTGGTTGAGGAGGTGGTCCATCCGGCCGTCCCTGGGCGCGGGCCGCAGGTAGGGCGTGACGAAGCGCTGGGGCGCGGGGGCGGTGGCCAGGGCGTCCAGCGCGCCGGGGGTCAGCAGGTCGGGCAGGTCGGTGAAGCACTTGCGGTACGAGCGCAGGTACGCGGTCTCGCGCGCGTCCTCGGCCTCCCCGCCCGGCAGTTGGCGGCGGTGCATCTCGTTCACCAGCATCGGCAGGTTCTTCGGGCCGCCGAACACCGGGTCCCCGCCCTCCCCGTTGAGGACCACCCGCAGCCCGTCGCCCGCGACGGCCTCGGCGAGCATCAGATTGGGGACGGTCAGCGGGTCGCCCACCGGGCTGTCGAGCAGGGCCGCCGCCTCGGCGAGGCGCGCGGCGACCGCGTCCCCGGACACCGAGAGCACCTGGTGCCGGGTCCCGCAGTGGGCGGCGACGAGGCCCGAGTACCCCAATTCGTTGGGGAGTTCGGCGCCGAAGCTGATGGAGTACGTGTGCACGGGGTGCGCGTGCAGCTTGGCGGCGAGGGCGGTCACCAGCGAGCTGTCCACACCGCCGGAGAGCAGCACTCCCACGGCCTCGGCGTCGGGCAGCCGCATGGCGGTCGCCTCCTCCAGCAACTCCCGCAGCCGCAGGGCGTACGACTCGGCGGAAGCCGCTTCAGGTCCGAGTCTCTCCTCCGGCTCCCAGTAGTGCTCCTCCGCGACCGAGCCGTCGGCCGCGAGCCGCAGACAGCGGCCGGGCAGCACTTCCCGTACCCCTCGCAGCAGCGTCTCCTCACCGGGAAGGTAGGCGAAGGTGAGGAACGACCGTACGGCGGCCAGTTCGAGGCCCGTGCCGAGCGCGGGCCAGCGGCGCAGGGCCCGCAGCGAGGTCGAGGCGGCCCAGCAGTCCCCGGCGCGGGCGTAGAAGAGGGTACGGGCACCCACCTGGTCGCGGATCAGGACGAGTTGACCGTCCTCCTCCACGGCGAGCGCGAACATGCCCTCCGCCGCGAGGATCCCGGCCGCGCCGAGCCGCACCCAGCAGCGCAACAGCAGCTCCCCGTCCGGGCACTCGGGCGGGGCGGGCGCACCGGCCCCGGCGAGGGCGGCGAACAGCGCAGGCCGGTTGTGGAGCGTGACCTCACCGACGGCGGTACGCCCGTACGCGCTGAACGGGCCGGTGGCGTAACCGGGTTCGTCCTCGATCAGCGCCAGCGCGGGCGCGCCGTCGCGCACCGGGACGCCCATCGCCGCCAGTTGGTCCCTGGCCCGTCCGGGCTCCGCCGCCAGGCAGGCGCAGAACCGCGCCATGGTCACCTCTCCCGCTCGTCGTTCCGTACGTCCCCGAGGACCACCGCGAACCCGCCTTTCCGCAGGGCGCGTTCGGAGCCGGCCGGCTCACCCGAAGTCGTCGTCGTTCCAGCCGTCGCCGTCGTCGGAGTCCCAGTCGCCCGTGTCCACGTACCCGCCGCCGGAGTCCCCGCCCGACGAGCTCTGTGAGGCCTCCTGCCGCTGCCGCAGTTCCTCCTCCTCTTCGGGGGTGAGGCTCTCCGGCGGGAATTGGGCGGCGGTGACCGCGAGGGTGGCGAGGCCCAGTCCGCCGACCAGGGCGCCGACGCGCCCGCCGAAGGAACTCCGGTTCACCATGACCGTCTCGCCCTGGCCCCAGACCGTACGGCCGTAGCCGATGTCCCGGCCGTAGGTCACCCGCCCGTCCTCGTGGACCCGTTTGATGATGCGGTCGCCGAGGAGTTCGTCGGTGCCGGAGGCGCCGTGGTTGTCGCGCCAGCGCACCTTGGCGCCGTCGCGCCGCCGCCACTCCTGGCGCCCACGCTGGAAGTCGCCGTCGTAGTCGCCGTCTTCGGTGTCCGCGTAGACGCGGTAGACGGTGCCGTCGGCGAGCAGGCTGTCTCTGTAAGGGATTTCGCGTGGCCGGTTCATCGTCTCTGGTCCTCGGTTCGCCTGGTCCTCGTTCGCCTGGTCGTCGTCCGCCCGGTCCTCGGTTGGCCCGCTCGGTTTCCCGCCGGGGCGGTCAGTTCGCCGGCCAGGTCATGAACCCCGCCGTACGAAGCTCCCGCAGGCCCGTCCACATCGAGTGGTCGGGCGTGCGCGGCCCGCGCACCAGGCGCTGGACCGTACGGAGCAGCCGCGCCGGGTGCACGGCCTCCACCTCGGCCGAACGCCCCCGCGCCAGCCACTCCCGCTCGTGCCGGTCCAGCCCGGCCGGGAGCACGGCCTCGCGGGGAGACGCGCCCCCGTGCGGCACCGGCGCCGGGTCGCGCGCCGCGTTGAGCCGCATGGCGATCGCGTGGCGCGGGACGAGCCCCAGCGAGGCCACCCGTACCCCCGGATGGTCGGCGCGCAGGCGCGCGGTCAGCGCGATCCCGGCCACGCTCGCGTCGTGCAGGACATGGACCGTGGCGCCCTCCACCCGCGCGAGGCCAGCCAGCAGCCGGGGGTCGAGCGGCAGGTCGTCGGCGGCGAGCACGGGGCACGCGGCCTCCAGGTGCAGGTCGTTGGCGAGGAGCATGCGCGCAACGGAACGGCTCTGGCAGACGAGCAGACGGGGCAGGCCGTAGTCGTAGAGGTCGGGCTCGGGGGACGCATCGCCCGGCGCCCCAAAACCGGGCCCCGGATCCGGCCCCAGCAACCCCAGCAGCCCCGGCGCCTCACCCCGCCGCCGGGCCAGGGCCTCCTCGAACCGTTCGTACGGTACGGGCGGCGCCGGCGTGAACGGGAGCGCGCGCGGGACCCAGCCGACGGGACGTACCACCCGGCACAGCTCGTAGTACAGCTGCCGCTCGGTGAACAGGATCCGCCCGGGCGCCCCGGCGCGCGCGACGGCGGTGTCGAGCGCCCGGCCGAGGAGCCGCCCGCGCACGCCGGACGCACCGCGCACGCCGGGCGCGCCACCCCCGCCCCGTACACCCGCTCCCCCCGGCGCTCCCCCCGTCACCGAGGCCCCTCCAGCGCCGCCGCCACCCGCCGCAGCCCCGCCGCCAGGCGCTCGCGCACGGTGGTGGCCCCCACGCCCTCGACCCGCTGGACCCGTTCGATGTCCCGCAGGGCGGCCGCGAGCAGCCCGAAGTCCGTCCCGACGCGGCTGACCGTGCCCACGGCCCGGCGCGGTTCGCGCACGATGTCCTCGGTGGCCCGGCGTTCGGCCTCCGACGCCGTGATCGCGTAGTCCTCGTGGTCGATGCCGAAGCCGGTGTTGGCGGCGAGGATGTTCAGCGGGCGCCCGCCCCGGTTGGCGAAGGAGTGGGGCATCATCTCCGGGATCCGGATCATCGCCCCCGGGACCAGCCGGATCTCGGTGACCCGGCCGCGCGCGGCGTCGTACAGACCGCAGGACGCGTGCCCGAGGCTGAGAACGACGTGCTCGCCGCCGTGCGCGTGCGGGGTGAACGCGCTGCGCGGGCCGACCACTCCGAGTTTGAAGGTGGCGTTCGACGGGCGCTCCGGGGAGGTCCCCGCGTCCCCCACCAGGTAGTGGGCGAACTGCCCGTCGTCGATGAACGGCAGGAACTCCTCCCGCGGGCCCAGCTCCCGCGCCCCCTCCCGGTCCGCGAACAGCACCCGGCCGTCGGCGCCGAGCCGGAACACCTCCACGCCGAAGGGGAGGCGCTGGGCGAGCCGCTCCATGTCCCGCACCCCGCCCCGCGACCGGTTCCGCGGTCCCTGCTCCTGCCCCTGCCTGCCGGGGCCGACGTCCATGTGGGACATCAGCGTCCCCTCTCGTTCAGCTTGCCTGGTCCGGTACGAAGCTCATGCCGCGCCCCCGTCATGCCCGCGCCCCCCGTCGTGCGCGCCCCCGTCATGCCCGCGCCCCCGCCGTGCGCGCCCCTGTCACGCCCGCGTCCCCGTCATGCCGCGCCCCCGTCATGCCGCGCCCCCGTCCGGCCACGTGAGAAAGCCCAGCGCCTCGGCCTTGCGCCGGTCCGGGTCGCCCCCCGGGCCCGTGACCCGTTCGAGCACGGCCGAGACGGCCTTCAGGAGGGTCGCGGGCCGCACGCCGACCAGCGGGCTCCACCAGCCGTCGAGCAGCCAGACCAACTCCTCGGGCGTCAGCGCGCCGGCGGCTCGCAGCCGGGCGACGACCTCCGGCTGGGGGGCGGTCCCGTGGGCCACCACCGCGCCCGGCGCGTTCATGACGGCACGCGGGCGCAGTCCCGCGTCGACCACGCGCCGTCCCGGCAGCGCGTCCCGGGTGGCGAGCACCCGCGCGCTGCCGACGGCTCCCGCGTCGTGCAGCACGACGACGGGCACGTCGTCCGGGAGCGCCTGGACGGTGGTGGCGATCTCGACTCCGTACCGCCGCGGAATGCCGTTGGCGGCCAGGAAGGACGCCACGGCAAGGTCCGGGCAGAGGAGTCCGGCCCGAGGCTGTTCGGGGCGGGCCGTGCGGCGCAGGACCGCGTCGTCCACGATCCCGGGCGGCAGCTCGCCGTACGCGAACTTCCAGCGGGCCAGGGCCTGTTCGCGGAAGGGGCTCAGCGGGAGCGTGTCGTACCGCTTCCTGCCGTCCCGTACGTTCCCCACCGCGGCGATGACGGCCGCGACGGCGAGAAGCACACCGAACCCGGTCAGGATGTATCCCTCACCGCCGATGGCCACCCCCGCGACGGCCAGCCCGCCCCCGACCGGCAGCCCGAACGCCAGGCATCCGATCGCCGAGGGGACCCCGCTCCTGGGGCCGCGCACGGAGCCCAGCGTCCTGCGGGACAGCGCGAACCAGAGCTGGCTCTCGGTGACCTTCAACCGGCCGTTGTCGGTCAGCTTCGTGGCCACGCGCAGGAAGCGGGCGTCATGGAGCCGCAGGGAATTGGCCCTGGGCTCCAGGGCGAACGCCTTGTGGCACTTGGAGCAGGTGTAGGAAGGGCGTTCCTTGTAAAGCACGTTCTCCTGGCAGTGCGGGCATATCACCGCGGTCCCCCCGTCGGTCCGGTCCGTCGATCACAGCCACACCGTCACGGTGTCACGATCACGGCCACGATCGCCGCCCCATCGTAGGACCGTGCCCGGAACGCGGCCATAGGCGGACGTACGACTCCCGGTGGAAGCCGTCATGAACAACTGGCCCCGGTCTCAGGACCTGACGCTCTTCACGTCTCCCTTCCCGCACGCCAGGCCGTCCCTGTTCGGGTCGAGCCTGAGCGGGTCGTCCTTGCCGTTGACCTTCAGCCGGCCGTACTCGTTCGCCGCCAGCCAGGCGCAGCGCGCCTTCGTCGTCGCCTTCACCGTGTCGGGGAAGACGGTCGGGACGCAAACGTTCGCCGAGCCGTAGTGCCGGTCGCAGCCCGCGATCTGCTTGCTCACCGGCGCCGACGTCCGCTTCTTCTGCGGCTTCTTGGCGGGCTTCGCCAGGTCACCGGCGAAGTCGTGGACGTGGGCCGAGTCCGCCGCCTTCGCGGCGAGCGCCGGCGGGCCGCCCAGGTGCACCCACTTGGCGACGGAGGGAACGCCGTTCGCGTCGACCGCGAACAGCATGTACCAGCCGGGCGGCGCCAGATTGGGATTGCTCGTCACGTTCAGGTCGATGTTGTTCCCGTCGACCGTCAACGGCAGGTCCACGAACCGCTGGTTGGGATCCGACGAGTGCGTCACCGCCGCCGGCCGGATCAACTCCGCCTTGGCGATGGGCCGGTCGACCGTGATGCGCTGCGTGTCGCCGTACAGCCACTCGGTGTCGATCAGCGAAGTGATCCGCGGGCGCGGGCCCTTGAGCAGGTACGGCGGTGTGTAGAGCGAAACGGCGTGGTTCCAGGTGCCGTTGCCCGGGTTGTCGCCCGTCGTCATGACGCGGCCGTCGGGGAGCAGGAACGCGGACGAGTGGTAGCCGCGCGCCTCCGGGTCGGCCGTGACCGGGTCGAAGGTGTTGGTCACGGGGTCGAAGAGGGACGACTCGTACACCGGGTTGGCGCGGTTGTGCAGCGCCCCGCCCGTCTCCAGCACCTTGCCGTCGGGCAGCAGCACGGCGGAGCCGTACATCTTGCCCTGAGCGCCGGTCTGCGGCTGCGGCCCCGCGCCGAGGTCGACCGTGCCCTGGGGCAGCGGCGGCCCCGCGACGTACTGCGGGCTCGGCGCCTTGAGGTCGATCAGGTCGGTGATGCGGTTCGCCTCCGGGTTGGAGTCGATGTTGCCGCCGCCGATGGTCAGCACCCGCTGGTCCTGCGCGGGCGGCAGCAACACGCTGGCCGACTGGTCACGTTCGTCCTTGTTCCGCAGGCCGGGGATGTCCGTGACGGTGTTGGTGACGTAGTCGTAGACCGCGGATCCGGTGCCCGGGGTGCCGTTGCCGAAGACGTGGCTGCCGGAGTAGAAGAGGCGGCCGTCCTGCATGAGGATCATCGACGGGTAGAGACCCCAGTACGACCAGGTCTGGTTGACCTGCCAGAGCGGCAGCCACTGGTTCTGCGCGGCCGACCAGCGCTCGGCGGTGACCGATCCGCTGGAGTCCTCGCGCAGGCCGCCGAACGACAGCACGTCACCGTTGCCCATGACCGTCGCGGACGGGTACCAGTGGCCGTCGTTCAGGTCGTTGGTCCTGGTGTACGTCTCCGTGTCGGGGTCGAAGACGTACGAGTCCTTGAGCCCCTGGTAGCCGATCGTGCCGTCCGCCGACGGGTAGCCCTTGTTGCCGCTCATCACCAGCACCCGGCCGTCGGCCAGTTGGACGTGACCGGAGCAGAACATGTCGTCGGGGGTGGGGATCGTACGGTACGTGCCCGTCTCGGGGTCGTAGACAGCCGAGGTGAACGTACCGGCCTCGAAGTTCTCCGTGCTGTTGCCCGAGCCCGCGATGAGCAGGACCTTGCCGTTCTTGAGGACCACCGAATGCATCGAGCGCACCGGGTTGTCGGTGGGCAGGACCTCCCACCTGCCGTCGGCGCACTCCACGGTGGTGCCGGTGCAGGTCGGCTCCACGGTGGGCGGGGCGACCTCCTCCATGACGTAGTCGTCGGTGGTCACACTGCCCGTGCCGTACACGGAGACGCCCCAGGTGATCCGGTCGGTGCCGGGCGGGATCTCGGGGGTACGGACCTCCGCGCGCTGGTAACCGGCGCTCAGGTCAAGGGTTTTGAGGTCGGTCCAGTACTGCCAGCCGGCCGTGGTGTCGTGCCGGAAGAGCGTGACCGACACGTCGGGGGTGGTGGACTTGTACCAGAGCGAGAGGTCGTACTGCTTGTCGGGTTGCACGGCCGGGGCGCACGCCGCCGTCTCCGTGATCAGCGCCTTGCGGTCGCCGTCGGCCCGGCGGGTCAGCTCCACCTTGAGGGCCGTGGTGCCGGAGTGGGCGTCCGCGACGGTGGCGAAGGTGAAGTCGTTGTCGCCCCAGCCGGACTGCTCCCAGCAGTACGGCATGGTGTCGCCGCCCGTCCCGGCGGTCTCGAAGCCGGGGTTCTTGATGAGGTTCGTCCCGGCCGCCGCCGGCTGCTGGGCGCTGAGGAACAGCCCGGCGGTCAGCGCGGCGACGGCGAGCAGCGCGGTACGGCGCCGGGGGCGCGGGGGCGTACGGAAGCCGTTGCTCAGCCGCGTACGGAACGCGTTGCCCGCAGGCGTACGAAATCCCTTGCGGACACGGCTCGTTCTCGGAAACCTCACCGGCTGATCCTCTCCGTACGGGCACGCGCCACGGCCACCCGGCTCCGCGCCACCGTCCGCCCCGCCGCGGCACCCCGCCGCTCCCGCTTCGGCAGATACACCAGCGCCTCCGTCCCCGCGAACCGCAGGACGAACGTCGCCAGCAGCGCGCACGCCGTCGCCGTCAGCACCCCCATGGAGAACTGCGACACGAACAGCGCGATCAGCGGGATGCGCAGCAGCAGGTCGGCGTTGGCGAGCAGCGCGAAGCGGCCCACCCGGTCCGCCCAGTGCCGGTGGACCCGCCGGCTGCGGAAGAGCAGCACCTCGATGAGGACGAAGTTCCACAGCACACCGAACTGGTTGGCCAGCACCTCGGCCGGCAGGTAGTGCAGCCCGGCCGCCGTCAGTCCGGACAGCGCGAGCAGGTTCGGTACGAAACCGGTCAGCCCGATGAATCCGAAGGCCAGCATCCGGGCGACCGGTGAGGCCGTCCGCAGCTCCACCAGGTGGCGCAGGAAGCGCAGGCCCTCCTTGGCGGACGACTTGGACTCGCCGGCGAACCGGTCACGGAAGACGAACGGCACCTCGGTGGGCTGCTCGGGCCGGCACCGTACGGCCAGCTCCAGCAGGATCTTGTAGCCGAGCGGCCGCAGCGCGTCGGAGGTGACGGCGCTGCGCCGGATCGCGAAGAATCCGCTCATCGGGTCGCTGATGCCGCGCAGGCGCCCCGGGAAGACGCCCTTGGTGAGCCAGGTCGCGGCACGGGAGACGGCGACGCGGTAGCCGCCGGCCAGTCCCGCCCGGCTGCCGCCGTCGATGTAGCGGCTGGCGACGACGAGGTCCGCGGCCTCCCGCTCGCCCGCCGCGACCAGGTCGGGCACGAGCGCGGGCGGGTGCTGGAGGTCGGCGTCCATGACGACGATCCACTCGGAGCCCGCGGCCTTGAGGCCGACGACGACGGCTCCGCCGAGTCCGCCGTCCGGGGTCTCCCGGTGGATGACGCTGACGGGGAAGGGGCAGTCCTGCGCGGCGGCGGTGATCACCGCGGGTGTGTCGTCCGTCGAGTCGTCGACGAAGAGGACTTCGCAGGGCAGTCTGGCCGGGACGGCGTCGGTGAGCTGGCGCAGCAACTCCCGTACGTTCCCCGACTCGTTGAAGGTCGGGATGATGACGGTGACGGCTCCGGGCTCGGCCACGGCCGTCGCTTCCAGCTCCGGGTCGCCGAGCTCGCCGGCTCCGACGGGGGGAAGAATGCTCATCGCTTGCCTCCCACGATCTGCCGGATCTCGATCCGGTCCTCGCCCGCGCCGAACACGGCGACGGCGGTCGAATGGTTGAGGGCGTCCCGCACGTTGGGCAGGTCGCGCGCGTCGCGCCGTACGGTCGGGGAGGCGACGACGTAGTCGAGGTCGCGCCACCCTCCCGGCATGGTCCTGGTCACGGCGGGGTCGAGGTCCGCCTTGTAGAACCAGATCACGCCCAGACCCGGTTCGTACCCGGCGTGGACCAGGTCGAGCCACAGCGCGTCGTCGACCAGCACCCGGGCCGAGGACGGGTCGGGCACTTCCTTCGCCATCCACGAAGCGGCCGCCCGGTAGGGGGCGTTGGCGTCGGTGGTGATCGCGGTGTGGTTGCCCTCGTACCACCGCGGTACGACGTACACGAGCGAGGTCGCGGCGAGCACGGCGAGGGCCGTCCAGCGGGCGGCGGTCAGCGTGCGGCCCTCCTGGGGCCCGCGTCGTTTGCGCAGGATCGCGTGGGTGATGCTCGCGGCGCCGCCCGCCAGCACCAGGGCGAGGAACGGCAGCCCCTGGATGACGTACATCGCGGGCAGGTAGCCGGTCGGGCGCAGCGCGACGAGGGTGAGGATCACCACGGCGAGTGCCGGTCCGGCGAGCGCGCGGGCGGTGACGGACCAGCGCAGGGTGAGCATGAGCAGGACGGCGCCGGCGATCCCGCCGAGCGGCAGGATCCGGTCGTAGTAGAGCCAGGAGCGCAGGACGCCGTTGGAGCCCGTACCGCTGTCGAGTACGAATCCGGAGCCGGGGCGGCTCATCTGGTAGACGATGCCGTCCCACAGTGACACGTGCCCGGCGCCCGCCAGCAACTCCCCCTTGAGCAGGGCGAAGAGGGGGTACGACAGCCCGATCAGCGCGCACGCGGTGATGGCGCCCGTGAGTGCGAACTTACGGGTGTCGCGATGGCTGTGCCGCCACATCGTCAGCAGCAGTGCGGGCAGGATGACCAGCATGGTCTCCTTGGTGAGCACCGCGACGGCGGCGGCGAGGCCGGCGGCGAAGTGGTGCCAGAGGTGCCGGTTGGGCGACGCCGCGAGGCAGAACGCGAGCAGCATCCACATCACGGCGATGTTGTCGAGGAAGATCTCCCGCTGGAGCACCACGGACAGCGGGGACAGCCCGAACAGGACCATCGCCAGGCCGGCCGCCCAGCGCGGCAGCCACAGCCGGCGGGCGAGTATGTAGAGCAGAACGGCGCTGGCGGCGCTGACGACCAGCATCGAGAAGCGCATCGGCGCGACGGTCATCGACTCGGGTGAGACGAGCGACGGCAGCCAGGTCAGGAACGCGATCTGCATCCAGCCGAGCGGCGGATGGTCGTACCAGTACGTGTAGTGGGCGAGGCCCTTGCCCTCCTGGACGGCCCAGGCCTGGGCGAGGTAGGTGCCCTCGTCGTCGCTGAGGGTGGGGTAGTGCTGGATGTTCCAGCCCTGGACGATCAGGATCGCGACGAGCAGCACACCGCACAGCAGCAGGTCGGACCGCGAACTCCGGAACCGCACCACCGGGCGGACTGTGAGGTGCCGCTTGTTCCTTCTGCCGCCGTCGTGCTTCCCGCCGTCGTGCTTCGCGCCGCCGGGTCGTCCGGGGGCAGGCCTTCGCTGCGCGGGGACGGCCGTTTCTGGCGTCACCGCGGGGAGGGTGGAGGTCACGCGTGGACGTCCTCTCGGATGAGATGCGCGCCGACGTGACTGGTCAGCTCCCAGTCACCGCGCCCCCGCTGCTCGCGGTAGACGGCCCGGATCGCCGCGCCGGCGAGGAGTACCTGGTAGAAGGGGCCGCCGACGACGAGCTTCAGGTAGTGCCAGAAGCGGACGCGCAGCCCGTACTGCTTGCCGAAGTCGTGCAGCCCGACCACCTCGAAGACGAAGGTGACCATGGCGGTGACGAGCGGCAGGAAGGTGATGAAGGCGATCGCCACGGATACGTCGAGGAACAGCGCGATCGCCACGTTGAGCGGGATGACCACGCCGGTGAACGCCTGGAGGAACGGGGTCATGAGGGTGTAGCGGGCGAGCATCCGCTGGCCGGCCGTGGGGAGTTGCTTCCAGTCCTTCTTGCGGTAGACCTGGAGGAAGCCCTGGTTCCAGCGGGTGCGCTGCTTGAGCAGGGACATCAGGGAGCCCGGGGTCTCCTCCCGGGTCACCATGTCCGAGTCGTACGCGACGACGACCTTCTTGCCGACGCTGGAGAGCCGTACGCCCAGGTCGCAGTCCTCGGCGAGGCAGTGGGGATCCCAGCCGCCGGCCTCGCGCAGGACGTCGGTCCGTACGAAGACGGTGTTGCCGCCGAGCGGGATGAAGCCCTTCTGGGCGTGCAGGTGGAGCCTGCTGCGGAACCAGAAGAAGTATTCGAGGCAGTTGCGCAGGCTGTACCAGCTGGAGTGGAAGTTGATCAGCTGGACGCCGCCCTGGACCACGTCGGCGCCTGTGGTGCGGAAGGCGTGGTCGACGTGGGTGAGCAGCTCGGGGTGGACCTGGTCCTCGGCGTCGAAGACCCCGACGACCTCGCCGGTGCAGTACGGCAGGGCGGTGTTGAGCGCCTTCGGTTTGTTCTTCGCCTCGTGGGTGTCGACGACGACCCTGACCCGCCCGGGGTCGCGGGCCGCGGCGCGCTCGGCGACCTCGGCCGTCCCCGGGTCGTCGTGCCCGACGATGACGATGATCTCGAAGTCGGTGTGGCTGGACTCCAGCAACCGCTTGATGGTCTGCTCCAGCACCGCCTGTTCGTGACGGGCCGGCAGGAGCAGGGAGAACGAGCCCGCCCGGCCGCCGTCGGGCCGGTCGAAGCTGGTCGAGGCCAGCGTCTCCGGCGTTCTCCAGGCATGCATCTGCCACCACAGCGTGAACGCGGCCATCCAGAAAAGTGCAAGTGAAACGGTGGCAATGAACACGGACGTGACCACACGGCCCCCCTCGGCCTGGGCGCACCGCGGCAAGGCCCCCCTTGGCCGCCGGCTGCCCGTCAAACCCCCCGGGACGCAGGTCCCCCCTGCGTACCCCTTGTGTCTCTCGTGAAGAGACTAGGGGGGACCTGTGACGGTCGGAGGGCCGTTTTGGTGAATACTGCGTTTCAGGCCGATTCGCGTCGCGTCACAATCCGGCCACGGCCGGGGGCTTACCGGTCAAATGCCCCCAACTCGCCTTTGAGCGCGGCCACTTCGGTGGTCGGGGCGGCGCAGACGAAGTGCCGGCAGACGTAGGCGGCGGCCTGTCCCGCGACCAGCGGCCGGTCCGCGAGGAGGGGGAACTCGTCGCTGCCGGCCGTTCCGGCGGCCACGACCGCGCCGGGTGCGGTCGCCAGCAGGGCCGTACGGTGCAGCTCGGCCGTCCGCGCGTCGCCGGCGGGGCCGGAGGAGGAGCCGTCGGGGCCGGAGGAGGAGCCGTCGGGGCCGGAGGATGGTCCGACGACCGCGATCTCGCGCGGGCCGTCGAGGACCGCCTCGGCGACGGCGAGCCCCCAGCCGATGAAGCGCGGCGCGCGCGGGCCGAGGGCCTTCACCACACCCAACGCCCCTTCGGCGGCCGCCCGGTGGCGTGCGGAGCCGGTGTGGGCGGCGTACGAGAGCAGGGCGCCGGCGGCGGCCGTCCAGCCGGAAGGGGTCGCGTTGTCCGTCGGGTCCTGGGGGCGCCGGATGAGCCGTTCGGCGTCGTGGGCGGTGTCGTACAGCGTGCCGCGCCCGCCCTCGCCGTCCCGCGCGACGAACTGGTCCAGCACAATGTCCAGCAAGAAACCGGCGAATTCCAGCCACGCTCCCTCACCGGTCACCCCAGCCAGCGCGAGGAACCCTTCCGCCACATCGGCGTAGTCCTCCAGCACTCCGGCGTTGGCGCCGGCCGTGCCGTCCCTGGACGTACGGGCGAGCCGCGCGGCGTCGTCCATGTGCAGCCGTACGAGCAGGTCGGCGGCCTCGGTGGCGCGCTCCACCAGGTCGGGCCGGTCGAAGTACGCGCCGGTCTCGGCCAGCGCGGCGATCGCGAGCCCGTTCCAGGCGGCGACGATCTTGTCGTCGCGGCCGGGGCGGGGCCGTTCGTCACGCGCGTCGAGCAGCCGCCGCCGTACCCCCTCAACCTTCCCGGCGTCCACCACCCCTTCGCCCAGGGGCAGTTGAAGCACGGACGCCCCCTCCTCGAAGGTGCCCTCCTCGGTCACGCCGAAGTACCGGGCGGCGAACTCCCCGTCCGCGTCGCCCAGTACGTCGCGCAGCTGCTCCGGGGTCCAGACGTAGAACGCCCCCTCGACGTGCTTCCCGCTCGCCGGGTCCTCGCTGTCGGCGTCCAGCGCGGAGGCGAACCCGCCCTCGGCGGTGCGCAGTTCACGGACCATGAAGTCGGCGGTCTCGACGGCGACGCGGCGCGCCAGGTCGGATCCGGTGGCGCGCCAGAGGTGGGCGTACACGCGGCACAGCAGCGCGTTGTCGTAGAGCATCTTCTCGAAGTGGGGCACCACCCACTCCCGGTCCACCGAGTACCGGGCGAAGCCGCCGCCGAGCTGGTCGTAGATCCCGCCCCTGGCCATCGCCTCACAGGTGTCGGCGGCCATCTGGAGCGCGCCCTCGGCCCCCGTACGCCCGTGGTGGCGCAGCAGGAACTCCAGCACCATCGACGGCGGGAACTTGGGCGCGCCCCCGAACCCGCCGCGCCGCTCGTCGTACTCCCGGGTCAGCCCGAGCAGCGCCTGCGCCAGCTCCTCGTCCCCGGGAACCCCATCCCCACCCTGCGCGAGCGACCGCCCGGCCAGCTCCCCGACGATCCGCCCGGCCACCTCGGTGACCTCGTCCCGCCGCTCGGTCCAGGCGGAGGTCACCCCTTCGAGGACCTGCGGGAAGGAGGGCATGCCCTGGCGGGGCGCGGGCGGAAAGTACGTACCGAAGTAGAAGGGCTCCCCGTCGGCGTTCAGGAACACGGTCATGGGCCACCCGCCGTGCCCGGTGGCGGCCTGCACGGCCTCCATGTAGACGGCATCCACATCGGGCCGCTCCTCGCGGTCGACCTTGATGTTGACGAAGTGCCGGTTCATGTACGTGGCGGTGGTCGGGTCCTCGAAACTCTCGTGCGCCATGACGTGACACCAGTGGCAACTGCTGTACCCCACGCTGAGCAGCACCGGCACATCCCGCTTACGCGCCGCCGCGAACGCCTCCGGCGACCAGGGCCACCAGTCGACGGGGTTGTCGGCGTGCTGGAGGAGGTACGGAGAGGTCTCATGGGCGAGTCGGTTCACCATGCCCCCATCCTGCCCGAGGGCCGCGCCCCACAAGGCCCCCCGACACCGGGACGCGCCTCGCCGCCGACACCGCGCAGGCCGAGGCCCAGGCAGGTGCCGGACCGTACGATGGGCCGTGCGGCGCCGGAACCGCCAAGCATCCGGGCAGGAGGAGGGACGCCATGACCGCCGATATGGTCGCACCCGCGTGGATGCACGAGCAGATCACCGCGGAGCAGTACGACGCCTGGTCCGCGGAACAGTGCGCCGGCATCGAGATCGTGGACGGGATGGTCGTCGCGGGTCCGAGTGCGTCCAAACGGCACAACCGGCTGGCCCGGATCCTGGCCAATGCCCTGGACGCCGCCGCGGGACCCGAATGGAACGCCGACACGGACTTCGATGTCCGCCTGCAGGACGTGCCGCTCGTCAACCGGCGTCCGGATGTCGTCGTCTACCGGGCGGACACCATCGACCTCACGCCCACCCGCCCCGAGCACCTGCTCCTGGTGGTCGAGGTCGTGTCGCCGGGCTCCGAGACCACCGACCGAATCGTGAAGGTGGACCAGTACGCCAAGGCCGGCATCGCCTTCTACTGGCGCGTCGAACAGGCCGCGACCGGTGTTCCCCTCATCTACACCTACGTCCTCGACCCCGCCACCAGGGCCTACAGGGACGGCGAGATGTTCACCGGCACGATCAAGGCCGCCGTGCCCTTCTCCGTCATTGTCGACCTCGGGGCCATCTGACGGCGCCGGCAGATCTTTCCCTCACGGCTCGACCTGTTGACCGCGCACGCCACGCGAGGACGACCGGGTACGGGGCCGGTACGCGCCACGTGTGGGGCGCGGACCGGCTCCGGTTACTTCTTCTCGCCCGGCACCCGGTCCGCCGGCGCACCCGTGGCCGCCCCCGCGCCCACCGCGTCCGCCGGCTGATCCGCAGGCGCCGAAGCCGCCGGAGACGCCCCGTCCTCCGGCGCCTCCTTGAAGTCGACCTTCCCCATGTGCCGGTTCATCGACTTCATCAGCCACCACAGCCCCGCCGCCATCACCGCGAAGACGACGAAGCCGAGAACGCCGGGAGTCACCTTGTTCTCGTCGAGCTCCTGCGCGAGCGGAACAACGTGTGTCACTGCCTGGGTCGCATCCATATCAGGCATTGTCGCGGATGCCCGCGAAGAGGTCGCTCTCGGGGAGGGAGGTATCGACGAGCGACTTCGCCAGCTCGTACTCCTCGGTCGGCCAGACCTCCCGCTGGAGATCCATCGGCACCCGGAACCACCCGCCGTCCGGGTCGATCTGCGTGGCGTGCGCGATCAGCGCCTTGTCACGGATCTCGAAGAAGTCCGCGCACGGGACGTGCGTGGTCAGCGTCCGCGCCTTGCGCTCGAACTCGTCCCAGCGCGCCAGCCAGTCCCCGTACGGCGACTCCAGGCCGCGCGCCTCCAGCGCCTCGTGCAACGCGACCGTGCGCTGGAGGTTGAAGCCCTGGTTGTAGTAGAGCTTCCGCGGCTGCCAGACCGGGCCGAACTCCGCCTCGGGGTACTTCTCGGTGTCCGTGGCGCCGTCGAACGCGATCACCGAGATGGTGTGCGTCATGATGTGGTCCGGGTGCGGGTACCCGCCGTTCTCGTCGTACGTCGTGATGACCTGCGGCCGGAACGAGCGGATCAGCCGGACGAGCCGCCCCGCCGCCACGTCCGCGTCCTCCAGGGCGAAGCACCCCTCGGGCAGCGGCGGCAGCGGGTCGCCCTCGGGCAGCCCCGAGTCGACGAACCCGAGCCACTCCTGCTTCACGCCGAGGATCTCGCGCGCCTCGGCCATCTCCTTCTTGCGCACCTCGTGGATGTGCTCCTCGATGTAGGAGTCCCCCTGGAGCTTGGGGTTGAGGATGGAGCCGCGCTCGCCTCCGGTGCAGGTCACGACCAGCACGTCCACCCCCTCGGACACGTACTTGGCCATGGTGGCGGCGCCCTTGCTCGACTCGTCGTCGGGGTGGGCGTGGACGGCCATCAGTCGCAGCTGGTCAGTCAAGACTCGATCCTCAGTGATTCGTCGCATCAGGCGGCTTCTATAGTGACGGATATCGGGGGGAGGAAATTCCGGCCGCCCGACTCCGGGAGGAACGACCATGGCTGTGGTACGCGAGCAGCTTCCCCAGGGACGTTACGGCCGCTCGGCCGACCAGCGCGCCGACCGCCGCCTGAGGATCACCGGCGCCGTCCTCGGAGCGCTCGCGGTGGTCCTGCTCGGCTGGTACGGCTACCACTCCATCGCCGGGCAGAGTGTCTCCGGCGAGCTCATCAAGTTCAAGCGGGTTTCCGCCACCTCCGTCGAGGCGCACCTCGAAGTCCGCAAGAAGCGGGACGCCACCGGTACGTGCACCCTGCGCTCGCTCGCCGAGAGCGGCGCCGAGGTCGGCCGCAAGGAGGTCCGCTTCACCAAGGGTGAGACGCGGGTCGACGAGGTCGTCACGATCAGGACGACCGAGAGCGCCACCGCCACGGAACTCGTGGGCTGCACGACCGACTGACGCGCCGGCCGCGAGCAGGGCCGGCGGCCCCCGCGACGGCCCGTTCCGACCCACCGCACCTTACGGCTCTGACCTGCGGTGATGTATTTCTGATGGCATTCGTCCTCCCCCTTACGCCCTGAAATTGTTAGGCTCGTGGTTTCGCCCCACCGAGAAGGCACAATCTTCTGGGTAGGGCGTTGCTTTGTATTCCCAGTACCTACGAGGAGCACCTGTGACCCAGACCAGCGAGAACGTGACCTGGCTCACCCAGGACGCGTACAACCAGCTGAAGGCCGAGCTGGACTACCTGTCTGGTCCCGCCCGCACCGAGATCGCCAAGAAGATCGAGGCTGCTCGCGAGGAGGGCGACCTGCGGGAGAACGGCGGGTACCACGCGGCCAAGGAGGAGCAGGGCAAGCAGGAGCTCCGGGTCCGACAGCTGACCCAGCTCCTCCAGAAGGCGAAGGTCGGCGAGGCGCCCGCGGACGACGGGGTGGTCGAGCCGGGCATGGTGGTGACCATCGCGTTCGACGGCGACGCCGACGACACGGTGACCTTCCTCATGGCGTCGCGCGAATACGCGAGCGCCGACATCGAGACGTACTCCCCGCAGTCCCCGCTGGGCTCGGGTGTGAACGGCAAGAAGGTCGGCGACGACGCGGAGTACGAACTGCCCAACGGCAAGAAGGCCGCGGTGAAGATCCTCGCGGCCAAGCCCTACCAGGGCTGAGCGCGACACGAACGCGAGCAGGGCCTTACCGCGTCACACGAGGTGACGGGGCAAGGCCCTGCTGTGCGCAGAAGGTCGGCTGTACGAGGGATCAGCTGTACGAGGGATCAGCTGTATGAGGGATCATCTGTACGACGGGTCAGCTGTACGACGGGTCAGACCGACGCCGACCGGTACTTCCGTACCGCCAGCGTCCGGAACACCACGATGATCAGGATCGACCAGACCACCGAGGCCCACACCGGATGCTCCATCGGCCACGCCGTGGAGGTCGAGACCCCCGGGTTCCCGAACAGCACCCGGCACGCCTGCACGGTGGCGCTGAACGGATTCCAGTCGGCGATGTGCCGCAGCCACGGCGTCATCTGGCTGGAGTCCACGAAGGCGTTCGAGATGAACGTGACGGGGAACAGCCAGATGATCCCGCCCGAGGTGGCAGCCTCCGGCGTCCGTACCGACAGACCGATGAGCGCGCCGATCCAGGTGAACGCGTACCCCAGCAGGAGGAGCAGGCCGAAGGCGCCCAGGACCCGCCCGAAGTTGGTCGGTTCCGCGGAGCCGGTGCGCCAGCCCACGATCAGCGCGACGATCGCGAGGACGAGCAGCGTGATGCACGTCTGTACGAGGTCGGCGACGGTACGTCCCGTCATCACCGCGCCCCGCGCCATCGGCAGCGAGCGGAACCGGTCGACCAGTCCCTTCTGCATGTCGTCCGCGATGCCGGCCGCGGATCCCGCGGTGGCGAACGTGACGGTCTGCGCGAAGATCCCCGCCATCAGGAAGTCCTTGTAGACATTGGCGTTCGTGGTGTTGCCCACCTGGATGGACCCGCCGAAGACGTACGTGAAGAGGACCACGAACATCACCGGCTGGATGATCCCGAACAGGACCACCTCGGGGATCCGGGTCATGCGGATCAGGTTCCTGCGGGCGATGACCAGGGAGTCCCCGGCCGACTGGATGATCCCGCCGCGCGGCCGGGGGGCCGTGGTCCGCGGTGCGTCGGTGGTGGCGGTCACTTCCCGGCCTCCTTGGTGGTGGTGTCGCTGCTCGCGGGGTCGTCGCCGGTGCTGTCGGCGCTGGGGCCGTCACTCGCGTGGCCGGTGAGCGAGATGAAGACGTCGTCGAGCGTCGGCCGGCGCAGCCCGATGTCGTCGATCTCGACGCCCCGGCCGTCCAGCTCCCTGATGACCTCGGCGAGCAGCTTGGCGCCGCCGGTGACCGGGACGGTCAGCTTGCGGGTGTGCTCGGCGACCGCGACGAGTTCCTCGCCGCCCTTGCCGAAGGCCGCCAGGACCGTACGGGTCGGCCCGATCTGGTCCTGTTCGTGTACGACGACCTCGACGCGCTCGCCGCCGGTCTGGGCCTTGAGCTGGTCGGCGGTGCCGCGCGCGATGACCTGGCCGTGGTCGATGACGCAGATGTCGTGGGCGAGGTGGTCGGCCTCCTCCAGATACTGCGTGGTGAGCAGCAGGGTCGTACCGCCCGCGACCAGTTCCTGGATGATCCCCCACAACTGCTGGCGGTTGCGCGGGTCGAGTCCGGTGGTCGGCTCGTCCATGAACATCACGGGCGGCGAGACCACGAGCGCGGCGGCGAGGTCGAGCCGCCTGCGCATGCCGCCCGAGTAGGTCTTGGTCGTACGGTCGGCCGCGTCGGTGAGGTTGAAGCGCTCCAGCAATTCGTCCGCGCGGACCTTCGCGGCCTTGGAACGCATCTGGTAGAGCTGCCCGACCATCCGCAGGTTCTCGCGGCCCGTCAGGTATTCGTCGACGGCCGCGAACTGCCCGGACAGGCCGATGGACCTGCGGACCTCGTTCGGATACTTCACGACGTCGATGCCCGCGACCTCGGCACGGCCGCTGTCGGGCTGGAGAAGGGTGGTGAGGACCCGTACGGCGGTGGTCTTGCCCGCGCCGTTCGGTCCGAGGAGCCCGAGGACCGTGCCTTCGGGGACGTCGAGATCGACGCCGTCCAGAGCTCGTACGTCGCCGAAAGTCTTCACCAGGCCTTCGGCGTAGATGGCGCCTGGCATGTGGGTTCTCCCGAGTGGAGTGAAATGGCGGTGCTCTGCGTACGCAGAGCCTAGGGCGCCCGGGCCTCCCGGCGCCCGGAATATCACCAACGGGCCCGGACAGGATCGGGTCGGAGCCGGAACATTAACGCGATATATCGCGAGTCACAAGCGGTTCCGGCACATCCGGCGCATCCGGCGCATCGTGGAGCCGACGGCGCGGCCGTCAGCCGAGAATGGTGTATCCCGCCGCCCGCAACGCCTGCGCGACCGCCGCGCAGTGCGCGGGCCCCTTCGTCTCCAGGTGCACCTCGACGTCCGCCTCCGTCAGCCCCAGCTTCGGATCGGTCCGTACGTGACTCACGTCGAGGACGTTCGCGTCGGCCACCGACAGCACCCCGAGCATCGTCGCGAGCGCCCCCGGGCGGTCCGTCACCCGCAGCCGCAGACTCAGATAGCGGCCCGCCGCCGCCATGCCGTGCCGCAGGATCCGCTGCATCAGCAACGGGTCCACGTTGCCGCCCGACAGCACCGCGACCACCGGCCCCCGGAACGCCTCAGGGGCGCTCAGCAGGGCCGCCACCGGGCTCGCCCCGGCCGGCTCCACCACCATCTTCGCCCGCTCCAGACAGAGCAGCAGCGCACTGGACAGCTCGTCCTCGGAGACCGTACGGATCTCGTCCACCAGCTCCCGCACCAGCGGGAAGGTCAGGTCGCCGGGGCGTCCCACCTTGATGCCGTCCGCCATCGTCAGCTGCGACCCGATCGACATCGGCCGGCCCGCCCGCAGCGAGGGCGGATACGCGGCCGCGCCCTCCGCCTGGACACCGATCACCCTCACGTCGGGGCGCAGCGCCTTCACCGCGAGCGCGATGCCCGCGACGAGCCCGCCGCCGCCGAGGCCGACGACGATCGTCCGTACCTCCGGGCACTGCTCCAGGATCTCCAGGCCGACCGTGCCCTGACCGGCAATGATGTCCGGGTGGTCGAAGGGGTGGATGAAGACCGCGCCGGTCGCCTCGGCGTACTCCTCGGCGGCGGCCAGCGTCTCGTCCACGACCTGGCCGTGCAGCCGCACCTCCGCGCCGTACTCCCGGGTGGCCGCGACCTTCGGCAGCGGCGCGGCCAGCGGCATGAACACCGTCGAGCGCACCCCCAGCAGCGTGGAGGCCAGGGCGACCCCCTGCGCGTGATTGCCCGCGCTGGCCGCGACCACCCCGGCCGCGCGCTCCTCGGGGGAGAGGCCGGCGATCCGGACGTACGCGCCCCGCAGCTTGAAGGAACCGGTCCGCTGAAGGTTCTCGCACTTGAACAGGACCGGGGCGCCGACCAGTTCGGTCAGGTGCCTGCTGCCCTCGACCGGGGTGGTCCTGGCCACCCCCGCGAGCATCTTCCGCGCCCCCCGGACGTCGTCGAGGATCACGGCGCGCGCGGGGCCTGCGGTGAAGCGGGACGGACCGAAGCTCATGCGGGCCAGTCTCGCAGCTCCCCGGCGTATGGGTGTCCGGTTCCCGCCGTCCCGCGGGCGCGGGGTCCCGTCCCGGAACCTGCCCCCGACGACGGGTTTCCGCAGGACAGGTACGGTCCGGGGTGTTGCCGCGTACTCTGTCCCCCACCAACCGACCACCGCACGAGAGAGCCCTAGCCATGCCCCCCATTCAGGACATGACTTCCGCTGCGTCGGCCTCCCGGGAGACGGTCACCGAGCTTTCGGGCGACGCGAGCCTCCTGGATGCCCTCCAGCACCAGGTGGCCGTCTTCGCCCGCCGCGCCGAGCAGACGCGGCTCGGCGGCATCGGACAGGTCCGCAACTCGATGGACCGCGCCGCCTACCTGCTGCTCAACCGGCTCCACCAGGAAGGCCCGATGGGCGTCAAGGCCCTGGCCGCCGGGATGGGCATCGACTCCTCGACCGTCACCCGGCAGGTCGCGCCGCTCGTCGACACCGGTCTGGTCAAACGCACCTCGCACCCGGAGGACGGCCGCGCGGTCGTGCTCCAGCTGTCGGCGCGCGGACAGGCCCGGCTCGAAGAGGTCCGCTCGTCACGGCGTGAGCTGATGGCGCAGGTCACGGACGGTTGGGCGGCGGAGGAGCGGGAGGCCTTCGCCACGCTGCTGACCCGTTTCAACGCCGCCCTGTCGGCCCGGCAGGCGGGACTGCCGCCCGGGGAGGGCGGCCCGGCCGTCGAACCGGACGAGACGGGCCAGGGACCGACGGCCCGCTGACGCCCGGCCGGGTCAGCACCTGACCCGGCCTCCGGCACGACCCGGCCCCGGCGCGACCCGGCACCCGGCGCGAGCCCGCACCCGGCGCGACCCGGCCTCCGGCCGGACCCGCCCTCTTGACCGTGGCCCCCCGGCGGGCCTCATATGAGGGCGTGCGACAGCGGCAGGCGGCCATGGACCGCCGGCGGGCCCGGGAGTTCGAGGCGTTCGTCGCGGGCGCGGCCGGCCGGCTTCTGCATGCGGCCACCCTGCTCACCGCCGAACCCGCCCCCGACACCCCGCGCGCCCGGCGGCTGCTGACCGCCGCGCTGGCCCGTACGTACGCGCGCTGGGACGAACTGCGCGGCGGGGACCCGTACGACGTGACCCGCCAGGATCTCGCGCTGCGGTACGCGCACGGCGCGTGGCGCACCCGGCGCCGCACCGAGGGGCCCCTCGGGTCGCTGCGCCCGCAGGAACGGGTGGTGCTGGTGCTGCGCCTGTACGAGGGAGTCCCAGAGGAGCAGACCGCCGCGCTGATCGGTCTGCCGCCGGACCGGGTGCGGGTGATCCTCGCCCGGGCCATCAGGCGGGTCCGGGAAGCGGCACGGGTACGGGAAGCGGCACCGGCACGTGAATCGGCACCGGCACGAGAATCGGCCGCAGTACGAGAAGCGGCACGGACCCCGGAAGCGGGACGGATCCCGCAAGCGGCACCGGTACGGAAGGCGGCGGAATGACGCGCTCCGATCGGGAGGAGGCCGAGGTCAGACGGCTGCTGGACACCCCGCACCCCGTCGTCCCCGCCGACCTCGCGCCCCGGGCCCTCGCCCGAGGCACCCGCCTGCGCCACCGGCGCCGTACCGTACGCCGGCTGCTGTGGCTGATACTCATCGCCGCCGTGATCGTCCTCGCGGTCTGGGCGTCGGTCACCGACCCGTGGTCGCCCCCGCCGATGCGCACGACCCCGCCTCTGGAGGGCGGCTGAGGCCCCTCACCGGGCTCACCGGGTGAGGTCCTTCCGTACGAGAACGTTCCCGGCGTCGTCGTACAGGGTGAGGCTTCGCGGGATCCGGCCCGTGGGCTTCACGTCGGCGTGCCACGCGCCCCAGCCCGGGTCGCCGGCCAGCCGCACCACCGTGCCCTCGTACGTTCCCTGGGCGTCACGCACCACCATCCGCGCCACGCCCCGCGCCGTGAACTCACCGATCCAGTGCTGCCGGGCGCCCGCCTCCGACGAACCCTCCGTCGATGCCTGGACCAGGCCCACGGACGGCGTGTCCGTGGTGTAGGTGTCGCACGAGGTGAGGCGGACGAGGCGGGAACACTGACGGCCGTCCCCGGTCAGCCACACCGTCAGCTTCGCCGACACCCTCACCTTCTCCAGCGGCGCCACGACCTTCACCCGCTCCGTCACGGTGGGACTCGGCGTCGCCTCCGTGACCGGTCCGGCCGGGAGCGGCCGTACGGTCCCGCCGGTGTCGGCCGGAGCGGTCAGCAGGAGCGTCGCCGCCGTGAGCGCGGCGCCGCAGACCGCGACGCCCCCGGCGCGACGCCGGATCCCGCGCCGCCGTACCGCGTCGAGGATGGCCCCGGTGGGCGCGGGAGTGGGGGCGACGGTCCGGGCGTACCCGTCCAGGGCGTGCCGCAGTTCTTGGGCCTGCGTGGGATCATTCATCACGTTCTCCTCCGGCACTCGCGTAGGCGGCCAGGGCGGGGTGGGCGCGCAGGACGGCGAGGGCCCGGCGCGTGTGGACTTTGACCGTGCTGGTCGAGCAGCCCAGGACAAGGGCGGTCTGCTGTTCGGTCATGTCCTCCCAGAACCGGAGGACGACCGTGGCGCGCTGGCGTACGGAGAGCATGCTCAGGGCCTCCGCCACCGCGAGACGGGTCTCGACCGCGTCCGCGTGCCCGCGCAGCGCGCGGTGGGGCACGAACGGAGTGAGCAGCTGCGCCACGCGTCTCCTGCGCAGACGGCTGCGGTGGTTGTTGACCAGCGCGCGGCGTACGTACGTGTCCACCTCGCCGGCGGGCAGATGCCGCCACCGGGCGCACACCTTGACCAGCGTGGTCTGCACCAGGTCCTCGGCGTCGTGGAAGTCACCGGTGAGCAGGTGGGCGAAGCGCACCAGCCGGGGCCACCGGGCGTCGACGAAGCGGGTGAAGTCGGCGTCGTGGTCAGTGGTCACGAGCACACGAGCACGGGGTGGGGGTGGGTGCGAAGGCGGGCGCGGGAAGTCTGTTCGTCCGCTTCATCTCTGGGGTGCTCCTTGTCGGCGTGGCGGGTCGAGGAGGGCGAGGGACGGTGCCGCCGTCCCTCACCCTCCTCAACTCCGCACCGCCCACGTACAGGTGACACCTCCGACGTGGTTCTTCCGGAGCGGCCCTCACACCAACGGGCCCCGCCACGAGAACCGCCTCCCGGGCCGAGGGGCCCGGGAGGCGGTGAAGGGTCGGACGACGACCTACCCCAGCGCCTGCTGGAGATCGGCCAGCAGGTCGTCCGCCGACTCCAGGCCCACCGACAGCCGCACCAGGTCCGACGGCACCTCCAGCGCCGAGCCCGCCACCGACGCGTGGGTCATCCGGCCGGGGTGCTCGATCAGGGACTCGACCCCGCCCAGGGACTCCCCCAGCGTGAAGAGCTTCGCCCGGTCGCAGACCGCGACCGCCGCCTCCTCGCCGCCCTCGACCTGGAAGGAGACCATCCCGCCGAACGCCTTCATCTGCTTCGCGGCGACCTCGTGGCCCGGGTGGTCGGGCAGGCCCGGGTAGAGGACCTTGGTGACCCGGGGGTGCTTGACCAGCATCTCCGTGATCCGGGTCGCGTTCTCGCTGTGCCGGTCCATCCGTACCGCGAGCGTCTTGACGCCCCGCAGCACCAGCCACGCGTCGAACGGCCCGGCGATCGCGCCCATCGCGTTCTGGTGGTACGCCAGTTCGTCCGCCAGGTCCGCGTCGTCCACGACCAGCGCGCCGCCGACGACGTCCGAGTGCCCGCCCATGTACTTCGTCGTGGAGTGCACGACGACGTCCGCGCCCAGCGCGAGCGGCTGCTGGAGATAGGGGCTGGCGAACGTGTTGTCGACGACCAGCTTCGCGCCGGCGGCGCGCGCGACGCCCGCGAGCCCGGCAATGTCGCTGATGTTGAGGAGCGGGTTCGACGGGGTCTCGACCCAGATCGCCTTCGTACGGGGCGTCAGCGCGGCCCGCACCGCCGCCGGGTCGGACGTGTCCGCGACGGACCACTCGACGCCCCAGCGCGAGACGACCTTCGCGAAGAGGCGGAACGTACCGCCGTACGCGTCGTTCGGGATGACGACGTGGTCGCCGGGCGACAGCAGCGTACGCAGCAGGCAGTCCTCGGCGGCGAGCCCCGACGCGAAGGCGAGCCCGCGCCGGCCGCCCTCCAGGGCCGCCAGGTTCTCCTCCAGCGCGGTACGGGTCGGGTTGGCGCTGCGGCTGTACTCGTAACCACCCCGCAGCCCGCCCACCCCGTCCTGCTTGTACGTGGAGACCTGGTAGATCGGGGGGACGACCGCGCCGGTGAGGGGATCAGCGGTGTTCCCCGCGTGGATGGCGACGGTTTCGAAGTTGCGGTGCTCGCCGCTGTGCTGGTGGCTCATGAGGACCGAGCGTAGCGCCGGACGGCCGCCCCTCGCGTACGGCGCCCGGCGCACCCCGTGCCCGGAACGCCCTTGCCGCCCGGCGCACCCCGTACCCCGAACGCCCTTGCCGTCCGGGACAATGGGGCCATGGAGATGCTCTGGTTCCTGTTCGCGATCGGCCTGTTGGTTCTGGCCTTCAGCCCCTACCTCAGGCGGCGGCGCGGCGGTCCCCGCCTGGTCGCGCCCGGTTCGCCGGACGCGGCCGACCCGGCGGCGTACGGATTCGTCCGGCAGGAGGAGCTGGACATCCGGCTGCCGGGACCCGACGAGGAGCTGCTCGACGTGCTCGACGTCGTCCAGGCCACCCAGGACTGGCGCCCGGCCTCCCGGCTGCTCGCCGCGACGCCCAAGGAGGGCGAGCTGCGCTGGCAGCGCGTGCAGGCCTTCGCGGGCGCCGCCTCGCTGGAGCTCAGGGAGCGGCCCGGGGTGGGCGGCACCTGGCTGCGGACGTGGCGGTCCGAGGCGCCCAAGGACGCGGGGGCGGCGGCCGTGTACGCGGAGTTCCTGGTCCAGCAGGCGTGGCGGACCTCCACCGTCGGCGCGGACGACTTCCGGATCATCCTGGAGGAGGCCCGCACACTGTGCGGCGAGGCGGCGCTGCTGGCGCCCGGCGACCCGGTGCCGTACATCGTGGAGCTGTCGGTGGCCCGGGGCCTCGGCTACCCCCACGAGCGGTTCGACCAGGTGTGGGCGAAGGTCATCGACCGCGCGCCCGCGCACATGGGGGCGCACCTGGCGGCGCTCCGGTACTGGTCGGAGGCGTGGCACGGCTCCCGCGAGGAGGCCGACCACTTCGCGACGGCCGCCGCCGCGCGGGCCCCGCAGGGTTCGCTGCTGGCCGCGCTGCCGCTGTTCGCGGTGTACGAGCACCTTCCCGAGGTCAATCTGGTGCAGGGCTTCTACCGGAGCGCGGTGGTGCGGAAGGCGCTGGAGGGCGCCCTGTTCGCGGTGCACGCGGCGCGTCACGACGACCCGATGCTGTCGCACGTACGGCACCTGCTGGTCCTCTTCCTCGTACGGTCGGAACGCTGGTCCGAGGCGATGAACCAGCTGGTGGGGGTGGACGGGCACGTCGGCGCGCTGCCGTGGACACACACGGCCGACCCGGCGGCGGAGTACACGGTGTACCGGGCGCTGGCGGTGGCGGGTTTTGAGGCGAACGGCGGGACGACGGCGTCGCTGCCGGGGTGACCCCGGGACCGGTGCCGGGCCGGCCCCCCGACCGGCGCCGGTGCCCCTGCCGCCCACCCGCAGGAACGGAATGTCCCGGACCCCCCGCACGTTGTGCAGGGCAGGACCCCACAGCCGAGGAGACCTGAGAGATGTTCGTGTCACGCCGTACCCCCGTACTCCCCACCCCCGAGCAGGCCCTGCCCGGCCGCCCCGAGCCCGAGTACTCGGTGCCGGCCCGCCACACGGTCCTCGGCAACCCCTTGACCGGCCCCTACCCGGAGGGCCTGGAGGTCGCCGACTTCGGCCTCGGCTGCTTCTGGGGCGCCGAGCGCAATTTCTGGCAGACGGAGGGCGTCTGGACGACGCTCGTCGGCTACCAGGGCGGTTTCACGCCGAATCCCTCGTACGAAGAGGTCTGCTCGGGCCTCACCGGTCACACGGAGGCGGTGCGGGTCGTCTTCGACCCGAAGATCGTGTCGTACGCGGAGCTGCTGAAGCTCTTCTGGGAGTCGCACAACCCGACGCAGGGCTTCCGCCAGGGCAACGACGTGGGCAGCCAGTACCGCTCGGCGATCTACACCCACTCCCCCGCGCAGGCCGCGGCGGCGGCGGAGTCGCGCACGTCGTACCAGCGGGTGCTGACGGACTCCGGGTACGGGGAGATCACGACGGAGATCGAGCGGTCGGAGGGCCGCGAGTTCTATCCGGCGGAGGGGTATCACCAGCAGTACCTGGACAAGAACCCGTCGGGTTACTGCGGGATCGGCGGCACGGGCGTCTCGTGCCCGATCGGCGTGGCCCGGACGACGAGCTGACCCTGCGCCGGTGAGCGCGCCTCACTGATGTCCTCAAACGCCGGACGGGCTCTGTTTGTGGCGTCTGCCCGGGGCGCGGGCGCGGCCTACTGATTGTCCTCAATCGCCGGACGGGCTTGATTTTGCCCGCTGCGGCCCGGTGTCCCGGGTGCGGGCCGGTTGCCGGGGGCCGGTCAGGGGTCGTGTCCTGCACTGCATGTTTTACGTCGCGTGCGACCGGTCGTATTGATTGACGATCGCCATGCGACACAAAACACGCTTTACGTTCCGGACACGACCCCTGCCCGTCCCCCTTCCAGGCCCGCGTCACTACCCGGCCCACCCCGGGTCTTTAAGCCCGTCCGGCGATTGAGGACATCCGTGACCCGCACTCGACAATGGCCAGGGGCCGCATCCAGCCTGTCCGGCGTTTGAGGACGCAGTAACCCGCGCCCGCGCACCGGGCGGAGGCACCCCCAGCCCGTCCGGCGTTTGAGGACATCCCTGAGTCGCGCCCGCGCCCCGGGCGGGCGCCACAAACGGAGCCCGTCCGGCGATTGAGGACAAGCAGTGGGCCGCGCCCACCACCCGGGCGCAGACGCCCGTCCGGCGAGGCAGGACACGCAGCTACCGCACCCGCCCCCGCGTCCCCTCACTTCGTCAGAACATTTGCCGCCACGATCACCAGACCGATCAACACATCCACCACCCCCACCCGACACGCAGACCCCCACCCCCGCCCCGCCGTCCGCGCAGCCCAAAGCCCCCAGCCGAACAACGCCGCCGTATTGATCGTCAGCGCCGCGTCAATCGCCGCGTTCTCCCCCCACCAGCCCCAGTACGAGCCCAGCAGCACCGCCCCGGTCGGGAGGGCCGCCGCGACCAGGGGCCACTCCGTCAGCACCGAGCGGACCGTGCTCGCGGTGACGGGTTTCTCGTCGGCCGTACGGTGCGCGATCGCGTGCGCGTACCCGTGCCCGGTCGCCGAGACCAGCGCCGCCACCATGATCCACAGGGCGTCGTAGCCCGGGTCGTCGGGTCCCGTGTCGTGGTCGAGCGCGGCAGCAAGCGCGCTGGCCAGGACCGTTCCGTACACACCGCCGAACAGCAGCCGCTGGAGCGGTTCGTCGCGCCGGCCCGGAGGATCGGAGGCGCTCTCGGGGGCACTGACGGGGTCGGACAAGGCGCCACCTCCCGGGACGAGGACGTCGTTCCACTCCGGAGATGTAACCGCACCCCGGACATATCCCCCGCGAACCCGGGCCCCGCCGTCGTGGCGGCCTCAGCCGTTCCCCGGCCGACGCGGCGGCAACTGCTCTACGCTGAAGGGCATTTGGCCGCGCCCGACGCGACCGTTCACCCGCCCGTCGCCCGCCCGACAGGTTCACGTCACCCCGCGGGCCCGGAGGGATGAGTGGATGTCCGCGCCCCCCGCAGCGCCGCTCCCGTGCGGGTGCGCGCTCACGCCGAGACAAGTGGAGACCGTATGAGCGGCTCGTCCCGTACGCCGTCCAAGCCCCACGGAGCGAGAGGCCTCAGCGGCGGTCTGGCGGCCGGAGCCCTGGTGCTGGGCACCGTCCTCGCCGGCGGCGGCCCCGCCCTCGCGGCCAGCGGGCCGGCCGGGGCCACGAGCACGACCACGGCGGCGAACGCGGCCCGCTGCGCCGGCCCGAACGCGGCCGCCCTCTGCGCCCGGCCTGGCGACCTCCTTGACGTGACGCTGGATCAGCTGCACCCCACCCAGCCGGCCATCGGCTTCGACCAGATCTACTACAAGCTCGGCCGCTACAGCAGCCCCAAGGACGAGCAGGCCGGCGACCTCAACAAGCGCTTCGACGACTGGTGCGAGACCAACGGCCAGGAAGAGGCCGCGTCCGCGCAGCCCGGCGCCCGGATCTCCGACCCGTCGAGCTTCACCTGCACGGTCGCGGTCGGCGACGAGACGCCCGACACGCTCTCCCAGATGAAGACGGTCGTGGTCGGCCCCGGCGGCGCGCTGTACCTCACCGACGGACACCACACCCTGACGTCCTTCCTGGAGACGCCCGACGGCGGACCCAAGACGCACATCCGGCTGCTGGTCACGGGCAACCTGAGCGCGCTGCCCACCGCCGCGTTCTGGAAGACCATGCAGGACAACAAATGGGTCTGGCTGCGGGACGAGAAGAACGACCCGATCACCGTGGACCAGCTCCCCACCCGCCTCGGCCTGGCGTCCTTCCACGACGACCCGTACCGGAGTCTCGTCTACCTCACCCGTGACATCGGCTACCAGGCCCCGGCCGAGGCGGCCGAGTACCTGGAGTTCTCCTGGGGCACCTGGCTGCGCGGGCGCCTGGACCTCGCCTCGTACGACCTCCGCGACCCCGCGTCGTACCTCTCCGCCGTCCGGACCGCCTCCGAGGCCATGTCCGCGACCCCGGGCGACACCGAGATCACCCCGGGGCTGACCGCCGACCAGGCGGGCCGGATGGCCGAGTGGAACGACGGGAAGAAGCCGACCGGCGGGGAGTTCGCGAAACTGGGCCTCCCGATCTCGGACAAGAAGCCCGGCAAGCTCGCCTTCGCGCTGGACTACCGGGCCAAGGTCGCCGTCCCGCCGGCCTGCACGAAGACGCTGACCGGCACGTACACCGGACCGCTGGTGGTCGCCTCCGGCGTCACCTGCCTCGACCGCACCCGACTGACCGGTCCCGTCGTGGTCCGCGCGGGCGCCTCACTGGTGTCCAGGGGCGCGGACATCACCGGTCCGGTCCAGGCGGTGGGTGCCCGTACGGTCAGCCTGTGCGGTACGCGGCTGACCGGGCCGCTCTCCGTCGTGAACACGAAGGACCGGCTGACGCTGTCGGGCCCCGGCTGCACCGCGAACGCCCTGAACGGGCCGGTCCAGCTGGTGGGCAACCCGGCGGAGGCGGCGGCGCCGGCTCTGGTCCCGTAGCGGGTCGGGGCTCGTCCGGCGACCGGTCGGGGCTCGTCCCGTGGCCGGTGGGGGCTCTGCCCGTAGCCGGTCGGGGCTCGTCCCCTCACCGCTCGGGGCTCGTCCCGCAGCCGGTCCGGGGTCTCCCCGTAACCGGTCGGGGGCTCGTCCCGAAAAGGTCGGGCCGGCCGGACCATCCCCGGCCGGCCCGGCACACAGCTTGGCCCGCGCCGCCCGGCCGCGTCCAATTCACTGGGCGCGGCCGGGCGACGCCGTTAGCATCGGTGTCATGTTCGCGCCCTACTTCTTCGTCTGATTCCGGACCCGCACTCCAGGTCCGAAGAATCCACCCGCCATCAGGGGATGAAGAAGCATGCGCGAACGCGCCCAACTCGCGATGAAGGACGTCTCGAAGGGGTACGGCGACCGGCCGGTCCTCGACCAGGTGTCGCTGACCGTACGGCCCGGCGAGAGGGCCGGGATCATCGGGGAGAACGGCTCCGGGAAGTCCACGCTGCTCCGGCTGCTCGCCGGGGTCGAGCGGCCGGACGACGGGGAGATCACGGTCCGTTTCCCGGGCGGGGTGGGCCATCTCACCCAGACCCTGGATCTCACCCAGAGCCTCGACCTCTCCCGGCCCGTGGGCCGGGACCGTGTCGTGCAGGACGCCGTCGACGCCGCCCTCGCCGGCCTGCGCGACCTGGAACGGCGGCTGCGCGCCGCCGAGGCGGCCCTCGGGTCGGCCGGACCCTCCGAACTGGCCGCGTACGGCGACCTGTTGACGACGTACGAGGAACGCGACGGCTACCGGGCCGAGGCCCGCCTCGACAGCGCCCTGTACGCGCTGGGGCTCGCCCACGTGACCCGCGACCGCCCCCTGGACTCGCTGTCCGGCGGCGAGCGGTCCCGGCTGGCGCTGGCCTGTGTCCTGGCGCCCGCGCCGGAACTGCTGCTCCTGGACGAGCCCACCAACCACCTGGACGTCCGGGCCACGACCTGGCTGGAGGACCGGCTCAGATCGCATAGGGGTACGGTCCTGGCCGTCACGCACGACCGGGTGTTCCTGGAGCGGATCGCGACCACGATCCTGGAGGTCGACCGCGACACCAGGGCCGTGACGCGGTACGGCGACGGCTGGGCCGGCTACCGCACGGCGAAGGCCGCCGAGCGGCGCCGCCGGGTCCAGGACCACGCCGAGTGGGTCGCCGAGGTGTCCCGTACGGAAGAAGAGGTGGCCGCCGCGGGACAGCGGCTCGCGGGCACCGGCAAGGACCCGGGCCAGGGCTTCGGCAAGCACCGCCGCTCGCACGAGACGAAGCTGTCGGGGCAGGTGAGGGCGGCCAGGGAGCGGCTGGGGCGGCTGCGCAGGCAGGCGGTGCCCGCGCCGCCGGAACCGCTGCGGTTCACGGCGGGCCTGCGGGCGGGGCCCGACCCGGCGGTGGTCGGCGAGACACTCGTCTCGCTCGAACGAGTGACGGTCGGCGACCGGCTGCGGGTGGACGCGCTGCGGATCGGCGCGGGCGCACGGTTGTTGGTGACCGGTCCGAACGGGGCGGGGAAGACCACGCTGCTGCGGGTCCTGGCGGGTGAGCTGCGGCACGACTCCGGGACGGTGCTCAGGTCGGGCCGGGTGCGCAGGGGCGGGATCGGTTACCTGCCGCAGGAGTTGCCCGCCGCAGCGTCTCCGCTGCCGCTGCTGTCCGCGTTCGCGGCGGGACGCCCGGGGCCGCCGGACGAATACGAGGCCGAATTGCTCTCTCTGGGGCTGTTCCGCGAGGCGGATCTACGGGTCCCGGTCGCCGCGCTCTCGATCGGCCAGCGGCGGCGCCTGGAACTGGCCCGCCTGGTTGCCAGCCCCGCTGAGCTGCTGATCCTGGACGAGCCGACCAACCATGTGGCTCTGAGCCTGGTGGAGGAGCTGGAAGAGGCGTTGGTGCCGTACGCGGGCGCGGTGGTGGTGGTCTCGCACGACCGCCGCTTCCGCGAGTCCTTCGAGGGTACGCACCTGGAGCTGCGCGCGGGGCGCGTGGCGGAGACGGCGCGGGCGGGCGACAGAGGGAGGGTGGGCGGGTGACTGAGGGGGAGTCGGCGGGTGACTGAGCGGGGGTGGGTCATGCTCGGCCTGTACGTGGCCGGGGTGGTGGGAACAGAGATTTCTTGGCTGGTGCCGGTGCGGGGCTGAGCGAGGCACACGTGGCGGGTGATCGGTCGGCTCACCCGCCGTCGTGGCCGGCTTTCTGTGGTTGCTGCCAGAACCTCGTGCCCTGCGGGGTGGCGCGCTGTTGGTTCCTGGGGAGGGAGTGATGAGCGTGTGCTGGACGTACCCCCGTCCCGTCTGTACGTGCGGCACCCCGCCCCGCGAGCCCGGCATGATCGGCAACACACCCCCTAGGGTGAGAGCCGTGCGCATGAGCGAGGAGACGGCGGAAGAGGAACCGACGCCCGGGGCGGGGGAGGGACCGGCTTCCGCGACCGGGAGGGGGCCCCGGTCCGGGAGGGGAGGGGGGTCCCGGACCACCGGCAGGAGGACGGAATCCGAGACACCCCGAACCGATGCCGCACGTGGCTCCGATCCCGCACGTCCGGCCAGGACGACATCCCGGCCCGGTCCCGGGGCCAAGCCCCGGACAGGAACCACCCCCCAGACCGATGACCCGAGCCGCGCCCCACGCCGCGCCAGGAGGACGGAGCCCGCATCCCGGGCGGAGACGGGGCCTGTATCTCGGGTCGAGGACCCGGCCCCGGCCGCCTTCCGGGCGGGGGCAACGGGCCGGGCCGAGGCCCCAGGCCGGATCGGGACTGGGTCCGTGCCCCCGGCCGAGGACCCCAGCCCGGCCGCACTCCGGGCCAGGACAACGGGCCCGACGGGAGCCCCACCCCGGACCGGGACGGCGGGCGGGACCGAGGCCGTCGGCCGGGGCGGGGACGCCGGGGCCGCCGGGCGTTCGGGCGAGGGGGTGGGGGTCGTCTCGGGGGCTCGTGGAGGTGGGGGCGGGAGCCCGGCCGTCGGGCCGGGCGCCCGTGCGGGTCGTGGGGGCGGTGCGCGCGCCGACTCGCCGTGGCGGGTGCCGTTGTTCGTCGTCGGGGTTGCCCTTCCCTTCTATGTGTTCTGGGCCGTCGTCCTCGCCACCGGTGGGGGCGACCTCGCCGCCCAGCTCGCCTGGGCCGGGTTCATGGCGCGGCACCCCGGGTCCGCGTACAACCTCTCGTGGTACGGCGGTACGCACACCGCCAACTACAGCGTCCTCGCTCCCCCGCTGATGGCGCTCCTCGGCGTCAGGACCACCTCCGTGCTGGCGGGGCTCGCCGGGACGTGGGCCATGGCCGCCCTGTTCGTACGGGCGAGAGTGCCCCACGCCGTGTGGCCCGCGCTCCTGGGCGCGCTCGTCCTCTGGTGCAACGTGGCGTCCGGACGGACCACCTTCGCGTGGGGTGCCGCCGTCGGGCTGCTGGCGCTGTTCGTGCTCCTCCGGTCGCCGGGAGGAACGACGCGGCGGACCGTCGGGCTCGCCTGCGCGCTGTCCGCTCTCACCGCGCTCGCCAGCCCCGTCGCCGCCCTGTTCCTCGTCGTGGCGGGCGCCGCGTACCTGCTCGACCGGCAGTGGGGGAAGGCCGCCGCGCTGATCGTCCCGCCCTTCCTGACCGTCGGCGTGGTCACGCTGCTCTTCCCGTTCCACGGCGAACAGCCCATGGCCACAGAGAAGTTGTACATGCCGCTCACCGCCTGCGCGGCCGTCTGGCTCGCCGCGCCGCGCGGCTCGCGCGGCTGGCGCACCGTGCGGTACGGCGCCGCCGTCTACGCCGCCGGCGTGCTCCTGACCTACTCGATCGCCTCGCCGATCGGCACCAACGTGGAGCGGCTGATAGGGATCGGCGGACCCCCGGTGCTCCTCGCGGCGCTGCTGACCCGCGGCCTCGAACCGTCCCGGCTGAGGGGTCTCGTACGCGGGAGTCGTCTAGTCCCCCACCTCGTCCTCGCCGCCGCCGTGGTCCTGAACACCGGCTGGGTGATCGACAAGACCGACGACGACCTCGGGGTCTCCAACTCCGTGCCGTCCTGGGCCGCCCATCCCGAAGGCGTGATCGCCGCGCTGGACCGGCTCGGCGCGGACCGCACCCGCGTCGAGGTCGTCCCCGCCCGCAACCACCGCGAGGCCGACGTCCTCGCCCCGTACGTCACCATGGCCCGCGGCTGGAACCGACAGCTCGACGTCGAGCGCGGCCGGCTCTTCTACGACGGCACCTTCTCCCCCGCCACGTACCGCGCCTGGCTCGACCGCTGGGCGGTGGGGCTCGTCGTCCTGCCCGCCGCACGCCCCGACAGCCCCGCCGCCGCCGAGGCCGCGCTCCTGCGGAACGACCTCCCGGACTGGCTGGAGCCGGTGTGGCACGACAGCGGATGGGTGGTCTACCGGGTACGGAACGCCGTGCCGCTGGTGTCCTCCCCCGCGACCGTGGTGCGCGGCGGCGACGCGGATCTCGTGCTGCGGATGCCCGCCGCGGGCTCGGTGACGGTACGGATCGCCTACTCGCCCTGGCTCAGGGCGCCGGGCGCGTGTGTGGAGCGGGCGGGCGACTGGACCCGGCTGACGGTCCCGGAGGCCGGTGAGTACCGGCTGGGGTCGGCGTACCGGCTGCCCCGGTCCAACGGCTGCGGCTGAACAGCCGTACCTTGCCTACAGCTTGGCCTGGAAGAGACCCACCGGCCGCTCCCTGCGGTAGCCCAGCCCCTCGTTCACCGCGATCATCGACGTGTTGCCGTCGGCGACCGTCGTGCTGATCTCCCGTATGCCGGGGTGCAGTTCGTGCAGCGTCCCGAGGAGGTGGCGCTTGACCGCGCGGCCCAGTCCCCGGCCGCGGTGGGAGGGCACGACCACCGTGTCGTACTGGACGGCGCGGGTGGCCGCCGGGTCCCGCAGGACCAGTTCCGTGTAGCCGACCACGGCGTCCCCCGCCGTCGTGTCGAGCACGGCCGAGGTGAGGATCGCCCCGCCCCGGTCCTCGATGAGCCGGGCCGCGGCCCGCACTCTCCGTACGTCCCAGCTCGTCGCCCGCTCCTCCGGGGCCCCGCCCGGCGTGTCCTCCCGCGCGTCGTGGGCGCGGGCGAAACCTTCCGCCAACTCGTCGGGAACCACCCCGGACCAGTCGGCGAAGCGCAGTCCGGCGGGGAGCACCGGCTCGGGGACCTCGTCGAGGGTCTGCCGGACCCGCATCACGTACCAGCCGAGCGGGAGCGTGTTCGTGAAGCCGAGGCTGTCGACGAACGCCTCGCCCGCGCCGCCCAGTTCGAGGACGGTCGAGACCGAGGTCCGCCCGGCGGCGGCGAGTTCGTCCCGTATCGCGGTCCAGAGCGCGGCGCCGACACCACCCCGGCGGGCGTCGGGCCGCACCACCAGGACGTCGAGGAAGGCGGTCCGGAGGTGGGGCTCCTCGGTGAAGAGGAGAAGGGAGGCGACCCCGTCGTACGAACCGTCCGCCGCCGTCGACACGACGTGCACGTTCCGCCCCCCGACCGGGGGCAGCCGCAGCTTCCCCGCCGTCTCGGACCGGCTGGGCTCGGGGACGGACGCCGGGAGATCGAGGACGTGGGCCGCGGTGATCACCGCGTGCCAGGCGTCCGTCTCGGCGTCCGTGGGCGGGCTTCCCAGAGTGATCAGCATGAACCGAACCTACGCGTACGGGGGTGACGACGCCCGCGAGTTGCGGGACGTCCGGGCAGGGCAGGGGGCGCCGCCCCACGGACCTGGGGCCTGTCGTCCGGCTCTCGACCTCAGGCGGCGGTCGCGTTCTCGGTCACCGTGACCTTCCCCTTGCGGATGGTGGCGAGCCGGGGAGCACGGCGGGCGATGGAACTGTCGTGCGTGACCATGATGAAGGTCAGCCCGTGCTCTTTCCAGAGGCCCTCCAGCAGTTCCATGATCTCGTCACGCATCGACTCGTCCAGATTTCCCGTGGGTTCATCCGCGAGCAGCACCTTCGGGCGTTTCACCAGGGCACGCGCGATGGCGACCCGCTGCTGCTGGCCGCCGGACAACTCGCCCGGTACGTGACCGAGCCGCTCACCGAGCCCCACGGACTCCAGCGCCTCGGCGGCCTGTTGGCGCCGCGCGGGCCCCTTGAGGCCGAGCGGGACGAGCGCCGTCTCGACGTTCTCCTGCGCGGTGAGGGTGGGGATGAGGTTGAAGCTCTGGAAGACGAAGCCGATGGACTCGGCGCGCACCTTGGTGAGCCGGGCCTCGGACAGGCCGGCCAGGTCGACGCCGTCGAGTTCGACGGAGCCCGCGGTCGGCCGGTCGAGCGCGCCGAGCATCTGGAGCAGCGTGGACTTGCCGCCGCCGGTGGGGCCCTGGATGACCAGCCGGCCGCCGTCCTCGATGGTCAGATCGACGCCGGCGAGCGCGTGGACGGGCTTCTTTCCCCGGTGGTAGACCTTGGTGACGCCTTTGAGCTGGTACATCGGGCAACTCCTGCGGTACGAGGGAGGAACGAGGGTGGGGTGGTACGGGGGCGGGGTGGTACGGGGGCCGGGGTACGGGCGAGGAGCCGGGCCAGGGCGAAGAGTCCGGCTGCGGACGAGGGACCCGGCCGCGCACAGGAGCGGGCCTACTCGACCCGCCGCAGCGCGTCCGCCGGGCGCAGCCGCGAGGCGCGCCAGCCGCCGAAGCCGCCGGCGATCAGACCGCCGCCGACCGCGAGCGCCACGGCGATCCCGATGGTGGCGAGGGACACGGGCGCGGTGAGCGCGACGTCGAGGGCCTTGGAGGCGGTCTGCCGCGCCGGGCCACCACCGCCACCACCGAAGCCACCGAAGCCGCCGCCCGCCCCTGACGAGCCCGCGGAGCCGATCTGGGCCTTGAGGGTCGGGCTGATGGCCGTCACCAGGTAGGCGCCGCCGAGCCCGAGGGCGATGCCGAGCACTCCGCCCAGCAGCCCGTTGACCAGGGCCTCACCGATCACCTGGCGCGTGACGCGGCCGGACTTCCAGCCGAGCGCCTTGAGGGTGCCGAACTCCCGTACCCGGCGGCTGACCGCCGAGGAGGTGAGCAGTCCAGCCACCAGGAAGGCGGCGATGAGCACCGCGATCGACAGCCACTTGCCGACGCTCGTGGCGAGGTCGGAGGCGGTGGAGAGGGAGCCGGAGACGGTGTCCGCGAGGTCGGCGGAGGTGGTGACGGTCGTGCCCGGGATGTTCTTCTGGATGGTGGACTTGACCGCGCCGATCTGCTGCGAGTCGGACGCCTTCACATAGACCGTGGTGATCTTGTCCTTGGAGTCGGACAGGGTCTGGGCCTGCTTCAGCGGGATGTAGGCGTTGGCGGCGGCGTCACCGCTGTCCGCCGTGGCGATCCCGATGACGCTGAACTTGCTGCCGTGGATGGTGAGGGTCTTGCCGACCGCGAGGCTCTTCTTCTTGGCGTACGCGCTGTCGACGACCGCGACCTTCGCGTCGGTCTCCGTCGCCTTGAACGTACGGCCCGAAGTGATCTTCGAGGAGGTCAGCGGGCCGAGCGCGGGCTCCGTGACGTCGGCGCCGTACAGCGTGAAGGAGTCGACGTCGAAGTTGGCGCCGCCTCCGGAGACCCGGCCGCCGGTGCCGCCGCCGTTACGGCCACCGCCGGGAGTGCCGCCGTTCTCGTCGGGCTTGAACTCGCCTCGCGTGAACTCCCCGTTGATCTTCAGCACGTTCAGGCTCAGGCCGCCGACCGCGCCGGAGACACCGCTCTGGTCGGCGACCTCGGTCACCGTGGAGGACGCGAGGGTCTGGAAGCCCTGGACGACCACGCGGTCGCTGCTCTGCGACGCGCCGTCCTCGCCCTTCGCGTCGAACCGGAAGCGCGGGCGCCCCGACTCGCCCCCGGTCGCGGCGGGCGCGGCCTTGGTGACGGTCATGTCCGTGCCGAGGCCGTACAGCGATTGAAGGACCTTGTCCTGGGCGTTGCCCATACCGGCGGACACGGAATTGACGATGATCACGAGCGCGATGCCGAGCGCGAGCCCGGAGGCGACGACGAGCGCCGCCTTTCGGCGGCGGCGCAGTTCCCGCCGGAGGTATGTGAAGAACATGGGCGTGAAGTTAGGCGCGCGGTGTGATGGTCGGTTGAGGCCCCGCTGAGAACGCCATGAGAACGCCGACGGCGGCCGATCCCGTCACACGGGACCGGCCGCCGTTCGGCCGGGCGGCTGATGGAGGATCAGGCCTGCGAGCCGGCCTGCCACTCGGCCCAGGACAGGTTCCAGCCGTTCAGACCGTTGTCGGGCTTGATGGTCTTGTCCGGGGAGTTCTTCACGATGACGACGTCACCGACCAGCGAGTTGTTGTAGAACCACGCGGCGGGCTGGTTGTCGTCGCCCGCGCCCTTGACGTCCTGGAGGCCGACACAGCCGTGGCTGGTGTTGACGTTGCCGAAGACGGAGGGGGCGCCCCAGTAGTTGCCGTGGATGAAGGTCCCGGAGGTCGACAGCCGCATGGCGTGCGGCACGTCGGGGATGTCGTACTCCCCCTTGCCGTCGTCGTCGGTGAAGCCGACCGTCGCGCCGTTCATCCGGGTCTCCTTGAACTTCTCGGAGATCACCATCTGACCGTTGTACGTGGGGTTGTCGGGCGATCCCGAGGAGATCGGGATCGTCTTGATCGTCTTGCCGTCGCGCGTGACGGTCATGGTCTTCGCCTTGGCGTCGACCGTGCTGACCTGGTTGCGGCCGATGGTGAAGGTGACCGTCTTCTGCTGGACGCCGAAGACGCCCTTCGCGCCCTCGACCCCGTCCAGGTTCAGCTTGAGGGTGACCGTCGAGCCGCCCTTCCAGTACTGGTCGGGGCGGAAGTCGAGGCGCTGCTGGCTGAACCAGTGGCCGACGACCTGCTGGCCGCTGCTGGACGTGACGGTGATCCCGTCCTGCACGGCCTTCTGGTCGGTGATCGCCTTGTCGAAGTTGATCGAGACCGGCATGCCGACGCCGACCGTGGAGCCGTCCTCGGGGGTGAAGTTCCCGATGAAGCTGTTGGCGGGCGAGACGGTGGTGAAGGAGGAGTTCTCGAAGGCCTTGCGGCCCTTGCCGTCCTTCGCCGTCGCGGCGATCTTGTACGTCGTGGAGCGCTCCAGCTGCGCGTCCGGCTTCCAGCTGAGGCCGTCGGCGGACAGCGTGCCCTTCACGGCGGTGCCGTCGGCCGTCGTCATGGTCACCTGCGTGAGGGTGCCCTTGCTGACCGTGACCTTGGCGTCGTCGTTGATACCGGCGTTCGACGCCCCGTCCCGGGGTGCGATGACTATCTTGGCCTCGGACGTCGCCTTGGCGGCCGCCTCGTCCACCTGGGCCTGCGACGACGACTTCGTACTGTCGGCGCCGCTCGCGGTCTTGCCGCCGTCGTCGCTACAGGCCGAAAGGACCAGTACGCCACCGAGCAGTGCGGACGCGGCCATGAGGCCCCTGCGCCGCTTGCTGTCCGTCATCACACGTATCTCCATCATCGCCGACTACCCTGCCGATAACCCTTAAGAACACCTGTACCGGTTCGTCCGGTTCCACTTCGGCCGGCGATGTGGTGAATGCCACTTGCCGCTCGCGCACGGCCGTAAGCCCCGGCCCGCCACAGCAAAGGACCGGGGCTTACCAGAGTGACACGACTCAGCGCGGGCCCTGACCGTCGCGGTGGTCGAAGCGCGCTCCCCGGCCACCCTCCGCGCCGCCCGTACCGCCGTCACCGAGGCCGCCCCAGGGGCCGTCGCCGCCCTCGTCCTCGTCGCCGCCGGCCCCCTCGTCCCCTTCGTCGTCCCCCTCCTCGTCATCCTCGTCGAGTGCCCACTCCACCGCGTCGGGGTCGTAGTCGATCTCCTCGCTGGTCCACGACGCCTGCGCCAGCTCCACCCCCGGCACGTCCCTGACCAGGTCGTACGGCTCCACGAGATAGGCGAGGGCCTCCGCCGGGTCCTGCCGTACCGTCGCCTGCGCGTGCGCGCGCTCGTCCTCGCGCATGGTGTCGTCGGTGACGATCCGGTCCAGCGCCGCCGCGCTGAGCGGCTCGGGCCCGTCGATCTCCAGTACCAATTCGACCCGTAGCCGCACAAAACGTGATGTCTCAGAAGTGGTCATACGACGGAGCGTAGGGCTCCTGGCCTCCACGACTTTCCCGCGACCCGCTGCTTTCACTAGCATCAGCGCACCCAGCCAATTCGGCGTTGTCACAAGGGGGATCGATCACGTGTCCGTCGCACGCCGTCCGCTGCTGACCGCTACCGCCGCCGGAACCCTGCTCTGCGCTCTGTGGTTCGTCCCGTCCGCGAAAGCCGCGGAAGAGCACTCCGGCCCGGAACAACAGCCGGTCGCAGCCGGTCAGAGCTTCACCTCAGCCCGCCTGAACACCACCTCCGAGGACCCGAACACCTCACAACCCCTGGCCCTCGCCGACACGGGCAGCGTGAGCACCACGCCGTACCTGATCGGCGGGACCGCCTTCCTCGGCATCGGTGCGGGCTTCGTCGCGTACGCGGCGCGAAGAAGCGCCGGCCTGATCTGACGTACGTACGTGAGGGGCCGCCCGGTGCGCCGGGCGGCCCCTCACGCGTTTCTTGTACGTGTCAGGCCAGGGGGCCCGTGACCCGCTCCACGGCGGCGATCAGGCTCCCGTCCCGTACGAACGCGTCGGCGCCCGCGAGGTCGGGGGCGAGGAAGCGGTCGGGGCCGGGGCCCTCGACGCCGGCGGCGCGCAGCGCGTCGATCGCGGCGCGGGAGGCGGGCGCGGGCGTGAGGCCGTCGCGCAGCTCGATGGCGCGGGTCGCCGCGTACAACTCCACCGCGATGATCCGCGTGAGGTTGTCCACGGCGGTACGGAGCTTGCGTGCAGCCGACCAGCCCATCGAGACGTGGTCCTCCTGCATCGCGGAGGACGGGATGGAGTCGACGGACGCGGGGACGGCCAGCCGCTTCATGTCGCTCACCAGCGCGGCCTGGGTGTACTGGGCGATCATCAGGCCCGAGTCGACCCCGGCGTCGTCGGCCAGGAAGGGCGGCAGGCCGTGCGAGCGGTTCTTGTCGAGCAGCCGGTCGGTACGGCGTTCGGCGATCGAGCCGAGGTCGGCGGCGGCGATGGCCAGGAAGTCCAGGACGTACGCGACGGGCGCGCCGTGGAAGTTGCCGTTGGACTCCACGCGGCCGTCGCGCAGGACGACGGGGTTGTCCACGGCGGCGGCCAGCTCGCGGCCGGCCACGATCCCGGCGTACTCCAGGGTGTCCCGGCCGGCGCCGGCGACCTGGGGGGCGCAGCGCACGGAGTACGCGTCCTGGACCCGCGGGGCCGCGTCCTCCTGGAAGTGGCCGGTGAGGCCGGATCCGGCGAGGACCCGCAGCATGTTGTCGGCGCTGGCGGCCTGGCCCGGGTGCGGCCGGATCGCGTGCAGCTCGGGCGCGAGGACCTTGGCGGTGCCGAGAAGGGCCTCCAGGGTGAGCGCGGCGGTGATGTCGGCGGAGGTGTAGAGGCGGCGCAGGTCGGCGAGGGCCATGACCAGCATGCCGAGCATGCCGTCGGTGCCGTTGAGCAGGGCGAGGCCCTCCTTCTCGCGCAGCTCGACGGGCGCGATGCCGTGCCGCGCGAGCAGCTCTCCGGCGGGGCGCACGATCCCGTCGGGTCCTTCCGCGTCGCCCTCGCCCATGAGCGTCAGCGCGCAGTGCGAGAGGGGCGCGAGGTCGCCGGAGCAGCCGAGGGAGCCGAACTCGTGCACGACGGGCGTGATCCCGGCGTTCAGCACGTCCGCCATGGTCTGGGCGACCTCGGGGCGTACGCCGGTGTGCCCGGACGCGAGGGTCTTGAGCCGCAGGAACATCAGCGCGCGCACGACCTCCCGCTCGACGTGGGGCCCCATGCCGGCGGCGTGGCTGCGCACGATGTTGCGCTGGAGCCGCGCGCGGAGTTCGGGCCCGATGTGCCGGCTGGCGAGCGCGCCGAACCCGGTCGAGACGCCGTAGACGGGCTCGGGCTTGGCGGCGAGCGCGTCCACGACGAGGCGGGCCTCGGCGATCGCGCTGCGCGCGGTTTCGCTGAGCGTGACCTTGGCGTGGTGTCGGGCTACGGCGAGGACGTCTTCGGGGGTGGTGCCGGTGGTGCCCAGGATGACGGTGTGCATATCCATATTCAGGAGCGTACGGATTGAATCCGAACGTGTCACTAGGCGGGCTGCGGGGCGGCTTGGCGGCCGGCTTTTGTCCTCCATCACCGGACGGGCGTCTGCGCCCGGGTGGTGGGCGCGGCCCACTGCTTGTCCTCAAGCGCCGGACGGGCTCTGTTTGTGGCGTCTGCCCGGGGCGCGGGCGCGGCTTACTGATGTCCTCAATCGCCGGACGGGCTTGATTTTGCCCGCGCGCCCGGTGCCGGGTGCGGTTACTGATTGTCCTCAATCGCCGGACGGGCTTGGTGGTGCCCGCTGCGGCCCGGTGGCCTTGGTGCGGGTCGGTTGCCGGGGGCCGGTCAGGGGTCGTGTCCTGCACTGCATGTTTTACGTCGCGTGCGGGGTCTTGTTTTGCGTAACGTTAGCCATGCGACACAAAACACGCTTTACGTTCCGGACACGACCCCTGCCCGTCCCCCTTCCAGGCCCGCGCCAAAACAACCCGGCCCGCACCGGGGCACTTCAAGCCCGTCCGGCGATTGAGGACATCGGTGACCCGCACCCGTCAACGGGCGCCCGCCCGGACGCACCCCCAGCCCGTCCGGCGTTTGAGGACATCAGTAAGCCGCGCCCGCGTGCCGGGCCACAACCACCCCCGGGAGCGGGCGGGGTCGTTCAGTTCACCCTCGGCGTGAGGGGGGTGGGGTCGGAGGAGGTGCGTGTGGCCGGACGTAAAGCGTGTTTTGTGGCGCATGGCTACCGTTACGCAAAACAAGACCTTGCACGCGCCGTAAAACATGCAGTCCGGACATACGTACCTCCGCAGGCCCCGCCCCCCGTCACCACGACAAACCCAGCCCGTCCGGCGATTGAGGACAAGTAGTAAGGCGCGCCCACCACCGGGCGCAAGGCAACAACCACGTCAACGCGCATCGCGGAAACGGCGGCGGTCTCCCGACGGGGGCGCCGTGTCCGCCAGGCGCAGCACCTCCTCGTCCCGCCCCGCCACCACCGGCCCCCCCGCCCGCGCAGCCTTCGCGCGATACTGCGCCGCGTCCGCCAAGCGGAACAGGCGCCGGGCGGACCGCACCTCCCCAATCGCGTCCCCCGTCGACGCGACCCCGCACGCCACCCCCTCCCCCAGTTCCAGCTCCGCCGCCCGCACGCACAGCTCGTCCGCGACCGCGATCACCTCGTCCGCCGACGGCCCCACCGCCAACAGACAGAACTCGTCCCCGCCCAGCCGCGCGGCCACCGCGCCCGGCAGTTTCGCCGCGCACAGGGACAGGACCGAGGCGAACCGTTCCAGCAACCGGTCGCCGACCGCGTGCCCGTGCGTGTCGTTGACCGTCTTCAGGCCGTTCAGGTCGCACACGACCAGGCTCGTGACGGAGCCGTCCGCCCGGTAGCGTCCCACCGCCTCGTCGAGCCGCATGTCGACCGCGCGCCGGTTCGCGAGCCCCGTCAGGGGGTCGGTGAAGGCGAGGCGGCGTACCTCTTCGAGCCGCTCCGTCTGGGCGATCCCGGACGCCACGACCGACGCGATGACGGTCGCGAAGTCCGCGTCGTCCCGGCCGAAGAGCGCAGCGCCCTTGGCCCGGGCCACGTACAGCTCACCCCACGCCCGCCCGTGCAGGATGATCGGCGCGACCACACAGCACCCCCGCCCCCGCCGCCGCAGCGCGGCCACGCGCTGGTGGCTGTAGCCGGGCGACCCGGCCGCCGCGCCCTCCGCCGTCTCGACCCAGGCGTTCGGGCCGCCGCCCCCCGCCCACCGCTCGTGCAGGAACTCCGCGATCTCCGGGAACTGGTGGACGGGATACGCCTCGGCCTCGGGGAACTCCTCCTCCCCCGCCACCCGCTCCCCCGCGTTCACGAGCACCTTGAGCCGCCCGAGGTCCCGTTCCCACACGGACAGCGCCGCGAAGCTCCCGCCGAGCGCCTCGCGCGCCCCCTGCGCGGCCGCCCGCCAGGAATCGCGCGGGGCCTGGGCCGACGCCATGGCCTGCGCCAGCGACACCACGGCTCGCAGTCGCCCATCCACTCCCATCGCTCCAGCTTAGGGCGCTTTGGGATGATTTGATCACTTGGAGCGAGGGCCGCTCACTCTGCGTTCACCCGCTCACCCGCTCACTCCCCGGGCCACTGCGGCGTCCGCTTCTCGTTGAACGCCGCGACCCCCTCAGGACGGTCGCCGGAGAACGCGACCGCCCGCCACGCCGCGTCCTCCACCTCCAGGCCGGCCCGCAGGTCCAGGCCCTGCCCGAGCCGCAGCGCGCGCTTGGCCGCGCGCAGGCCGACGGGCGAGTTCACGGCGATACGGTCCGCGAGGGCGAGGGCCTCCTCCCGGTCGTCGCCCTCGTCCACGAGCTGGTCGACGAGACCGAGATCACGCGCCTCCGCCGCCTTCACCCGCCGGGCCGTGAAGATCAGCTCCGCCGCGCGGGCCGCCCCGACCCGGCGCGGCAGCAGCTGCGTACCGCCCCCGCCGGGAATGACGCCGACCGAGACCTCGGGCAGCCCGACGACGGCCGTACGGTCCGCGACGATCAGGTCGCAGGCGAGCGCCAGCTCGAACCCGCCGCCCAGGGCGAACCCGTGCACGGCCGCGATCGTGGGCATGGGCAGCTCCAGGACCCCGGTGTACGCGGCCCGCGCGGTCGGCCGCTGCCGTACCAGGTCGCCGTCGGTGAAGGAGGCGCGCTCCTTGAGGTCCGCGCCGACGCAGAACGCGCTCGCGTGGCTGGAGGTGAGGACCGTGACCCGTACGTCCCGGTCCGCGCCCAGCGCCGTACACGCGGCGGCGAGGGAACGGGCCATCTCCGTGGACACGGCGTTCATGGCCTTCGGCCGGTCGAGGACCAGCTCGGCGACGTACCCGGACCTCCGTACGACGACGAAGTCCCCGTACCTCTGCTCGGACCCACCCATGGAACACCCTCCCGGTTAACGACGGTTCACCGAGATCATAAAGGCCCCGCATTTGGTGGCGGAAAGTTCCGTACAACTCTTTTCTTGATCGGCTGGTCTGGATTGGTGAGCACACAGAAAGTACTCGTGGAGTTACAGGGGGAAAAATTCATGCGTAAATCTCGTCGTGCGGCCATGGCCGCGGCCCTGACCGCGCTCGCCGTCGGAGGAACGACCGCCGCCTTCACCCAGCCCGCCGCCGCCGCACCGACCGCCGCGGCGGCCCAGGCCGCGTACAACGGGGTCTGTGGCACCGGCTACAAGGTCGTGAACTCGGCGGACATCGGCACACAGGGCACGGTGTACCTGACGTACAACGCCAAGAGCGGCTACAACTGCGCCGTCACGATCCGCAAGACCAGCGGTTCGCCGGTGTACATCTTCACCTCGGTGTCCGTCCCGGACACCTACGAGTCCGGCTCCGACGCCGGCGACTACCGGTCGTACGCCGGACCCGTCTACGTCTACGGGAAGGGCTACTGCGTCGACTGGGCCGGGGGCATCGCCAACCAGGGGGTGTGGACCTACGGCTCGAACTGCGGCGCGCGGGTGGCCACCCGGGTGACGAAGGCCGACGGGAAGTCGGTGCGGTCGACGGTCGCCGAGCCGCGTGCGGCGGTCGCGGGCGGTACGCGCTGAGGCGGGTGGGCGCCGCGCGCTGAGGGGTGCGGGTGGCGCGCGCTGACCCACCGCGGCTGCAGCCGCCGCAGCCGCTGATACACCGGCCGGTCCTCGTGTGCACCGGGGGCCGGCCTCCGGTGCGCCCGGCGTCGCCGGCCCGGCTCAGGTCGTGCGGCGGGCCAGGAGCCAGGGCTCGACCACACCGAGACCGCGGACGGGCCGCTGCCACATCGGCCGGAGCCCGAAGCGGTACGAGGGGGCCTCGCGCCCCTCCTTCTCCGCCTCGGCGGCGGCCTCGGCCGCCCCGGCCTCGGAGGCGGGGGCCTCGCCCGTACGGATCAGGTCCTCCGCGAAGGCGCCGTCGACCAGGACCGTGTCCTTGGGAGCTATCGAGGTGAGCCTGCTCGCGAGGTTCACGGTCGTGCCGAAGACGTCACCCATGCGGGTGGTGACCGTGCCGAACGCGATCCCGACGCGCAGCGCCGGCATCGTCTCGTCATGGGTCATCGTCTCGATGAGGCGCAGCGCGATCTCGGCGGCGGTGCCGGCGTCGTCCGCCGCGAACAGCACCTCGTCACCGAGGGTCTTGATCAGCCGGCCGCCGTGCGCGGCGACCAGGTCGGCGGAGGTCGTCTCGAACGCCTCCACCAGCTCGCCCAGCTCCTCCTCCTCCAGCCGGCGGGTCAGCCGGGTGAACCCGACGAGGTCGGCGAACCCGACGGCGAGGCGCCGGTCGACCATCTCGTCGTCGTCGGCGGCCTGCACGACGCGCCCGGTGGCGGCGGCGAGCTGGCGGCGCCACACGTAGACAAGGAACTCCTCCAGCTCGGGCAGGAGCAGCTCCACCAGGGGGTACGTGACCTCGGTCCGCGTCATCCCCGGCTCGGGCGGCTCCGTGAGCCCCTCCAGGAACGAGTCGATCTGCCACTCCGCGAGGCGGGCGGTGGTCTGTCCGGTGGACCTGGCCACCTGGATCGCCATGGGCTCGCTGAGCAGCCCGGCCTCCACGAGCCCGGCGAGGCGGCGCAGCGCGAGGACGTCGGCCTCGGTAAGGGCCTTGGCCTGCCCGATGTCGGCGAAACCCATGGCACGCCAGAAGCGGGAAGCGAGGTCCATGGAGACGCCGGCGGTCCTGGCGGCCTGGAAGGGGGTGTAGCGGCGGTCCGCGCCGAGGATGAGCTGCTCAAGCCGGATGGCGAGCGGGTCGTCGGTCGGTTCGGCCGTGTGGTCCACGATGTGGTGGGGGGTGGAGTGGGGGGAGGGGTCCGGGGTGGGGTCCGGCTGTGGCGGCTGCGCGTCTGCTCCGCCCGCGTCGTCGACGGTCACCAGCCGCCTCCTGCCCGTTCCCTGCGCACAGTCCTGCCGATCTGTCGTGGATCGGGCTCAACGATACGACAGGTGTGCGCTGGCTCACGGCCACGGGGCGGGTCGGCGTGGTCTTGGTCTTTTGTCCTCTTGTCCTCAATCGCCGGACGTGCTTCGTTTGTGGCCTCGGCCCGGGGCGCGGGCGCGGCTTACTGATGTCCTCAAGCGCCGGACGGGCTTGGTTGTGCCCGCTGCGGGCCGCGTTTTCCGGTGCGGGTTGTTGCCGGGGGCCGGGCAGGGGTCGTGTCCTGCACTGCATGTTTTACGTCGCGTTCGGGGTCTTGTTTGGTGCACCGGTAGTCACGCGACACAAAACACGCTTTACGTTCCGGACACGACCCCTGCCCGTCCCCCTTCCAGGCCCGCGTCCAAACAAGCAGGCCCACCCCAGGCGGGGGGGCGTTTTGCTCACCCTCGGCGTGAGGGGGGTGGGGTCGGAGGAGGTGCGTGTGTCCGGACGTAAAGCGTGTTTTGTGGCGCATGACTACCGTGAATGTCCGGGGCTCCCGAAGGCGCCGTAAAACATGCAGTCCGGACATACGTACCTCCGGAGGCCCCGGCCCCCGTCACCACGGCACACCCAGCCCGTCCGGCGATTGAGGACATCAGTAAGCGCAACCAAAAACCCCGGTCAACGCAGATGCACCACGTCACCCGCCCCCACCGGATACCGGCCCCCCGAAGCCATCGCCAAGACAAGGCGGCCGTCCCCATCGACGGCCACCGCCTCGCCCACCCGCTCCCGAGCACCCGGCAACACCGCCCGCACCGTCCGCCCCAGCGTCGCGCAGCCCGCCGCGTACGCCTCCTGGAGGCCCGACGTCGCCGGGTCGCCGTCCGCCTCGCGCCAGTCCACGTACCACTGCTCCAGCGACCGGAGGACGGACCGCAGCAGCGTGTCCCGGTCCAGGGACATCGCGTCCGCCAGCGCCAGCGACCCCGCCGTCGGGACCGGCAGCTCCGTCGCGCGCAGCGACACGTTCAGGCCGATGCCCACGACCACCGCCTCGTCCCCCGCGCGCTCCGCCAGGATCCCGCCCGCCTTGCGCTCCTCGCCGTCCACCGTGACCAGCAGGTCGTTCGGCCACTTCAGCGCGGTGTCGACGCCCCCCGACCGCGCCACCGCCGTCGCCACGGCCACGCCGGTGAGCAGCGGCAGCCACCCCCACCGGTGGACGGGCACGTTGTCGCCCGGCGTGAGGAGGACGGAGAAGAAGAGCCCCGAGCGCGCCGGCGCCGACCACCGCCGGTCCATCCGCCCCCGCCCCGCCGTCTGTTCCTCGGCCACGAGGACCGCGCCCTCCGCGCGCGAGGACGCTCCGGCCACCAGGTCGGAGTTGGTCGAGCCGGTCGTCGTGACGACGTCCAGGGACGTCCACAGGCCGCCCGGCCGGATGAGGCCGCGCCGCAGCGCCCGTACGTTCAGCGGCGGCCGCTCCAGGTCGGACCAGCGGCTGTGTGGGGTTTCGGGATCGGTCATGCGAGCCACCCTAGATGTGGCAAACACCGCACTGCCGAACCGTATCCGCGCCGATACGCTACGGATCAGTAGCCGGGCAGACAGCACGGCGCAGACAGCACGGCGTTAGACCCACCGCACCCGCAACCCCGCAGGGAGCCGCACCCCGATGTCCGAGCCCGGAACCGCCCACACCACCGCGGGCAAGATCGCGGACCTCCAGCACCGTATCGAGGAGGCCACCCACGCGGGCTCCGCGCGCGCCGTGGAGAAGCAGCACGCCAAGGGCAAGCTGACGGCCCGTGAACGGATCGGCCTGCTGCTGGACGAGGGCTCGTTCGTCGAGCTGGACGAGTTCGCCCGGCACCGCTCGACCGCCTTCGGCATCGAGAAGAACCGGCCGTACGGCGACGGCGTGGTGACCGGTTACGGCACGGTCGAGGGCCGCCCGGTCTGCGTCTACTCGCAGGACTTCACGATCTTCGGCGGCTCGCTCGGCGAGGTGTACGGCGAGAAGATCGTGAAGGTCATGGACTTCGCGCTGAAGACCGGCTGCCCGGTCATCGGCATCAACGACGGTGGCGGCGCCCGGATCCAGGAGGGCGTGGTGGCCCTCGGCCTCTTCGCCGAGATCTTCCGGCGCAACGTGCACGCCTCCGGGGTGGTCCCGCAGATCAGCCTGATCGTCGGCCCCTGCGCGGGCGGCGCCGTCTACTCGCCCGCCATCACGGACTTCACGGTGATGGTGGACCGGACGTCCCACATGTTCATCACGGGCCCCGACGTCATCAAGACGGTGACCGGCGAGGACGTCGGCTTCGAGGAGCTGGGCGGAGCCCGTACGCACAACACCACGTCCGGCGTGGCGCATCACATGGCGGGGGACGAGAAGGACGCCATCGAGTACGTCAAGTCCCTTCTGTCGTACCTCCCTTCGAACAACCTCTCCGAGCCGCCCGCCTTCCCCGAGCAGGCCGCGCTGGAGACGACCGACGAGGACCGCGAGCTCGACACGCTGATCCCGGACTCGGCGAACCAGCCGTACGACATGCACCGCGTGGTCGAACACGTGCTGGACGACGGTGAGTTCCTGGAGACCCAGGCGCTGTTCGCGCCGAACATCCTGACCGGCTTCGGCCGGGTGGAGGGGTATCCGGTGGGGATCGTCGCCAACCAGCCGATGCAGTTCGCCGGTTGTCTGGACATCAACGCCTCGGAGAAGGCGGCCCGGTTCGTCCGTACGTGTGACGCCTTCAACGTCCCGGTGCTGACGTTCGTGGACGTGCCGGGCTTCCTGCCCGGTCTCGACCAGGAGTACGGCGGCATCATCCGGCGCGGCGCCAAACTGATCTACGCGTACGCGGAGGCCACCGTCCCGCTCATCACGGTGATCACCCGCAAGGCGTTCGGCGGCGCGTACGACGTGATGGGCTCCAAGCACCTCGGCGCGGACCTCAACCTCGCCTGGCCGACGGCCCAGATCGCGGTGATGGGCGCGCAGGGCGCGGTGAACATCCTGCACCGCCGTACGATCGCGGCGGCCGGCGACGAGGCCGCGCAGGACGCGGCCAGGGCGGGGCTGATCCAGGAGTACGAGGACGCGCTGCTCAACCCGTACGTGGCGGCCGAGCGCGGGTACGTCGACGCGGTGATCATGCCGTCGGACACCCGGGCGCACCTGGTGAAGGGCCTGCGTCAACTCCGTACGAAGCGGGAGAGCCTGCCGCCCAAGAAGCACGGCAACATCCCGCTCTAGATGGCGTGGACGGTCTGGACGGCAGGCAGGAGACAGGTGGGAAAGGGGACATGGCCATGATCAAAGTGATACGCGGCAATCCGACTCCGGAAGAGCTGGCCGCCGCCCTGACGGTCGTCCAGGCGCGGGTACGGGCGACGGGCGCGCAGGAGGCCGCCCCGCCCGAGCCGCCCGCCGCCTGGTCCGCCCCGGACCGGGTGCTCCGCGAGCGGCTGCACCGGCCGGGGCCCCGCTCCTGGGCCCGCACCTACTGGCCCGGCTGACGGGCCTGGTCACCGGCGGGCAGGGCGCCTGAGTACGTGTACTCAGGCGCCCGGGACGGGATCGCCGGAGGATCGGAGGCATGCTGTGGTCCGACCCGAAGAACGAAGCACCCGAGGAACTGCGCGAGGGGCAGACCATGCTCCGCCGCGCCGGAGTGGTCCTCGCGCTCGCGATGATCCTGGCGATGCTCGTCCTGGGCCTGCTCTGACGTCCGTTAGCCCCCCGCCTACCATGGCCCGCATGACCGCTCCCCGCCGCAGGCTCGTCCTCGCCTCCGCCTCCCCCGCCCGCCTCTCCCTGCTCCGGCAGGCCGGGTTCGCGCCCGAGGTGATCGTCAGCGGGGTCGACGAGGACGCGCTGTCCGCCCCGGACCCCGCCGCGCTCGCGCTCCTGCTCGCCGAGGCCAAGGCCACCACCGTGGCGGCCCTCCCGGCGGCCGCCGGGACGCTGGTCGTCGGCTGCGACTCCGTACTCGACCTGGACGGTGAGGCCCTCGGCAAGCCCGCCGACGCCGAAGAGGCCGCCACCCGCTGGAAGTCGATGCGCGGCCGCGAGGGCGTCCTCAGGACCGGCCACTGCGTGATCGACACGGCGACCGGCCGCCGCGTGTCCGAGACCGCCTCCACCACCGTCCGCTTCGGCAGCCCGTCGGACGACGAGATCGCCGCGTACGTCGCCTCGGGCGAGCCGCTCCATGTCGCGGGGTCCTTCACGCTGGACGGCCGTTCGGCGCCGTTCGTCGACTCGGTCGACGGCAGCCACGGCAACGTGATCGGGCTCTCACTGCCCCTGCTGCGTCGGCTGCTGGCCGAGCACGGGGTGGCGATCACGGATCTCTGGGTCTGACGGGCCCACCAGCACCAGCACGACCAGTCCCAGCACCACCATCATGAACAGGAAGGCCGTCCACCCCACCAGCCCCACCGTCAACGCGCCGAGCACGCCGTGCACCACCGCGCAGGTGATCAGCAGGATCCGGCCGAAGCGGCCGGGGGCGCGGTTCGTGAGGGCCGTACGCACCATGGTCACCGCGCACAGGACGAGGAAGAGGGCGGTCACGCCGCCCATCGCCCACGTACCGGCGGACATGGCGTCGGGGTCGAGGCCGGCCAGGGACATCCGCTGGTTGTGGACGACCGTGGCGAGCACCCCGTTGACGAAGACAAATCCGACGGCTTCCACGAGCAGCACGATCGCGGCCACCCAGGCCACGGGTCTGCGTATCACGGCATCACCCTCTCCGGTTGTTACCGCCAGTACGGACGACATCGCGCACGCTACTCACCGGTAAACGGCCGGACAAGGGCTCGGGCGGAGGCAACGGACCATCTGCCCATTCGTAGAGAGTCAACAAAGAAACACGATCGAGCGCGGGGCACACTGACAGAGAAACGGACCGCACCCGACCGTTAGTGTGCGGGGGAGGATCCGGGCGTACCGTGGTGCCACAAGGGAATTCGCGACTTGGGCAAGCCTCGACTCACGCTCCGTGTGGGCAAGCTCACCACTGGGGACGGGTCGAGGGGGCGTGTCGGCAGTCCCTAAACTCAGCTTGTTCCAAGGAGGGAGCCATCGTGCGCAAGGTGCTCATCGCCAACCGAGGCGAAATCGCTGTCCGCGTCGCCCGTGCCTGCCGGGACGCCGGAATCGGGAGCGTGGCCGTCTACGCCGATCCGGACCGGGATGCCCTGCATGTCCGTGCGGCCGACGAGGCGTTCGCCCTGGGCGGTGACACCCCGGCCACCAGCTATCTGGACATGGCCAAGGTGCTCGGCGCCGCGAAGGACTCGGGGGCGGACGCGGTCCACCCCGGCTACGGGTTCCTCTCCGAGAACGCGGAATTCGCCCAGGCCGTCCTCGACGCCGGGCTGACGTGGATCGGCCCGCCGCCGCAGGCCATCCGCGACCTCGGCGACAAGGTCGCCGCGCGGCACATCGCGCAGCGCGCGGGCGCCCCGCTGGTCGCGGGCACCCCCGATCCGGTCTCCGGCTCGGACGAGGTCGTGGCGTTCGCGGAGAAGAACGGACTGCCGATCGCGATCAAGGCGGCGTTCGGCGGGGGCGGGCGCGGGCTCAAGGTGGCCCGCACGCTGGAGGAGATCCCGGAACTGTACGACTCCGCCGTGCGCGAGGCCGTCGCCGCCTTCGGGCGGGGCGAGTGCTTCGTGGAGCGGTATCTCGACAAGCCCCGGCACGTCGAGACGCAGTGCCTGGCCGACACGCACGGCAACGTCGTGGTCGTGTCGACGCGTGACTGCTCGCTCCAGCGCCGCCACCAGAAGCTCGTCGAGGAGGCGCCGGCGCCGTTCCTGAGCGAGGCGCAGAACGCGGAGCTGTACGCCGCGTCGAAGGCCATCCTCAAGGAGGCCGGGTACGTCGGCGCGGGCACGGTCGAGTTCCTGGTCGGGGCGGACGGGACGATCTCCTTCCTGGAGGTCAACACCCGCCTCCAGGTGGAGCACCCGGTCACCGAGGAGGTCACCGGCATCGACCTGGTCCGCGAGATGTTCCGGATCGCCGACGGCGAGGAGCTGGGGTACGGAGACCCGGCGGTGCGCGGTCACTCCTTCGAGTTCCGTATCAACGGCGAGGACCCGGGCCGCGGCTTCCTGCCCGCGCCCGGTACGGTCACCACGTTCGCGCCGCCCACCGGCCCCGGTGTCCGCCTGGACGCGGGCGTCGAGTCCGGCAGCGTGATCGGCCCGGCGTGGGACTCCCTGCTGGCCAAGCTGATCATCACCGGCGCCACCCGCGAGCAGGCGCTCCAGCGCGCGGCGCGCGCGCTCGCCGAGTTCGACGTGCAGGGCATGGCCACGGCGATCCCCTTCCACCGCGCGGTGGTCGTGGACCCGGCCTTCACCGCCGACCCGTTCACGATCCACACGCGGTGGATCGAGACGGAATTCGTCAACACCGTTCCGGCGTTCGCCGTGGCGGCCGACGGGGACGAGGACGAGTCGGGCCGCGAGACGATCGTGGTCGAGGTGGGCGGCAAGCGCCTGGAGGTCTCGCTGCCGACCAGCCTGGGCATGACCCTCGCCCGTACGGGCCTGGCCGCCGGCGCGCGCCCCAAACGGCGCGCGGCCAAGAAGTCGGGCCCCGCCGCCTCCGGCGACTCCCTCGCGTCCCCGATGCAGGGCACGATCGTCAAGGTCGCGGTGGAGGAGGGCCAGGAGGTCAAGGAGGGCGAGCTGATCGTCGTCCTGGAGGCCATGAAGATGGAACAGCCCCTCAACGCCCACCGCTCGGGCACGGTCAAGGGCCTGAACGCCACGGTCGGTTCCTCGGTCACCTCGGGCGCCCTGATCTGCGAGATCAAGGACTGACGACCCCGTCACGACGCTCGTCTCCGCCCCCGCCGGGTGTTCCCGGCGGGGGCGGTCGCGTGTCCGCGGAGGGATGTCCGGGCGGGGCGGTGGCATCCTTGGGGCGACGGGGGCCGGTTCGCGGGCCGCCGGTGGGGAGACGAGGAGTCCGCATGACGGCGAGGAGTACGGCGCAGGCGCCGCCCCGGCCCATGCGCGCCGACGCGCGGCGCAACTACGAGCGGTTGCTGACGGAGGCCCGGACCAGTTTCGCGGCGCACGGCACGGACGCGTCGCTGGAGGACGTGGCGCGGCGGGCGGGGGTGGGCATCGGCACGCTCTACCGTCACTTCCCCACCCGGCAGGCCCTGCTCAGCGCGGTCTTCCAGGAGGCGCTGGCCGCGCTGCTGGAACACTCGCGCGAACTGGCGGGGGCGGAGCAGCCGTGCGGCGCGCTGGTCGAGTGGCTGCGGGCGTTGATCACCCACGCGGGTGAGTACCGCGGCCTCTCCCGCGCGCTCATGTCGGCGTCGCACGACGAGAGTTCGGCGCTGTCGGAGTGCAGCGTGCCGCTGCGGGCGGCGGGCGAGCGGCTGCTCGTACGGGCGCAGCGGGGCGGTCACGTACGCCCCGAGGTGTCCATCGACGACCTGATGCAGCTCACGAACGCGATCGCCCTGGCAGCCGAACAGTCCCCCACGGACCCGTCCCTGGCGGACCGCCTACTGACCCTGACCCTGACGGGCCTGAAACCAACACCCACCCTGGCCTGAGACCACGAGCGACACGCTCCCAGCCGGGACCCACCCACTTCCAGCCCGTGCGGCCACATCAAGCCGGGATCCGGCCACTTCAACCGCGCCCGGCCACTTCAACCCGGGGTCCGGCCACTTCAAGCCCGTCCGGCCACATCAAGCCGAGGTCCGACCACTTCCAGCCCGTGCGGCCACTTCCAGCCGAGGTCCGACCACTTCAACCGCGCCCGGCCACTTCAAGCCGGGGTCCGGCCACTTCCAGCCCGTCCGGCGCTTGAGGACACCACGACCCGCGCCGCACATCAAGCCCGCCCGGCCACATCAAGCCCGTCCGGCGATTGAGGACACCGCGACCCGCGCCCAGCACCGTTTCAAGCCCGTCCGGCGATTGAGGACACCCACCCGCGCCACCACGGCGAGGCGGCCGCGCACCCCCCGCACCCCAACGGCAAAGCGCGCCGCACCGCCCGTCAGCGACGCCGCATGTCCGCCACCCGCGCCCGCTCCGACGGCTCCGCAAGGGCCGCCGCGGCTGCCGCACTGCGGAGCTGCGGCCCCGGCCCGCCCGGTGTATGCGTACGACGCTGGCCGGGAAGGGGTACGTCCCGGCGGGACCGGCCACCCGGCGGGACGCCCTCACCCGACGGGGTGCCGGATCCCGCGGGCCCCGTGCCCGCGACCGTGATCTGCACACCCTGGTCGGCGAGCGCCTGGAGCTCCGTCCCCGCGCGATCGTCGTGCGCGGGCGGTTCGTCGGTGACCAGCCGGCTGATCAGGTCGGTCGGCACCGTCTGGAACATGGTGTCCGTACCGAGCTTGGTGTGGTCGGCCAGGACGACGACCTCCGCCGCCGCCTGCACCAGCGCCCGGTCCACGCTCGCCGAGAGCATGTTGGACGTGGACAGGCCGCGCTCGGCCGTCAGCCCGCTCCCGGAGAGGAACGCGCGGCTGACCCGCAACCCCTGGAGCGACTGCTCGGCCCCGCTGCCGACCAGCGCGTAGTTGGAACCACGCAGTGTCCCGCCCGTCATGACGACCTCGACGCGGTTGGCGTGCGCGAGGGCCTGGGCGACCAGCAGGGAGTTGGTGACGACGGTCAGACCGGGGATCCGCGCGAGCCGGCGGGCCAGCTCCTGCGTGGTCGTACCGGCGCCGACGACCACGGCCTCGCCCTCTTCGACGAGACTCGCGGCGAGGTCGGCGATGGCCGTCTTCTCCGCCGTTGCGAGATGGGACTTTTGCGGAAAGCCGGATTCTCGCGTGAAACCGCCCGGCAGTACCGCACCGCCGTGCCGGCGGTCGAGGAGTCCTTCTGCCTCCAGCGCCCGCACGTCCCGCCGGACGGTCACTTCGGAGGTCTGGACGACACGGGCGAGCTCACGGAGGGACACGGCCCCGTTGGCGCGCACCATTTCGAGGATCAGTTGGCGACGTTCTGCAGCGAACACGAAACTGACAGTAACCCCAACGACCGTCTGCTTTCAGCAGTTTGCGGCGAATAACAGAAGTTGTACACAGACGAGCGTCGCAAGTGGTATTGGACGACCGGCCCCGGACCACACCGCCGGCACCGACCGGCCACCGCCCGCGCGGTCAGGCCTCCTCGGCCGCCCTCTTCGTGTGCAACTGCCGCGCCACCTCGGCGATCGAGCCCGACAGGGACGGGTACACCGTGAAGGTGTTCGCGATCTGCTCGACCGTGAGGCTGTTGTCCACGGCGACCGCGATCGGGTGGATCAGCTCGCTCGCCCGCGGCGCCACAACGACGCCGCCGACCACGATTCCCGTACCGGGACGAGCGAATATCTTGACGAAGCCGTCCCGGATGCCCTGCATCTTCGCGCGCGGGTTGCGCAGCAGCGGCAGCTTGACGACCCGCGCCTCGATCTTGCCGCTGTCGACGTCCGACTGGCTGTAGCCGACGGTCGCGATCTCCGGGTCCGTGAAGACGTTCGACGAGACCGTCTTGAGGTTCAGCGGGGCCACCGCGTCCCCCAGGAAGTGGTACATCGCGATACGGCCCTGCATCGCCGCGACGGACGCGAGGGCGAAGATGCCGGTCACGTCACCGGCCGCGTACACGCCGGGCGCGGACGTACGGGAGACCCGGTCGGTCTTGATGTGGCCCGAGTCCTTCACCACGACCCCGGCCTCTTGGAGGCCCATCCCGCGCGTGTTGGGGATCGCGCCGACCGCCATCAGGCAGTGCGTACCGGAGATGACCCGGCCGTCCGAGAGCGTCACCTCGACACGGTCGCCGACCCGCTTGACGGCCTCGGCGCGGGAACGGGACATCACGTTCATGCCGCGGCGGCGGAAGACGTCCTCCAGGACGGCGGCGGCGTCCGGGTCCTCGCCCGGCAGCACCCGGTCGCGGGAGGAGACGAGCGTCACGCGCGAGCCGAGCGCCTGGTACGCGCCGGCGAACTCCGCGCCCGTCACACCCGAGCCGACCACGATCAGCTCCTCGGGCAGCTCGTCGAGGTCGTACACCTGGGTCCAGTTGAGGATCCGCTCGCCGTCCGGCCGCGCGTCCGGGATCTCCCGGGGGTGCGCGCCGGTCGCGATCAGGACGGCGTCGGCGGTCAGCGACTCCTCCGTGCCGTCCGCCGCCCGCACGATGACCTGGCGCGAGCCGTCCACGGCCTGCCGGCCGTCGAGCCGGCCCCGGCCGCGCATGACGCGCGCGCCGGCCCGGGTGACGGAGGCGGTGATGTCGTGGGACTGGGCGAGGGCGAGCCGCTTCACCCGGCGGTTGACCTTGCCGAGGTCGACGCCGACGACCCGGGCCTTCTGTTCGAGGGGAGGCGTGTCGTCCGCGACGATGATGCCCAGCTCCTCGTACGAGGAGTCGAAGGACGTCATCACCTCGGCCGTCGCGATGAGCGTCTTCGACGGCACGCAGTCGGTCAGCACCGACGCGCCGCCGAGCCCGTCGCAGTCGACGACCGTCACCTCCGCGCCGAGCTGGGCGCCCACCAGGGCCGCCTCGTAGCCGCCGGGTCCGCCGCCGATGATCACGATCCGGGTCACGAAAAAGTCCGCCTCGCATGGTCGACCCGGCCCATCGACACCCCGGCCGGGGTTCCGGGGGTGTCCCCGGGGGATGCAGTCGTACCCCATTGTCCCGCACGCGCCAAGTGGATTCGTCCCCGCCCGTCAGGTTCCTCCGTCCGAAGATCACCCGCCATCCGTTCGGGCGTCCTGACGGTGCACCGGCGGCCACGCCCCCACCTCCCGTACCCTCGGACCCATGTCGCTCTACGCCGCCTACGCCGGCAACCTCGACGCGCGGCTGATGTCCCGCCGCGCCCCGCACTCACCGTTGCGCGGGACCGGCTGGCTCAACGGCTGGCGGCTCACCTTCGGTGGGGAGCAGATGGGCTGGGAGGGGGCGCTGGCCACGATCGTGGAAGCGCCGCGCTCCCAGGTCTTCGTCGCGCTGTACGACATCGCGCCGATGGACGAGGACTCGATGGACCGCTGGGAGGGTGTCGGGCTCGACATCTACCGGCGGATGCGGGTGCGCGTGGACACGCTGGACGGCGAGGAGCCGACCTGGCTGTACGTCCTGAACGGGTACGAGGGCGGCCTGCCGTCCGCCCGCTACCTGGGCGAGCTGGCCGACGCGGCGGACTCGGCGGGCGCGCCGCACGACTACGTGATGGAGCTGCGCAAGCGCCCCTGTTGAGCGGGGGCGGAGCGGGCAGGCGTACGGACGGGGTGCGCGGCGCGGCAGTTCGGCCGGATCGGCCCGGACCGCCGTACACCCGGATCAGCCTTTGTCGTCGTACGGACAGGTCGGCTTCACACCCCGTACGTACAGATCAGGCCTCCCCGCCACGCGGACGGATCATCCTTTTGTCGGAAACAAGACGTTAACGATCCCGGCGCCGCCCCACCCGTCATCTACGCGCGTAGGGCACGACCGGCTACGCTCATCCGCGTGAACGCATCTGTTAACCCGGCCTTCGCCGACGGACCTGCCGACCCCCACGCCGCCGCAACCGAGGCCGCGGGCCTCCTGCGCGAGCTCACCGGCGCCGAAACCCACGACGTGGCCCTGGTGATGGGCTCGGGATGGGGACCGGCCGTCGACGCGCTCGGAGAACCCGAGGCGGACTTCCCGGTGACCGAACTACCCGGGTTCCCGGCGCCCGCGGTCGCCGGCCACGGCGGCAGGATCCGCTCGTACAAGATCGCGGAGAAGCGCGCGCTGGTCTTCCTGGGCCGTACCCACTACTACGAGGGCCGCGGCGTCGCCGCCGTCGCGCACGGCGTCCGTACCGCCGTCGCCGCGGGCTGCAAGACCGTCGTCCTCACCAACGGCTGCGGCGGCCTGCGCGAGGGCATGCGCCCCGGCCAGCCGGTCCTGATCAGCGACCACATCAACCTGACGGCGGTCTCCCCGATCGTCGGCGCGCACTTCGTGGACCTGACGGACCTCTACTCCCCCCGGCTGCGCACGCTCTGCAAGGAGATCGACCCGGCGCTGGAGGAGGGCGTGTACGTCCAGTTCCCCGGCCCGCACTACGAGACCCCGGCCGAGATCAACATGGTCCGGGTGATGGGCGGCGACCTGGTCGGCATGTCCACGGTGCTGGAGGCGATCGCGGCACGCGAGGCGGGCGCGGAGGTGCTCGGCATCTCGCTGGTCACGAACCTGGCGGCGGGTCTGTCGGGCGAGCCGCTGAACCACGAGGAGGTGCTCCAGGCGGGCCGCGACTCGGCGACGCAGATGGGGGCGTTGCTGGCGCGGGTGCTGGAGCGGGTGTGAGGTACAGGATGCGTCGGACGCCTTTGTCGTACGGGATGCGTCGGGCACCTCTGTCCGGCCCCGCACGTCTGCCCTAGGGTCACATCTCCGGGCCGAGGCCCGGTCACCCCCTTTACAGTCACCGGCCCTCACCGCCCATCCCCCTCACCCCTCACCCCTTATCCCTCATCCCCCAGCCCGCAGGCGCCGGTTCCGGCGCGAGGAGGTATCGCCCACCGTGCAGCAGGACATCGTCACGCGCGCCAAGGCCTGGCTGGCCGAGGATCCGGACGGGGACACCCGGGCCGAACTCGCCGCGCTCATCGACGCGGGAGACCTGGACGCCCTCACCGAACGCTTCTCCGGCACGCTCCAGTTCGGCACCGCCGGACTGCGCGGCGAACTGGGCGCCGGGCCCATGCGGATGAACCGCGCCGTGGTCATCCGGGCGGCGGCCGGCCTCGCCGCGTACCTCAAGGCACGCGGGGACGGCGGCGGCCTGGTGGTCGTCGGGTACGACGCCCGCTACAAGTCCGCCGACTTCGCCCGCGACACCGTCGCCGTGATGACCGGCGCGGGCCTGCGCGCCGCCGTGCTGCCGCGTCCGCTGCCGACGCCCGTCCTGGCCTTCGCCGTACGGCACCTGGGCGCGGTCGCCGGGGTCGAGGTCACCGCCAGCCACAACCCGCCCCGGGACAACGGCTACAAGGTGTACCTGGGCGACGGCTCCCAGATCGTGCCGCCCTCCGACGGCGAGATCGCGGCCGAGATCGCGGCGGTCGGCCCGCTGGCCGGCGTACCGCGGCCCGAGGACGGCTGGGAGACCCTCGGGGACGAGGTCCTGGACGCGTATCTCGCCCGTACGGACACCGTCCTGACACCGGGCTCACCGCGGACGGCGCGGGTCGTGCACACCGCACTGCACGGCGTCGGTACGGAGACCCTCCTCGCGGCCTTCGCGCGGGCGGGCTTCCCCGCGCCGACGCTGGTCGCCGAACAGGCGGACCCGGACCCGGCGTTCCCGACGGTGGCCTTCCCGAACCCGGAAGAGCCGGGGGCGATGGACCTGGCGTTCGCGACGGCGCGGCGGGTACGGCCGGACCTGATCATCGCCAACGACCCGGACGCGGACCGCTGCGCGGTGGCCGTGCCGGACGAGACGGCCGAGTTCGCCGAGGGCGGCGAGGGCGCGGGCTGGCGGACGCTGCGGGGCGACGAACTGGGCGTGCTGCTCGCGGCGCACCTGGTGAACAAGGGCGCGACCGGCACGTTCGCCGCGTCGATCGTCTCCTCCTCGCTGCTCGGCCGGATCGCGGAGGCGGCGGGGGTCGGGTACGAGGAGACGCTGACCGGTTTCAAGTGGATCGCCCGGGTCGAGGGCCTGCGATACGGGTACGAAGAGGCGCTCGGCTACTGCGTCGACCCCGCCGGCGTCCGCGACAAGGACGGCATCACGGCGGCGCTGCTGGTGGCGGAGCTGGCGTCCGAGCTGAAGTCCGAGGGCCGCACGCTCACCGACCTGCTGGACGACCTCGCGCTCGCGCACGGGCTGCACGCGACGGACCAGCTGTCCGTACGGGTCACGGACCTGTCCCTGATCACGGACGCGATGCGCCGCCTGCGGGAGCACCCGCCGGTGGCGCTGGCGGGGCTGGACGTGGTCTCGGCGGAGGACCTCAACGAGGGCGCGCTGGGGCTGCCGCCGACGGATGGCTTGCGTTACGTCTTGGAGGGTGATGGTTACCGGGCGCGGGTGGTGGTACGGCCGAGCGGCACGGAGCCGAAGATCAAGTGCTACTTGGAGGTCGTGGTGGGGGTTCCCTCGCGGGGGGCGCTGGCTTCGGCGCGGGCGTCTGCGACGGGCGTGCTTTCGTCCCTGAAGCGTGACGTTGCGGGGGCGGCGGGCCTTCGGTAGGCGTGGCCCGTTGTCCGTTGCGCTTCGTTCTTGTCCTCAATCGCCGGACGGGCTCCGTTTTGGCGTCTGCCCGGGGCGCGGGCGCGGCTTACTGATGTCCTCAATCGCCGGACGGGCTTGATTGTGCCCGCTGCGGGCCGCGTTTTCTGGCGCGGGTTGTTGCCGGGGGCCGGGCAGGGGCCGTGTCCTGCACTGCATGTTTTACGTCGCGTGCGCGCCCTCGTCTTGTTTGACGGTAGCCATGCGACACAAAACACGCTTTACGTTCCGGACACGACCCCTGCCCGTCCCCCTTCCGGGCCCGCGTACAAGCAACCGACGGCCCGTCGGGCGAGGGCGGGGCCGAGTGCCCCGCACCCGGGGGCAACCCGGGCCCGCCCAGAGGAACCTCCAGCCCGTCCCGACGCACCCCCAGCCGGTGCGCGGACGCCCCCCCAAGCCCGTCCGGCGATTGAGGACATCGTTGACCCGCACCCATCACCGGCACGGAGGCCAGCCCGGCCCGACGCACCTCCGACCAGCCCGGACGCCCCTCTCCACCCCGTCCGGACGCCCTCTCCAGCCCGTCCGGCGCTTGAGGACATCTTTGACCCGCACCAGCGCACCGCGCAGGGGCACCATCCAGCCCGCCCGGCCACACCCCCAGCCCGTCCGGCGCTTGAGGACATCAGTAAGCCGCGCCCGCGCAACGGACCGCGGGGACCCCGGGGCGGGCGGGGCCGTTCACTTCACCCCCGGCGTGAGGGGGGTGGGGTCGGAGGAGGTGCGTGTGACCGGACGTAAAGCGTGTTTTGTGGCGCATGGCTACCGTTAACGAAACAAGACCTTGCACGCGCCGTAAAACATGCAGTCCGGACATACGTGCCTCCGGAGGCCCCGCCCCCCGTCACCACGACACACCCAGCCCGTCCGGCGCTTGAGGACATCAGTAGGGCGCGCCCACCACCGGGCCGCAGAAGCCCGTCCGGCGATTGAGGACAAAGAAGGAAACCGCGCCCCCCACCGGGGCGCAGACGCCCGTCCGGCGCGAGGACAAAGCAAGAAGCCGCGCCCCCCCACCGCGGCGTCAGCCCGTCAGCAGCAGCACGATCAGGACCACCAGCCCCGCCACCGCAGGGGCAACCACCTCGTAAGCCCACCGCACGGCAACCCGCTCCGAAGCAGCCCCCCGCCGCCCGCCCCGCTCCGCGAGCTCCCGCAGTTCCAGGACCGTCTGGTCCGCCTGCGCCAACCGCGCCCCCGTGTCGTTCACATCCGCCGTGACGGACGTCATGTTGTGGGGATCGTCATGCGCCTGCCGCGACTGCCGCCGCGCCACCCGCTTCCGCTGCCGCAGCGACACCGGCACCGCCCACAGCTGGTACTTGCCCGCGTCCTCCGTGAACACCTCGCACGAGTACCCGGCCCGGACGTCCCTCACCGCCGACCACGGCACGGTGACCAGGCGGAAGGGGTTACGGATCCGGAGCCGGTCCTCGCCCGCGAAGACCGCCGGGCGCAGCGTGAACGCGATGACGAGCGGCACCACCAGCAGCAGCCCCGCCAGCGCGAGCCACGGCGTGCGGCCCGTGCCGTTGATGAGGGCGTCGCCGCCGAGCCAGACGGAGATCAGGAGCAGCATCACCCCGCCCGCGATCCCGCCCGAGGACCGGTAGACACGGTCGGCATAGGTCGGCTCGGAGGGCTGGTCGGTACTCGTCATACCTCCGATTCTGCCGTACGTCCTGAAAAGCACGGTCAGGCCACGGTCACATCTAGGGAACGCTCCCCTCCGGACGGCGGCCGACCCTGTACACACCGCTACGCGCGTAGATATGCTCCTCTGGTGACCATGCCGACCATCACCCACGAATTCGTGGACGCGACCGCGTCCGACAGCACACTGCGACGGTTCCTCCACGGACTGCCCGGCGTCGACGCCGTGGGCCTGGAGGCGCGCGCCGCGTCGCTCGGTACGCGTTCGATCAAGACCACGGCCAAGGCGTACGCCATCGACCTGGCCATCTCCATGATCGACCTGACGACGCTGGAGGGCGCGGACACCCCGGGCAAGGTCCGGGCCCTCGCCGCGAAGGCGCTGCGGCCCGATCCGACCGACCGCACCGCGCCCACCACGGCCGCGCTCTGCGTCTACCCGGACATGGCCGCGACGGCGGTCGCCGCGCTGGCGGGTTCGGGGGTGAAGGTGGCCTCCGTCGCCACCGCCTTCCCGGCCGGCCGCGCCTCGCTGAGCGTGAAGCTCGCGGACACCCGGGACGCCGTGGCCGCCGGAGCCGACGAGATCGACATGGTCATCGATCGCGGCGCCTTCCTGGCGGGCCACTACCTCAAGGTGTACGAGGAGATCCGCGCCGTGAAGGAGGCCGCGGGGGCCGCCCGCCTCAAGGTCATCTTCGAGACCGGCGAGCTGTCCACGTACGACAACATCCGCCGCGCCTCCTGGCTCGGGATGATCGCCGGCGCGGACTTCATCAAGACGTCGACCGGCAAGGTCGGCGTCAACGCCACCCCGGCGAACACGCTGCTGATGCTGGAGGCCGTCCGGGACTTCCGGGAGCGGACGGGGGTACAGATCGGCGTGAAGCCGGCGGGCGGGATCCGCACCAGCAAGGACGCGATCAAGTTCCTGGTGCTGGTGAACGAGACCGCCGGTGAGGACTGGCTGGACAACAACTGGTTCCGCTTCGGCGCGTCCAGTCTGCTGAACGACCTGCTGATGCAGCGTCAGAAGCTCAGCACCGGCCGGTACTCCGGCCCCGATTACGTCACGGTGGACTGAGGCGGAGATGGCAGCAGAGAAGGCATCCAAGAACGTGGCACGCACGAACGCATTCGCATACGCCCCCGCGCCCGAGTCGCGCTCCGTCGTCGACATCGCGCCGAGCTACGGCCTGTTCATCGACGGCGAGTTCACCGACGCGGCCGGCGGCAAGGTCTTCAAGACGGTCAGCCCGTCCACCGAGGAAGTGCTCTCCGAGGTCGCCCAGGCGGGGGCCGAGGACGTGGACCGGGCCGTACGGGCCGCCCGCAAGGCCTTCGAGAAGTGGTCGGTGCTGCCGGGCGCCGAGCGCGCCAAGTACCTGTTCCGTATCGCCAGGATCGTCCAGGAGCGCTCGCGCGAACTGGCCGTCCTGGAGACGCTCGACAACGGCAAGCCCATCAAGGAGACACGCGACTTCGACCTCCCGACGGTCGCCGCGCACTTCTTCTACTACGCGGGCTGGGCGGACAAGCTCGGGCACGCGGGGTACGGGGCGGATCCCCGCCCCCTCGGGGTCGCCGGGCAGATCATCCCCTGGAACTTCCCGCTGATGATGCTCGCGTGGAAGATCGCCCCGGCGCTCGCCACCGGCAACACCGTGGTCCTCAAGCCGGCCGAGACCACGCCCCTGTCGGCCCTCTTCTTCGCCGACATCTGCCGGCAGGCGGGGCTGCCCAAGGGCGTCGTGAACATCGTCACCGGCGACGGCTCGACCGGCGCGGAGCTGGTGGCGCACCCGGACGTGAACAAGATCGCCTTCACCGGCTCGACGGGCGTCGGCAAGGCCATCGCCCGGCAGCTGGCGGGAACGGACAAGAAGATCACGCTCGAACTGGGCGGCAAGGGCGCGAACATCGTCTTCGACGACGCGCCGGTCGACCAGGCCGTCGAGGGGATCGTCACCGGCATCTTCTTCAACCAGGGCCAGGTCTGCTGCGCCGGATCGCGCCTGCTCGTGCAGGAGTCGGTCCACGACGAGGTGCTGGACGCGCTCAAGCGCCGGCTGTCGTCGCTGCGGATCGGTGACCCGCTGGACAAGAACACGGACCTCGGCGCGATCAACTCCGCCGAACAGCTGTCCCGTATCCAGGCGTTGGCGGAGACGGGCGAGGCCGAGGGCGCGGAGCGCTGGTCGCCCGCGTGCGAACTCCCCTCCGCCGGCTACTGGTTCGCGCCCACGCTCTTCACGAACGTCACCCAGGCGCACACCGTCGCGCGGGACGAGATCTTCGGCCCGGTGCTGTCCGTGCTGACGTTCCGTACGCCGGAAGAGGCCGTGGCCAAGGCGAACAACAGCCAGTACGGCCTCTCCGCGGGCATCTGGACGGAGAAGGGCTCGCGCATCCTCGCGGTCGCGGGCAAGCTCCGGGCGGGCGTCGTCTGGGCCAACACGTTCAACAAGTTCGACCCGACCTCGCCCTTCGGCGGCTACAAGGAATCGGGTCACGGCCGCGAGGGCGGCCGCCACGGCCTGGAGGCATACCTCGATGTCTGACGAGCGACTGTCCGTCCTCAAGACCTACAAGCTGTACGTCGGGGGCGCGTTCCCCCGCAGTGAGAGCGGCCGGGTGTACGAAGTGACGGACTCCAAGGGCACGTGGCTGGCGAACGCCCCCCGGTCGTCCCGCAAGGACGCGCGGGACGCGGTGGTCGCGGCCCGCAAGGCGTTCGGCGGCTGGTCGGGCGCGACCGCGTACAACCGCGGCCAGGTCCTCTACCGCGTCGCCGAGATGCTGGAGGGCCGCCGGGGCCAGTTCGCGCAGGAGGTCGCCGCGTCGGAGGGCGTCTCCCGGTCGAAGGCGGCGGCGCTGGTCGACGCCACGATCGACCGCTGGGTCTGGTACGCGGGCTGGACCGACAAGATCGCCCAGGTCGTGGGCGGCGCCAACCCGGTCGCCGGACCGTACTTCAACCTCTCCACCCCGGAGCCGACCGGTGTCGTGACGGTCCTGGCACCCCAGGCGTCGTCCTTCCTGGGCCTGGTCTCCGTCCTCGCCCCGGTCATCGCCACCGGCAACACGGCGGTCGTGGTGGCGAGCGAGTCGTCCCCGCTGCCCGCGCTGTCCCTGGGCGAGGTGCTGGCCACCTCCGACGTGCCGGGCGGCGTGGTCAACATCCTGTCCGGCGGTACGGCGGAGATCGCGACCCCGCTGGCCGCGCACCAGGACGTCAACGGCATCGACCTGACGGGCGCGGACGAGGCGCTGGCCAAGGAGCTGGAGATCGCGGCGGCGGACAACGTCAAGCGGGTCCTGCGCCGCCGCGCCGACGACTGGACGGCCGACCCCGGCACGCGCCGCATGACGGCGTTCCTGGAGACGAAGACGGTCTGGCACCCGACGGGCAAGCTGGGCACCTCGGGCGCGTCGTACTGACGCGTTTGTGAGGGGCCGCTGTGGTACGTGAGGGTGCCCGCCGTTCTGTCGAGTCGAACGGCGGGCACCGTCCCGTACGGCCCCGACCGCTCACCCCGTGAGCAGCCCCGTCACCGCCCCCGCCACCGGCAGGTCCTTGATCGCTCCGCCGCTGGTGACCGGGGCCGTCAGACGGGCCGTCGAGACCGGCTTGAAGTCGCCGATCTGGGTGCCCACCGCGTTGTCCAGCGGGTCCACGCCCGTGCCCGCCAGCGGGTGCAGCTTGAGGCTCGTGAGCGGGCGCGCCGTGTGCGTCAGCGCCCCCGTGAGGCCCGACGCCGCCGCTGAGCCCGCCGCCGCCAGCGACGTGTCGTCCGAGGCGGCCACGGGCGCCACCGCCGGAGCCGCGTCGGCCGCCGTGCCCGCCAGGCCGAGGGCCGCACCGGCCGCCGTGACGGTCAGACCGGCGCGCAGCAGAGCGCGGCGCGGAGAGGGACGAGCTGCGTGACGTGCCATGGGGATTCCTGCCTGGCCGAGTGGTGTGTGTAATCGGAATGACACGTAGCGTAGTTGACCGGCCCTCTCCGACACCAACAATTCACCCCGAACCCTCCCCGGGGATCCCCTCCGGCGGTCCGTACGCCAGACTGGTGTCCCGTGAGCCTCCAACCGCACCCGACCCGGGTCGTGCTGCTCGCCGGCCCCTCCGGCTCCGGCAAGTCGTCCCTCGCCGCCCGTACGGGCCTGCCCGTGCTGCGCCTCGACGACTTCTACAAGGAAGGCGTCGACCCGACGCTCCCGCTCGTCCCCGGCAGTTCGGACATCGACTGGGACTCGCCCCTGTCCTGGGACGCGGACGCCGCTGTCGCGTCGATCGCGGAGCTGTGCCGTACGGGCCGTACGACCGTCCCCGTCTACTCGATCGCGACCAGTTCGCGCGAGGACACGGAGTCCTTCGACCTCGGGCACGCGCCGGTGTTCGTCGCGGAGGGCATCTTCGCCGCCGACATCGTCGCCCGCTGCGGCGAGCTGGGCCTCCTGGCGGACGCGCTCTGCCTGCGGGGCCGCCCCTCGACCACGTACCGCCGCCGTCTGCTGCGCGATCTGCGCGAGGGCCGCAAGTCGGTCCCGTTCCTGCTGCGCCGGGGGTGGCGCCTGATGCGCGCGGAACGGGGCATCGTGGCCCGTCAGGCGGCCCTGGGCGCGCACCCGTGTGCGAAGGCGGAGGCGCTGAGCCGTATCGAGGCTGCGGTCACGAAGGTGGCCGCGGTTCTTCCTGACCCGGTGGCCCTCCCGGCACCGGTGGTCCTTCCGGCACCGGCGACGGCCCCCGCCGGGACCACGGCCGCCCCCACCGCTAGCGGTCGCTGAGCACCCCGTACAGCCCGTACGGACAGAGGTGCGCCGAAAGCACGACGAAGCGGCTCGTACAGGACCCCCCGGACCTGTACGAGCCGCTTCGCCTTTCCCCCCGTGCCCCCGTGCTTCCCCCCACTCCCCGCCGTCTCCCCCGAGACGGCAGGCCCCCCACTGCCCTCAGGCGACCAGTTCGCCGAAGGACTCTTCCTCGTCACGGCCGAAGCTGAGGACCTGGTCCTCGCGCAGCCGGCGGAGTGACCGCCAGATGCTGGACTTCACCGTGCCGACACTGATGTCGAGGATGTCCGCGATCTCGGGATCGGTACGGCCCTCGTAGTAGCGCAGCACGAGCATCGTGCGCTGGGTCTCGGGGAGGCGGGAGAGCGCCTGCCAGAGGACCGCGCGCAGTTCCGTGCCGCGCATCGCGTCGGTGTCGCCCGCCGTCTCCGGCAGCTCCTCCGTCGGGTATTCGTTGAGCTTGCGCCTGCGCCACGCGCTGATGTGCAGGTTGGTCATCGTGCGGCGGAGGTAACCCCCGACCGCCGCCTTGTCGCTGATCCTGTCCCAGGCGCGGTACGTGGAGAACAGCGCGCTCTGGAGCAGGTCCTCGGCCTCGAACCGGTCGCCGGTCAGGTGGTAGGCGGTGGCGTACAGGGAGGCGCGGCGCTCCTGGACGTAGGCGGTGAACGCGTCTTCCGCGCTCTCCTTCTCGACCAGCGTCATGTACGACGAGGTCTTGACCTGACGCCCGGCGCCGCGCACGCACCCCCGCCCGTTCACGGCGCCGGACTTCTCGGTGCTCCGCGTGACGTCGTGGAGACGCGTGACAACTGCGCTTGAGGTGGTGCCGTGCAGTGCGTTCATCTCGCGCCCCCCGTCGGTTGGAGTCTGTTCTTTTCCCTGTGCCCATGAGATTGCCGGGGCAGTTTCATGGACCTGTCCGCCGACTGTCACAGGCCTGTCACAGGGGTCGTGGAGCGGTGGGGAAGCGCGGTGGAAGCAGGGTGAAAGCACCGGTGGAAGCACCGGTCGAAGAGGGCCGGAACACTGGGAGCGCTCCAACTGTCGAACTCCGGTCCCCCCATGGGACAGAATGGCCCGCGTGCCTTTCCTGCTGCTGATCGAGGACGACGACGCCATCCGCACGGCCCTCGAACTCTCGTTGTCACGCCAGGGCCACCGTGTGGCCACCGCGGCGACGGGAGAGGACGGCCTGAAGCTGCTGCGCGAGCAGCGCCCGGACCTGATCGTGCTGGATGTGATGCTGCCCGGGATCGACGGTTTCGAGGTGTGCCGCCGCATCAGGCGCACCGACCAGTTGCCGATCATCCTGCTGACCGCGCGCAACGACGACATCGACGTGGTCGTCGGGCTGGAGTCCGGCGCGGACGACTACGTGGTGAAGCCGGTGCAGGGGCGGGTGCTGGACGCCCGGATCCGCGCGGTGCTGCGGCGCGGGGAGCGTGAGTCGACCGATTCCGCGTCGTTCGGGTCGCTGGTGATCGACCGGTCCGCGATGACGGTCACGAAGAACGGCGAGGATCTCCAGCTCACGCCGACGGAGCTGCGGCTGCTGCTGGAGCTGAGCCGCCGGCCGGGGCAGGCGTTGTCGCGGCAGCAGTTGCTGCGGCTGGTGTGGGAGCACGACTACCTGGGCGACTCGCGTCTCGTGGACGCGTGTGTGCAGCGGTTGCGGGCGAAGGTGGAGGACGTGCCGTCCTCGCCGACGCTGATCCGTACGGTACGCGGGGTGGGCTACCGGCTGGACGCCCCTTCGTGAGTGGCGTGGCGGTGGGGCGCGGCCCGGACGGCGGTCCGGTGGGTGACGGCGTACGTGACTCCGTGCGCGAGGGCGTGCGGGACGGCGCGGGCGGCGGTACGGCGGACGACGGCGCGATAGACGGGCGCCCGCCGGAGAGCCGGGTCGCGCGCGGCAGTGCCGCGAAGAAGGCCGTCATGGCCAGTCTGCGCTGGACCAGCCTGCGGCTGCGGCTCGTGGTCGTCTTCGGCGCGGTGGCGCTGACGGCGGCGGTGTCCGCGTCGGGCATCGCGTACTGGCTCAACCGCGAGGCGGTCCTCACACGGACGCAGGACGCGGCGCTGACGGACTTCCACCAGGAGATGCAGAACCGCGCGGCGGACCTGCCGCTGCGGCCGCAGCAGAGCGAGCTCCAGAGCACCGCCGAGCAGATGGCGGGCGACAGCCCCGGTTACAGCGTCCTGCTGATCGGCGAGCGGGCCGAGGGGAAACCGATCGTGGGCGCCTCCGACCCCGACACCTTCACGCTGGACGACGTACCGGTTTCGTTGCGGAACGCGGTGAACCGGCGGCAGGCGGTGACGTCGGGGAACAAGTACCCCTTCCATCTCTTCTGGCAGCGTACGGAGCGCCACGGGACGCCGTATCTGGTGGGCGGGACGCGCGTGATCGGCGGCGGCCCGACCGGCTATCTGTACAAGTCCCTGGACCAGGAGCGGGCCGACCTCAACTCGCTCGCCTGGTCGCTGGGGATCGCCACCGCCCTGGCCCTGGTCGGTTCGGCGCTGCTCGCGCAGGCGGCCGCCACGACCGTGCTCAAGCCCGTGCAGCGGCTGGGCGAGGCGGCGCGGCAGCTCGGCGAGGGCAAGTTCGCGACGCGGCTGCGGGTGTCGGGGACGGACGAGCTGGCGGAGTTGTCCCGTACGTTCAACAACGCCGCGGAGTCGTTGCAGAAGAAGGTCGCGGACATGAGCGCCCGGGAGGAGTCCAGCCGCCGCTTCGTCGCGGACATGTCGCACGAGCTGCGGACGCCGCTGACGGCGCTGACCGCCGTGGCGGAGGTCCTGGAGGAGGAGGCGGACAGCCTCGACCCGATGATCGCGCCGGCGGTGACGCTGGTGGTCAGCGAGACGCGCCGGCTGAACGTGCTGGTGGAGAACCTGATGGAGGTCACCCGCTTTGACGCGGGTACGGCCCGGCTCGTCCTGGACGACGTGGACGTCGCCGACCAGGTGACGGCCTGCATCGACGCGCGGGCCTGGCTGGACGCGGTGGACCTGGACGCGGAGCGCGGCATCGTGGCGCGGCTGGATCCGCGCCGGCTCGACGTGATCCTGGCGAATCTGATCGGCAACGCGCTCAAGCACGGCGGTTCGCCGGTGCGGGTGGCGGTGCGGACGGAGGGCGAGGAGCTGGTGATCGAGGTACGGGACCACGGGCCCGGCATCCCCGAGGACGTCCTGCCGCACGTCTTCGACCGGTTCTACAAGGCGAGCGCGTCCCGGCCGCGCTCGGAGGGCAGTGGGCTGGGGCTGTCGATCGCGATGGAGAACGCCCATATCCACGGCGGGGACATCACGGCGGCGAATGTGCCGGACGGCGGTGCGATGTTCGTGCTGCGGCTGCCCCGGGACGGCTCCAGGACCGCGGACGCGGACCGGGGCCAGGACGGGGGCCGGGACCGGGATCGGGGCCGCGGTCGGGAAACGCGAGAGGGAGGCGACGTACGGTGAGACGCGTGAGCCGTACGCGCCGTACGGGCGGGATGCTGGCGGGGGTGCTCGCGCTGGCGTTCTGCGCCACGGCGTGCGGGATCAGGACCACGTCGGTGCCGGTGGACGCCGGGCCCGCGCCCTCGCGGATGCCGTGCGAGGTGCCGCGCAAGGACGTGATCACGCAGGCCGCGCCGGGGCTGCCGGTGCGCGTGTACCTGGAGTGCGCGTCCGAGCTGGCGTCGGTGGAGCGTGCCGCGCGGATCCCGGAGGAGAAGACCACGGACACCCGCGCGCGGCTCGCGCAGGTGCTGCTGGACGAACTCCAGGCGCGGCCGTCGGCCGCCGAGCGGGAGGCCGGTTTCACCACGGACGTACGGGGGCCGCTGGCCGTCTCCCCGGGGCGCTCCGCCGACCCGGCGGGCACACTGCGGCTGAGCCGGCAGCCGGAGGACCTGCCGGCCGCCGCGCTCGCGCAGATCGTCTGTACGTTCGCGGAGAGCGCGGCGACGGACGGGAAGGTCGTCCTGGCCGGTCCCGGCGACTATCCGCCGCGTGCGTACGTGTGCGCGGAGGAGACGAAGAAGCGGCCTGACTCGTCCGTACCGACCCTGGGCCCGGTCACCGCCTCTCCCCCGTCCTAGGAGGAGGGACACCGTCTCCTCCTAGGACGAGACGGACATGGGCCTGGCGGCCGGGTGATCCGGGTCTCAACCCGCTGTTCCCGGGTACGGAGCGGAACCGTTCGTCCCGGGCGTGGCGTCTTGGGATGCGTGCGCCAAGGCCCGGACGGCAGTGCCGTCATCCGTATCCGTACGGCGGGGCTCGTTCTCCTCGTCACGCATCTGTTGGTCGTGGCGTGGCTGACGCTCCGCCCGCTCGATGTCATGTGGGTCACCGCGGCGAACCTGCGACCCTTCGCGGGCATCAGGGCGGATCTCGCGCTCGGTCCCGTCGAGGCCTTCCGCCGCATCGCGGAGGGACTGCTCCTGCTGGCCCCGCTCGGGGTGCTGCTGCCGGTGGCGGGCGGGCGGCTGGCCGTCTCCCCCTGGGCCTCCCTGGCCCGTACGGTCGCGGCGGGCGCGCTGATCTCGCTGGCGATCGAGCTGCTCCAGACCGGGGTGCCCGGTCAGGTGGTCGACGTGGACTCCCTGCTGCTGAACACGACCGGGGTGGCCCTCGCGCACCTGGCGGTTGTCCCGGCGACCCGGTCCCGGATGCGCCGCAGGAGGCGCCCCCACACCCCCCGTACCCCCTCGTCCCCCGGGGATGACCAGGTACCCCTCCCGTGGGAGGAGTCGTCCCAGGGGGCGACCCCGACGATTCCCAGGGTCGGCGTGGCCCCGTAGAGCGAGGCGCGAACCCCTCCTCCGGCGCACCATGGAAGAGAAGGGGAGCTGCGACGGACAGACTCCCGAACGGTCTCGCGAAGGAGTTCATCATGGCCGCATTGGTCCGCCCCCGAGAGGGACGCATGATCGGTGGAGTGTGCGCGGCGCTGGCCCAGCGCTTCGGCACCTCCGCGACCACGATGCGTGTGATCTTCGTGGTCTCGTGCCTGCTGCCGGGTCCCCAGTTCTTGCTGTACCTGGCGCTGTGGGTGTTCCTGCCCGGTGAGAAGCGGGACGCGACCACCGCCTGGTAGAGACAGCCGCCGACCGTCCCGAAGGGGCGCACACCCTGATCGACGGGTGTGCGCCCCTTGCGCGTACGGGGACTCCGAGGGGCGTCGGCCTCCGAGGGCCGCGTCAGCCTCCCGGGGGGTACTGCCTCAGACCGCGGCGCCCTTGACCGGGAGGCCGCCGAGGAGGCCCGCGGCCGGGCCCGCCTGGAGCGCGCCGACGGCGATCGGGGCCGTCTGCTGGATGGTGCTGAGCGCGCTGCGGCCCGCGAGGAGCGCGCCGTCGACGCCCATGGGGAGCTGCTCGGCGATGTCCTCCGACGGAAGCGTCCGGGAGACGAGGTCCAGCGCGTTGCCGGCGTCGGGCACGGAGGGGGCGGCGGAGGCGCTGCCCGCGGCGGCGGTGGCGGCGAGGGCGGCACCGAGGGCGGCGACACCGAGAGTCTTGACAGCGGACTGCTTCATCTGGGTTTTCGTCCTTGGGGAAGGGGGAATATGAGCGGCTCTGCAAGGTAGCCAGCGCGCCCGCCGCCCGCAAACACCGGAGCGCCACGGGAATTCTGTGTTCCCGGTGGCGCCCCGATCCCCGTACTCCCGTGAATCAGACCACGGACTCGCTGGTCACAGCCGTCTGCCGGAACAGCCATTCGGATTTCAACTCGGCGTATCCGGGCTTGATCACGTCATTGATCATGGCCAGTCGTTCATCGAAAGGAATGAATGCTGATTTCATCGCATTGACTGTGAACCATTGCATGTCGTCGAGCGCGTAGTCGAACGCCTCGACCAGCAGCTCGAATTCACGGCTCATGCTCGTGCCGCTCATCAGACGGTTGTCCGTGTTGACCGTCGCCCGGAAGTGCAGCTTCCGCAGCAGCCCGATGGGGTGCTCGGCGATCGAGGTGGCCGCGCCCGTCTGGAGGTTGGAGCTGGGGCACAGCTCCAGCGGGACGCGCTTGTCGCGTACGTACGCGGCGAGGCGGCCGAGGGTCACCGCGCCGTCTTCGGCGACGTCGATGTCGTCGATGATCCGCACCCCGTGCCCGAGGCGGTCGGCGCCGCACCACTGGAGGGCCTGCCAGATGGACGGCAGGCCGAAGGCCTCGCCCGCGTGGATCGTGAAGTGGTTGTTCTCGCGCTTCAGGTACTCGAAGGCGTCGAGGTGGCGGGTGGGCGGGAAGCCCGCCTCGGCGCCGGCGATGTCGAAGCCGACGACGCCCGAGTCGCGGTAGCCGTTGGCCAGTTCGGCGATCTCCAGGGCGCGGGCCGCGTGCCGCATGGCGGTGAGCAGGGCGCCGATACGGATGCGGTGGCCGTTCTCGCGGGCGCGCCGCTCGCCTTCCCGGAAGCCCGCGTTGACGGCCTCGACGACCTCTTCGAGGGTGAGACCGCCTTCCAGGTGCTGCTCGGGGGCGTAACGGATCTCCGCGTACACCACGCCGTCCTCGGCCAGGTCCTCCGCGCACTCGGCGGCGACCCGCACGAGCGCGTCACGGGTCTGCATGACGGCGCAGGTGTGGGCGAAGGTCTCCAGGTAGCGCTCCAGCGAACCCGAGTCGGCGGCCTCGCGGAACCAGAGGCCGAGCTTGTCGGACTCGTTCTCGGGCAGCGACGTGTACCCCGTCTCGCGGGCGAGGTCGATGATCGTGCCGGGGCGCAGCCCGCCGTCCAGATGGTCGTGGAGAAGGACCTTGGGGGCGCGGCGGATCTGGTCGGCTGTGGGCGGACGGAAGGTCTGGCTCGTCATCCCCGCACTCTAGCGCCTACGCGCGTAGATCACCCGGGGTCGATACGTAACAGTGACCGTGCGGACGGGTGGAGTACACCTGTCCTTCTGAGACTGTTCTGTTATGGGACAGCGGGCAGTTCCCGGGCCGGGGGAGCGCATGGCGGGTGGGGACGGGCAGGGGCGTTCGGGCCGCGGGGAGCCGCACGCGCGGCTGGGGCGGGCCGTCCTGCCGCCGCCCACGGGTTCGGCGACGGGCGGGGTGGTGCTGGTCCTCCCGGAGGGGGACGCGGTGTCGCTCCGGCGGCCTTCCCTCGTGTCGCACGCGGGGGTGATGTCGCTCGCGCGGTCGCTGGCCAGGTCGGGCGCGGGCGAGGGGCTGGTGGTGCACGTCGTGCGGTACGGCCTGCGCGGCTGGAACGGCGTGGACGCGCGGCTCGCGGCGGACGCCCGCTGGGCGGCGGACGAGGTGCTGCGGCGGTACGGCGACGTGCCGGTGTGCCTCGTCGGGCACGGCATGGGCGGCCGGGCGGCGCTGCGGGCCGCCGGCCATCCGGCGGTCAACTCGGCGCTGGCGATGGCGCCCTGGCTGCCCGAGGACGACGTGGCGGGTGAACAGGAGCCGGTACGGCAGCTGGTGGGACGCCAGGTGCTCATCATGCACGGTACGAACGACGCGCGGACCGACCCCGAACTGTCGTACCGGCTGGCCGAGCGCGCCAAGAAGACCAACCGCGACATCTGCCGCTTCGAGGTCCACTCGGACGGCCACGCGCTGCGCCAGCACCACGGCGAAGTCCTGGCGCTGGCCACGGACTTCGTCCTGGGCGCGCTGCTGTCGCGCACCTACTCCCGGCCGGTCGCGGACGCGCTGGCGGCTCCGCCGCCGCTGGGCCTGCGGATGCCGCTGGCCGCGGGGTTCGGGCGGTCGTTACGGCGGTAGACCTCGGTGCGTCCGGAGTGCCGGACGGGCGGGGGCGCGGCGCGGCGCGGGGCCGTCCGGACTCAGCCCGCTTTCTCCTCGTCCTCCTCGTCGTCGTCCTCCCACTCGCCGGTCTGCTCGTCGTCGTCCTGCTCGTCGTCATCCTGCTCGTCGTCGTCCTCGAACTCGTCCTCGGCGTCGTCGTCGGGGGCTTCCTCGTCCTCGTCGCCCTCGTTCTCCTCGTCGGCGATGGCGTCCTCGTGCGAGCGGACGACTTCGCCGTCGCGGATCTCGCCCCGCCAGCCCTCGGCCTCCTCGTCGGTGAGGGTCACGTACCGCTGGAAGTGCTTGAAGTCCAGCCGCATCCGCCGCCCCTGCACGCGCCAGAGGTTTCCGGTCTTCTCGAAGAAACCGGCGGGATAATATTCGATGACCAGGACGATCCGGGTCAGTGAGGGCGCCAGTTCGTGGAACGTGACCACGCCGTGGGTGGATCCCTTCGCGCCTTCCGATTCCCAGACGATGCGGTCGTCGGGGATCTGTTCCAGAACGGTCGCCTCGAAACTCCGTGACGACGGGCCCACCTTCACCTTCCACTGGGTGGTCGTCTCGTCGTCCGCCGAGACACTCCGTACCCCCTTGGTGAATCCCGAGAACTTCTCGTAATTCGTCCAGTGGTCATAGGCGGTCCTGATCGGGACACCCACGTCCAGCGACTCGATGACACTGGTGACTTTGGTGTCACCGGCCTTGCCGCCGCTTCCACCGCCACCGCCGGTCACCTTGTCGACCACGTTGTCCTTCACATCCTTCGCCTTGCTCGATATCAGCGTCTTCACAGGCGACTCACCGAGGCCGACGAGCGTCCCTATCGAGGGGAGCTTTCCGTCGTTCTCCGCGATCTCTGTCAACTGACCCGTGATACCCGTGAGTTTGTCCCCGGCCTTCTCGGCGAGATGTCCCACCTGGGCGCCGACAAAACTCGTGATCTCGCCCCGCACCTTCTCCACGGCGGCATTGCCCATACGGGCTATCGCTTGCTCGGTCTTGGCCATGGCTGTTCACCTCCGGCGATCGGCGCGCGGTGACGTCTTCTTGGCCGCCTTCCCCGACGGCTGGTCATTCTTCCTCCCCGACTTCCCGGCCGGGGTCCCCTTCTTGGCCGCCGTCTTCTTCGCGGGAGCCGACTTCTTCGCGGGGGCCCGGCGCGCGGGCTGCCGCTTCTTCGGCGCGGGCCGCTCCGGGCGCTGGGACCGGGGGTGACGGCGCTGGGGCTCCTCCGCCGCCTCCTCGTCGTCCTCCTCCTCGTCCGGCTCCTCGTCGTCCGGTTCCTCCTCGTCGGTCTCCTCGTCCGTCGCCTCTTCCGGCTCCTCCTCGTCGGAGTCCTCCGGCTCCCCCTCCTCGTACTCGTCCTCGTACTCCTCCTCGTCGCCCTCCTGCTCCTCGTCCTTGCCGCCCTTGCCGCCGAAGCTGGGGCCGTGCCCGCCGAGGGCGCCGGAGAGCGAGCCCATGCCCCTGCTCGCCACGGACGTGAGCGCCTTACGGGCCGCCTGGGCGCCTTCCGTGCGCACCTGCTCCTGGAGCTCCGCGACCTGGGGAACCTCACCGAGGCGGCTCACTCCCCCGGAGATCAACTGCCGCGGTGAAACGCCCATTCGCTTGCCGGTGAGATATGTGGCGGCCGTCAGGGCGAGCCGCCCTTTCTTGGTACGGCCGAGCACATAGCCACCGACGATCGCCGCGCCCAGCGCGAATTTGCTGTTCTCCGCCATGGAGTACGCCACCTTCCAATGCCTCGAGTACGCCCGGCTCTTGACGTTCGGCGCCCGAATGGGCCCGCCCGCGTCCACACCGGCATCCCCCGTGGAACTCCTTCCAGTGTGCGTGGCATGCACGGCCGACGCCATTCCGCCGATTGCCCGAGCGGAGTGCGACCGCTTCTCACACAGAGCGACAATCTCCGGACGGGCACGGATCGTGCGACCATGGCCGGAAGGGGAAAACGGGCCAGATCCGAGGATGTGCTGCGGGCATGGGGAAAGACGCGGAATACGCCGAAGAACCGTCCGACGAGACGTACGACAATGCCGAACCGGACGCCCTGGAAGCCGAATCCGACGACGCCGACGCGTATGTGGACGACGGCGACGAGGAAATAACGGGCGAGGTGGCCGAAGAGGGGGAGGCGATGGGCGACGAAGAACCCGACGTCTATCTCGACGTGCCGGTGCTGCACGTCGAGGAGATCAATCTCCAGGTCGAGGATCTCAGGGCGCGTGTGTCGCTCCAGGCCGAGGTGCTGGATCTGCTCAAACTGAATGTCGGCGCCGATGTCGAACTCGGCCGGGTGGAACTGGACATCAAGGGCGTCGAGGCGGAGGCCCAGCTCAAGGTCCGGCTGCACCACGTCGCCCTGATCCTCCAGCGGGTGCTGACCACGATCGACCGGAACCCGCAGATCCTGGAGCAGATCACCCGCGGTGTGGGGTCGGCGGTCCAGGAGGTCGGCACCGGCACGCGGCAGGCGGTCGGGGAACTCGGACGCGGGGCAGGCGGCGCGGTGGAGCACGTCGGCCGGGGAGCGGGCGAAGCCGTCGAAGAGGTGGGGCAGGGCGCGGGCGGCGCGGTGGAAGGCGTCGGGCGCGGGGCGGGGAGCGCTGTGGAGCACGTGGGCCGCGGGGCGGGTGAGGCGGTCGAGGAGGTCGGCGAAGGAGCCGGAGGAGCCGTTCAGGACGTCGGCCGGGGTGCGGGCGAGACGGTCCAGGGCGCCGGAGAAGCGGTCCGGGACGTGGGTGAAGGCGCCGGCGGCGCGGTTCAGGAAGCGGGCCGGGGCGCCGGCGGCGCGGTGGGCGACGTGGGCCGGGGCGCCGGGAAGGCGGCCGGGGACGTCGGCGAAGGTGCCGGAGAGGCGGCCGGGGACGTCGGCCGTACGGCTGGGGACGCCGTCGAGGAGGCCGGGGACGTCGGCGAGGACGTCACGGATGACATCGGGGACGACGTCGGTGAAGACATCGGTGAGGAGACCGGGGAGCTCGCTGAGGAGGCCGGCGAGGACGTCGAGGAGGACGCCGACGACGTCGAGGAGACCGGCCGGGACACCTCCCGTACCGCCAGGAACACCGGCAAGAAGGTCCGCAGGACCGCCGACAGGGCGCCCGGTGCCATTTCCGGTACGGCGAAGTCGAGGCGCCGGAAGCCGCCGACGCGGACCGTCGGCAAGCGCTCCCACGAAACCGCCGACGCCGAGGGACGCGCCCCGAGGCGGCGCGCCGAACGCTGACGGCCGGCCCGGTGAGTCCCTGACGGCCGCACGCGGTCGGTCCGGGGTCGGTTCGCCGCCCCCGGCCGGCCCACTCGGTCCGCCGCCCCCGGTCAGGTCCCGGGTCAGTCCGGCAGGATCTGTCCCCGCCGGGACAGGAGGAAGCGCTTGAACTCCGCCACCGGCGGGGTGTCCGGGTGCCCGTCCAGCCACGCCAGGCCGATCTCCCGTACCGCGCGCGGTGCCGTCACGGTCAGTTCCACCACCCCGGGCCGGGCCACCGCCGGCGGGGGCAGCAGGGCCACCCCGAGCCCCGCCGCCACCAGGCCCCGCAGGGTCTCCGCCTCCTCCCCCTCGAACGCGACGCGCGGCTTGAAGCCCGCCTTGGCGCACAGGTCGTCGGTGATCCGGCGCAGCCCGTACCCCGGTTCGAGCGTGACGAACGATTCGTCGGCCGCCTCGGCCAGCCGGACGCGCTTGCGGCCCGCCAGCCGGTGGTCGTCGGGGACGACCAGGCGCAGGCGCTGCACGTCGACCCGCCGGGCGACCAGGTCGGGGGCGTCCGGCACCGGTGAGGTCAGGCACAGGTCCAGCTCCCCGGCGCGGAGGCGTTCGATCATCGCCTCGCCGTAGTTCTGGACGAGTTGGAACCGTACCCGCGGATGGTCCGCGCGGAAGGCCCGGATCAGACCCGGCACCGTCTCCGAGCCCATGGTGTGCAGAAAGCCGAACGCGACCTTGCCGGACTCCGGATCCGCGTCGGCCCGTACGGACTCGGCGGCCCGCTCCACCTCGGCGAGCGCGCCTTCGACCGAGGTGAGGAACGCCCGGCCGGCGGGGGTGAGCGAGACCGTACGGCCCTTGCGGGCGAACAGGGCGATCCCCAGGTCCTGTTCGAGCCTGACCATCGCCCGGGAGAGCGTGGACTGCGGGACTCCCATGTCCTGCGCGGCCCGTGTCACGTGCTCGTGGCGGGCGACCCCGGCGAAGTAGGCGAGGCGCGGGGCGAGCAGCGCCGGCCAGGACTCGGGATCCAGGTCGGCCTGCGGGGAGTCTCGCGTACCGTCTGATCTCGGTTGATGCGCCATGGGATCGATTATCGGCATTCTCCGCATTGGACGCATGAGCGGCGAGTGCCTACGTTCGTCGTATGCCTTCTGTCAGTACCGAGGCACCCGTCACGGCGGGTGCCTCCGCAGCGCCGTCCGTGCCCCTCGCTCCGAGTGATCAGCTCACCCCCGGTGGCCCCGGCTACCGGCGCATGAGCCTCGCGCTCTTCGCCGCCGGGATCGCGACCTTCGCCCTCCTCTACTCGACGCAGGCCCTCCTGCCCGCGATCTCCGCGGACTTCGGTGTCACGGCCGGGCAGGCCAGCTGGACGGTGTCGGCGGCGACGGGCGCGCTCGCCCTCTTCGTCCTGCCGCTGAGCGCGCTCTCCGAGCGCTTCGGCCGGCGGACGCTGATGACCGCCTCGCTGGTGGTCGCCGTCGTGGTGGGGCTGCTGGTGCCGTTCGCGCCGAACCTGGAGTGGCTGGTGGCCCTGCGCGCCGTGCAGGGCGCGGCGCTGGCCGGGCTGCCGGCCTCCGCGATGGCGTTCCTCGCCGAGGAGGTACGGCCGAAGGCGCTGGTCGCCGCGATCGGACTGTTCGTCGCGGGCAACAGCATCGGCGGGATGAGCGGCCGTATCCTCACCGGCTGGGTCGCCCAGGCGTGGGGCTGGCGGGCGGCGCTGGCGGCGGTCGGGCTGCTGGCGGTCGCCTGCGCGGTGGTCTTCCGCGCGCTGCTGCCGAGGGCCAGGAACTTCACCTCGCGCACGCTGAGCCCGCGGGCGCTGGCGAGGACGGTCGGGGCGCATCTGTCCGATCCGCTGCTGCTGCGGCTGTACGCGATCGGCGGGCTGTTCATGACGGTGTTCGGCGCCGTCTACACCGTGATCGGCTACCGGCTGGTGGCCGATCCGTTCAACCTGCCGCAGGGCGTGGTCGGCTCGGTCTTCGTCGTCTACCTGGTCGGTACGGTCTCCTCGGCGGCGGCCGGCCGGCTCGTCGGGCGGCTGGGGCGGCGCGGCGCGCTCTACCTGGCCGTCGGCACGACGACGGCGGGCCTGCTGCTGTCCCTCGCGGACGCGCTCGCCGCCGTCCTGCTCGGCCTGGTCCTGATCACGGCGGGCTTCTTCGCGGGCCACGCGGTCGCGTCGTCGTCCGTGAGCCGTACGGCCAAGTCGGGCCGCGCGCAGGCGTCCGCGCTCTACCAGTCCTCGTACTACCTGGGCAGCAGCGCGGGCGGCACGCTGGGCGCGATCGCCTTCCATACCGGGGGCTGGGCGGCGACCGTGGCGCTCGGGCTGCTGGCGGTGCTGGGTGTCGTGTCGATCACGCTGTACGGGTCGCGCTGCGCGCGGGTGGAGCGGCGCCGGGTGCTCGCGGGCCACTGAGGCCACCGCGGGCCGGGGGTCCGCCCCGGGTACGCCGGGGGTCCCGCTGGGGGTCCCTGTTACCCAATCGCCGTACAGGGGCGTGCAACTGCGCGTACCGTTCGTCCGTCTATCTCCCTGACACGCGCTGCAACAACGCGCGGCACACAGCCATGTCGGAGCAGGTACGAGGACGGACGGGGCGGGACCATGGGAAGTATCGGACGCAGAGGGGCCGTCGCGGCGGGGATCGCCGCGCTGGTGGTGCCGTTGACCGTGGCACTGGGCGGCACCCCCGCGCAGGCGGCGAGTTGTACGACCAGTACGGGGCCGAACCAGAAGCAGGTCGAGAAGTTCCTCGGCCGGCCGGTGGACGGCAAGCAGTCCGCCACCGACTGCAAGGCCATCCGTGCCTTCCAGTCGAAGCACGGCATCACGCCGACGATCGGCTACGCCGGGCCCGTCACCTGGGGCGTGATGGACCTCATGAACAAGCAGAAGGCCGCGGGCAAGACGCCCAACAAGGCCGGGAAGTGCCCGACCAACAAGGGCCGGATCGCCTGTGTCGACCTGACGCGTCAGCTCAGCTGGATCCAGGACGGCAAGAAACTGGTGTACGGACCGGTCCCGGTGCGCACCGGCCGCGACAAGTACGAGACCAGGACGGGCCTGAAGAAGATCGGCTGGCGCGACAAGAACCACGTGTCGTCTATCTACGACGTGCCCATGCCGTACAGCCAGTTCTTCGACGGCGGCCAGGCGTTCCACTCGGTGGGCGTGAGCATGTGGAACCCGCCGGGTTCGCACGGCTGCGTGAACATGACGACGGCGGCGGCCTCAAAGTACTGGTCGCTGCTCAAGACCGGGGACGACGTCTTCGTGTACGGCCGCAAGCCGGGAACCTGAGCCGATTGTCAGTGGGGTGCGGTAGCTTCCGAAGGACTGGTTCCAAGGGGGCGACTGGGGTGACCCGATGAGTGATCTCGCGACAACAGAGGATCTTGATTCCCGGCTGGAGAAACACCGGACGGAGCTGACGGGGTACTGCTACCGGATGCTCGGTTCGGCGTTCGAGGCCGAGGACGCGGTGCAGGACACGATGGTGCGGGCGTGGCGCAGCTTCGACAAGTTCGAGGGCAGGTCCTCGCTCAGGTCGTGGCTGTACCGCATCGCGACGAACGTGTGCCTGGACATGCTGAACGCGGGCAACCGCAGGGCGCGGCCGATGGACCTGACGGCGGCGACGCCGGTGGCCCAGGCGCAGCTCAACGCGCGGCCCGAGGTGACGTGGCTGGAGCCGGTCCCGGACGGCCGGGTGCTGCCCTCGGTGGCGGACCCGGCCGAGCGGGCGGTGGAGCGGGAGACGATCCGGTTGGCGTTCATGGCGGCGCTCCAGCACCTGCCGCCCAAGCAGCGGGCCGTGCTGATTCTGCGCGAGGTGCTGGCGTGGAAGGCGAGCGAGGTCGCGGAGCTGCTGGGCACGACGGTGGCTTCGGTGAACAGCGCGCTCCAGCGGGCGCGGGCGACGATCGCCGAGTCGGAGCCGGCGTCGACGGACGCGGCGGATCCGCTGGACGACGAGCAGAAGGAGCTGCTGGAGCGCTATGTCACGGCCTTCGAGGGCTATGACATGAAGGCGCTGACGACGCTCCTGCACGAGGACGCGACGCTGTCCATGCCGCCGTACGACCTGTGGCTGCGAGGCCACGACGACATCGTGGGCTGGATGCTGGGGGTGGGCTCCGTCTGCCGGGGCTCGCGCCTCATCCCGACGGTGGCCAACGGCACGCCGGCGTTCGCGCACTACCACCCGGCGGAGGACGGCAACGGGCATACGCCGTGGGCGCTGATGGTCATCGAGATCGTGGACGGCCGGATCTCGGGCATCAACTCGTTCCTGGACACGGAGCGGTGGTTTCCGCTGTTCGACCTGCCGGCGCGGCTGGAGAAGGAGTAGCGGATCCGTGTGTACCGGCCCGCCCGCACGGACCGGTACACACGGTTACGCCCTGCACCCGTGTGTACGCCTACGAGTCGTCGTCCGCGTCGTCCTCCGGATCCGCGTACTGCACCAGCTCGGCGAGCCCCACGAGGTCCATCAACAGCCGCAACTCCTGCCCGGCGCCCCGCACCCGCAACCGAACGGCACGCCGCCGCGCGGTGAGCTGTAACCGCGCGAGCGCGTTGACGGCAACCAGCCCGGGCCGCTCCAGCCCCCGCACATCACAGACCGCCTCGCCGGCCCCACTCCCCCGCAGCCGAGCAACCAGCTCCTCACACAACCGGGGCACATCCCCGGGCCCGAGCCGGCCCGAGACAACAAGAACGATCGGTTTCGTGGCATCCACAACCTGAGAGACCGTCGCGGGGGTCGGAACTCATCGCGCGCCCGTCCCGGGACGGTGAACGGGACCGGCGGGGGTCCGCCGGTCCCGTTCACCCGAAGGGGGAAAGCGCAGGTCAGGCGATACGTTCCAGCACGACCGGGCGGTGGTCGTAGGCCGTGCCCGGCGGGGCGATGTCGTACGTGGAGGTCAGGGCCTCCTGGGCGTAGTCGAACTTTTCCGGGGTGTCCGTGTGGAGGGTGAGGAGCGGCTGGCCCGCGGTGACGTGGTCGCCCGGCTTCGCGTGGAGTTCGATGCCCGCGCCCGCCTGGACCGGGTCCTCCTTGCGGGCGCGGCCCGCGCCCAGGCGCCAGGCGGCGACGCCGACTCCGTACGCGTCGAGGCGGGTCAGGACGCCCGAGGACGGGGCCGTGATCACCTGGTGCTCGCGGGCCACCGGGAGCGCCGCGTCCGGGTCGCCGCCCTGGGCCGCGATCATCCGGCGCCAGACGTCCATCGCCGAGCCGTCGGCCAGCGCCTTCGCCGGGTCGGCGTCCCGCAGGCCCGCCGCGTCGAGCATCTCGCGCGCCAGGGCGAGGGTCAGCTCGACGACGTCCGCCGGACCGCCGCCCGCGAGGACCTCGACCGACTCGCGGACCTCCAGGGCGTTGCCCGCGGTGAGGCCCAGCGGGGTCGCCATGTCGGTGAGCAGCGCGACCGTCAGGACGCCGTGGTCGTTGCCGAGCCCCACCATCGTCGACGCCAGCTCGCGGGCGTCCTCGACGGTCTTCATGAAGGCCCCGGAGCCGACCTTGACGTCCAGGACCAGCGAGCCCGTCCCCTCGGCGATCTTCTTGGACATGATCGAGGACGCGATCAGCGGGATGGCCTCGACGGTCCCGGTGACATCGCGCAGCGCGTACAGCTTCTTGTCGGCGGGGGCCAGCCCGTCGCCCGCCGCGCAGATCACCGCGCCGGTGCTCTCCAGCACGTGCAGCATCTCGGCGTTGGAGAGCAGCGCCCGCCAGCCGGGAATGGACTCCAGCTTGTCGAGCGTGCCGCCGGTGTGGCCCAGCCCGCGCCCGCTGAGCTGCGGGACGGCCGCCCCGCACGCCGCGACCAGCGGGGCGAGCGGCAGCGTGATCTTGTCGCCGACACCGCCCGTGGAGTGCTTGTCCGCCGTCGGCCGGGACAGCGCGGAGAAGTCCATGCGCTCGCCGGAGGCGATCATCGCGGCGGTCCAGCGGGCGATCTCGGTGCGGTTCATGCCGTTGAGGAGGATCGCCATGGCCAGCGCCGACATCTGTTCGTCGGCGACCTCGCCCCGGGTGTAGGCGTCGATCACCCAGTCGATCTGCTCGGGGCTCAGTTCGCCCCGGTCCCGCTTGGTGCGGATGACGGAGATGACGTCCATGGCGTGCGTTCCTTTCGGCACAACAGGTGTGTGCGGGGGCAGGGTGGAGCAGTTGTACGGCCCCGGCGCCGCCGGATCGCGGCGGCGGCGGGGCCGGGTCGGGGGGCGGCGCGGACGCTCGGGCCCGCGCCGCCGGTGGTCAGGCCAGGTGCCCGGGGCCGAACGCCTGCGGCAGCATGGCGTCCAGCGTGCGGATCCCCGCCGGCGTCTCCAGCACCAGCTCGGGGCCGCCGAACTCGTACAGCAGCTGTCTGCACCGCCCGCAGGGCACCAGCACCTCCCCCGCGCCGTCGACGCAGGTGAAGTGGGTGAGCCGGCCGCCGCCCGTCAGGTGCAGGGCGGAGACCAGACCGCACTCGGCGCACAGCGACAGGCCGTACGACGCGTTCTCGACGTTGCAGCCGCTGATCGTGCGGCCGTCGTCCACGAGGGCCGCCGCGCCGACCGGATAGCCGGAGTACGGGACGTACGCCCGGGACATCGCGTCCCGCGCGACGGACCGCAGCTCCGTCCAGTCGATGTCGGCCTCCCGCGTGCCCGCGGTGCCCGCGGAATCGTCGGCCGTCACTTTCCTTGTCCTCTTCGATAGCGCATGCCGTCAGCTTTCGGCATCCGCAGCCGCTGGGCCGACAACGACAGCACCAGAAGCGTCACGACGTACGGGGTCGCGCCGACGAAGTCCGAGGGGACGGTGTCGGTGACCAGGTACCAGACCAGGATGAGCAGCGCGGTGACCCCGCTCAGGATCGCCTGGAAGCGCGCCTTCCGGTACGCCTTCCACGCCGCCAGCAGCACCAGCAGCACCACGAGCAGGAGCAGCAGCGCGTGCACGGTCTCGCCGCCGTTGCGCAGCTGGAGCGCGTCGGAGAAGCCGAACAGGCCCGCGCCCATGGCGAGCCCCCCGGGCCGCCAGTTGCCGAAGATCATCGCGGCGAGACCGATGTAACCCCGGCCGCCGGTCTGCCCCTCCAGGTAGATGTGCGAGGGCACGGTGGCGAGGAACGCGCCACCGAGTCCGGCGAGGCCGCCGGAGATCGCGACCGCCATGTACTTGTACGAGTAGACGTTGACGCCCAGCGACTCGGCGGCGATCGGGTTCTCACCGCAGGAGCGCAGGCGCAGCCCGAACGGGGTCCGCCAGAGCACCCACCAGCTGCCCACGAAGAGGACGGCGGCGAAGATCGTCAGCACGGACAGGTTGGTGATCGCGCCGCCGAGGATGCCCGCGAGGTCGGAGACCAGGAACCAGTGGTGGCCCGCCAGCGACGTGAGTCCGTCGGAGAGCCCCGGGATCGTGATGTCGGGGACGGAGTCGACGGGTGGGGACTGCTTGGGGTTGCCGCCCAGGGTCTGCGCCTCGCCGGCGTTGAAGAAGATCTTGGCGAGGTACTGGGTGACGCCGAGCGCGAGCAGGTTGATCGCCACACCGGAGACGATGTGGTCGACCCCGAACGTCACGGTCACGACGGCGTGGAGGAGGCCGCCGAGGACACCGAAGGCGATGCCCGCGAGGATGCCGAGCCAGGGGTTGGTCTGCCAGCCGATCCAGCCGGCCCCGAAGGTGCCGAGGATCATCATGCCCTCAAGGCCGATGTTGACCACTCCGGCGCGTTCCGACCAGAGGCCGGCCAGGCCCGCGAGGCCGATCGGGACGGCGAGGCCGAGCGAGGCACTGATCTGGCCCGCCGAGGTGAGCTGGTCGGCGCCGGTGAGGATCCGTACGAGGGAGAGCAGGATCAGCCCGCCCGCGACGATCAGCAGGACCCGGGCGAGGGTCAGCCTGCGCCGGGCGGGCTTGGCGCCCGGGGCCTTCGGCGCCGCCGGAGAGGGAGGCGGGGTCTCGGTGGTCGTGGCGGTCATCGGGCCACCTCCAGCTTCTGGGTCGTGGCCGCCTGGGCGGCGAGTTCGGCGCCGACCCGCTGCTGCTGGCGTTTCAGGCCGTACCGGCGGACGATCTCGTAGGCGATGACGACGCACAGGACGATGACGCCCTGGATCACGCCGAGGATCTCCTTGTCGTAGCCGATCACTTCGAGGTGGTTGGTCGTGCGCTCCAGGTAGGCCCAGAGGAGGGCCGCGAGGGCGATGCCGATCGGGTGGTTGCGTCCGAGCAGCGCGATCGCGATGCCCGTGAAGCCGATGCCCAGCGGGAAGTCGTTGCTGTACATGTGGCTCTCGTTGAGCAGCGTCGGCATGCCGATGAGGCCGGCCATGGCGCCCGAGAGGATCATGCTGGTGAAGATCATCTTCTTGACGCTGACCCCGCTCGCGGCGGCGGCCGACTCGGACTGGCCGACGGCCCGCAGGTCGAAACCGAAGCGGGTGCGGCCGAGGACGAACCAGTAGGCGAGGCCCGCGAGCGCGGCGACCACGATGAATCCCCACAGCTGGCCGGCCGGGCCCATGTCCAGGGTGAAGAAGAAGGAGGACTCGGGCAGCGGCTTGGTGGAGACCAGCGTGCCCGCGTCGTCCAGCTGGCCGAGCCGCTCCGGCTGGATCAGATAGCCGATGATCGCGGTGGCGATGGAGTTCAGCATGATCGTCGAGATGACCTCGCTGACCCCGCGTGAGGTCTTGAGGATGCCCGCGATGCCGGCCCACATGGCGCCGACGAGCATGGCGACGATGATGATGACCGGGATCTGGACGAGGGCCGGCAGGTGCAGCGCGCCGCCGACGACGGCCGCGGCGAAGGCCGCCATGCGGTACTGGCCGTCGACCCCGATGTTGAAGAGGTTCATCCGGAAGCCGATGGCGACCGCGACACCCGCGAGGTAGTACGTCGTGCCCTTGTTGAGGATGTAGATCTGGCTGTCGCTGGCGGAGCCGTACGACAGCATGTCGTTGAACGCCTCGAACGGGTTCTTGCCCGTGGCGAGGATGACCAGCGCGGTGACGACCAGCGCCGCGACCAGGGCCAGCAGGGGGGCGCCGACCGCGAGGATCAGCCGCTCCTTGTCCAGCCGGGAGGTGAGCTTCTTCATCGGGCCTCTCCCGCGGTTTCGCCTGTGTCGCTGGTTCCGCCCGTTCCGCCCGTCGCGCCGTCGCGCTGCGGGGGCACGGTGTGCGCCAGGTGGCCGGTGGCGGCACCCGTCATGGCGGAGCCCAGTTCCTCGGGGGTGATGGTGGCGGGGTCGGCGTCGGCGACCAGGCGGCCCCGGTACATCACCCGCAGGGTGTCGGACAGGCCGATCAGTTCGTCCAGGTCGGCGGAGATGAGCAGGACGGCGAGGCCGTCGCGGCGGGCGTCCTTGATCTGGTCCCAGATCTGGGCCTGGGCGCCGACGTCCACGCCCCGGGTGGGGTGCGCGGCGATCAGCAGCTTGGGGTGGTGGCTCATCTCGCGGCCGACGATCAGCTTCTGCTGGTTGCCGCCGGACAGGGAGCCGGCCGTGACCTCGATGCCGGGGGTCCGTACGTCGTACTCGCGCACGATCCGTTCGGTGTCGAGGCGGGCGGCCCTGCCGTCGATGAGGCCGCGGCGGGAGTTGGGCGGCTCGGTGACGTGGCCGAGGACGCGGTTCTCCCAGAGCGGGGCCTCCAGGAGCAGGCCGTGGCGCTGGCGGTCCTCGGGGATGTAGCCGATACCGCTCTCGCGCCGGGTGCGGGTGGGCGCGTGGGAGATGTCCGTACCGTCCAGGGAGATGACTCCGCCGTCGGGGTCGCGCAGGCCCATGATCGCCTCGACGAGTTCCGCCTGGCCGTTGCCCTCGACGCCGGCGATGCCGAGGATCTCACCCTGGTGGATGGTGAAACCGATGTCGGCGAGGACGTCCCGTACGACACCGTCGGTGTCGGTGGCGGTGAGCCTCAGGTCCTCGACCGTGAGCATGGGTACGTCGGTGACGGTCGACTCGCGGGTCTCCGGGGAGGGCAGCTCGCTGCCCACCATCAGCTCGGCGAGCTGCCTGGACGTGGTGGTACGGGGGTCGGCGCTGCCCACCGTCGTACCGCGCCGGACGACCGTGATCTCGTCGGCGACCGACAGCACCTCGCCCAGCTTGTGGGAGATGAAGATGACGGTCAGGCCCTCGGACTTCAGCTCGCGCAGGTTGTCGAAGAGGGCTTCGACCTCCTGCGGGACGAGGACCGCGGTGGGCTCGTCCAGGATGAGCGTACGGGCGCCCCGGTAGAGGACCTTGAGGATCTCCACGCGCTGGCGGTCGGCGACACCCAGTTCCTCGACGAGGACGTCCGGGCGGATCCCGAGGCCGTACGCGTCCGAGATCTCCTGGATCTTCTTGCGGGCCCGGGAGCCGATGCCGTGGAGCTTCTCACCGCCGAGGACGACGTTCTCCAGGACGGTGAGGTTGTCGGCCAGCATGAAGTGCTGGTGCACCATGCCGATGCCGCGGGCTATGGCGTCCGCGGGGCTGCCGAAGCTGACCTGCGCGCCGTCGACGGTGATGGTCCCCTCGTCGGGCTTCTGCATGCCGTAGAGGATCTTCATCAGGGTCGACTTGCCGGCACCGTTCTCACCGCAGAGGGCATGCACGGTGCCTCGGCGGACGGTGATGTCGATATCGCTGTTGGCGACGACACCGGGGAAGCGTTTGGTGATGCCGCGCAGTTCGACGGCGGGAGGGCTGGACGCGTTGATGGCGCACTCTCCTCGGAGAAGGAGCGTTGGGGCGGGGGGCGTTCGGTGACGCTAGCGTGTCAACTCACGCCTACGCGCGTAGAGTTGATACATCGTTATGGGCCCGGCGAAAGGGTCGGAGTACCTTCACCGGGCCCGTACACAGAACCGGCGCCCGGTGGAGAACCGGGCGCCGGAGCAGGTCACGGGGTGGTCTTGACCTTGATCGAGCCGTCCACGATCTTGGCCTTGGCGGCGTCGATCTTGGGCTGGATGTCGGCGATGAAGCCACCGCTGGTGGACAGCGACACACCGTCCTTGGCCAGCGAGTAGGCGTTGGTGCCGACCAGCGGCTTCTTGTCGTTGATCGACTTCACCAGGTCGTAGACGCCGACGTCGACGTTCTTGACGACCGAGGTGAGGATCGAGCTCTTGTACTTGGCGAGGGAGACCTGGTTGTACTGGTCCGAGTCGACGCCGATGGCCCAGGCGCCCTTCGAGCCGTTGACGGCCTCGATCGCACCGGAGCCGGAGGAGCCCGCGGCGCTGTAGATCACGTCGGCGCCGTTGTCGAGCATGCCCTGGGCGGCGGCCTTGCCCTTGTCGGGGCTGGCGAACCCGGAGGTGTCGGAGCCGTGCGACAGGTACTGGACGTCGACCTTGATCTTCGGGTTGGTGTCGTGGACACCCTGGACGTAACCCGCCTCGAACTTCTTGATGAGCGGGACGTCGACCCCGCCGATGAAGCCGACGCGGTCCTTCTTGGTCTTGAGCGCCGCCGCGACGCCACCGAGGTAGGAGCCCTGCTCCTCGGTGAAGACGATGTTGTCGACGTTCTTGGCGTCCACGACCGAGTCGACGATGCCGAAGGTGGTGGCGGGGAACTTCGCGGCCACCGCCTTCATCGAGTTGGCGTACGCGTAGCCGATGCCGATGACGGGGCTGTAGCCCGCCTCGGCGAGCTGCGTCAGGCGGTCGACGCGGTCGGCCTCGGTGTCGGTGGTCTTGGCCGTCAGCTCCTTGACCTCGCCGCCGAACTCGGCCTTGGCCTTGTCGACGCCGCGCGCGGCGGAGTCGTTGAAGGAGTGGTCGCCACGGCCGCCCACGTCGTAGGCGATGCCGACCTTGACACCCGACTTCGCGGAGGACGAGCCGGACGGGGCCGCGTCATCCTTGGCCTTGTCGGCGGATGTACTGCCACACGCGGTGGCGGTGAGGGCGAGTGCAGCTGAGGCTATGCCCGCTACAGCGATCTTGGATACCCGGCGCACGAGGGGGCCCTTTCACTCGAAGCGCCTCCGTTGGCGCTGGTTTCGCGCCGATCGTAACGCGCGTAGATGTCAGTTAAAGACACGTTCACCAGTCGTTATCGGATCGTCTTCGAACCCCGGCGGGCACCCCGGGTGACCGTCCGGGCACCCCGGGGAGCCGTGCTCTCCCCGGGGCCGTACCCCCGCCGCCCGCGCGGCTGGGCATCCGCTTCCCTCACACCCGTACACCCACCGCTCAGGCCAGCATCGCGGCGGCGGTGAACAGCTCGACGGCGACCCCGATCGCCTGCTCGTCCACGTCGAAATCGCCTCGGTGGAGGTCGTAGCGCGTGCTGTCGCCGGGCGGGCGGACGCCGAGGCGGGCCATCGCGCCGGGGACCTGCTCCAGGTACCAGGAGAAGTCCTCGCCGCCGAGGCTCTGCTCGGTGTCCTCGATCGCATACAACCCGCGGCGGGCGGTCTGCGCGTCCCGGAGCAGTTCGGTGACGACGACGTCGTTGACGACGGGCGGGACGCCCCGTACGTACGTCACCTCGGTCTTGGCGTGATGCAGCGCGGCGATCTCGTCCACGGCTGCGTGGATCAGGTCGGGGGCGTCGTGCCAGGCGGAGAGCTCCAGGCAGCGGACCGTGCCGGACAGCTCCGCGTGCTGCGGGATGACGTTGGCCGCGTGGCCCGATTCGATACGGCCCCAGGTCAGGACGAGCCCCGACCGGGCGTCGACCCGGCGGGCGAGCAGCGCGGGCACCTCGGCGGCCACCTTCGCGACGGCGGTGACGAGGTCCGTGGTGAGGTGCGGGCGCGCGGTGTGGCCGCCGGGGCCGTCGAGGGTGACCTCCAGCCGGTCGCAGGCGGAGGTGATGGGGCCGGCCCGCAGGGCGATGAGGCCGGCGTCGACCTTGGGGTCGCAGTGGACGGCGATGATCCGTCCGACGCCGACGAGGGCGCCGGAGGCGATGGCGGCGAGCGCGCCGCCGGGCATGACCTCCTCGGCGGGCTGGAAGATCAGCCGGACCGGGTTCGGCAGGAGGCCCCGGCGGTGGAGGTCGGCGAGGACCAGTCCGGCGCCGAGGACGGCGGTGGTGTGCACGTCGTGGCCGCACGCGTGGGCGCGGTCGGGGATGGTGGAGCGGTATTCCACGCCGATTTTGGTGTCCGGGATGGGCAGGGCGTCGATGTCGCCACGGATCGCCAGCACGGGCCGCACGCCCTGCGGGGACACCCCGCCGGCCTCCCCGATCTCCCCGATGTCGCAGATGAGCCCGGTCCCGCTGCCCAGCACCCGGGGCTCCAGCCCCGCCAGCTCCAGCCGCCGCTTGATCGCCGCGGTGGCGCGGACCTCCTGATTGCCCAGCTCAGGGTGCATGTGCATGTCCCGGCGGAACGCGATCAGCTCGGCGCGCAACCCTTCGGGAAGCGCACCGGGCAACGCTGCTTCGCCGGCCGGGGGGACATCGGACTCACGGGACGTCAAGTGGTTCACCTTCTGAAGGTTAGGGCTCTTCCTAGGTCAACTACCCAGCGATCAACAAAAATTTCAGCCACCCAGCCAAAATTCGAGCGGACGGCCCGCATAGTGAGACGGCGAGGTGGGTATCGAGGGCGTCCCCCACCCCACACTCCAGCCTCACCCGCCCTCCCGCATCCCGTCGCCGCCCTTCTCTCGTAGCGCCCCACATATACCGATCCGTATAGATCCAGTTATACGGATCCATACGGACGGGGAGGGCCTGGGTCAGCGCTTCGCGTGGGACGACCGACGCCATCGCCGCGTACGCCGGGCCGCCGGACGCGAGCGCGGAGATCGGGGACCGGGAACGGATCCTGGCCACGGCACCCGACCAGGTCGCTGACCGGGGGCGCCAGGACGTACTCCGAGCCGGGGGGTGCGGATGTGTCCGTGCCCCTACCGCGGGCCGAGCCGGAAGTGTTCGGTGCGGTGGCATCCGAGACCACGGGTCGGCCAGGTCCGGAGAGCCGGCGGAGAGGCTACTGAACTTGATGAGTGCTGTCGGGTCCCGCCGCAGGGTGGCAGGGGCCAGCTCGCGCCTTCCCGGTGTGGCCGGAGCACGAGGATGATGGTTGCGTGATCCGAGACTTCCCGCCGTTGCCGTTGCCCCAGTACGCCGTGGTCCGTATCGGCTGCTCATCAGAGCTGCCTGCCGAGATCGCCGCCGATCTGCGGGAAGTCGGCGTCCCGGCAGGGCTGATCGGTTATGAGTACCAACCGCTGACTGAGGCGACGCTCCTGGACGGGATCGGTGAGGGCGGGTTGGTCGTCTTTGGGTCCAGCGGCCTGTTCGGTCGGCTCGGCGTCGATGTGGCTTCGCATCGCGTCGTGCAGATCCCCAAGATCGGGTCCGCGACCGCCTGGCATGTGAACAGGGACCTCAGGGCCTTCCACCGGTGCGTCGCGGGCATCATCGCTCGCTTCCCCTTCTACGAGGAGGACGAGGAGGACAGGTTCCAGGAGGTGGCGGACGAGCTTCGACGGCTCCTCGCTGCTCTCGATGCCACCGCACTCGCAGACAACGGGTTGTGGGAGACCTTGTGCGATGACGCGGCGATGGGCGACTACGCGAACTGGGAGGAGGAATGAGTCACGTCAGTCCCCCAGATCCGCAGGGCAGCGGCAACCTCCGCGTTCTTCTACCCGCTCTCGAAACGCTCCACGGCCTGTAGCCGCAACCGCTCCCGCGTAGTTCTTTCGGCGTCGGTCAGTCCGCCGCCCTGCGCGTACCTCACACCCCAGGGCTACCGGTGCCGACACCCACCTGTCAGGCGAACGGCACCGACATCACCCAATCAAGTTCAGTAGCGCGGCGGGCAATGCGGGCAGGAATGCCGCAGCCGACCACACCACCATGACGGACACAGCGGGAAGAGGGTTTCTATGGGACTGGATCGACGGATTAAAGTTGCGCGCCGGAGAGGGAAGGCCGATATGGCGCGTGCGAGGAAGTCAAGGCGCGACCCCCGGTCATCCATTGACCAGGTCCATGAACATCAAGATGGAAAGTGCGACCATCGCGAGAAGGCGCAGCACAATGGCGCTGTCCGCAAAGTTGCGCAGCACATCTCGTTTGTTCCCTCGGAAAATCCAAGTAATCAATAGCGAGCCGATCGCCAAGTAAGCCATCGCATCCATTGCCGATGCGCTGCCGCGTACGCGTTTTGGCGCAGCCATTCCTCGAAGTGACCCCAGGGCGTGACGAATGGGTCGCCGCCCGCTTTCCGTATCGGCTCATCCACGATCGAGGGTCAGCCGATCTGACCATGTGCGACGCCCAGGACGAACGCGGTGAACTGGGTGGGGGTGAACACCAGTGTGGGGCTGCTTCGTATCTTGCTGTCGCGTACAGCCTGGTAACCGTCGGCCAGCGCGGCAATCTCTATGCAATTACCGTTGGTTCCCGAGTAGGAGGACTTCACCCACACCGCATCGGGGCCCGACGGGGATTCGGCTGATGAATTCATGATCTACATCATCTCTTTGACGGCGTCCGTGATCAGGTTTCTTGATCTGTCAACGTTGGCGGCAGCCATGTTCAACCTTCGGAAAAGCGTTGTGTAAGTCTCCACATCGGGTTCCTCTTCGTAGTACAACGTACTCGTAGGGGATTCGGTGTAGGTGATGTCCGTCTCGACCGGAGCCGGGAAGCTCATGATGACGAACGGTCCGAAGAGACACGCGTTCATCGGGTCCTCACGCGGCAACACCTGCAACTGAATGTTCGATCGACCGCTGTCCTCGATCAACGCTTCCAGCTGCGCCTTCATGACCGCGCGACCTCCGACGCGGTGGTACAGCACGCTCTCCGAGATGACGACCCACAGTTGAAGCGGATTGTCGCGCGCCAGGATTTTACGACGCTCCCGCCGCACGTCGATCTGCGAGGTGACGGCCTCGTCAGAGAAGTCGGGATTCTGTAGCCGGATCAACGCGTCAGTGTACTCGGGGGTTTGAAGAAGTCCCGGGATCAAGTTGGTCTCTACGTTGTAAAGCTCAGCCGCGTCCGACTCGACAGCGATGTAGGCGGCGTACGCGGAATCCACGGCCTTGGCGTACCGCGACCACCAACCCTTCTGCTTTGCCTCGCGGGCAAGCTGCTCAATTGCGCTTCGCTGATCGGGATCTGTCACGCCGTAGGCGTCCATGAGCGCCCGGAGGTCCGGAAGCCTCACGCCCGACTGCCCGTTCTCGATGCGCCCGATCTTGGATTCCGCCGAACCCAACACCGGCGCGACATCCGCGTAGGTCAGTCCGGCTGCCGTCCGCAGCTCCCGGAGCTGCCGTGCGAGGCGTCGCTGACGGATCGTCGGGTTGTTGTTGATGGGCATGCGCGGGTCGCCCCTCCCTACGACTGTGCAGGTCAAGTCTGCCGGTAGCCGACTGTAACGGCAACCGGCTTCCGCGCAACCAAAAAGTAGGACTTGATACTTTGGGAACTCCTACCGTCATAGTTGACACAGTGCCACATCCCACGTCACACGGAGGCGAGCCATGGGTTTCCCGAGGAACGACGACGCGCCGCGTCGGCCGGCTGTCGTGCCCTACATCACCGTCTGGAGCGCGGAGCGCACAGGTCCGCCCCTCGTGACAGCCCGGCGCGGCGGCATCGCATACCCCGACGAGATCCTTCAGGACCGCGATCAGGAAGGCGTCCTGTGGAGACGTTGTCTGCTCAAACGGGGTCAGGGACGGCCCGAGTTCGGCGGTGTTCACCCGCTGCGGCAGCGTCGGGCCATGCGGAAGTTGTTGTGTCAGGTGTGCGCGGGGCCCGCCGACCGCAACGAGTTAGGGGTGCTCTGGCTGGTCCGGGACGAGCGTGGCGACTGGCCCGGGTGGCCGGAGGACATGGCGGCGACCCATCCGCCCGTGTGTCTGCCCTGTGCGGCGAAGTCCGTTCGCGCCTGCCCCTACCTGCGTGGCACGTTTGTCGCCGTGCGGGTGCGGGAGCCTCGGGTCAGTGGCGTGCATGGGGCCCGTTACGTGCCGGATGGACTGATTCCCAAGGCCGTTGAGGGGGTCACCCGTGCCTACACCGACCCGGATGTCCGCTGGGTCGTGGCCGCGCAGCTGGTGATGGGGCTGCACGGCTGCACCTTTGTGCCGCTCCAGGACGCACTCGGGCTTGGTGGGGCGTCAGGAGAAGCGTGAGGAACGGCCCCGCCCGGGTGCCGGGGTGGGGGCCGGGTGGGGTGTCGGCGCGTCAGGCCGGGGACGGGAGGCGGGAGAGGCGGTGGACGTCCTTGGCTGTCGTCGTGACGCCGGAGAGGAAGCCCTGGGCCCGGGGGGACGCCGAGGACTTGAGCCATTCCGGAGCGATGTCGCAGACCGCGATCCGTACGCCCGTGCCCGCCAGGGCCAGGGGCAGGGTGTGGACCACCGTGGACGGGAAGCTGAGGACCGTGCTGCCGATGGGGCCGCGGCGGGCGATCAGTTCCAGGGGGAGGTCGGGGCGGACGATCTCCAGGCCCGTGTCCGCGTGGAGGCGGTGCAGTTTCTCCACGCTCTCGCGGCGGTGCGCGAAGTAGCGGGCGGCGTTGTGCGTACGGGCCAGGGAGATGACCGCCGCGATGTACTGGTCGACGTCCACCACGCCGGTCTCCACCAGCGAAGTGCCCACCATGTCCGCCGTCTCGGTGATCGACGGCGGGCCGAAGGTGGCCTTCGTCCACTCGAAGGTGTTCGGGGTGACCTCGATGCCCTCCGGCACCTCGTCCACCGGCATCGAGGTGAAGACCTCCACCGGGCGGTCGGCGGACGGCGTGAGCCGCCGCCGGGCCGCCGCGGTGACCGGGGCCAGGACCAGCTCGCGCGGCCCCCGCCCGCTCCCGCGCCGGTGCCAGCGCACCAGGCGCTCCCCGCGGGCGACCTGGCCGATGAACTCCATGGTCGCCGTGCCGTCGTCCACGACCGTCAGCCGCTTGCCGCCGACGAGCGTGAGCAGGAGCTGTACGTACCGGGAGAACGGATCGCCGATCACGATCCGGTCCGCCCTCCGCAGCAGCGGGGTCAGCTGCCGTACGGTCCGCAGCGGCGCCCCCGCCCCGCCCCGCGCCTCTTCCCAGCGCACGGTGAACCCCTCGTCGCGGGCCAGGTCGGCCATCCGCCTGAGCTGGCCGCGCGACATGGGGTCGGTCGGGGACAGGACGACGACGGTGAGCGCGCCGGCCCGCCCGGCGGGAGCACCGCCGGTACGGGGATCGGCGGCACCGTCGAGTACGACGGACGTCCTGGCCCACTCCAGCACGTTCAGCAGCTGGACCGGGCTCTCGACGAACGCGATCGCTTGCGAGTGCGGGGCGCTGCCCGCGCTGGGGGTCGGCATGGTCGTCAGACCGAGACCGGCTCGGTGGACTCGGCAACGACGCCCGCGACGCGGCGGAGCTTCTTCATCGGGCCGAGCTCCGACTCGTAGACCTTCTTGACACCGTCACCGAGGGACGCCTCGATCGTGCGGATGTCACGGACGAGGCGCTGGAGGCCCTGCGGCTCGACGGAGGCGGCCTGGTCGGAGCCCCACATCGCGCGGTCGAGGGTGATGTGGCGCTCGACGAACGCGGCGCCGAGGGCGACGGCGGCGAGGGTGGTCTGGAGACCGGTCTCGTGGCCGCTGTAGCCGATCGGGACGTTCGGGTACTCCGCCTGGAGGGTGTTGATGACGCGGAGGTTCAGCTCCTCGGCCTTGGCCGGGTACGTCGACGTGGCGTGGCAGAGCAGGATGTTGTCGCTGCCGAGGACCTCGACCGCGTGGCGGATCTGCTTCGGCGTCGACATGCCGGTGGAGAGGATGACCGTACGGCCGGTGGCGCGCAGGGCGCGCAGCAGCTCGTCGTCGGTGAGGGACGCGGAGGCGACCTTGTGGGCGGGGACGTCGAACTTCTCCAGGAAGGCGACGGCCTCGGTGTCCCACGGGGAGGCGAACCAGTCGATGCCGCGCTTCTTGCAGTGCTCGTCGATGGTGCGGTACTCGTCCTCGCCGAACTCGACGCGGTGGCGGTAGTCGATGTACGTCATCCGGCCCCAGGGGGTGTCGCGCTCGATGTCCCACTGGTCGCGCGGGGTGCAGATCTCCGGGGTGCGCTTCTGGAACTTGACCGCGTCGCAGCCCGCGTCGGCGGCGACGTCGATCAGGGCGAGGGCGTTGTCCAGCTCGCCGTTGTGGTTGATGCCGATCTCACCCGTGACATAGACGGGGCGACCGGGGCCGGCGGTCCGCGTGCCGAGGGTGCGCAGGCGGGAGGTGGCGTCGGTGCTCATGAGGGGTCCTTACTTGTCGTGGGCGTTGATCGTGTGGGGGGTGTCGTTCGGGCGGAGAGCGTGAGACGTGGGGGTCTTCTCCCGCGAGGACGGGACGTGGAGTCCCGGTCCCAGCAACCAGGCGGCGATCTCACGGATCGCCCCTTCGCCGCCCGGAGTCGTGGTGACGGCACGCGCCGCGGCGCGTACGGCGTCATGGGCGCTCGCGACGGCCACCGGCCAGCCGACGAGCCCGAAGCAGCCGAGGTCGTTGACGTCGTTGCCGACGTACAGCACGCGCTCGGGCGCGATGCCGTGCTCGTCGCACCACTGCTTGAGCGCCAGGTCCTTGCGGTCGATGCCGTGCAGGACGGGGACCTGGAGTTTGCGGGCGCGGGCCGCGACGACGGGGTTCTGCTCGGTGGAGAGGATGAGCAGTTCCAGCCCGGAGCGGCGCAGCGCGGCGATGCCGAGGCCGTCGCCGCGGTGGACGGCGACCATTTCGCGGCCGTCGGAGTCGATGAGGACCTTGTCGTCGGTCTGGGTCCCGTCGAAGTCGAGGACGACGGCGTCGATGTCGTCGTGGACGGGCAGCGCGGCCGGGTCGAGGAGCGGCGCGAGGGCGCGGGCCCGGGCCAGGTCGTGCGGGTCGTCGATCTCCAGGACCCGGGCGGGGTCGGTGGTGACGAGCGCGGTGCGGCCGAAGAAGCGGTGCTGGGCGGCGCGGAATCCGGGGGCGCGCATCGCGTAGGCGGCGCCGGTCTCCAGGTACTCCTGCGGCCGGTCCTGGCGGCGGGGGCGGTTGGCCTTGTCGTGGTTGACGCCGTAGCCGTCGCGTTCGGTGCTGCCCGTGCGGTCGTCGCGCCAGATGAAGCCGTGGGTGGGGGCGACGGTGAGGGCGGAGTCGGCGCCGTCCTCGGTGAGGGCCGTCACGACGCCGTCGAGGTCCTCGGCGGTGATGAACGGGCTGGTGCACTGCACGAGGAGCACCACGTCGGCGGTGATTCCGCGCATCGCGTGGTACGCGTCCATCGCGTGCAGGACGGCGGCCTCGCTGGTCGCGGTGTCCCCCGCGATGGCGGCGGGGCGCAGCACGACCTCGGCGCCGGCGGTCCTGGCGACGTCGGCGATGGCCGCGTCGTCGGTGGAGACGACGACGTCGGTCACGTGCCGGGCGGCGAGGCAGGCGCGGACCGCGCGGACGACGAGCGGGACGCCGCCGACGGGGGCGAGGTTCTTGGCGGGCACGCCCTTGGATCCGCCGCGGGCGGGGATCACGGCGAGGACGGCGTTCATCTGTGCTCCTTGGTCCGGGGACCGGCCCGTGGACCGGTCCGTGGACGGGTCCGGAGGGCGGGCCACCGGGCGGTTCGCGGATCGTTGCGTCGTGTGGTCGGCCGCGTGCGCGGCCGGGCCGGTCACAGTTCGCCCATGCGGCGGATGACGGGGGCCACGCGCTGCACGCCGTGCCGGTACGCGCCGCGCGCCGCTCCCCGTACGGCTTCGCGCACCGCGCGCCGCATCCGGGAGTCGTCGCTCGACTCGGCGCGGGCGCCCGGGAGGGGTGTCCCGTCGGCGGCCAGGTGGTAGCGGGCGAGCAGGGGCGGCAGGTAGCCGGGTGCGGTGGTGGCCGTGTAGTACGGGCGCAGCGGCGGCAGTTCGGACTGGGCGAGCAGCTTCGCGACGTGGGCGCGGGCCTGGTCGAAGGCCGATTCGTACGCGCCGTCGGCGGCGACGCCCTGCCGGTCGGCCCAGACGACGTCGGCCTTCGGGCGGTAGCCGCCGTCCAGCTGGTCCCAGGACGCGAGGCAGCCCGAGCCGATGAAGTGGTGGTTGCCCAGCGGCTCACGGATGCCGAGGTCGGTGAGGATCGCGGTGGGGATGCGCCGGTGCAGCGATTCGAGCGCGGCCGTCGAGGAGACGGTGACCAGGAGGTCGGTACGGTCCAGGACCTCGCCCATGTGCCCGTACACCAGCTGGAAGTTGGGCGGCAGGCCGCCGGGCAGGCGCTCGGCGAGCTTCTGGTACGGGAACTCCTCGATGTGCGTCGTCTGCTCGCCGGGCTTGCTGCGCAGCTTGAGGAGCACTTCGCGGCGGGGGTGCAGCCGGGCGTGCTCGACGAGGCGCTTGAGCACGTACGTACGGTCGGCGCGGCTCACCGGTACGGACGGCTGCGCGGCGAAGACGACGGTGTCGCGGCCCTCCTCGGGGACGTACCGCTCCCCGGCGAGGAAGGGCAGGGCCGCCTCGGTGACGGAGGAGGCGTCGGCGCCGACCCCTTCGTACACCTCGCGGAAGCGCTTGGCGTCGTAGCGGGAGTTGGCGAGGACGACATCGGCGCCGTGGCGCAGCAGCAGTCCGTCGGCGAGCTTCTCGTAGACGACCCCGACGTAGCCGGTGACGACGAGGGGCCGGTCCGGCAGGCCGAGGGCGGCCATGCCGTGGAGCATGGCCTGGACGGCGCCGCCGACGAGGGCCAGGACGACGATGTCGTACGGCTCCTCGCGGAGGTTCTTCAGGAAGGCGGTACCGGTCATCTCGCGCAGGGCATCGGCGTCCGCCCCGACCTCGGCGAGCTGTCGGGCGGTGGGCGTGGCTCGGCCGCGCAGCAGGAACCCGCTGAGCTCGACGGAGCGGTCTTCCGGGGCGATGCGGCGCGCGGTCAGCGCGCCCCATTTCCACCGGGTGTCGGAGTCGGCGAGCACCGCGACCCGGACCGCTGGACTGGTACGTGATGGCACGTCCTGGACGTTAGGAAGTGATTCCCTTCGTCAGCCCAACTCAATGGCAATAAAGGGTTAACAGCACGTCTACGAATGGGGGCAGGGGGACGGAAGCGACTGGATTCATCATTCCGCCACTCGTCGTTCACCTTCCGTGCGCCCGAATGTCAGCGTGGACGATCAGGCGCCCTCTAGCGTGACGCGGGTGGTCAAGCTCTCTGTTGTCGTGCCGTTCTACAACGTGCAGACATATGCCCTCGAAACACTGAGAAGCCTGCGGGCCAACGCCCGTGAGGACTTCGAGTTCCTCCTCGTGGACGACTGTTCGTCCGACGGAACTCCCGAAATACTCGAACGGGCGGAGCGTGATCTTCCGGGAGCGGTGCTCCTCAGACATGAGAAGAACGGCGGTCTGGCCACCGCGCGCAACACCGGCATCGACGCGGCCCGCGGCGAGTACGTGACGTTCCTGGACGGGGACGACTGGGCGGCGCCCGGTTACTACTCCCAGCTGGTGACCGCAGCCGAGGCCCTCGGCTGCGACTTCGTCCGTACGGATCATGTCCAGTTCACCGGCAGGGCCCGTACGGTCCACCGGGTCCCGGTCGGCCGGCGCGGCGAGGTGCTGAACCCGCGCGACGCGATCCTGCCCGCCCACCGCACCACGTCCGTCGACTACGCCTACGCGTGGGCGGGGATCTACCACCGCCGCGTCGTCGACCGGGGCCTGGTGCACTTCACGCACGGGCTGCGCACCGCCGAGGACCGGCCGTGGATCTGGCGGCTGCACCGCGAGGCGGAGTCCTTCGCGGCCGTCGGGCTGCTCGGGGTGTTCTACCGGCGCGGGGTGGCGTCGTCGCTCACCCAGATCGGTGACGTGCGCCAGCTCGACTTCATCCGGGCCTTCGACGAGGTGATCGAGGAGACGGCGAAGGACGCCGACGCCGACCGGTTCCTGGCCAAGGCCGTGCGCACGTACTGCGCGATCATCGCCCACCACCTGGGGGCGAAGGAACGGTTCGAACCGGCGGTGGCGAAGCAGCTGCGCTCGCTGAGCGCCGCCGCCCTGAAACGCCTCCCCCAGGACCTCTTGAAAGAAGCACTGGATTCGATGGACTTCGAGCGCTCGGAGCGGCTGCGCCGCCTGGTCAAGCGGTCCATGGCGTCCGCGAAGGCGGTCGCGTGATGGTGACCTCGCCTTATGTGACCGGTGCGCGGGGGACGACGCAGATCTTCTGCGTGTCCACGCTGTACGGGGCCGCGACGCTGGCCGCCGCGATCGACGCGGGGCTCTACCGGCCGGCCGGGCGGCGGCTGCTGGTCGTCAGCAACAACGCCGGTACGCCCGAACTCACCCCGTCCGTCAGCGACATGCCGGGCTTCGCGCACCTGCGCCGCCGCTTCGACGACCTGGTGTCGTGGAACGAGACCATCGCGCCCTTCCACCCGGCCGTCTGGGAGCCGCGCCCCGACGACCTGCCCCTCTGGGAGCGCCATCTGCGGCTCGCGTGGGGGCTCGGTGACGACGACCTCCAGCTGATCGTGGAATCCATCCAGGTCAACCCCGCGCAGGCCATCGCGCAGATCCTCGGCGGCGCCTCGATGGAGGTGTACGCGGACGGGCTGATGAGTTACGGCCCCACCCGCTCCAAGATCGACCCGCTGATCGGCGGGCGGGTGCGCAGGCTGCTGCACCTCGACCTCGTCCCCGGGCTCACGCCCCGGCTCCTCACCGAGTTCGGTGTCGAGCCGGAGCTGGTGCCGACGGACGTGTTCGTCCGCGTGCTGGACGAACTCGCCGACGCGGAGGAGCAGTTCGAGACCCCGGCGGTCGCTCCCGCCCTGCTGCTCGGCCAGTACCTCTCGGCGCTCGGCATCCTCACCGAGGCCGAGGAGGAGGAGCTGCACGTACGGATGGTGAAGGGCGCGGCGGCCCTCGGGCACACCCGGGTGATCTTCAAGCCGCATCCGGCCGCCCCCGCCGTCTGGTCGCGGCTGCTGGAGAGCGAGGCGAAGAGCGCCGGGGTCGAACTGACCGTCCTCGACTCCCCCGTGCTGGCCGAGGTGCTGTTCCGGCGGATCAAGCCGGCGCTGGTGGTGGGGTGCTTCTCCACCGCGCTGTTCACGGCGTCCGCGTTCTACGGCCTGCCGGTGGCGCGGGTCGGCACGGACATCCTGCTGGACCGGCTGTCCCCGTACCAGAACAGCAACCGGGTGCCGATCACCATCGTGGACGCGCTGCTGCCGCCGCTGGACGACCGGGGCACCCACCGCCCGGACCCCCACCTGCCGGGACTGCTGGCGGCCGTGGGCTTCGCGATGCAGCCGCAGATATACCCGGAGCTGCGGGGCGAGGCGGAGGCGTACCTCTCCCGGCACCTGGACGAGCGCACGTGGCGCTACTTCAAGCGGCGCCGGCTGACCGGGCTCGGCCTGCCGGGCGGGGTCCCCGCCCAGCTGGCGCGGCTGCCCCGCAACGCGACGGCCCGGCGGATGGTGCGCCGGGCCAAGAAGCTGCGCAGGACGGTCCTGCGCGGGGACTGAGCCCGGGATCGGGCAGGGAACAACTCCGGGCGCCGGGCGGGCCGTTCACACGGTCCGCCCGGCGCCCGCCGCCGTCACGCTCCCAGGATGACCCGCAGGTCGGAGGCGTTCGCCTGGGTGATCTTCCACAGCTCCTGCTGCCGGGCGTGCACGTCCGCGACCGACGCGGCGTGGTCGTTCAGCAGCCCCACGGCCCGCTCGGTCAGCACCGCGCCGAGGTTCTTGTCGTGCACGGACACGCCCCACTCGGGGCGCCCGATGTCCGACAGGAAGTACGTCATCTTCGGGTGCGAGATCAGGCTGATGATCGGCGTCCCGCAGCCGAACGGGATCATGCCGGCGTGGCCGCGCATCCCGATGACCAGCTTCGTCCGCGCGTACAGGTCCCTGATCTCGTCGTTCTCGAAGTCGTACATCGGGATCACCGGCAGCGAGATGCCGTGCTGGCGCCGCAGGTCGAACGCGATCTTCTCGTCGTCCAGCGAGTGCGCCACGCACTGCACCTCGGCGTACGCGCCCAGCGCCTTGATCGCCTTCGCCATCTCCGCCAGGAAGTGCGCGTAGTCGTGGCCGAAGCGCAGACCGGCCCGGTCGTACGCGGCGTTGATCAGGATCGTGTTCTCGCGCACGGCGGGGTCGGTCCAGCCCTGGACCAGCTGGCGGGTGACCGTCGTCGGGCAGGGCTGGAAGCGCACCTTGTCCTGGAGCTCGGGCGGCAGCAGCGCCCTGACCTTCTCGATCGAGCCGTGGTTGCGGAGCCCAAAGAAGGCCGAGCGCTCGACAAGCTGGCGCACGCTGGAGTGGAAGCGCGCGGCCCGGTAGGACTGGCCGTCGAAGGCGTTGAAGCCGACCGCGTACACGACGATCGGGACGTCGATCCGGTTCAGCCGCTCGTCCGGTACGTTCCACTGCCAGCCGCTGTTGCCGTTGGGCGCGGTGTCCGGGATGAAGAGGCCGCCGCCGCCGATGACCAGCCCGCGCCGGGCGTTGACCCGCTCCAGCGCCTCCTCGTCAAGGAGCCGGTGGGCGTGGACCGAGTGCCAGCGGCGGTTGCCGGTGTCCTCGCCGAAGGTGAGGCGTACCGACTCGGGCAGCAGCTTGTCGCCCGCGTTGCCCTGCTGGGGCATGTAGAACGCCACGTGGGCCAGCTGGTCCTCGGGCGCGCCCTCGCGCTGGGCGGGCACCGCGGACGTACGGATCCGCATCAGCCGGTTCGCCCGGTGGGTCGGGTCGACCCGCAGCCCCTCCATCGCGTAGTCGCGCGCGGTGGCGTCGTCGTTGTGGATCCAGGCGATCTGGGCCAGCCGGGAGAAGGCGGTCGCCGCCCGGTTGGGGGCGGAGGTGGCGAGCAGCAGCTGCGCCTCGGCCTCCTCGTACCGGGACACGCTCATCAGCGCGTGGCCGTACACCTCGTGCGGCCAGGAGGAGTCGACGGGGATGTGGACGGAGGACAGCACCCGTACCGCGTCCTCGAACTCGCCCGCGCCGATGTGCGCGAGGGCGACCCGGCGGGCGCTGTCCACGTCGCCGGTGCGCGCGACGTGCGGGGTGCCGTAGTGCACCAGCAGGTCGTGGTGGGTGGTGCCGCCGCCGGACATGTACGCCGCGTGGAAGTCGGCGTCGGACATGACGTACTCGCGCCAGCGGTCCTCGCCCTTGCTGTACCCGGCCTCGCCGCCCTGCCAGGGCTTGTGCCGGCCCGTGAAGTGCAGGATCGCGGTGTCCTCGGGGACTTCCTTGTCGCCCGAGAGGCGGCGCTTCACGAAGTTGAAGCGGGCGTCGAGCTGGACGAAGTCCCCGTCCAGGACGGCGTTGAGGATGCCCTGGTCGTGCTTGTCCAGCTCGTAGTCGCCCGAGCGGCCCGTGGCGTCGATCCGGGCGCAGAACTCGTCGCTCAGGTACTCCTTCTGGATGACCAGGAGGCCACTGTTGAGCTTGTGCTGCCCGTAGAAGAACTGCGGTACGGCGGCGAGCCCGTCGCGCAGCTTCAGCAGGTCGCCCAGCTCACCGAGGACGACCATGTCGGTGTCCAGGGTGATCACGGTGTCGTAGTCCCGGATGCGGAACACGTCGAGGATGAAGTACGCCTTGCGCACCAGGTAGTTGTCCTGGTCGCCCTTGGCGTACGACTCGTACCGCTCGGCGTCGACGCGGCGCAGGTCGATCCGCGGGTGCAGCGCGCGGATCTTGGCGACCGAGGCGGGGCGCAGCCCGTCGTGCAGGACGATGAAGTCCTCGCACAGGCCCGGGTTGGAGAGCGCGAGGCTGCGCAGCAGCACCAGGAAGCCGGGCAGGTAGTTCTCGTCGACGAAGCTGGCGAAGGCGATACGGCGCTTGCCGGTCAGCGCGTTGGTGGAGGTGTCGGCCGGGGCCACGCCGGAGAAGGTGGTGGTGGTCATCGCAGGGATATCCTCGTGTCGTTCACGCTCTGGGCACGCTCCATGACCCACGCCTTCTCGGTGGTGTACTCGTGCACGGAGGTGATGGGCATGCGCATCGCCTCCTGGAGCCGGTACGCCCCGCTCTCGTAGAAGTCGAAGCCGATCAGGTCCAGGCGCGGGCTGACGTCCAGGAAGTCCAGCAGCCAGAGCATGTTGAAGCCGCTGGTGGGGATGGACGGCCAGACGCTCGCGCCGATCTGGCCGATGTTGCGCAGCGGCCAGCGCAGCGACTCGTCGCCCAGGTAGGTCTGCGCGCCGGGGACCAGGCGGTTGCGCACGGAGTGCTTCCAGTCGCCCGAGATCCCGCCGAAGATCAGCCGCGTGGTGACCTTCTGGTCCCAGTTGAAGCTGTGCTTGTGGATCGAGACGTGGATGTCGGTGCGCTTGCCGGTGGCCGGGGCGTCGATCTTGTACGAGTTGAAGCGGACGACCAGGTCGTAGTCGTCGATCTCCCGGCCGATCGAACCGCGGCCCACGCTCTGGGAGTTGGCGATCAGGCAGATGGACTTGCCGGCGATCTGGTTGCGGAACTCACCGAGGCTCAGCCACTCGACACCGCCGTAGGTGGGGTCGGCGACCGGGCCGCGCATGCGGTTCCTGCGCTGTTCGGCGTAGAGGCCGACGAGGTCGCGCAGCTCGGAGGCGTCCCCGCCGTTCACCGAGATCCGCAGGTCGAGGTAGTGCGCGATGGCGTCCTGGATGTCCGGTACGGGGGTGCCGTCACCGGCCATGGTGAGCAGGGCGCCGATGAGCCGCAGCTCGGCCTGCTCCCACTCGCCGCGGTCGTGCAGGACCAGGCCCTCGGCCCAGGTGTCGGTGGGCTGGCCGTGCGAGTACAGCGCGGACCGGGGGCGTTCGCTCTTCAGCTGTGCCAGGAGCTCCGCCTGGTACTGGCGGCCGGCGCGCAGGCCCGCGTTCCTGGTCGCGACGCCGAACCCGTCCTCGTCGGTGAGCGCGAGGTAGCGGTCGTACGCCTCGATGGCGGCGGACTCGTTGCCGAGCGCCTCCAGCGTCCTGGCGCGCAGGCGCCATCCGGCGCGCGAGTTCTTGCGCGCGGTCAGCACGGTGTCGCTGATGAGGAGGGCGAGCTTCAGCTCGTCGTCGTACTTGCACTCCAGCGCCTTGTTGCCGACGGCGAGCAGCGCGTCGAGCAGGTCCCCGCCGAGGGCCGGGCCCGAGACGCCGACGGCGCTGGTGCCCCGGCGGAGCAGGGCCGCGGCGGCGCTGCCGGCCGAGGAGGCGCGAGCGGGCGTGCCGCCGGACTCCGCGAGGGCGTGCGTGGCGAGCGCGTGCCGGAGCTTCTCGGCGAGCTCCACGCGCCGCCGGTCGAGGCCGGCGACGAGCTTGCCGCTGTGGACGGCGCAGGCACGGAGGCACTCGTCCAGCTCGGTCGGCCTGATCCGGGCCTGGTCTGCGGTGCCGTCGGGTGCGACGACCGGGGTCTCCGAGCTGCGCACCCTCGGCCATCTGTTGCGGGCCATTGTCATCCTGCTCCAAGCGTCTGCTGTCCCGCTGACAGATGGCGGGTCGGCGTCACGTTAGGAAACCTGGACGACCCTTGGGTGAACTGGGGCCGTCGACGCGGGAAACGAGACGATCCGGAGTGGGAATAGTGCTGCGCGGAGGCTAGACACCGCTCATCGACAGCTTGACGGCGAAGCCCAGGAACAGGGCGCCCGCGGCGGTCGTCGCGCCCGCCGAGAGGCGCTTGCGGCGGCGGAAGGCGGCGGCGAGCCGCGTGCCGCCGAAGATCAGGGCCGAGAGGTAGAGCGCGCTGGCGAGGTTCGCGAGGACGCCCAGCAGGACGAACGAGAGGGCCGGGTGCGCGTAACCGGGGTCGACGAACTGCACGAAGAAGGAGATGAAGAAGAGGATCGCCTTGGGGTTGAACAGGCTGATCAGCAGGGCCCTGCGGTACGGCCGCTCCACCGCCTCCGGGGCCGTACCGGCGGCGCTCGTCCCGTCCGCGACTCCCTCACCCACCCGCTCGTGGCGGCTCTTCCACAATGACCGGGCCGCCCGCAGCATTCCGACCGCCAGCCACGTCAGGTACCCGGCGCCCGCGTACTTCACGATCCCGAAGAGCAGCGGGTTGCCCTGGAGCAGCGAGGCGACCCCCGCCGCCGACAGCACCATGAGCACGGTGTCGCCGCACCAGACCCCCATCGCCGCCCGGTATCCGACGCGGACCCCGCGCCGGGCCGCGACGGAGAGGACGTACAGCGAATTCGGTCCTGGCAGCAGGACGATCAGCACAAGGCCGACGAGGTAGGTCGGCAGATCCGTGACACCCAACATGGGCGCGAGTCTCGCAGACCTGTTCGTACCCACGCATCCGGGTTCGCGGCGTCCGCGCCTTCCGGGTCGGAAGGCGAATCACGGAAGGGAAATCACGGAAGGCGAATCTCAGAAGGCGTCGGTCGGCACGTACGTCCCCCACACCTCCCGCAGCGCCCCGCACACCTCGCCCACCGTCGCGCGCGCCCTCAGGGCCTCCCTCATCGGGTACAGCACGTTGTCCGTGCCGGCCGCCGCGCGCCGCAGGTCGGCGAGGGCCACCGCCACGGCCGCGCCGTCGCGTTCCGCGCGCAGCCGCGCCAGCCGCGCCGCCTGCCGGGCCTCGATCTCCGGGTCGACGCGCAGGGGTTCGTACGGCGTCTCGTCCGCGTCCGGGTCCAGGGTGTGGCGGTTGACCCCCACCACGACCCGCTCGCCGCTCTCGGTCCGCCGGGCCACGTCGTACGCGCTGCGCTCGATCTCCGCCTTCTGGAAGCCGCGTTCGACGGCCCCGACCGCCCCGCCCAGATCCTCGACACGGGTCATCAGCGCCACCACCGCCGCCTCCACCTCGTCCGTCATCGCCTCCACGGCGTACGAGCCGGCGAAGGGATCGACGGTCGCGGTGAGGTCCGTCTCGTACGCGAGTACCTGCTGGGTACGGAGCGCGAGGCGCGCGGCGCGCTCGGTGGGGAGGCCGATGGCCTCGTCGTACGCGTTCGTGTGGAGGGACTGGGTGCCGCCGAGGACCGCCGCGAGGCCCTGGACGGTGACCCGTACCAGATTGATCTCCGGCTGCTGCGCGGTCAGTTGGACCCCGGCCGTCTGGGTGTGGAAGCGGAGCATCTGCGACTTGGGGTCCTTCGCGCCGAACTCGTCGCGCGTGATCCGCGCCCAGATCCGCCGGGCGGCCCGGAACTTGGCGACCTCTTCGAGCAGCGTCGTCCGCGCGACGAAGAAGAACGAGAGCCGGGGCGCGACCTCGTCGATGTCCATTCCGGCGGCGAGAGCGGTCCGTACGTACGCGATGCCGTCGGCGAGGGTGAACGCGATCTCCTGCACGGGCGAGGCGCCGGCCTCCGCCATGTGGTAGCCGGAGATCGAGATGGTGTTCCACCGGGGCATTTCCGCACGGCAGTACGTGAAGATGTCCGCGACCAGCCGCAGGGACGGTTCCGGCGGAAAGATATAGGTGCCGCGGGCGATGTATTCCTTGAGCACGTCGTTCTGGATCGTGCCCGTCAGGGCGCTTCCCGGAATTCCCTTTTCCGCGGCGACGAGCTGGTACATCAGCAGCAACAGCGCGGCGGGTGCGTTGATCGTCATCGAGGTGGAGACCTGGTCGAGGGGAATGCCGTCGAACAGCACCCGCATGTCGTCCACGGAGTCGACGGCGACCCCGACCTTCCCGACCTCACCGCCCGCCAGGGGCGCGTCGCTGTCGTGGCCCATCTGGGTCGGCAGATCGAAGGCGACGGACAGGCCGGTCGTGCCGTGCGCGATGAGCTGCCGGTAGCGCGCGTTGGACTCGGCGGCGGTGCCGAACCCGGCGTACTGGCGCATCGTCCAGGGGCGGCCGGTGTACATCGTCGGGCGGATGCCCCGGGTGAAGGGGTACGAGCCGGGCGCGCCGAGCTTGGAGCCGGGGTCCCAGCCGTCGAGGGCGGCGGGGCCGTAGACGGGGTGGAGGGGGAGACCGCTCTCGGTGAGGCGGGCGGTGTCCGGATGAGGGTGGGGGTCGGGTGCCATGTCCGGGGCCTCTGTTGTCCGTATGGGCCGGTGTCTGTCCGTGCTGCCTGCGCCCATGATCGACGCCGGCGGGGAGACATCCGGGCCCGACATGCCCGGAATCTTCCGTGGGGTCAGGAGCCGCGCCGGGTGTGAAGCGGTTTCTTTCCGGGGAGTTGCCACTGGAGTTCATGACTCGGCGGGAGAGACAAGGGAGCGAAGATGCTCAGGACCTCCGCACTGCGCGGCGGGCTCGCGGCGGCGGCCGTGCTGGCCGTGGGTGTCGGCTGTACGGTGCGGCCGGCCGACGGCGGGACGGCCGGGGCCGACGGCAAGTCGGGGGGCAGCGGCGCGGCGGCGGTCGCCCCGCCCGGATCCGGATCCGGTACGCCGTCACCCTCCGCGCCACCCAGGCCGTCGAAGAACCCCGCGGCCCTGCCGACCGGGGAGCGGTCCCCTTCCGGTTCCGTATCGCCTTCCGGTTCCGTGCCGCCGTCCGCCTCCGCCCCCGCGCGTCCGCCGTCCTCCGCCCGTACCCCTTCGCCCGGCGTGGCGAAGCCGAGGACGGTGATGGCGAGCGGAGCCGAGAGCGACCAGGTGCGCGAACTCCAGGCGAGGCTGCGGCAGATCGGCCACTTCGACCGCACACCGACGGGTTACTACGGCACGCTGACCGCGACGGCCGTCGCGTCGTTCCAGGGCAAGCGCGGACTGGCTCGTACGGGCACGACGGACAGCGTCACGTGGGAAAAACTCCTCGGGATGACGGAGAAGCCGACCCGCGACGAACTGTGGCCGCCGACGGAACGGCCGGTCGCGGCGCCGGATCCCCGGTGCCTGAAGGGGCGGGTGCTGTGCATCAGCAAGAACAGCCGCACGCTGTCGTGGATGGTCGACGGCAAGCGGGTGTCCTCGATGGATGTGCGTTTCGGTTCGGAGTACACCCCGACGCGCGAGGGCACGTTCACGGTCTACTGGAAGTCCCGGCACCACGTCTCGACGCTGTACGACACGGCGATGCCGTACGCGATGTTCTTCAGCGGCGGCCAGGCGGTCCACTACTCGGCGGACTTCGCGGCTAGGGGCTACACGGGCGCGTCACACGGCTGCGTCAACGTCCGGGACGAGCAGAAAATCGCAACCCTCTTCGCCGAAGTAAAAACGGGCGACAAGGTAGTCATCTACTGGTAGCCCCACCCAGCGGTCGGTAGTGACCGCGACCATCAATTGAGCACCCCCCACCCCCAGCACCACATCCGCGAAAGCGGCGCCGGCTCAGGCGCAAAAAGAGTGGCGCGGGCGGGACCGGGGGAACGTGTCCCGCCCGCGCCGATGCGCTGAGCCGAAGGTACGGGGGGAACCCCGGCTCGTTGCGCGGCCGATGACCAGTCGGCTCATCTAGTACTGCGCCGGGGCGCGCGAAAACGTCACACCTGATCGCTGATCAGGAGAACGCGCAGGTCAGAGCTGTTCGGAAGGGTCCGGCGTCTCCGAAGGTGTGGGGGTAGGGGTGGGGGACGGGTCCGCGGACGTCCCGGGTGTGTCGGGTGTCCCGGGTGCGTCGGGCGTCCCGGGTGCGTCGGGAGTCTCCGCCGGCGGGGTGGTCGAGCCGGTGCCCAACGTCGGTGGGTGCGGGGGGATGTGAGGTTCGTACGGGTGGACGGTGGGCTCACCGGGCGTACCGCCGACGGGACCACCGCTGCCGTTCCCTTCCCCGCCCCCTCCCCCCGTACCGTCGCCGATCGTGCCGCCGCCCGTCCCCTTGCCGCCGCCGTCCCTCGTGGCCTTGACCTCCAGCAGCCAGTCGCAGAAGCGCCGGGCCTGGGCGGGGTTCTTGGCGGCGCGGTCCAGCTGTTCTTTGAGCGCCTGGTCGATCTCGCCGTCGCGGTAGGCGAGGCAGGCGGCCACCGTCCTGCTGTACCAGGTGGAGCCCTTGACGCGCGGGGCTCCGGCGGACCAGTCGCGGTGCTTGCCCACCGGGCCGATCGGTTCGTCCGCGCCGTCGCCGCCGTGGGTGCTCTCGCCCTCCGCCTCGGCGGTGGCGGAGCCTCGGGACACCGAGGCGTCTGGGGTGGCCGGGCCGGAGCCGCCGCCCATGGTGCCGGCGCCTTCGGGCCGGCCGGAGGCGGGCGGGTGGGGCGACCGCGCGGGCTCCGCTTCCGATTCCGTCCGGTCCCAGCTCTGACCGCTGCCGGGACCGGCGTGCGGTACGCCCCCGCCGTCCACCAGGGCCATCCCGCCCAGGGCGCAGGCGGCGAGGGTCGCGACGAGGCTCATCCGCAGGGGGCCGCCGTACCGCACCGCGCGTACGGGGCCGGTCGCGGGAGCCAGCCGTACCGTCGGCCCCGGCAGATCCTGGACCGCCGCGCTCCCGAGGCACGCCTCGGCCCCGGGGGACGTGTCGGCCCCGAGGACCGGAACGGGGCCGGGCGGCGAACCGGCGCGCGGTCCCTGTGATCCGGCCCGCGGCTCCGGCGAACCGGCGTGCGCGCCGGCCCGCGAACCCACCGCGCCGGAGCCGCCCGCGCGCGCCGCGGCGGCCCGGCGGTACGCGGCCAGCGCGGCCGCCTCGCCGGGAAGTTCGGCATCGTTTGCGTACGTGACGTCCGCCATGTCCCGCAGGACGTCGGAAAGCCGTTTCGCTCTGACCCCGTCGAGGCCGTCGACCGCGTCCACCCGCTCACCGCGCAGGAGTCTTTCCGCCACGTCCTTGTCGAGCCACTGGTCACGCCCGTCGGCCATCACATGTCTTTCAGCGTCCGCAGGCGCGAATGCGTCACACCCGCGGACGCCGCGGCTCCCGTTCGTTTGCCGCGCTGCGGCGGTACGCTGCCGAGCCCCGCGCTCTGACCTGCGGCGCCGCGCCCGGCCGTACGGGTGGCGGCACCGATCGCGCCGTCGGCCGCGCCACCGCTCCGGGGGTAAGCGTTTTCTGCGACGGCTTCGACCCGCCGCCCACCGACCGCACCACTCGCACCGGCCCCGCCACCCCCGTCGCCCCGGCCGTACCCGACCCACTCGTCGAGGCCGTCGGCCTCCTCGGCGCCCAGCAGCTCGGCGAGCCGCTTGAGCCCGCGGTGCGCGGCGGTCCGTACGGCTCCGGGCCGCTTGCCGAGGGTCAGGGCGGCGCTCTTCGCGTCGAGCCCGACCACCACCCGCAACACCACGGCCTCGGCCTGGTCCTGGGGAAGCTGGGCGATGAGGGCCATCGTCCGGCCGGTGGACAGGGCCTCCATCGCCTCGTCCGCGGTGTCCGACTCGGCGGCCTGCCCGGTCAGCTCCGTCTCGTCCCCGCCGACGGCGGGCCGGCGGCCACGCATCCGGATGTGGTCGAGGGCGCGGTTACGGGCGATCCTGGCGGCCCAGCCGCGGAACCGGTCGGCGTCCCCGTCGAAACGGTCGAGGTCGCGGGCGATCTGGAGCCAGGCCTCGGAGGTCACGTCCTCGGCGTCGAGATCGCCGACGAGCGTGCGTATGTAGCCCAGCAACCGCGGGTGCACGGCGCGGTACACAGTACGGAACGCGTTCTCGTCCCCGTCCTGTGCCGCGAGCACCGCGGTGGTCAGCTCCGCGTCGTCCCCCAGCACTCCCACAACCTGTCCTGAAATCGCGGCCGGTCATCACCGCGTCGACCCACGCTGTGCGGCACGCTACGGCCTGCCCGGGGCCCACGTCCATAACTTGTACAACCTGCAACAACTTCCTGGCGATATGCGGTGTGACAGAAAACGCACCCATGGCGCTGGTAGGAGTACGGGGCCGTGCTGCGGCTCCGCGGACGACGGCCGGGGCCTCTCCTGTGGGGGGTGGCGGCCCCGGTCGTCGTTCCGGTGCCGAGGCGCGCTTCCGGCCACCCGCCCCGACGTTTCCGAACCGGCCGCCCCACGGCCCCGGGCGAGCGGGACCCCGTACCGGTGTGCCGTGTCAGGGACCGACGTGGGGCGCCCGCGCGGCGGAGGACCCGTCACGGACCACCTCGCCCGTGAGGTTCCCGTTGGCTCCCGAGCCCAGGAACAGCACCAGCCTGGCGACGTCGTCCGCGTCGGAGAGACGGCGCGTGGGCGTGCCGGCGGCGAGCTTGTCGGTGATGAACGTGGGAATGGGCGGGCGGCTGTCGGTGAGGGTGAACCCGGGGGCGACCACGTTGACGAGGATGCCGTCCCGGCCCGCCTCCCAGGCGAGGCTGCGCGCGAGACCGTAGAGGCCGGACTTGGCCGTACCGTACGGACCGGGGCCGGGCAGGCCCTCCTCGGCGACGCTGGAGGAGATCAGCACGATCCGGCCCCAGCCGCGCGAGCGCATGCTCGGCAGGACGGCGCGCACCTGGGCGGCGGCTCCGATGAGGTTGGCACTGATCATGGCCTGCCACTCGTTCAGCGGCACGTCCTCGAAACGGACGCTAGGGTCCGGGGGCCCGTCCCCGCCCCAGCGCACGGCGTTGGCGACGAGCACATCGATCCCGCCCCACCGCTCGATGACGGTGTTGGCTGCCTCCTCGACGGTACGCAGGTCCTCCAGGTCGAGCCGGACCACGAGCGCCTTTCCGCCGGCGCTCTCGATCTCGGAGGCGACCTTCTCGGCCTTTTCTGGGCTGTCGCGGTAGGTGATGGCGACCCGGGCGCCTTCTTGGCCGAACGCGCGAGCGGTCGCGGCGCCGATGCCCTTCGAAGCGCCGGTGACCAGGACCACACGGTCCTTGAGTGCGGTGTCCATCGTGTGGGGTGTCCTCTCGTGGGAAGTACGGGGAGCGGCGGGGGCCCGGTCCGGGGACCTCGGGCGGCGGGGCCTCAGGCGGCGTGGACCTCGTCGGGGAGCCGGGTGGCCAGCGCCTTGACCGCGTCCAGTGCGGCGGCCCGAGGGGTGCCGGGTCCGTAGGCGCCGCCGCGATCGCTGAGGACCACCTTCCAGGCAAGATGATCCGAGATCGAGACCAGACTATTCGCAGATAATCTCAAGTCAAGATGATTTCGGCCCTTTGCTATTCTGCGGGTATGCCGCTCACCTCTCCCGCCGACGACCAGGCTCCGGGCAGCCTGCTCCGGAGCGATCTCCACTGGCTGTTCGCCCGGCTCAAGCAGGGGCTCGCCACCGCGGAGACCGCGGTCGTGCGTGAGCACGGGATGACCCTGTGGGGCTACACGGTGCTGATGGCGATCGCCGACGCGCCCACCAGGAGCCAGCTCGCCCTCGCCCAGGCCGTCTCGGTCGACAAGAGCAAGCTCGTCCTCGTCCTCGACGAACTGGAAGCGGCCGGACTGGTCCGGCGCCGCCCCGACCCCGCGGACCGGCGGGCCCGTATCGTCGAGGTGACTGACACGGGCCGGCGCGTCGTCGACGCGGCACGCGACGAGGTCGAGGCGATCGAGAACAACCTGCTCGCCGACCTGGACCCGGCGTCCCGGAACGCGCTGCGCGCCGTCCTGGGACGGCTCGCCGGCGCCCCGGTCGCGCGGATCGAGAACGGACAGCGGCACACCAACGCCTGCGCCCCGCCCCAGACCTGACCAGCCGACGGCGGGACCGCGTCAGCCGCGGGATCTGGCCCTGCGGGAGACGACCGCGCGGAGGACGCGTTGGCCCTCCGTCGAGAGGTCCATGACGTGGCGCAGGGCCGCCGGGTCCGTGGTGTCGGCGAGGATCTCCAGGATGCGGATCTGGCGGCGCAGTTCGCCCGCGACGAGGGGGCCGACGCCGTCGAGGGCCGGGTCCGTACCCTCGCCGTCCGCGCCTGTGCCGTCCTCGCGGCAGCGGGCCAGGCGTTCCTCGGCGGCGGCGCTCACGCTCTCGCCCACCACGTCGAAGCGCTGGTGGATCTCCAGCGCGACCACGGAGCAGGTGTCGGCCCAGGCGCGCAGCGAATCGATGCCCCAGTCCGAGGGCGCGGAGCCGAGCATGGTCCGTACGAGCACGGTGGCGACGTTCGGCGTGGCCCCGGCGTCGAGGGCCTGATCCAGGACGTCCCTGGTCTCGGCCAGGCGCGCGGACCAGTCGCCCTCGCCGCTCACGATGCCCGCCCACAGCGGTCGCAGGGTGTCCGGCTCCTCGGCGAGCAGGGGGAGACACCGGTCGAGGCAGGCGAGCCCGCTCGCGGCCAGGGCACGCTCATCGGCTTGTGCGATCAGCTTCACCAGGCTCATGTACGTCTCCCGTCGTGGACGCGGTACTGACCACTGCTGCACAGTACTGCGTCGTGCGGCTGGAATACGTCACTCTGGTTCGGCGGGAGTCGGAGCTTCCTGAGTGTAAGTGCCGTTATGTGCGGTCCCTTTGAGGGGGTGTTCGGTGGAGGAACGATTCGGCGCCGTACGAATCAAGCCGGTCGCCGGCCGCCGCCCCCTCAGCCCGTGCCCACCTGGCCCGCCAACGTCTTGAAACCGGTCCAGCTCAGCGACGGCCGCGCCGGGTTCCACACCTTCTGCGCCACCGCGTTCAGCGGCAGCCTGATGCCCCGCGCCACCTGGTCCTGCGTCTGCGCGTTGGGGAAGTCGCCCCAGATCGCCAGCAGTCCGCCCAGGATCTGCTTCGAGAACCGCGCCGGCACCGCCGTCGTGCCCCGCAGGACGAACGGCGTCCACTCCTCGTAGATCCGCTGGCCCGTCGGATAGACGAAGTTGTTCGGCTGGCCCAGCACGTAATAGAGGTACTCGTCGTTGAAGTTGACGAGCTTGCGCCCGGTGTTCAGATAGTCGAGCGGCGGGCGCGCGCCGGCCTCGCGGCCCGTCCAGTACTGGACCTCCAGATCCGGGTCCGCCTGGACGACTCCGCCGCTGAAGATGCCGTCGTTCCACACCCGCAGGGTGCGCTTGAAGGGGGCCATCACGGCGGCCCGGTCGTTCGTCCAGCCGGTCGTCAGGTCCTGGACCCGCGCCTTCGCGCCGAACCGCTTCCGGGCGGCGGTGGCCAGATCCGGGAAGGACGCCTGGGGGTTCGAGACCATCAGCGCCGGGTATTCGTCGGCGCCGAGGTTCCAGATCTTCCCCTTGAAGAGCCCGGCGTACTCCCGCAGCAGGTCGTCGATGATCCGCGCGGACGCGGTCTGCGCGATGTCGATCGCCCCGCGCGGGGCCGAGCCGTTGACGTTGCGCAGCTGGAGCGAGGGGTGCGGGGCGATCACCGCGCCGAGGTGGCCCGGGTTGTCGATCTCCGGGACGACCGTGATGTGCAGCCGGGCCGCGAGGTCGAGGATCCGCTGGACCTGACCCTTGGTCAGATGTTGCGCGGAGACGATCTCGGGGTGCGTGGTGGACGCGATCCGGAAGCCCTGGTCGTCCGAGAAGTGCAGGCCCAGCTGGTTGAGCTTGAGGTCCGCCATCTCGCGCAGCCGGGCCTCGATCCAGTCCACGGTGTAGAACTTCCGCGCGATGTCGACGTTCAGCCCCCGCTGGGCGCGGTCGGGCCGGTCCCGTACGACCCCCTCCGGCATCGCGCCGCTCGCGCGGACCGACTGCTTGAGGGTGCGGGTGCCGTAGAAGACGCCGGCCTGGCCGGGGCCGGTGATCCGGACCTGGTTGTTCCGTACGGTCGCGGTGTACGACTCCGCCGCGCCCTTGCCGGACACGGTGAGGACGACGTCGCCGGAGCGGGCGGCGACCGCGCCCCGGTAGCCGATCTTGAGTTCCTGGGCGATCAGGCGGCCCTCGTCGGCCAGTCCGGCGCTCGCGCGGCCTTTGGCGATGACCACCCCGCTCTTCGCGCCGGGCCGCCAGCCGGGGCCGCGGGCCGCTTCGTGCGTCCGGACGGAGGGGATGACGCGGGGCGCCGAGGAGAGCGCGAACGTACGGGAGGGGGACGGCGGGGGCGTCGAGCTGGCGGAGGTGCGTTCCACGGACGAGGAAGAGGACGCGGCGGACGGGGAGGGCGCCGACGCCGACGGCGTACGGGCCCCGGACGACGACCCGGAGCCCGAGCTTCCGGAGCCGCAGCCCGCCACGGTGACGGCGGCGACCGAGACCGCCACGCCGGCCGCGAGGGCGCCGCGCGACCTCCGCGCCAGAAGCGCCGACCGCGCCGACCGGGCCGACGAGGCCGACCGGGCCGACGCGGAAGACCGCGCGAACCGCGCCATTCGCGCTATCCGTATCATCCGAAAACCTCCCGCTTTGGCCAGATCTAAGCCGAAGGTCCCACGGCGCCGTCCATCACGCGCGTCGAAACTCTTCCTTCCGAGTGAAAATCGCGCATCCGTCCCACTCTTCGCACCGGCCGTCGATAGCGTGGGGGCACATCCCCCACTTCCACTTCACGCCCCTCCCGCACAACCACCGCGCCCTTTCGGACGTCTACCTCTACGACCCGTACCTCCGGAGGCGTCTCCCCAGCCGTCTCCCCCGCCCGCCCTCACCTCCGCTCACACGCCCGCCGTCAGGCCGCCCGCCTCCAGGCCGCGTTCGAGGAGCCCACGCTGTCCAGCGCATCCCACGCCGGCCCCCGCGACAACCTCCACCGGTTCAACGCCGCCCCGGCCGGTGACGCCGAAGCCGCCCTGCTCACCTGCTGCGGAAACCGCCGGTGGGCCCAGCGGCTCGCCGCCCACCGCCCCTACCCGGACCTCGACGCCCTGTTCGCGGCGGCCGACGAGGCCAGTTACGACCTCTCGCACGCCGACCTGACGGAGGCGCTCGCCGCCGAGTCGTCCCCCGGCCCGCTCCACAGCGCGCCCCCGGCCGCCCGCACCGCCCTGCGCGCCGCGCACGCCGCGTACGAGAGCAGCTTCGGACACGCGTTCGTGATCAGCCTCGACGGATACGCCCCCGAGGAGCGCCTCGACCAGGTGCTGAGCGGGATCCGTACGCGCCTGTCCCACGACCCCGACCACGAACGGGCCGTGTCGGCGGACGAATTGCGCCGGCTCGTACGGTCCCGAATTGCCGCACTGATCGCCCGGCCCCGGGAATCCAGCGAGAATGTGCATACAGTATCCAATAAATCCGCCTGCCCCGATAGCCCGTCCGTGGCGGTTTGAATGGGTGTTTGATCACACCTGTGGACCCCGGGCGAGGACACGGAAAATACGTCGCTACGATGGCCGGGGCCGGTGGACCGTACCCGGCCGGGTACGACCGACACCACTGTGCTTGATTGAGTAGAAGATGGCGGCCGGCCCCGATCCTTGCTCCCGGAGGGTTTTTCCGTGCCGGCTGGAACGCTGTACCGCGGCCGGGAAGGAATGTGGTCCTGGGTGGCTCATCGAGTCACCGGCGTCCTCATCTTCTTCTTCCTGTTCGTACACGTGCTGGACACCTCGCTCGTCCGCGTCTCCCCGGAGGCGTACGACGACGTCGTGGCCACCTATAAGAACCCGGTCGTCGCGCTGCTCGAGTACGGCCTCGTGGCCGCCATTCTCTTCCACGCGCTCAACGGCCTGCGCGTCATCGCCGTGGACTTCTGGTCCAAGGGCCCCCGTTACCAGAAGCAGATGCTCTGGACCGCCGTCGGCATCTGGGTGATCCTGATGGTGGGCGCCCTCTATCCCGTGCTCGGCCATGCCGTACGCGAAGTCTTCGGGAGTGCCACCCATGTCAGCTGACACCACGACCTCGATCAGTCCCGTCGAGGGCGCGAGCCTGTACGACGCCGACAACCCGGCGCCGCTCATCGAGGCCCCGCGCCGGCGCACCGGCAAGACCCCGAAGGCGACCCGCGGCAACTTCGAGATGGCCGCGTGGCTCTTCATGCGGCTGTCCGGCGTCGTGCTGGTCGTCCTGGTCATCGGCCACCTGATCATCCAGCTCGTCCTGGACGGCGGGGTGACCAAGATCGGCTTCGCGTTCGTCGCCGGCCGCTGGGCGTCCCCGTTCTGGCAGATCTGGGACCTGCTGATGCTGTGGCTGGCGATGCTGCACGGCGGGAACGGCCTGCGCACCGTCATCAACGACTACGCGGAGCGCACGACCACGCGCCTGTGGCTCAAGGGCCTCCTGTACACCGCGACGGTGTTCACCATCTTCCTCGGCTCGCTGGTGATCTTCACCTTCGACCCGAACATCCGTTAAACCGGGGCTGACGAGACTCTCATGAAGATCCATAAGTACGACACCGTCATCGTCGGCGCCGGTGGCGCCGGTATGCGCGCGGCCATCGAGTCGACCAAGCGCAGCCGTACCGCCGTCCTGACGAAGCTCTACCCCACCCGCTCCCACACGGGCGCGGCGCAGGGCGGCATGGCCGCCGCGCTCGCCAACGTGGAGGAGGACAACTGGGAGTGGCACACCTTCGACACGATCAAGGGCGGCGACTACCTGGTCGACCAGGACGCCGCCGAGATCCTGGCGAAGGAGGCCATCGACGCGGTCCTCGACCTGGAGAAGATGGGCCTGCCGTTCAACCGGACGCCCGACGGCACCATCGACCAGCGCCGGTTCGGCGGGCACTCCCGCAACCACGGCGAGGCGCCGGTGCGCCGGTCCTGCTACGCCGCGGACCGTACGGGCCACATGATCCTCCAGACCCTCTACCAGAACTGCGTCAAGGAGGGGGTGGAGTTCTTCAACGAGTTCTACGTCCTCGACCAGCTGATGGCCGAGGTCGACGGCGTGAAGGTGTCCGCCGGAGTGGTCGCCTTCGAGCTGGCCACCGGCGAGATCCACATCTTCCAGGCCAAGTCGGTCGTCTACGCGTCCGGCGGCACCGGCAAGTTCTTCAAGGTGACGTCCAACGCGCACACCCTGACCGGTGACGGCCAGGCCGCCTGCTACCGGCGCGGACTGCCCCTGGAGGACATGGAGTTCTTCCAGTTCCACCCGACGGGCATCTGGCGCATGGGGATCCTGCTCACGGAGGGCGCCCGCGGTGAGGGCGGCATCCTGCGCAACAAGGACGGCGAGCGCTTCATGGAGAAGTACGCGCCCGTCATGAAGGACCTCGCCTCGCGCGACGTCGTCTCGCGCTCCATCTACACGGAGATCCGCGAGGGCCGCGGCTGCGGACCCGAGGGCGACCACGTCTACCTCGACCTCACGCACCTGCCGCCGGAGCAGCTGGACGCCAAGCTGCCCGACATCACCGAGTTCGCCCGTACGTACCTCGGCATCGAGCCGTACACGGACCCGATCCCGATCCAGCCGACCGCGCACTACGCCATGGGCGGCATCCCCACCAACGTCCAGGGCGAGGTGCTCGCCGACAACACGACGGTCGTTCCCGGTCTGTACGCGGCCGGCGAGGTCGCGTGCGTGTCGGTGCACGGCGCGAACCGCCTCGGCACCAACTCCCTGCTGGACATCAACGTGTTCGGCAAGCGGTCGGGCATCGCCGCCGCGGAGTACGCCGCCAAGCACGACTTCGTCGAACTGCCCGAGAACCCGGCGGAGTTCGTCGCGAACCGGGTCGAGCACCTCCGTAACTCCACCGGCAAGGAGCGGGTCGCCGCGCTGCGCCTGGAGCTCCAGGAGACCATGGACGCGAACGTCATGGTGTTCCGTACGGAGCAGACGATCAAGACGGCGGTCGAGAAGATCGGCGAGCTGCGCGAGCGGTACCTGAACGTGTCCATCCAGGACAAGGGCAAGCGCTTCAACACGGATCTGCTGGAGGCCATCGAGCTGGGCAACCTGCTCGACCTGGCCGAGGTGATGGCGGTCTCCGCGCTCGCCCGCAAGGAGTCCCGCGGCGGTCACTACCGCGAGGACTACCCGAACCGCGACGACGTGAACTTCATGCGCCACACCATGGCGTACCGCGAGGTCGGCGACGACGGCAACGAGTCGATCCGTCTCGACTACAAGCCGGTCGTCCAGACCCGCTACCAGCCGATGGAGCGTAAGTACTGATGTCCACAGCCACCATGGACCGGGTCGAGGCGGCCTCCGCCGCCTCGCACCTCATCACGGTCACCTTCCGCATCCGCCGCTTCAACCCGGAGATCTCGGCCGAGGCGACCTGGCAGGACTTCCAGATCGACATCGACCCCAAGGAGCGGGTGCTCGACGGTCTCCACAAGATCAAGTGGGAACTGGACGGGTCGCTCACCTTCCGCCGCTCGTGCGCGCACGGCATCTGCGGGTCGGACGCGATGCGGATCAACGGCAAGAACCGGCTGGCGTGCAAGACGCTGATCAAGGACATCATCTCGCCCAACAAGGAGGGAGTGTCCAAGCCGATCACGGTCGAGGCCATAAAGGGCCTGACGGTCCTCAAGGACCTGATCGTGGACATGGACCCGTTCTTCCAGGCGTACCGCGACGTGATGCCGTTCCTGGTCACGACCGGCAACGAGCCGACGCGAGAGCGCCTCCAGTCGGCCGAGGACCGCGAGCGCTTCGACGACACCACCAAGTGCATCCTGTGCGCGGCGTGCACGTCGTCCTGCCCGGTGTTCTGGAACGACGGCCAGTACTTCGGCCCGGCGGCCATCGTGAACGCCCACCGCTTCATCTTCGACTCGCGCGACGAGGCCGGGGAGCAGCGGCTGGAGATCCTCAACGACAAGGACGGCGTGTGGCGTTGCCGTACGACGTTCAACTGCACGGACGCGTGCCCGCGCGGGATCGAGGTCACGAAGGCGATCCAGGAGGTCAAGCGCGCGCTGATCACGCGTCGCTTCTGACGGCGTCCCGACGGTCGTCGCGAGGGTCGTTGCGATACGGCTTCAAGAGGCCCGTTTCCGTACGAAGTCCGTACGGAAACGGGCCTCTTCTGTGCCAGGATCAGAACAGGATCAGAGACCGACACGGCCGACGCCGAACTGGGCCGGGGGAAACGGGGAGCGAGATGACCGAGCCGAATCCGTACGCGGACGGGGAGTACACGTGGGGCCCGGGCCAGCCGCCCGGCACACCGGAGTACGACTTCCCCCAGCCGACCCTCGCCGACGGCCAGATCCCGCCCGCCCCGGGCTACGGCTACCCCCAGGGCACGCCCCCGTACGGCTACCCGCACCCGGGCACGGGCATGACGCCGTCCGCCACCCCGGCCCACGGCGGCACCCCGCTGGTGACGATCGGCGACATCACGGTCATCGGCGACTCCATCGTCACCCCGTCGGGCACGCTGCCGCTGCGCGGCGCGGTGTGGAACGCGACGGACCTGTCCCGCACGGAGGAGAAGATCCCGGCCCACGCCATCGTCCTGGCGATCGTCTTCTTCCTCCTCTGCCTGGTCGGCCTGCTCTTCCTCCTGATGAAGGAACGCACGACGACGGGCTTCATCCAGGTCACGGTGACGAGCGGCGGAATCCACCACGCGACGATGATCCCGGCGAACAACCCCCACGCGTTCCAGGCGGTCATGGGCCAGATCGCGTACGCGCGCTCGATCAGCGCGATGTGACGAGCCGTCGCCGGCCGCTCCCGTGCCGGGCGACGTGAAGATCTGACATTTAGCTCGATCGGGTCTGATGGGTCCGATTCGGTCGAGCGGTGGACCGGTCGCATGGATGATCTTGGGCGAGACGCCTTCCGACGTGGGGCACATCGCGGCTCCGGGGTGTCTTCTGCCGATTCTGGAGGATTCATGCGACACCCTTTTTCCCGACTCAGGACGCGAGCACTGGCGGTCGGGCTCGCCCTGGCCGCGTCCGCCCTCGTACCCGCGGGCTCCGCCGGTGCGGCTGATCAGTACGAGTGGGCCGCCCTCGGGGACTCGTACACCGCCGGGGGCTTCGTCGGGAACCCGCAGCCCGCGCTCGGTGACGCGTCGCGCGACGGCTGCGACCGCACCAGCGACGCCTACCCCGGGCTCGTCGAGCGGGAGCTGGACGAGTTCCCGCCGGGCAAGTACGTCCACCTGACCAACGTCAGCTGCGGCAACGCCACGATCGACAACATCGCCGAGACCGAGCAGACCCCGATCAGTCCGGTCCAGCCCCCCGCCGGAGGCTGGAGCGCGGTCGACCCGCAGATCCAGCGGGCCAGGCTGAGCGACCGGACCGACGTCGTCACCGTCGGCGTCGGCGGCAACAGCCTGCCCTTCGGCGGCATGCTCCTCAAGTGCCTCGAACTGGGCGCAAAGCCCGGCGAGTCCTGCCGCGAGTACTACACCAACCCGCCCGAGGGCGAGGAGAGCATCCAGGACAAGCTCGGCCGGGTCCAGGACGAGTACATCGCCATGCTGGCCAAGGTGCACGAGGCCGCGCCCCACGCCAAGGTGATCACCGTCGGTTACCCGGCCGTCCTGCCGGACGAGGCCACTGCCTGCAACCGCCTCTCCCTCACCGAGCTGGGCTCGATCAAGCACGCCGACATCGACTGGCTCCGTGAGGACGTCCTCAAGCCGCTGAACAGCACCATCCGGCAGGTCTCCTCGTTCTTCGGCGACCGCTACGTCGACGTCTACTCCTCCAGCGTGGGCCACGACGCCTGCCAGCCCGCAGGCACCAAGTGGGTCGAGGGAATCTGCGGCGACGCCGAGGACTACTGGCCCGCCAAGCTCGCCGGCACCGTGCTGAACTGCGGTCTGATCCAGAAGCGCGTCACCCTGGTCCACCCCAACGGTGCGGGACACGCCAACACCGCCGCCCACGTCGAACGAGCCATCCGCGTCGCTCTCCTCGAACGCTGACCGACCGCACACCGGCGCCCAGTGCCCCGGCCCGCGAGCAACCGCGGGCCGGGGCACGTGCAGGACCCGCACGCCGATGAGTCCCGGACTCGGTCCGAACGAACCCTGCGGGACGCCGAAGGACAGGCTCAGTCGAGGATGCCCGCGCGGTTGGCCGCCGTCAGCCAGGCGGGGAAGGCGCAGAGCAGGCGGTCGTAGAGTTCCGCGTCCGAGGTGCGGGTGATGTCTTCCACCGCGAAGAAGGACGCGTTGTCGAGCGGGCGGCCCGGGAGGGTGTTCAGGCGGGTCAGGACTCCGTAGTCGGAGTGGCCCAGGCCGACGAACTGCCAGAAGAGCGGCTCCTCCACGGACGCGCGCAGTTCCGCCTCGATCTCGCGGTCGCGGTGGATGCCGCCGTCGGAGAAGAAGAGGACGAGGGTGGGGACCGGGGCCGGGTTCTCCCGTACGTACGCGCGGACCGCCGCGATCGCCTTGTGCTCCTCGTTCCGGATGCCGACGGCCCGCATGTCCGTCTGGCCCGGCAGCAGCCCGCGACGCGGCCTCCTGGGGCGCCCGAAGAGGCGGAACTGGCCCACGCGTACGTGGAGTCGCAGCCATTCGGGCAGGCCGGCCAGGTCGACGTCCGGGAGTCTCGCCGGGTTCGACGCGAACGCCCAGGCCCGCATCGCGCCCTCCGTGTCGAGGCGCGCGGCGACGGCGGCCACGCGCTCCACGAGGTCGGCGACCGCGCCCCGTCTGTAGAGCCCCGCCATCGAGCCCGACGCGTCCAGGACGAGGACCACGCGCGTGCTCGCGCCGGCCACGCCGTAGTGGTGGAGGGCGAGGCCGACCTGCGCCGTACGGAGGGGAAGGCGCCGGCGCAAGTGCCCGGGGTGCCGTTCCTCGTCCTCCATGTGCCCCTCCCGATCGCGGGATACGGATGCCATCGCTCCAGTCTGCTCCTGTTGCCGCGTCCCCGTGACACCGATGTCAACACTCGCCGCGAACGGCTGGATCGGCTCGTCTTGAACATGTTCAAAATTGGGGCTACAGTCCACGACAAGAGCTTTTGAACACGTTCAAGAGGAGGGTGGGGCATGGACCTCACTGTGGTCGCGTACGTGGTCTACCTGGCGATCAGCGGAGCGCTGACCGTCTGGGTCGCCTGGACACTCAGCCGGGCGGGAAAGGTGTTCCTCGCCGATGTCCTGCACGGCAACGAGAAGCTCGCCGAAGCCGTCAACCACCTTCTGGTGGTGGGCTTCTACCTGGTCAACCTCGGCTTCGTCGCGCTCTACCTCAAGGGAGGCGACCACATCGGCAACACGCGTGAGCTGTTCGAGGCCCTGTCCGTGAAGGTCGGCGTCGTCCTGCTGGTGCTCGGCGGCATGCACCTCGCCAACGTCTACGTGCTCAACCGGATCCGGCGGCGCGGCATCATGGAACGTGACCAGATCCCGCCGGTCCCCCCGCAGGGCTGGACCCGCGGACCCGGCCCGTGGACGGCGCCGACCGCGCCGACGCCCCCGCCGGCCGGAGCCTGACGGGCCATGGGCACCTCTCACGCACCCGCGGCCGTACGGGGGTTGACCGTGCTGTACGACGCGAACTGCCCGCTCTGTGTCCACCTGCGCGACTGGCTGCTGCGCCAGCGCGCGCTCGTCCCGCTGGACCTGGTCCCCGCCGCCTCGCCCGAGGCGCGGCGGCGGTTCCCCGGGCTCGACCACGCCGGCACCCTGGACGAGATCACCGTGATCGGGGACGGCGGCCAGGTCTACCGGTCCACCGCCGCCTGGATCGTCTGCCTCTGGGCGCTCGCCGAACACCGCGCCAAGGCGCACTGGCTGGCCACCCCGTCCGGCGCTCCCTTCGCCCGGGTCACGGTCCTGGCGGCGGCGAAGTACCGGCGCCTGACCGCCGCTCCCTGCGACGCCGCCTCGGGGTGCGAAGCGCCCCCGGCGTCGCACTAGGCTCGGTCCCTGTGAAGGACGAGAAGAAGGACGAGAAGGACGCCAAGGCGCCCAAGAGCGAGCAGACCCGCACGCTCATCCTCGAAACCGCGCTGCGCCTGTTCCAGGAACGCGGGTACGACAGGACGACGATGCGGGCCATCGCCCAGGAGGCCGGGGTCTCCGTGGGCAACGCGTACTACTACTTCTCGTCCAAGGAACACCTCGTCCAGGGCTTCTACGACCGGATCGCCGCCGAACACCGCGCGGCGGTCCGGCCGGTGCTCGACAGCGAGACGGATCTGGAGGTACGGCTCACCGGGGTGCTGCTGGCGTGGCTCGACATCGCCGCTCCGTACCACGAGTTCGCGGCGCAGTTCTTCAAGAACGCCGCCGACCCCGAGAGTCCGCTCAGCCCCTTCTCCCCCGAGTCGGAGCCCGCCCGCGAGGCGGCGATCTCCGTCCACCGCGAGGTCCTCGCCGGCTCCAGGGCGAAGGTCGCCGACGAACTGGTCGGCATACTCCCCGAGTTGATGTGGCTCTCCCAGATGGGACTGGTCCTGTACTGGGTGTTCGACCGCTCGGAGGGCAGCGAGCGCAGCCGCCGGCTGGCCGAGCGCGGCGCCCGCCTCACCACCCGGGGCGTCTCGCTCTCCCGCTTCCGGGTGCTGCGGCCGCTGGTCCGTGAGGTGCACGAGCTGTTCACGGACTTCCTGCCGGGGATGGCGGAGGCGGCGTCCGCACGGAAGCGGGGCTGAGCGCCGAGCAGGCTCGTACGACGGCCCCGAGCCGTTCAGGCCTGGCGCGAGGCCAGTTCCACGACCGTGATGTCCGACGGCGCCCCGACCCGGACCGGCGGGCCCCAGGCGCCGGCGCCCCGGGTCACGTACAGCTGCGTGTCGCCGTACCGCTCCAGACCCGCCACGGTCGGATTGGCCAGCTCCGCCAGGTAGTTGCCCGGCCACAGCTGGCCGCCGTGCGTGTGCCCGGAGAGCTGGAGGTCGACCCCGTGCCGTACGGCGTCGTGGATCACGATCGGCTGATGCGCGAGGAGTACGGACGCCCTGGCCCGGTCGCGGTCGCCGAGGGCCTTCGCGAAGTCCGGCCCGTCGCCCTCGCTCTCGCCCGCGATGTCGTTGACCCCGGCGAGGTCGAAGCCCGCGATCTCCACGCGCTCGTTCACCAGCGGCCGCAGCCCCAGCTCCCTGACGTGGTCCACCCACTCCTGCGCGCCGGAGAAGTACTCGTGGTTCCCGGTCACGAAGAACGCCCCGTGCGGCGCCTCCAGGCCCGCGAGCGGCACGGCGGCCGGACCGAGATCCTTGACAGTGCCGTCCACGAGGTCGCCCACCACGGCGACGAGGTCGGGGCGGGTGGAGTTGATGGTGTCGACGATGCGCTGGGTGTGGGCGCGGCCCAGGATCGGGCCCAGGTGGATGTCGCTGACGACGGCGATGCGATACCCGTGCGCGGCGCGCGGCAGCTTGGCGAGCGGGACCGTGATCCGCTTGACGCGGGGGCCGCGCAGGACGCCGTACGTGCCGTATCCGACGGTCGCCGCGGCGGCGGTCGCGGCGGCGCCGGCGACGACGCGCGAGACGAACAGACGGCGGGAGGGGACGGGGGCGGCGGACGGGGCCCGGCCGGTCAGGACGGTCCCTGTCTGTGAGCTCGCCGCACCGGCCGAACCGGCCGAATCGGCCGTACCGCCCGAACCACCCGAGCCGCCGGGACCGGCCGGCGCGGCGACCGGCTGCCCCACCGGCTCCGAAGTCTGCGTCTCCGTACGCGCCTGTACGTCACCCTCGGCGCGCGCGGCCGCCTGCGCGCCCCCCTCGCCGTCCGCACCCCGTGCGCGGCCGTCCACGTACCGCCGCAGCAGCGGCCGTACCGCCTCGCCCACCAGCAGGGCCAGCAGCAGGTACATCAGCACCGCGAGCCACAGGTACCCCGGCCAGGCGACGAGCCGCTGGACCCAGAACGGCGCGCCGCTCCGCCCGGCCCCCGAGGCGCTCACGGCCAGGACCGGCAGGACGAACGCGGCGACGGTCCCGGCCCGGCGGGCCACGCCGCCCTTCCGCGCGGTGTCCCGCACGAGCCGCCGCCACACATACCAGTGCGCCGCCACCACCAGGGCGACGGCCACCAGCACCACCAGAACGACCACGACGACCACGGACGGCCCCCACCTTCTGTTGCCCGCACTTCCTGCGTCCGCCCCTCGGGGGGCGGCCGGGCCACGCGGCCCTGGGCGACAGTCTGCCGGGCGTGCGCGCGGGCGTGCGGGGCGGGGCCGGTCGGCGGAGAATGATCAACTGACGGGCCGGAAGACGCCCGTCACCCCCGTCAGCCGGGGATACGGGACTCCGGCGCGGCCGTGGCCGTTTCCCGTCGTACGGCGCGCACGCCCCGGAACCCGATCGTCCCCACGGCCGTCCCCAGGAGAAAGGACGTGATCGCGAGCACCAGGTGCACCCAGAAGTAGGCAGTCGGGTCCCCCGCGTCGTCGAACGCCAGGCCGCTGCCGTCCTGCCACAGATTTTTGACGAAAGTGATCCAGATGAACCAGCTCCACACCCCGAACGCGAGCAGGAACCAGGACACGCGGCGGCTGAGCTTCATGGATTCAGTATCGTCGCCGCTGTTCCGGGGACGGCGGCGGGGTACGGAGGACCCGGCGCGCGCTGCGGAGGGCCGGACGGCCGCGCGGTTCACCCCCTCGGTGTCGAATTCACGGGACACAGACACGCCCTGTACGTTTTCGGTCGTGCCCGCTCTGAAAAAGACCGCGTTGACGGTCTTCACCGCCACTTTGCTGCCCGTTCTGACCGTCGTGCCCGCGTCGGCGGACAGCGCGTCCAAGGGGCCGAGCGCCAGCAAGTCGCCAACGCCCCCGGCCGTGATGTCCACGGTCGGCGGGGCCAGGCTGGGCCAGGCGGGCACCCAGGTGGCTCTCGGGCCCGGCGCCCCCGTCCTGCCGAAGAAGCTCAGCGGCCGGTCGTGGATCGTCGCCGACGCCGAGACGGGCGACGTCCTGGCCGCGCACAACGCGCACTGGCGGCTGCCGCCCGCCTCCACGCTCAAGATGCTCTTCGCGGACACGCTGCTGCCCCGGCTGCCCAAGGACCAGGAGCACAAGGTGGTGGCCGCCGACCTCGCCGGGATGGGCGACGGCAGCAGCCTGGTGGGCGTGAAGGAGAACCTGACCTACAGCGTCCACGACCTGTGGCTGGGCGTCTTCCTGCGCTCGGGCAACGACGCCGTGCACGTGCTGTCCGCCATGAACCACGGCGTGAAGAAGACCGTCCAGGACATGCAGCAGCACGCCGAGGAGCTTCAGGCGCTCGACACGAAGGTCGTGACGCCCGACGGGTACGACGAGAAGGGCCAGGTCTCCAGCGCGTACGACCTCACCCTGTTCGCCCGCTCCGGGCTCCAGAAGAAGGACTTCCGGGAGTACTGCGCCACCCAGTCGGCGAAGTTCCCCGGCGACCTCACGAAGGTCAAGAAGGGCAAGAAGCCGGAGAAGGACGCCAAGGGGCAGCCCAAGCGGGACACCTTCGAGATCCAGAACACCAACCGGCTGCTCACGGGCGCCAACGGGGTCTCCCCGTACCGGGGTCTCGCCGGGGTGAAGAACGGTTACACCTCGCACGCCGGCTCGACGTTCACCGGGGTCGCCGAGCGCAACGGCAAGGTGCTGCTGGTCACGGTCATGAACCCGTCCTCGGACGAGAGCCAGGCCGTCTACCAGGAGTCCGCGCGGCTGCTGGACTGGGGCTTCGCGGCGAGCGGCAAGGTCACTCCGGTCGGCGAGCTGGTGCCGCCGAAGTCGGCCCGTACGACCGCCTCGCAGCCGAGCGGCGGCGCCACGCCGGCCCCGGGGGCCACCGACACCCACGCGCCCGCGGCGGCCGTCAGCGCCTCGGAGGACGGCTCGGGCGGAATGGGCGTCGCGCTGTCCGTGGTGGGCGGGGTGGTGGTGCTGCTGGCGGGCGCCGGGTACCTGGTCAACCGGCGCTGGCCGTCGAGCCCCCGCCCTCCCCGTTCCTGAGGGCACGGCCCTCCCCGCTCTCGGCCCAGGCGGCCTCCGCCTGCTCCCTCCGCAGGTCCCGCTTGCTCCCCGTCGCCGTCCACGCCGCGCAGAACAGCAGCAGCTTCGCCGTGAAGTTGATCCACAGCAGGAGCGCGATCGGTACGCCGAACGCGCCGTACATCGTCTTCCCCGCCACCCCCGTCAGATAGCCGCCCAGCAGCAGCTTGAGCAGTTCGAAGCCGACGGCCCCGATCGCGGCGGCGACGAAGAGCCGGCGGCGGGGCGGGGTCACGCGCGGCAGCAGCGTCAGCACGTACAGGAGGATCAGGAAGTCGGCGACGGCGGCCGTCAGGACGGCGGCGGCCTGGAGGAGTATGCCGCCCGCCCCGTCCTGGGAGATGCCCAGGTGACGGGCCGTCCAGCCGATGGCGGTGGAGCCGAATCCCGAGGCGCCGAGCGAGACGAGGCCGACCGCGCTCAGACCGATGAGGACCACGCCGTCCTTGGCCCTGACGACAAACGGATTGCCCTGGTCCAGGTGGTCCTTCTCCCAGACGGCCCGCAGGCAGTCCCGCATGGCGGTGATCCAGCTGACGCCGGTGAACAGGAGCAGCAGACCGGCGACCACCCCGACCGTGCCCGCGTTGGCCACCAGGTTGTTGATGTCGAGCTGCTTGGAGATGCCGGGCACCTGGTCGGTGAGGCTGCGCTCGACGCGGTGGAGCTGGCTGTCGCTGAGCAGCGCGGCGCCGATCGCGGCGGCCACGGTGAGCAGCGGGAAGAGCGCCACGAAGCTGATGAACGTGATCGCCGCCGCCAGCCGTGTCCAGTGCACCCGTTCGAGCGTCTCGTACGAGCGCCAGGCGTGCGTACGCAGGAAACGGGCGACGAACGGGCCGATGACGGGGAGATTTTTCAGCCAGTCCATGCAGGAGATGTACCCCCGGATCGGGAAACCAGCGTCAGGGTCCCCCGGAAGCACGGAGGGATCAGGGGGGATCGCGGTGCGCCGTCCCGGGACGCTCGCCCGACCACCCATTCATACGAGTTCCCCCGGGCCTTGCGTCAAAGGCGACAAAGAATGAGGTATGGGGCGATACGGTCACCCATATGTCTGCCGATACCGCCGATACCGCCGTTTCCATGACCGGCTGGGGCCGTACCGCCCCCACCACCGCCCTGCTGGTACGTCCCCGCTCCTACGAGGAGGCCGCCGCGGCCGTACGCGACTGCGGGCGCCGCGGTTCGATCGCCCGGGGGCTCGGCCGGGCCTACGGTGACGCGGCGCAGAACGCGGGCGGGTCGGTCCTCGACATGACGGCCCTGGACCGTGTCCGCACGATCGACGCGGAGGCCGGGGTGGTCGTCTGCGACGCGGGGACCAGCCTGCACCGGCTGATGAAGGTGCTGCTGCCGCTGGGGTGGTTCGTGCCGGTCACCCCCGGGACCCGTTATGTGACGGTCGGCGGGGCGATCAGCGCCGACATCCACGGCAAGAACCACCACGTCTCCGGCTCGTTCACCCGCCACGTGCGGTCCCTGGACCTGCTGACGGCGGACGGCGAGATCCGTACGGTCCTCCCCGGCACCCCGCTCTTCGACGCGACGGCGGGCGGGATGGGGCTCACCGGGGTGATCCTCTCGGCGACCGTCCAGCTCCTCCCGGTCGCGACCTCGCTGATGTCCGTCGACACGGAACGCGCCACGGACCTGGACGACCTGCTGGCGCGGCTCGCGGCCACCGACCACCGCTACCGGTACTCCGTCGCCTGGATCGACCTGCTCGCGCGGGGCCGGGGGGCGGCGCTGGGGCGCGCCGTGCTGACCCGCGGGGAGCACGCGCCCCTGGACGCGCTCCCGGCCCGCGCGCGGCGGCGCCCGCTCACGTTCCGGCCGGCGCGGCTGCCCGCCGCGCCCTCCCACGTACCGTCGGGGCTCCTGGGGCGGACCACGGTCGGCGCGTTCAACGAGCTGTGGTACCGCCGGGCCCCCCGGCGGCGGACCGGGGAACTCCAGCGCCTGTCCTCGTTCTTCCACCCGCTCGACGGCGTGCCGCACTGGAACCGCGTCTACGGACGCGACGGCTTCGTCCAGTACCAGTTCGTCGTCGGGTACGGGCAGGAGGAGACGCTGCGGCGGATCGTGCGCAGCATCGCGCGGCGCGGCTGCCCGTCCTTCCTGGCCGTGCTCAAGCGTTTCGGCGAGGGCGATCCGGGGTGGCTGTCGTTCCCGATGGCCGGCTGGACGCTGGCGCTGGACATCCCCGTCGGGCTGAGCGGCCTCGGCTCGTTCCTGGACGAGCTGGACGAGGAGGTCGCGACGGCGGGCGGCCGGGTCTGCCTCGCGAAGGACGCGCGGCTGCGGCCCGACCTGGTGGCCGCGATGTATCCGCGCCTGGAGGACTTCCGCGCGCTGCGGGCCGGGCTGGACCCGCGGTCCGTCTTCACGTCCGACCTGGCGCGGCGGCTGGGTCTCTGACGCACGCGCACCCCGCTCCCGCTCCGGGAGTCCGTTCCCACCCGTTCCCCCTCACCGCTTCCCCCTCTTGAACACCTCTTAAGGAGATCCCCGATGAAGGACGCCTTCGGTATCCCGCAGTCCTTGCTCATCCTCGGAGGCACGTCCGAGATCGGCCTGGCCACCGCCCGCCGGATGATCGCCCGGCGCACCCGTACGGTCTGGCTGGCCGGCCGCCCCTCCCCCGCTCTGGACACCGCCGCCGACGGGCTGCGCACGCTCGGCGCGGACGTCCGTACGGTCGACTTCGACGCCCTGGACCCGGCCTCGCACGAGGAGACCCTGGGGAAGGTCTTCGCGGAGGGCGACATCGACATGGTGCTGCTGGCGTTCGGGGTCCTCGGCGACCAGGCGCGCGACGAGGCCGCGCCGCTCGCGGCGGTGCGCGTCGCGCAGACCAACTACACCGGCGCGATCTCGGCCGGTCTGGTGTGCGCGGGCGCGCTCCAGACGCAGGGGCACGGCTCGCTGGTGGTGCTGTCGTCGGTGGCGGGCGAGCGCGCGCGGCGCGCGAACTTCATCTACGGGTCGAGCAAGGCCGGCCTGGACTCCTTTGCCCAGGGGCTGGGCGACGCGATGCACGGCACGGGGGTGCAGGTCATGATCGTGCGGCCCGGGTTCGTACGGTCGAAGATGACGGCGGGCCTGGAGGAGACGCCGCTGGCGACCACGCCGGACGCGGTCGCGCTGGCGATCGAGCTGGGGCTGCGGCGGCGCTCGGAGGCGGTGTGGGTGCCGGGGGCGATGCGGGTGGTGATGTCGGCGCTGCGGCACCTGCCGAGGCCGCTGTTCCGGCGGCTGCCGGTCTGAGGGGCCGGTGAGAGCGCCTGCTCAGGGCCGCAGGGAGCGCGCGTGCCGGTCCGCGGGGGTGCTCTGCGAGGGCACCCCCGAGATCTCCCCGTCCCCGCCGAACGCGTACTCGTGCAGCTTGCGCCAGACCAGGTCCGGGCCCTGTTCGTACAGCGCGAAGGAGGTGCAGCTCCAGTGCGCCCCGTAGTCGGCCAGCTCCTCGTAGGCCCGGTCCATCGCCTCCTCGGCGATGCCGTGGGCCACGGTGACATGGGGGTGGTACGGGAACTGGAGTTCCCGGACGAGCGGGCCCGAGGAGTCCCGTACCCGCTTCTGGAGCCACATGCAGGCCGACGCGCCCTCGACGACCTGGACGAAGACGACCGGGGAGAGCGGGCGGAACGTCCCCGTACCGGACAGCCGCATCGGGAAGGGGCGGCTGGCCGCCGCGACGGCGGCGAGGTGCGCCTCGATCGCGGGCAGTCCCGCCGCGTCGACCTCGGTCGGGGGAAGGAGGGTGACGTGGGTGGGGATGCCGGGCGCGGCCGTGTCGCCGAAGGCCGCACGCCGCTCCTGGAGCAGGCTGCCGTACGGCTCCGGGACCGCGATCGAAACGCCGAGCGTTACGGTCCCCACGTCGTTCTCCTCAGTCCGTGTGTGTCGGGTGGTGGTGCGGGTTCGCGCGGGTCGCGCGAGGGCGGTGCCGCCCGTCAGTGTGACGGTCGTACCGCCCGGCTGACCAGCGTCCGCCGGGGTCGGGATGTCATGACGCCGGGCGGCGCCGGGTACCGGGGCGGGGCGCCGGGCCGGCCGTCGCGCGGGGCGGCCGGCCCGGCTCTCCGCGCCGGTGCCCGGCGGGGTCAGTGCTTGGCGGGCAGGAAACCCACTCTGTCGTAGGTCTGGGCGAGGGTCTCCGCCGCAACCGTACGGGCCTTCTCCGCGCCTTCGGCCAGGATCGAGTCCAGCGTCTCGGGGTCGTCCAGGTATTCCTGGGTGCGCGCGCGGAACGGTGTGACGAAGTCGACCATGACCTCGGCCAGGTCCGTCTTGAGCGCGCCGTAGAGCTTGCCCTCGTACTTCCGCTCCAGATCCGCGATCGTGACGCCGGTCAGCGTGGAGTAGATGGTGAGCAGATTGCTCACGCCCGGCTTGGCGGCGGTGTCGAAGACGATCTCGCTGCCGGTGTCGGTGACCGCGCTCTTGATCTTCTTCGCGGTCGCCTTGGGCTCGTCGAGCAGATTGATCAGGCCCTTGGGCGTGGACGCCGACTTGCTCATCTTGATCGTGGGGTCCTGGAGGTCGTAGATCTTCGCGACCTCCTTGACGATGTGCGGCGCCGGGACCGTGAAGGTCGGGCCGAAGCGGGTGTTGAACCGCTCGGCGAGGTCGCGGGTCAGCTCCACGTGCTGCCGCTGGTCCTCGCCGACGGGGACGGCGTCGGCCTGGTAGAGCAGGATGTCGGCGACCTGGAGGATCGGGTACGTGAACAGCCCGACGGTCGCGCGGTCCGTGCCCTGCTTGGCGGACTTGTCCTTGAACTGCGTCATCCGGGAGGCCTCGCCGAAGCCGGTGATGCAGTTCATGACCCAGGCGAGCTGGGCGTGCTCGGGCACATGGCTCTGGACGAAGAGCGTGCACCGCCGCGGGTCGAGACCGGCCGCGAGGAGCTGCGCCACCGCGAGGCGGGTGTTGGCGCGCAGCTCGGCCGGGTCCTGCGGAACCGTGATCGCGTGCAGGTCCACGACCATGTAGAACGCGTCGTGGGTCTCCTGGAGGGCGACGTACTGGCGGACGGCGCCGAGGTAATTCCCGAGGTGGAACGAACCGGCGGTGGGCTGGATACCGGAGAGGGCGCGGGGACGGTCAGAAGCCATGCCCATCATTCTCTCAGGTGCCGCCGACAGCTCCGCAACGGATCTCCGACGAGCCCGGAGCGATCTTCCGGGGGCGCCCGGGAGGGGCGTCCCCGGGCGCCGGGGCGTGGGCCGCCCCGGCGCCCGGAGGGACCGGAAGCCGGCTCAGACCGGCAGGCCCGGGGCCGGGAACGCGGACATCAGGGAGGCGACCTCCGCGCGGATCGCCGCCAGGGCCGGTTCGTCGTCCTTGGACGCCGCCGTGACCGCGCGGTCGATCCAGTCGGCGATCGTCGCCATGTGTGCGGTGGACAGGCCCCGGGAGGTGAGGGAGGGGGTGCCGATGCGGAGGCCCGAGGGGTCGAAGGGCTTCCTGGTGTCGTACGGGACGGTGTTGTGGTTGGCGACGATCCCGGCGCGGTCGAGCGCCTTCGCGGCGATCTTGCCGGGGACCTCCTTGGGGGTGAGGTCGATCAGGATCAGGTGGTTGTCCGTACCGCCGGAGACGAGGTCGAAGCCCCGGGCGAGCAGTTCGTCCGCGAGGGCGCGGGCGTTGGCGACGACCGCGTGCGCGTAGTCGCGGAAGGAGGGGCGGGCCGCCTCGTGGAGGGCGACCGCGATGGCGGCGGTGGTCTGGTTGTGGGGGCCGCCCTGGAGGCCGGGGAAGACCGCCTTGTCGAGGGCCTTGGCGTGCTCCGCGCGGGACAGCAGCATCGCGCCGCGCGGGCCGCGCAGGGTCTTGTGGGTGGTCGTGGAGATGACGTCGGCGTACGGCACCGGGGAGGGGTGGGCGCCGCCCGCGATCAGGCCCGCGACGTGGGAGACGTCGGCGACGAGCAGCGCGCCGGACTCCCGGGCGATCTCGCCGAAGGCGGCGAAGTCGATGGTGCGGGGCAGGGCCGTACCGCCGCAGAAGATCAGCTTGGGGCGTTCCTTCAGGGCCATCTCGCGGACGGCGTCGAAGTCGATCAGGCCGGTGTCCTGGCGTACGCCGTACTGGACGCCCCGGAACCACCGGCCGGTGGCCGAGACGCTCCAGCCGTGGGTCAGGTGGCCGCCCATCGGGAGGGCCATGCCCATGATGGTGTCGCCGGGCTCGGCGAAGGCCAGGTGGACGGCGAGGTTGGCGGGCGAACCGGAGTAGGGCTGGACGTTCGCGTGCTCGACGCCGAAGAGGGCCTTGGCGCGGTCCGCGGCGAGCCGCTCGACCTGGTCGATGACCTGCTGGCCCTCGTAGTAGCGGCGGCCGGGGTAGCCCTCGCTGTACTTGTTCTGGAGGACGGTGCCCGAGGCCTCCAGGACGGCGGACGAGACGTAGTTCTCGCTGGGGATGAGGCGCAGGGTCTCGGCCTGCAACCGCTCCTCGGCGCCGACGAGGGCGGCGAGGTCGGGGTCGGTGGCCGACAGGGCGGGATGGCGGGGCGTGGGTGTCATGGCGTCCTCCGGGGCGATCCGCTGCTGGGTCGTTGTCCCGGGGCGCCCAGGCGGACGGCACCTCGTACGTGTCGCTCCGCACGGCTCCCCCGCGGTCGTTTCCGCGTTCGCCAGTCGCCGTACGGCACGGCCCAGCCTAGAGGTTTTCCCGCCGGGGCACGCCGGGACGGAGGTTTCCCGGCCCAAGTGGCGAGGGACGGGAGAAACTGGAGGTTGTCCCTGCTTGCGCCGGACAGCTTGTCCCGGACGACCCCGTCACGGAAGACCGTCACGGACGACCGGGGCAGGCGGTCCCGGACGAACGGAGTGCCCGTGTCGGCAACGGAGAACGCCATCGCCTCGGCGGAGGCCCACAGTGCGCACAACTACCACCCGCTCCCCGTCGTCGTCGCGTCGGCGGACGGCGCGTGGATGACCGATGTCGAGGGGCGGCGCTTCCTCGACATGCTCGCCGGGTATTCGGCGCTCAACTTCGGTCACGGCAACAGACGACTGATCGACGCGGCCAAGGCGCAGCTGGAGCGGGTGACGCTCACGTCGCGGGCGTTCCACCACGACCGCTTCGCAGAGTTCTGTACGCGGCTGGCGGAGCTGTGCGGCATGGAGATGGTGCTGCCCATGAACACGGGCGCGGAGGCGGTGGAGACGGCGGTCAAGACCGCCAGGAAGTGGGGTTACCAGGTCAAGGGCGTGCCGGACGGCCGCGCGAAGATCATCGTCGCGGGGAACAACTTCCACGGCCGGACGACCACGATCATCAGCTTCTCCACGGACACCGAGGCGCGCGCGGACTTCGGTCCGTACACCCCGGGCTTCGAGATCGTCCCGTACGGCGATCTCACCACGCTGGAGGCCGCGATCACGCACAACACCGTGGCGGTCCTGCTGGAGCCCATCCAGGGGGAGGCGGGGGTGCTGGTGCCGCCGCCGGGCTATCTCGCGGCGGTACGGGAGCTGACGCGCGAGCGGAACGTGCTCTTCATCGCGGACGAGATCCAGTCGGGCCTCGGCAGGACCGGGAAGACCTTCGCGTGCGAGCACGAGGGGGTGGTGCCCGACATGTACGTGCTGGGCAAGGCGCTGGGCGGCGGGGTCGTGCCGGTGTCGGCGGTGGTGTCCTCGGCGGAGGTGCTGGGGGTGTTCCGGCCCGGCGAGCACGGTTCGACGTTCGGCGGCAATCCGCTGGCGTGCGCGGTGGGGCTGGAGGTCGTGGCGATGCTGGAGACCGGGGAGTTCCAGCGGCGGGCGGCGGAGCTGGGCGACCATCTCCACCGCGAGCTGGGGCTGTTGGCGGGCGGCGGGGCCGTGGAGACCGTGCGGGGGCGGGGGTTGTGGGCCGGGGTGGACATCGTGCCGGCGCTGGGCACGGGCCGGGAGATCTCCGAGCGGCTGATGGACCGGGGTGTCCTGGTGAAGGACACGCACGGCTCCACGATCCGGCTGGCGCCGCCGCTGGTGATCGGCAAGGAGGACCTGGACTGGGGGCTCGACCAGCTCAGGGCCGTACTGGCGGAATAGCGGGTGCCGCGCCACCCGCTGTCCCGTCCGGCCCCCGGCCTAGAGGATCACGTGCGGCAGGAAGCGGGCGTATTCGTCCGTGACCGGGCCCGACGACTCCCGGATGCCGAGCCCCGCCGCCTCGTTCTCCACGACCCACGCCCCGAGCACCACGCGGTTGCCGTCGAAGTCCGGCAGCGGGGCCAGCTCCTGGTAGCAGGAGGGTTCGTCGGGCGCGGCGGGCGGGCCGCCCGGTTCGTGGAGGGTGACGCCCGCGCCCTCCCGGCCGAGCAGGGGTTTGGCCACATAGCCGCCCCGGTCGGCGAGTTCGCGGGGGCCGTCGAGATAGGAGGCCAGCAGATTCGGGTGGCCGGGGTGGAGTTCCCAGAGGATCGCGAGCAGTGCCTTGTTGGAGAGGAGCATCTTCCATGCGGGCTCGATCCAGCAGGTGGTGCCGGTGCCGCCGCCGTTGTCCAGCGTGTCCAGGACGTGCGGGCCGAACCGGTCGGTCGTCAGCCACTCCCACGGGTAGAGCTTGAAGCAGCTGCGGACGAACCGCAGCCGCTCGTCCACGAAGCGGCCGGACAGCCCGTCCCAGCCGAGCCGTTCGACGGACAGCGCGTCGGTGGCGAGGCCGGCCTGGGCGGCGGTCTCGCGCAGGTACGCGACCGTCATCAGGTCCTCGCCCAGCTCGTCCCCGTCGGAGTGGACGAAGTGCACCGGGCCGGGCGGCAGGAGGGCGGCCTGGTGGCGCCAGGCGTCGACCAGCCGTTCGTGGAGGGAGTTCCACTGGTCGGCGCCGGGGAAGAGCTCCTCCATCCAGAACCACTGGGCGCTGGCGGCCTCGACCAGCGAGGTGGGGGTGTCGGCGTTGTACTCCAGCATCTTGGCCGGGCCCGTACCGTCGTAGCGCAGGTCGAACCGGCCGTAGAGGGTGGGCAGTTCGGCGCGGCGGCGCCACGACTCCGCTATCAGCGCGGCGAGCCGCGGATCGGTGATGCCGAGGTCGGCGAACCGGTCGTGCTCCACGATGTGCGCGGCCGCGCCCAGGCACATCGCGTGCAGTTCCTCGACCACCTCTTCGAGCGCCTCGACCTCGGGCAGCGTGAAGCTGTAGTAGGCGCTCTCGTCCCAGTACGGGCGCAGGGACCCGTCCGGGTGGCGGGTGAGCGGATAGATGACGCCCTGTTCCTCGACGGTCTGCTGCCAGCCGGGGCGGGGCGTGATGGTGTGACGTTTCATCAGCGGGTCTCCGGGCTCGTCAGCGGCTCATCAGCGGCTCTCGGGGCCGGGCGGGGCGCCGGTCAGCCGCCGCCGGAGCCGGAGTGGCCGAAGCCGCCCCGGTCGACCGCCGACTTGTCGAAGCTGCCGCCCTCGGCCTTGCCGTTCTTGAACGAGCCGCCGTAGTAGTACGCGCCACGGCCGTTGTCGTCGTCACACTCGTACTTGGGCAGCTTCTCGTGGGTCACGCGGTCGACACACCGCTTGTCCGGGTCGGAACCGCACGCGGTGAGCGTGAGCGCCAGCATCCCCATCCCGCCGAGCACCACCCCGCTCGACCTCAGTCTCCGTTGCCGCGCCGCCATGCGCCGTCCTCCCCCTCGGATACGGACACGAGCCCGCGTACGGCCCCGGCTCCGGCACCGTACACAGGCTCGTCCGTACGAACTGTCGATCGAACCGCCACCCAGCCTAGCCCTGCTCCAGGAGGACGGTCCGGGGGCCTAGTTCACGAACCCTCCGTAAGGGCGCGTGATGCACTCCAGGGCGTGGCCGGCCGGGTCGAGGAAGTAGACCCCGCGCCCGCCGTCGTTGTGGTTGATCTCGCCGGGGTGCTTGCGGTGCGGATCGGCGTAATAGGTGAGTCCCTCGCCCTGGACACGGGCGAAGATCTCGTCGAACTCCTCTTCGCTGACCAGGAACGCGTAGTGCTGCGTGACGATCGACTCCGCGGGGATGGTCGCGAAGTCGAGGGTGACGCCGTTGCTCAGCTCGACGGGGATGAACGGGCCCCATTCGGTGCCCACTTCGAGCCCCATGACGCGACCGAAGAAGGTCGCGGATTCCCGGTTGTCACGGGAGTGGACGATGGTGTGATTCAACTGGACCGACACTGTGGATTGCCTCCATCAGGCAACTCACGGGCTACCTCCATGCCTCACCCGGACGGTGACCGACACGCGATGCCGTACCGAAGATCCTAGGCGCGGGGGCCCGTACTGTCACCACACGTTTCACGACACCGGCGGTCACGGCAGCGCGCGGCACAGCGCGTCCAGCGCGCCCGTCCACGCGCTGACCGGCGGGGTTCCGTAGCCGACGACCAGCGCGTCCGGTCCCGGCTCCGCCGCCTCGTGGCGAAAACGCGCCAGACCGCTGACGGCGAGTCCCTGCCAGGCCGCCGCCTCGATCACGGACCGTTCGGTGCCGGAGGGAAGCTCGACCACGGCGTGCAGCCCGGCGGCGATGCCCGTCACCCGGAGGTCGGGCCGCCCGTCGAGCGCCTCCACGAGCTGGTCGCGGCGGCGCCGGTAGCGCAGCCGCATCGAGCGGACGTGACGGTCGTACGCGCCCGAGGCGATGAACTCCGCGAGCGTCAGCTGGTCCAGCGCGCTCGACGCCCAGTCCACCTCCCCCTTCGCCGCGGTCACCTCCGCCACCAGCCCCTCGGGGAGCACCATCCAGCCGAGCCGCAGCCCCGGCGCCAGGGACTTGCTCGCGGTGCCGAGGTAGACCACCCGCTCCGGATCGAGGCCCTGGAGGGCGCCGACGGGCTGGCGGTCGTAGCGGAACTCTCCGTCGTAGTCGTCCTCCAGGATCAGCCCGTCGGTCGCGCGCGCCCAGTCGACGGCGGCCGCGCGCCGGTCGGGGTGGAGCGCGACCCCGGTCGGGAACTGGTGCGCCGGGGTCAGCAGCACCGCCCCGGCGCCCCGCACCCCCGCCAGCTCGCCGGTCCGGGTGCCGTACCCGTCCAGCGGCAGCGCGGGGGTACGGAGGCCCGCGTCCATCAGGACCTTGCGGTGCTGGCGCAGGCCGTACGACTCGACGGCGACCGCGCGCACCCGGCGCGCCCTGAGGACCGTGCCCAGCAGCGTCAGCCCGTGGACGAAGCCGGAGCAGACGACGACGCGTTCGGGGGCCGCGTACACCCCGCGCGCCCGCGCCAGGTAGTCGGCGAGGACGGTACGCAGCTCGGCCAGGCCGCCCGGGTCTCCGTACCCGAACGCCTCGTGGGGCGCGCGGGTCAGCGCCCGGCGCGCGGCCGTGAGCCACTGCGCGCGGGGGAATCCGGCGAGGTCGGGGGCGCCGGGCATCAGGCTGTACGTGGCCCTGCGGCGGGCGGGGCGGGTCCGGGGCGCGGCGGGCGCGGGGGTACGGGGCGCGGCGCGGCGGGCCACGCGGGTGCCCGAGCCCTGCCGGGCGGTGAGCCAGCCCTCGGCGACCAGCTCGGCGTAGGCGTCGGCGACGGTGTTCCGCGCGACGCCGAGGTCGGCGGCGAGGGAGCGGGAGGAGGGCAGCCGGGCGCCGGGGGCGAGCCGGCCGGTGCGGACGGCTTCGCGCAGGGCGTCCATGAGGCCGGTACGCAGACCGGGGCCGCGCAGCTCCAGGTGGAGGTCGGTGCCGAGGACGGTGCGGTGGTCCGGTGCGGCGCGGTGGTCCTCCGGTGCGGCGCGCGCCTCGCCGAGTGCCGTAGTGGCCCAGGAATCCGTCATGGAAGTGGACCATACGCCTGCGCCACCGGCTGCCTATCGTCGTTGGCATGACAACTGGCGAAGCGATCGGTACCCCCGCCCACCCCCACACGTACGCCCCCGAGCACACCCCCCGCCTGGCCATGGCGAAGCTCGCGCCCGAGGTCTACAAGGCCATGGTCCGCCTGGACGCGGCGGCCCGGCACGGCGTCGACCCCACGCTCCTCGAACTGGTCAAGATCCGCGCGTCGCAGATCAACCACTGCGCGTTCTGCCTGGACATGCACACCAAGGACGCACTGGCGGCCGGGGAGTCGGTGGAGCGGATCGTCCAGCTGAGCGCGTGGGAGGAGTCGCGGCACTTCTACACACCGAAGGAGATCGCGGCGATCGAACTGACCGAGGCGATCACCGTCCTGACGGACGGTTTTGTGCCGGACGCGGTGTACGAGGAGGCCGCCGCGCACTTCGACGAGACCGAACTGGCCCACCTGATCGCGGCGATCACCGTGATCAACAGCTGGAACCGGTTCTCGGTGGCGACGCGGGCGGTCCCGGGCCACTACACGCCGGGCTCGCTCAAGAGCTGAGCTCAAGAGCCGAGCCTCCAAGAGCCGGCCTCCGCCTCGCGGCGACGAATGGGGTCAACTCGCATCGTTTGGTGACCGGAAGGCTGCGGCGCGTTTTGTCGTGCCTCCGCAAGGTCGTGTTCATCGGGTGGTCGCAGACGCGGACGAGTGTTCGCGTGCTTGCCGAAACACCCCCGAAAGGAACAACGATGGCCACATCGAACGATTCGGCGGACCTCCCCGACGGCCTCAGCCGCCGCCACGCGCTGGGCCTGCTGGGAACGGCGGGCGCCGGCGCCGCCGCGCTCCCGCTGCTGGGCGCCACCCCGGCCGCCGCGGACACCTCCTTCGGCTCCCCCGCCTTCCACCCGACGGCCGACGCGGGCGGCGCGCCGCCCGTGCAGGGCCTCCACCTGACCTTCGGGGCCGACCCCAGCAGCCAGATGGTCGTCTCCTGGCTCACCGACGGCCCGGTCAAGCGGCCCCGCGTGATGTACGGGACGCCGGAGCACGGCTTCGGTTCCAGCACGGCCGCCAGGACCCGTACGTACACCGATGGGAAGTCCGGCCGGGTCGTATACGTCCACCACGCGGAGCTGTCCCGCCTCAAGCCCGGTACGGACTACGTGTACATGGCCTCGCACGAGGGGGCGACCCCGGACAGCGCCGTGTTCAGGACCGCGCCGCGCGGGCGGGCCCCGCTGACCTTCACCAGCTTCGGCGACCAGTCGGCGCCGCAGGTGACCTGGTCGGCCGACGGCACCAGCATCATGGACGCCAACTCGACCCCCGCCACCAAGGACATCGTCACGGGCATCGAGCAGGTGGCGCCCCTCTTCCACCTGCTCAACGGCGACCTCTGCTACGCGAATCTCGACGTCGACCGCGTGCGGACCTGGAACAACTTCTTCACCAACAACACCCGTTCGGCGCGCTTCCGCGCGTGGATGCCGGCCGCCGGCAACCACGAGATCGAGAAGTCCAACGGCCCCCTCGGGCTCGGCGCGTACCAGACGTACTTCGACCTGCCCTCCACGGAGACGGACACCGAACTCGACAACCTCTGGTACGCGTTCACCGCCGGGTCGGTGCGGGTGATCGTGCTCCAGAACGACGACAACGCCCTCCAGGACGGCGGCGACGTGTACATCAGCGGCTACTCCGGTGGCCGCCAGCTCGCCTTCCTGGAGAAGGAGTTGCGGGCCGCGCGCGCCTCCCGTGACATCGACTGGATCGTCGTCGCCATGCACCAGGTGATGATCAGCTCCACCGACGCCAACGGCGCGGACCTCGGGCTGCGGCAGAAGTACGGGCCGCTGTTCGACAAGTACGGCGTCGACCTCGTCCTGTGCGGACACGAGCACAACTACGAGCGCTCCCTGGCCGTTCGCGGGGTGGTCTCCGGCAGCGAGACGCTCACGCCCAACCCGGTGTCGTCGGCGACGGACGCCATCGACACCACGCACGGCACCGTGCACATGATCCTCGGGGGCGGCGGTGTCTCCGGGACGACCAACCAGTCCTTCTTCAAGGACGGGACCGCGAAGGTGATCACGGCGGTGTCGGCGTCCGCGCCGGCCGGTTCCAAGCGCACCTCGACGTACGTCAAAGAGCAGGCCGTCTGGACGGGCGTCCGCGACGTCGACCACCCGTACGGCTTCGCGTCGTTCACCGTCGACCCCGGCCGGCACGCCGGTGACACGACGACCCTGCACGTCACGTACTACAACGTGAACAAGCCCGACGGCGACCTGTCGGTCTTCGAGAAGTTCACGCTGCACCGCAAGCGCTCCGACGGGAAGCGCTGAACGGTGCGGTGACGGACGGGCCGCGGACACGCCCTAGGCCCCGGCCGCGCCCACTTTTCGTACGTGGGTGTCGCCGGGGCCGAGCCGCCGGCCGTCCGCCGCGTGGATCCCGACGGGCCGCAGCGGGCGTTCCTGGACGCAGTCCAGCAGCTCGGAGGGCGCCTCCCCGCGGTCGAAGAAGTGCGCCTCGCCCCACTGCCGCAGCGCGACGACCACCGGGAACAGGTCCTCGCCCTTGGGCGTCAGTACGTACGCGTGGTACGCGCTGCCCTCCGACGCCGGTACGACGGCGAGGATCCCGCCCTCGACCAGCGCGCGCAGCCGGGCGGCGAGGATGTTCTTCGCCACGCCCAGGCTGCGCTGGAACTCCCCGAAGCGGCGGCTGCCGTCGAACGCGTCGCGCACGATCAGCAGCGACCACCAGTCACCGATCGCGTCGACCGACCGGGCGACCGGGCACTCGTCCTCGTCACCCTGTGGAGCTGCGTCGCGCAGCCGCTGAGCGAGCTCCCGCTCTCCCTCTCGCACACGGCGATCGGCGCCTTCGGCCTCGCGGGCGCGGCGGGCGCGCCGGCGGCGGCGCCGACCGGGCGGCTGCACGACCGGGGCCTGGGCGCCCGTACGACCGGACTCGCGTTTGTCCTGCTCGTGGTGTCCTGGCTGCCGCTCGCCCTCACCCGGCAGTCGTTGTGGGCGCTGGCGATCGGCGCGGTGCTCCTCGATCTCGCCGTCCAGGCGGTGCACGTCACCAACCAGAGCATGATCTTCGCCCTGCGCCCCGACGCGGGCAGCCGGCTGATGGGCGGATACGTGATCTTCTACTCGACCGGCAGCGCGGTCGGCGGTCTCGCCCCGACGGCCGTGTACGCCCTGGCCGGGTGGGGCGCGGTCTGTGTCCTGGGCGCGGGGTTCAGCGCGCTGGGCCTGCTGCTGTGGGCCGTGACCACACCCCGGCGGGTCACGGTCTGAGCCCCCGGCCGCGCGCCGCGTCCAGCCAGCGGGGGTAGCGCGCCAGCAGGAGGTCGTAGAGCTGGTCGTCCGTCAGCTCGCGGGGGTCGCGGACGGAGAAGAACCCGAGGTTGTCGAGGTACGGCCCCGGCCGGGCGCTCAGCTCCGCCAGGAACGCGAACTCCTCCGCCTCCCCGATCGCCATGAACTGCCAGAACACCGGCTCGTAGCGGGACGACCGCAACTGCTCCAGCGCCACCTCCGGTTCACTGGTCGCGCCGTCGGTGACCACCACGACGAACACCGGCGGCCCGACCGCCCCCTCCCCCTCCCCCGCTCCCGCGTCCGCGAGCGGCGGGAGGGACCGTAAGTCCTCCGAGCCGAGGTAGCGGCCGCGCACCCGGCGGATCGCCTCGCCGTAGTCGGTCGAGCCGCCGACGCCGGCTTCCTGGTGCAACGCGACGGTCCGGCCCCGGTAGTCGGCCAGTCCCATGGAGCCCGCCTCCTCCGCGACGGCGGCGAAGGGGAAGACGTCGACCTCCCCGTTGTCGTCCCAGCGCAGGGCCAGCGCCAGGACCCGCTCGGCGAGGGCCTGGACCCGGCCCGACTCGTAGAGGCCGGACATCGACGCCGACATGTCGAGACAGAGCGCGACCCGCGCGGTGTGGTCGGCCAGACCGTGCGTCTCCAGGCTCACCGCCGCCTTCCGGGTGTACGAGAGCAACGCGTCGTGGCCGTCTTCGGCCAGCCGCTTCTCCATGGAGATCAGCCGCTGCTTCTTGAGCGGCGAGGGCGAGGAGGGCGCCGGCGGAGTGGTCGCGGACTGAGAGGACACCGCCCGGCCCGGCGCCCCGGGCCCCGGGGGCGGCGGGTCGTCCGCGACCGCCACGCCGAAGTCCGTCGCCAGACCGGCCAGTCCCGACGCGTACCCCTGCCCCACCGCCCGGAACCGCCAGCCGCCCGCCCGCCGGTACACCTCGCCGAAGACGAACGCCGTGTCCGTCGTCGCGTCGCCGATGTCGAACGCGACCACCATCGCTCCCGTACCGGCGTCCGTCACCTGGAGGCGCAGGCCGGGGACGCGGCCGAACGGCCCCCCGTCCGCCGAGGCCGCCAGCACCACCGACGCCACCCCGGCCGGGACCCGCCCCAGGTCGAGACGGAGGCACTCCTCGCCCGGCCGCCCCGGCCCGCTGACCACCGCGCCCGACGGATGAACCGGCTGGTTGTAGAAGACGAGGTCGTCGTCGCCCCGTACCCGCCGCCGTCCGTCCAGCACGAGTGCGGACGCGTCCACGTCCGGTACGCCGGGACCGGGTCGCCAGGTGAGGGTGGCGCGCAACTCCGTGGTGGGAAGCGGAACGTTGGCACCCTTGGCAAGGTTGGTCATGTCCTCCACCGTGCCACGCCCGGAGTGCCTGGCCGGCCGTCAGAACCCGCCTGCGGCAGGGCTGTTACCGGTCCGCTACTCCGTCACGTCGCGGACGGCGTCCGGAGGCCGCTTCACGTCGTACGTGGGCCCGGGAACGGGAGATGACGGTGCGGGCCCGGGGCGCCCGTCAGCCCGCGAACCAGCGGACGGGGCGTGGCGCGAGGTTCTGGTGGACGTGCTTGGCCTCGCGGTACTCGGCGAGCCCGGCCGGTCCCCGCTCCCGCCCGATGCCGGACCTGCCAAAGCCGCCCCACTCCGCCTGCGGGAGAGAGGGGTGGACGTCGTTGATCCATACGGTCCCCTGCCGCAGCCGCCCGGCCACCCGCCGCGCCCGGCCCGGGTCGGCGCTCCAGACGCCGCCGGCCAGGCCGTACCCGGTGTCGTTGGCGAGGGCCACGGCCTCGTCCTCCCTCCGGAAGGTCTCGACGGTCAGCACGGGCCCGCAGACCTCCTCCCGTACGACCCGCATCCCGCGGTGGCACTGGTCCAGGACGGTCGGCTCGTAGAAGTAACCCCCGGCGGGACGGACGGCGGAGGGCTCGGGGCGCCGGCCGCCGGAGCGCAGGACCGCGCCGTCCGCGAGCGCGGAGGCGACGTACTCCTCCGTTGTCGCCACCTGCCGCGCGGAGACGAGCGGTCCGCACTCCACGTCCTGCTCCGTGCCGCGACCGAGCCGTACGCGCGCGGCGCGCCGGGCCAGTTCACCGACGAAGCGCTCGCGTATCGACTCCTCGACGATCAGCCGGGAGCCGGCCGAGCAGACCTGGCCGCTGCGGCGGAACGCGGCGTTCAGCGCCTGGTCGACGGCGGTGTCGAAGCCCTCCTCGGTGGCGCAGGCGTCGGCGAAGACGACGTTCGGGTTCTTGCCGCCCAGCTCCAGGGCGAGCTTCTGCACGCCGGGGGCCGCCGCCCGCATCACCTCCGTACCGCTGCTCAGGGCGCCGGTGAAGGACACCAGGTCCACGTCGGGGTGTCCGGCGAGCCGGGCGCCGGCCGTGGCGCCCGCGCCGGTGACTAGGTGGGCGACCCCGGCGGGCAGTCCGGCCTCGGCGAGCAGGTCGATGAGGTCGACCGTCGTGAGCGGCGTGAGTTCGCTGGGCTTGACGACGAAGGTGTTGCCCGCGGCGAGGGCGGGCGCGATCTTCCGGCCGGCCTGGAGGAGCGGGGAGTTCGAGGGGGTGATCAGCGCGCAGACGCCGACGGGTTCGTGGACGACCACGCTGTGGACGGAGTCCGGGCCCGCGTCGACGACGCGGCCGCCGCTCTCGTTCGTCACCAGGTCGGCGAAGTGGCGGAAGGTCCCGGCGACGCGGTCGACGTCGACGCGGGCCTCCTCCAGGGTCGTCCCGGAGTCCCGGCTCTCCAGCAGCGCGATGCTCTCGCGGTTACGGATCAGCAGATCGGCGGTACGGCGCAGCAGCGCGGCCCGCTCGGCGACCGGGGTCCGGGGCCAGGAGCCCTCGTCGAACGCCGTACGCGCCGCGGCGACCGCCGCGTCCGCGTCCTCGGTCCCGCCCTCGGACACCACGGCGAGCACCGTCGCGTCGGCGGGATCGAGGATGTCGCGGGTGGCACCGGAGACGGCTTCACGCCACTCTCCGTCCACGTGGATGGTCTGTTGTGCCGACACGTCGCGCCTTGCCTTCCCGTACGGAACGTCCTCCACCAGCGAGAACTGGCGATCGGGGCGCCTGCCCCAGGGGGCGGGAAGCATGCGGTTCCGGTGGCCGAAAGTGCGCGGTGTCACGTCGGGGAACGCACAAGGCCCCGATCCGGCCGACCGGGTGGGTCGGCGGATCGGGGCCTTGATGTGCTGACGATCAGATCAGGCCGAGCTCGCGCACCGCGTCGCGCTCCTCCTGGAGCTCCTTCACCGACGCGTCGATGCGCGCCCGCGAGAAGTCGTTGATGTCCAGGCCCTGGACGATCTCGTACACGCCGTCCTTCGTGGTGACGGGGAAGGACGAGATGATGCCCTCCGGCACGCCGTAGGAGCCGTCCGACGGGATGCCCATGGAGGTCCAGTCGCCCTCGGCGGTGCCGTTGACCCACGTGTACACGTGGTCGAGGGCGGCGTTGGCGGCGGACGCGGCCGAGGACGCGCCACGCGCCTCGATGATCGCGGCGCCGCGCTTGGCGACGGTCGGGATGAACGTGTCGGCCAGCCACGCCTCGTCGTTGACGGTCTCCGCGGCGTTCTTGCCGGCGATCTCCGCGTGGAAGATGTCCGGGTACTGCGTGGCGGAGTGGTTGCCCCAGATGGTCAGGCGGCGGATGTCGGAGACGGCCGCGCCCGTCTTCCGGGCGAGCTGCGAGATCGCGCGGTTGTGGTCCAGGCGGGTCATCGCGGTGAAGCGCTCGGCCGGTACGTCCGGGGCGGCGGCCTGGGCGATCAGGGCGTTCGTGTTGGCGGGGTTGCCGACGACGAGGACCTTGATGTCGTCCGCGGCGTTGTCGTTGATGGCCTTGCCCTGCGGCTTGAAGATGCCGCCGTTGGCGGAGAGCAGGTCGCCGCGCTCCATGCCCTTCGTCCGGGGGCGGGCGCCGACCAGCAGCGCGACGTTGGCGCCGGCGAAGGCGACGTTCGGGTCGTCCGTGATCTCGATGCCGCGCAGCAGCGGGAACGCGGAGTCGTCGAGCTCCATCGCCGTGCCCTCGGCGGCCTTGAGACCCTGCGGGATCTCCAGGAGACGCAGTTTGACCGGCACATCCGCGCCGAGCAGATGGCCGGAGGCGATGCGGAAGAGCAGCGCGTAGCCGATCTGGCCGGCCGCGCCGGTGACGGTGACATTCACGGGAGTGCGGGTCATGGCGATCTCCGTAAGACAGCTGGGTGGCGGGGGTCCCTGCCCCTGGTGCGGGACATCTCCCCGGCGCCGGACGGGGTTCCGGACTCAACCCCGATGCGAATCTTGACGTGAAGAGATATCCAGCGGTCAGGCTATCGGACCCCGGCGCCCCTGGATCGCCGCCCCCTTTGTGGCACGGCTCACGGACTTGACGCGGTACTCCGCGCGCGGACGGGCGCCACCTGGCGGACCTATCGAGTGCCCCATGGCGGAATCGTCACCTCCCTGCCACAGGCGGCGGGCAACCCTTGATCCCCTCCGGCGCGTCCCTGACGCTGATGTCCGTACGGGAAACACCCCGGACCCAGCCGAACGGCGCTCGTCCTCCCTCGGGGGAGGGGACGAGCGCCGTTCTCGTACAACTCGCTGATCCACGCGTTTTGTTAGGGCACGGTCGAGTGGACGATGTCCTCCAGGAACGGGATCTCCAGCCACGGCTTGGGCTGCGTCATCAGCGCGAGCATGATGATCACGAGACCCAGCAGGCCGTACGTGACCATGTCGGTGAAGCGCGAACGCACGGCGAGCATGCCGACGGACGGCAGGACGCGGCGCAGGACGGCGCCGCCGATCAGCGCGACGCCGATGAGGATCGTGCCGATCCGGAACGCCTCGTCGAAGGGGTGCGTGCCGACGACCAGGAGCCCGAGGCCGACGGTCCCGAGGACGCTGAGCAGCGGCCACTGCCGGGCAGGCGCGGGCGCGTCCGGGGGTGCGGCGCGGCCGCCGCCCTCGGGCCGCGCGGTGTCGGTCGTGACGGCGGGGAAGCGGCGCGACTCGGACTCGGCGTCGGGCTCCTCCGGAGCGGAGTCGCCGGCCGGATCGGCGTCGGACGTGGACGCGGTGGGTACGGCGTCCTCGCCCGGGTCGGCGTCCGGGACCGCGTCGGCCTCGTCCGTACGTACGGCCGCCCCCGTGTCTTTGCCCGCACCCGCACCCGCGCTCACACGCGAGACGACGTTCGCGTCAACATCGGCGCCCTCACGGTCCACGCCCGCGTCAACAACGGCGTCCGGCGTCACCCCCGCGTCAGCGTCGGCCTCCGCCGCACCCGGCTCCACGGCGACGGCCCGCCGTACACCGTTCGGATCCGGCGTGTCACTCGCGCTCGTACCAGCACCCATGGGTGCCCCTTTCCCGTTCGGACCCGGTCAGTCAGCCCGCGGCGACGGCGCGTTCGGCCGCCTCGACCACGTTGACCAGCAGCTGGGCGCGGGTCATCGGGCCGACACCGCCCGGGTTGGGCGAGATCCACCCGGCCACCTCGGCGACCCCGGGGTGCACGTCGCCCACGATCTTGCCGTGCTCGTCCCGGCTGACGCCGACGTCGAGGACCGCCGCGCCCGGCTTCACGTCCTCGGGCTTGATGATGTGCGGCACGCCCGCCGCCGCCACGATGATGTCCGCCTGCCTGAGGTGCGCCGACAGGTCGCGCGTGCCGGTGTGGCACTGGGTCACCGTCGCGTTCTCCGACTTACGGGTCAGGAGCAGCGGGATCGAACGCCCCACCGTGATCCCGCGTCCCACGACCACCACATGCGCGCCCGCGATCTCGACGCCGTGGTGGCGCAGCAGCTCGATGATGCCGTACGGGGTGCACGGCAGCGGCCCCGTCTCGTTGAGCACCAGCCGGCCAAGGCTCATCGGGTGCAGTCCGTCCGCGTCCTTGGACGGGTCGATCAGCTCCAGGACGCGGTTGGTGTCGATGCCCTTGGGCAGCGGCAGCTGCACGATGTACCCCGTGCACTCGGGGTTGGCGTTCAGCTCCGCGACGACGGCCTCGATCTCTTCCTGGGTCGCGGTGTCGGGGAGTTCGCGCTGGATCGACGCGATGCCGACCTCCGCGCAGTCGCGGTGCTTGCCGTTCACGTACCACCGGCTGCCAGGATCGTCCCCGACCAGCAGCGTCCCCAGGCCGGGCAGGACGCCCCGCGCCGTGAGGGCCGCCACGCGGGCGGTCAGGTCGGACTTGATCGCGGCTGCGGTGGCCTTGCCATCGAGAATCTGGGCGGTCATGTCCCCATCCTCGCGGATGGACCCACCCCGGTTCCAATTCGGGGCCCGGTCCAGGGCTGTGAACGCCTGCCGCGGGCCCGAGAGAGCGCGGTCCGGGTCGTCACGGATCCGCCCAGGTTGCACTTGCACAACGCATACGGATACCGACTGGACAAAAAGAGGACAGTCCTACCAGCATGATCGGCGCACCACAGCGGGCAGTGCGGGGGGCCGGACCGCTTCAGAACCACCGTTCCTCCGCGCGGATCCGCGCCGTCCCGCATCCAACGGAGGAAGTCCCCAAATGAGCTTCGGCGACCCCCAGAACCCGTACGGGCAGCAGCCCGGTCAGCCTGGCCAGCCCGGTCAGCCGCCCCAGCCGGGCTACGGCTACCCGCAGCAGGCCCCGCAGGGCGTGCCGCAGCAGGGGTACGGCTACCCCGCTCCCGGCGGCCCCGCGCCCTACGCCGCCCCGCAGGGCCCCGGCTACGGCGGCATGCCGGAACTCGCGAGCTGGGGCTCGCGTGTTCTCGGCACCCTGGTCGACGGACTCGTCCTCCTCGTGCCGTACATCCTCGTGTTCGCGGGTGCCGCCATCGGCGGCGGCTTCGGCGGCTTCCTGCGCCTGATCGGGCTCCTCGCGGTCATCGCGGTGGCCGTCTGGCAGCTGATCCAGGAGGGCAAGACCGGCCAGACCATCGGCAAGAAGGCCCTGAACATCCGTCTGCTGCGCGAGGCCGACGGCCAGCCGCTCGGCATCGGTATGGCGTTCGTCCGCCGTCTCGCCCACTTCCTCGACGGCGTCATCTGCTACATCGGCTTCCTGTGGCCGCTGTGGGACTCGAAGAACCAGACGCTCGCGGACAAGGTCTGCTCGTCGCTGGTCATCAAGTCCAACTGATCGCATGGCGGGCGAACCGGGCGCATTAGTGCCACGTCTCGTACCGACCGAAGGCCGCGCTCCCCATGACCGGGAGCGCGGCCTTCGTCGTCCACGGACCAACTGGGCGGACTCAGTGGAAGAAGTGCCGCGTCCCCGTGAAGTACATCGTCGCGCCGGCCTTCCGCGCCGCCTCGACCACCTGGTCGTCACGGACCGACCCGCCCGGCTGCACCACCGCCCTGACCCCCGCCTCCAGCAGGATCTCCAGGCCGTCGGGGAAGGGGAAGAAGGCGTCGGACGCGGCGAACGCGCCGCGCGCCCGCTCCTCCCCCGCCCGCTCCACCGCGAGCTTCGCGGAGTCGACGCGGTTGACCTGCCCCATGCCGACGCCCACCGACGCCCCGCCCTTGGCGAGCAGGATCGCGTTGGACTTGACCGCGCGGCTCGCGCGCCACGCGAACGCCAGCTCGGCCAGCTCCGCCGCGGACAGCGCCTCGCCGGTCGCCAGCGTCCAGTTCGCCGGGTCGTCGCCCGCGGCCTGGAAGCGGTCGGTGGCCTGGAGCAGCGCCCCGCCGTCGATCGCCCTGACCTCGACCCGCGCGGACGGCGCGTCCGCGCAGCGCAGCACGCGGATGTTCTTCTTGCGGGCCAGCACCTCGACCGCGCCGTCCTCGTAGTCCGGGGCGACGATCACCTCGGTGAAGATCTCCGCGACCTGCTCGGCCATCTCCACGGACACCGGACGGTTGACCGCGATCACCCCGCCGAACGCGGAGAGCGGGTCGCACGCGTGTGCCTTGCGGTGCGCCTCGGCGACGTCGTCGCCGATCGCGATCCCGCACGGGTTGGCGTGCTTGATGATCGCGACGCACGGCTCGGGGTGGTCGTACGCGGCACGGCGCGCCGCGTCCGTGTCCGTGTAGTTGTTGTACGACATCTCCTTGCCGTGCAGCTGCTCCGCCTCGGCCAGGCCGCCGCCCTCGGCACCGGTGTAGAGCGCGGCGGGCTGGTGCGGGTTCTCGCCGTAACGCAGCACGTTCTTACGGAGGTACGTCGCTCCGAGGAAGTCCGGCAGCCGGTCCGCGGCGGACCCGCTGTCCGCCTCCGCGTCGACGGCCGCGTAGTCGGCGGCGAACCAGGACGCCACGGCCACGTCGTACGCGGCGGTGTGCTGGAACGCCTCCGCCGCCAGCCGCTTACGGGTCGTCAGGTCGAACCCGCCGTCCTGTACGGCCCCGAGGACGTCCCCGTACCGCTCCGGGCTGGTGACGACCGCCACGGACGGGTGGTTCTTGGCGGCGGCGCGGACCATCGAGGGGCCGCCGATGTCGATCTGCTCCACGCACTCGTCGTCGGTCGCCCCCGAGGCGACCGTCTCGCGGAACGGGTACAGGTTGACGACGACCAGCTCGAACGGCTCGATGTCCAGCTCGGCCAGCTGCGCGCGGTGCGCGTCGAGCCGCAGGTCGGCGAGGATCCCGGCGTGCACCCGCGGGTGCAGGGTCTTGACCCGCCCGTCCAGGCACTCGGGGAAGCCCGTCAGCTCCTCGACCTTGGTGACCGGCACCCCGGCGGCGGCGATCTTCGCGGCGGTGGACCCGGTGGAGACCAGGGTGACCCCGGCCTCGTGCAGTCCACGGGCCAGCTCTTCCAGGCCCGTCTTGTCGTAGACGCTGACCAGCGCGCGGCGGATCGGCCGCTTCGTACCTTCGGCGGTCACTGGATCGTTACCTTTCGTCCCTCAATGCGGTAGCCGTGCCGGGCCAGACGCCCCACGACATCGACGAGCAGGCGTCGCTCGACTTCCTTGATGCGCTCGTGGAGCGCGACGCCGTCGTCCGAGTAGTCCTCGTCCCTGACCTCCACCACGCCCTGCGCGATGATCGGGCCCTCGTCGACGCCTTCGTCGACGAAGTGGACGGTGCAGCCGGTCACCTTCACGCCGTGCGCGAGCGCGTCGCGTACGCCGTGGGCACCGGGAAAACTGGGCAGCAGAGCCGGATGCGTGTTGACGAACCGGCCGCCGAAGCGCGCGAGGAACTCCTTCCCCACGATCTTCATGAAGCCGGCCGACACCACCAGGTCCGGCTCGTACGCCGCCGTCGCCGCGGCGAGCGCCGCGTCCCACGCCTCGCGCGTCCCGTGGTCCCGTACCCGGCAGACGAAGGTGGGCACGCCCGCGCGCTCCGCCCGTTCGAGTCCCTCGATCGAGTCACGGTCGGCGCCCACGGCCACGATCCGCGCTCCGAAACCCGTGGGGTCGGCGCCGATGGCGTCGATCAGCGCCTGGAGGTTCGTACCCGAACCCGAGACCAGGACCACGAGCCGGGCCGGCCGGCCGGTGGGGGGCAGACCGGTGGGGGGCAGGGAGGCCACGGTGGGCGCCTTTCTGGGAGCGGGCACGGCCTCGCCGAGCGTGCGGGGCCGGTGTGGTCGGCGGTGTTGTGCGGTCGTACGAACGCGTCACGATCCCCGATACGGGGAACTCTACGAAGGAGCCGACCGTCAGCAACGATACCGGCACACCGAGCGGCCCCCACGGGACGGGGGCGTGGCCGGGAGGTAGCGTCTGGGGACAGGGTTCCGTCTCCGGGACGGCCCAATACGACACAAGACCCCCGCGCGCTGGGTCTGAGGGGAAGACGTTCACCAGATGCAGGACCGACGCCGCCGCACGGCACTCCACCTCCCGCCGCCCTCCGGGCCGGTGCTGCTGCCGCGGGAACGCCAGTCCTCCTCCGCGGGGGCCTCGGGGGCTCCGGGCGGTTCCGAGGGGTCGGACGGGCCTTCCGGCGCCTCGGGTTCGGCGGGGGCTTCGGGGTCGGGTTCGGCGGGGTCGTCAGGGTCCGTGGGGTCTGGCGGCTCCGGCGGCTCCGGCGACGACAATCCGTTCGCGCCGCCGCCCGCCGACCGGCCCGACCAGCCGTGGCAGCCCCGCCTGCCCGAGAACGGCGGGTCCGACGCCGACCGGGGCGACCGCGGCGGCTGGGGCAGCCAGTGGAGCAGCCGCCAGCCCGGCCGCTCCTCGGGCGGCTTCGGGAGCCGCCCCGGGAATCAGGGCAGCGGGCAGAACGACCGGAACGGCCCCGGGAACGGCCGGCAGGACGGCTCCGAGGGAGGCCGCGGCGGCCTGCGCTGGGACCCGACCGACCCCTTCCAGCGGCGCGCCCGCTACGCGCTGCTCGCCGGGATGTGGGCCTTCTTCTTCTCGCTCTTCGACCTCACGGAGATCGCCCTGCTGCTCGGTGCGCTGGGCGTCTACTGGGGCATCAGTTCCCTGCGCAACACCTCGCGGGCGCCCGCGGCCGACGGCTCCGCCGCCTCGGGCCCCGGAGCGGCCCTCCGTACGGACGCGGCCCCGGCGCGTTCCGCTCCCGAGGCGCCGGCCCCCGCGACCGGCGCGGCGGCGAACCCGAACCAGAACCGCCAGCAGAAGACGGCCGCGGTGAGCGGCCTGGTGACGGCCGGCCTGGCGCTGGCGATCGTGGCGGTGACGTTCTCCGTACAGCTCGTGTACCGCGACTACTTCACCTGCGTCAATGACTCGTTGACGCAGGAGGCCAAGCTGTCCTGCAACACTCACCTCCCGGATTCACTGCGGCCGATGTACGGCGTCAAGGAGTGACGCGGGGCTCGCCCGGCTGACCGGGACCGGGGTCCGCGTCCGCGTCCGGTTCCGCGTCCTCCTCTTCCGCGTCCTCCTCGGACTCCTCGGAGCCGTCCTCCTCGCCGGAGGGCGGCTCCGACGCCGTCGCGGGCTCGGGCTCCGGGGGCGGTGGCGGCGGTACGGCCGGGAACAGCGGTACGGCCGGGAAGTCGGCCATCAGGCCGCCCGACGCGTCCTTGATCGCGGCCCACCGCGCCTCCCGCGTCCCCCGGTCGTGCCAGGCGTCGGCCGGCAGGACGTCGTACGACTCCAGGTCAGGGACCGGGTCGGCGGGGGTGACGGCCCCCGTCCCACCGGCCGTCCCGTCCTCCTTCGCCCGGTCCTTCCCGGCCGACTTCCCCTGGTCCGAAGCGCCCCCGGCCGGCGCGACCTCCGCGGAAGTGGCCTCCGCCGACGCAGCGAGCGGTGCGCTCTTACGCTTACGGCGCCACGGCGCCCACCCCACACGCCCGGATTCCGCGCTTCCGGACTCCGCGCCGCCGACCCCCGCGACCGGCGCGGCGGAGGCCTCCGCCCCCAGATCAGCCTCCCGTCCCACCTTCACCCGCCGCTCCCGCAGCCGCCACGCCCTGATCACCACCGCCACCGGCACCCCCACCCCCACCAGCCACCCCAGCGCCGCCAGCCCCGTCAGCCACCCCACCGGCCCGAACACGGCCAGGTCCGCGGTGCCCAACGGCCCGCCCGCCGCCGTCGCCAGAACCCCCGTCAGCAACGCCCCGAACGCGCCCCCGAGCGCGGCCGTCAGCACCGTCGCGCGCAGGCTCCACGCCTCCTCCCGCACGGAGAAGGGTGGCGCCGCCACTCGTACCGTGAACCACCCCACCACCACGCCCGCCACCACCGGCACCCCCGCCACCGCCCAGTGCAGCGGCGTCCCGTGCCCCTGCGGGACGGCGGCGAGCAGCGGGAACGACGGCAGCGCGGGAGTGCCCGTGACCCCCAGCGGGGTGACCGTGGCCGCCGTACCGAGCGCGAAACCGGGCCCCAGGCCGTAGGCGGCGGCCCAGGCGGCGGCGTTCGGCACCAGCGACAGCCCCAGCAGGAGGACGGCGAACCGCCCCGACCAGTCCCCCGCGAGCAGGCCGAACGACACCCGCGCCGCGCCCCCGTGCCACACCAGCGACGCCCCGACGAGCAGCGCCCCGCCACCCAGCAGCGCCAGGACCGAGGCGGCGGCGGCCCGCGTCGCGACGGCGGTCCTGCGGCGGGCGGGCGGTGCCCAGACGGTACGGACGAGACGTTCCCGCAGCCCCGCGGGCAGCCACAGGGGCAGCGGGCCGACCGGCCGGCCGCTGCCCGACCAGGCGCCGACGGCCGAGGAGACCACGGTCACCAGGGGCAGCAGGAGCGCCGCGCGCAGCGGGTGCGCGGTGAGCGGGCCGCCCGACACGTAGACCACGACGGCGCCGCCGACCAGCAGATATCCGCCGGAGATGGTGGCCACGGCGCCGAGCGCGGTGAGCTGCGGCCTGCCCTCCTCCGGTTCGAGGGCGTCCCTGGCCGCGCGGTGGGTGAGCCACACCGGCAGGACCACCAGCAGCAGGGGGACAACGCCGAGCGGGGCGGGGGCTCCTGACATGGTGTCGGGCCGTACCAGCTCGACGCCGTGCGCGAGCAGCCAGATGGCGGCGGCGACGTGCAGGGCGCCGCGGGCGCCGCTGTCGGGGTAGGGCGAGGTGATCCACATCGCCATGACCAGCACGGCGAGCGCCCCGAGGCCGAGGCCCGCGGCGATGGCTCCGCGGAGGAAGGACGCGGTCAGCGCGGCGGCCCGGCCCCGTTCGGCCGCCGAGGCCGAGGACAACGTCGTGCTGCGATCGGTCACTTGGGTCACGGCGCCATGCTGCCAACGACACGCGCTTTATCCGGGTAACAAGCTAATGACCGTGGTGTCGCCCAATATATGTTTATGTACTTTTTCACCCGTTCCCCAGAGGACCACGACGCAGGTACGGAGGCGGCGGGGGCGGACCCGTTCACGCCCGCGCAGGCCTTCGACGCGCTCTACACCCACCACGCGCCCTCCCTCGTACGACAGGCGTATCTCCTGACCGGGCGGCCCGGCCTGTCCACGGAGTCCGTCGAACGCGCCTTCCATCAGGCGTGGGGGCGCTGGCCCGAGGTCGCGGTGGACCGGGACCCGGCGGGGTGGGTACGGGCCGCCGCGTACGAGTACGCCCTGTCGCCCTGGCACCGCTTCCGCCGCGCCCACCGGCGCGTCGATCTGATCACCGGTCAGCACGACGGGCGGGACGGGCGGGCGCTGCGCGAGGCGCTGCTGGAGCTGCCGCCGCAGTACCGGCGTGTCCTGATGCTGTACGACGGGCTGGGCCTGGACCTGCCGGAGACGGCGGCGGAGACGGAGGCGAGCACGCTGGGGACGGCGCGGCGGCTGCTGCACGCACGCGAGGCGGTGGCCGACCGGCTGCCCGAACTGGCGGACCCGGAGGCGCTGCACCGGCGACTGGCGGCGCTCACGACGGCCGTGACCCCGCCGGCCGTCCCTCCGGCGGCGGCGGTGCGGAGGAGTGCCGAGCGCCGCGCCCGGTTGTGGACGCGGTCGGCGATCGCCTTCACGGCGTTGATCGTGGGGGCGACCGGCTTCACGCTCGCCACCGCGCCGACGCGGTACTGGGAGCCGCTGGCGGCCCCGCGGCCGGTCGGCGGGGTGCCGGTCACGAACGGTCCCGAGGCGTGGAGCGAACGGGACCTGGCCCTGCGGGACCAATTGCGGGACACGCCGTTCAGCGGTCCGGAGCGGCTGGTACCGCTGGCCCTCTGACACCCGGCGGAGGGGGGCGGGCCCGCGTGCCCCGGTCGCCGGACGGGCTTTCCCGCCCGTCCGGCGACCTGAGAAGCGTCGAGCTGTGTCGGCCCGTGCGGCTGCCCGTGCCGTCAGCCCGTGTGAGCCTGTGTCAGCCCGCGAGGATCGCGTCAGCCTGTGTCAGCCCGCGAGGATCGCGCGAGCCAGCTGCGCGGTCTCGGTCGGCGTCTTGCCGACCTTCACGCCTGCGGCCTCCAGGGCTTCCTTCTTCGCCTGGGCCGTACCGGAGGAGCCGGAGACGATGGCGCCGGCGTGGCCCATGGTCTTGCCCTCGGGCGCGGTGAAGCCCGCGACGTAGCCGACGACCGGCTTCGTGACGTTCTTCGCGATGAAGTCGGCCGCGCGCTCCTCGGCGTCGCCGCCGATCTCGCCGATCATCACGATCAGATCGGTGTCGGCGTCGGCCTCGAACGCGGCGAGCGCGTCGATGTGCGTCGTACCGATGACCGGGTCGCCACCGATGCCGACGGCGGACGAGAAGCCGAGGTCACGCAGCTCGTACATCATCTGGTAGGTCAGCGTGCCGGACTTGGACACGAGACCGATACGGCCGGGCTTGGTGATGTCGCCCGGGATGATGCCCGCGTTGGACTGGCCGGGGGTGATCAGGCCGGGGCAGTTCGGGCCGATGATCCGGGTCTTGTTGCCCTTCACGCCCGCGTACGCCCAGAACGCCGCGGAGTCGTGCACCGCGATGCCCTCGGTGATCACGACAGCCAGCGGGATCTCGGCGTCGATCGCCTCGACCACGGCGGCCTTGGCGAAGGCCGGCGGGACGAAGACGACGGAGACGTCGGCGCCGGTCTTCTCGATGGCCTCGGCCACGGACCCGAACACGGGTACGTCGGTGCCGTCGAAGTCGACGGACGTGCCGGCCTTACGGGGGTTGACGCCGCCGACGATGTTCGTGCCGTCGGCGAGCATGAGCCTGGTGTGCTTCATGCCCGTGGCGCCGGTCATCCCCTGGACGATGACCTTGCTGTCCTTGGTGAGGAAGATAGCCATGGTTGTGGTTTCCCTCGTCCTTACTTCGCTGCTGCGGCGAGCTCGGCGGCCTTGTCGGCCGCGCCGTCCATGGTGTCCACGCGCCGCACGAGCGGGTGGTTGGCGTCGGACAGGATCTTGCGACCCAGCTCCGCGTTGTTGCCGTCGAGACGCACGACGAGCGGCTTCTCGACGTTCTCGCCCTTGGACTTCAGCAGCTCCAGGGCCTGCACGATGCCGTTGGCGACCTCGTCGCAGGCGGTGATGCCACCGAAGACGTTGACGAACACGGACTTGACGTCCGGGTCGCCGAGGATGATCTCCAGGCCGTTCGCCATCACCTCGGCGGACGCGCCGCCGCCGATGTCGAGGAAGTTGGCCGGCTTCACGCCGCCGTGGGCCTCACCGGCGTACGCGACGACGTCGAGGGTCGACATGACCAGACCCGCGCCGTTGCCGATGATGCCGACCTGGCCGTCGAGCTTGACGTAGTTGAGGTTCTTGGCCTTGGCGGCGGCCTCCAGCGGGTTCGCCGCGGCCTTGTCCTCCAGCGCCTCGTGGCCGGGCTGCCGGAAGTCGGCGTTCTCGTCCAGCGAGACCTTGCCGTCCAGCGCGATGATCCTGCCGTCGCCCGACTTGATCAGCGGGTTGACCTCGACCAGGAGGGCGTCCTCCTCGATGAAGACGGTCCACAGCTTCTGGAGGACGTCCGCGACCTGGCCGGCGATGTCGGCCGGGAACTTCGCGGCGGCGACGATCTCCGCGGCCTTCTCCGGGGTGCAGCCCTCGTAGGCGTCGACCGGGATCTTGGCGAGCGCGTCGGGGTTCTCCTCGGCGACGACCTCGATCTCGACACCACCCTCGACGGAGGCCATGGCGAGGAAGGTGCGGTTGGTGCGGTCGAGCAGGAAGGAGACGTAGTACTCCTCCGCGATGTCCGCGGTCTCGGCCAGCATCACCTTGTGGACCGTGTGGCCCTTGATGTCCATGCCCAGGATCTGGCCGGCCTTCTCGACGGCCTCGTCCGGGTCCGCGGCGAGCTTCACGCCGCCCGCCTTACCGCGTCCACCGACCTTGACCTGCGCCTTGACGACAGCCTTGCCGCCGAGACGCTCGGTCACCTCGCGGGCCGCCTCAGGCGTCTCGATGACTTCACCGGCCAGCACCGGTACACCGTGCTTGGCGAAGAGGTCCCTCGCCTGATACTCGAACAGGTCCACGCGTGTCCGTCCCTTTGTGTTCTGAAATCCGCAGCCTGGTGATCGCGGGTTCGTTGTCGGCGTGGGCGTGCCGCGAAGGGCAACGTGACTGCACCGTCACTGAGGGAGGCGTACACGCTGTCCGGTACGCGGCATGTCCGTCTCGCAGGTTATCCCCGTGGGCGGTAGGTCCCTAAATCGCGGATCGCACCTGAGCGGTGATACCTGTCACAGAGCCTCCTAGGGGGTGTCGGGGACGGGCAGCGGGCGCTTTTCCAGAGCCGCCGCCATCACCTCGGGGAACAGGTCGGGGGTGCAGGCGAAGGCGGGCGCGCCGAGCGCGGCGAGGGCCGCCGCGTGCTCCCGGTCGTAGGCGGGGGCGCCTTCGTCGGACAGCGCGAGCAGCGCGACGAACTCCACCCCCGACGCCTTCATCGCGGCGACCCGCTTGAGCATCTCGTCGCGTATCCCGCCCTCGTAGAGGTCGCTGATCAGGACGACCACCGTGTCGGCGGGGCGGGTGATGCGGGCCTGGCAGTGGGCGAGGGCGCGGTTGATGTCCGTCCCGCCGCCGAGCTGGGTGCCGAAGAGGACGTCGACCGGGTCGTCCAGCTGGTCGGTGAGGTCCACGACGGCGGTGTCGAAGACGACGAGCCGGGTGTCGAGCGTGCGCATCGAGGCCAGGACCGCGCCGAACACCGACGCGTACACGACGGACGCCGCCATCGAGCCCGACTGGTCGATGCAGAGGACGACCTCCTTCTTCACCGCCTGCGAGGCGCGGCCGTACCCGATGAGGCGCTCGGGGACGATCGTGCCGTGCTCGGGCAGGTAGTTCTTGAGGTTGGCCCGGATGGTGCGGTCCCAGTCGATGTCCCGGTGGCGCGGCCGGTTGATTCGCGCGGACCGGTCGAGCGCGCCGGTCAGGGTGGCGCGGGTGCGGGTCGCGAGCCGCTTCTCTATGTCCTCGACCACTTTGCGGACGACCGCGCGTGCCGTTTCCTTCGTCGTCTCGGGCATCGCCTTGTTCAGCGACAGGAGCGTGCCGACGAGGTGCACGTCGGCCTCGACCGCCTCCAGCATCTCCGGCTCCAGGAGGAGCGCCGAGAGTCCGAGCCGGTCGATGGCGTCGCGCTGCATGACCTGGACGACGGAGCTGGGGAAGTACGTACGGATGTCGCCGAGCCAGCGGGCCACGGAGGGCGCGGAGGCCCCGAGCCCGGCGGACCGGCAGCTGCTCGCGGTGCCCCCTGTGCCGCCGGCCTTGCGGGAGCCGTAGAGGGCGGAGAGCGCGCCGTCCATCGCCGCGTCCGTGCCGGTGAGGGCGCAGCCGGTGCCGTCGCTCGCGCCGTCCCCGCCGAGCACCAGGCGCCAGCGGCGCAGCCGCTCGTCGACGGCGGATCCGGTTCGGTCCGTGGTCATCGCTTCCCTTCCGTCGTCGCGTGGGCCTGTTCCGGTACGTGGGCGGGTGCCCGTACGTGGCTCTCTTCTCGTACGCCGGTCTGTTCGCGTACGTCGGCCCGATCACGTACGTCGATCTGATCACGTACGTCGGCCTGTCCGGCGCCCGTCCCCAGCAGGAGGCGCAGCACCGGGAGGACGGCGTCCGCGCGTGCCGCGTCGAGCGTGGCGGCGAAGCCGGGGGCGGCCGCTTCGTACGGGGCGGCCGTCCCGGCCTCCGGGGCGGTGGCGGGGCCGCGCCGGACCAGCTCGCCCAGCGTGCGCCTGACGCCCGGTTCGTACGCCGAGAACGTGCGGCGCAGCAGCGGCAGCACGTCCGTGAACGCCTCGGCGGGGACGCCGGTCAGCCACGCGTCGACCAGGCCCAGCAGGCGGGCGTCGTGGACGAGGAGCATGCCGCCGCCGGGCGCGCCGCCGACGAAGCCCTCGATCCAGGCCGCCGCGTCGCCCGGCGGGGTGCCGGGGGACAGCGCGAGCCCCATGAAGCGGGCCGCGTCGTCCTCGGGGAGCCGGCCGTCGTCCAGGAGCAGGCGGGCGGCCCGCCCCCGGAGGACGCCGGGGACCGTGTCCCGCGCGGCGAGCTTGAGCAGGACGGCTCCCCAGCGCGCGGCCAGATCGCGGTCCCGGACGGCGGGCAGCAGGCCGATGGCCGTGTGGACGCCGTCCAGGTGTGTCCGCATCTGGGCCGCCCCGTCCGCGTCGAGCCCGGCGCACGCGGGCGGCAGGCCCACGCAGACGCGTTCGGCGAGCCCGGCCGCGACCTCGCCGAGCGCGGCGGTGTCCGTGGACCGTACGTCTCCGTACCGCAGCGAGCGGGCCAGGGCGGGCAGCGCCTGGGCGAGGTGGCCGACGTCCGCGTCGAGGGCGGCGCGGTCGGCGAGGGCGCGCATCACGACGGGCAGCGCGTCCGGCAGTTCGGCCAGCAGGCACTCCTCGGCCAGCGCGGTGACCTCGGCGAGCGCGGTCGCCGACATCGCCCGGGACTCGGCCCGGGCGGTGGCGGCCGCGAGCACGGTCGTGCCCCAGACGCCGGCCTCCGCGACCTTCACGTACAGCTCGGGCTCCCAGCACAGCCGCCAGCTCTCCCGGAACGTGCCGGTGCTCCCCCGGCCCGCGCCGGGGACGCCCCAGCCGACGCCGAGGAGCCGCAGCCGGTGCAGGAGCCTGCTCTTCGCCGCGTCGGTGTCCTTGCGGAGGTCGAGGTCCAGCTCGCGTTCGTGCGCCTCCGGCTTGAGGCGCAGGGTGCGCTGGATCCTGGCGAGGTCGCGCTGGAGCGGCACGGCGGGCGCCGCGTCGGGCACCTCGCCGAGGACGTCGCCGACGACCAGGCGGTCGTGGACGAGCGAGAGCGGCACGTCCGACCCGTCGCACATGACGGCCCGGATCGCGTCCGTGGTCTCCGTGAGCCCGGCGAGCGGGCGGCCGCGCATCACGGCGAGGGTCTCGGCGAGCCGGACCGCCTCGATGACATGGGCGGAGGACACCATCCGGTCCTCGTCGCGCAGCAGACCGGCGACCTTGGTCAGCCACCGCTCCACGGGCCGGTCGGGCGCGGCGAAGAGATGGCCGTACCAGCCCGGGGAGTCGATCCCGGCGCCGTAGCCGCTGTGCCGGGCGAGCCTGCGGTGGGTCCAGGGCACCCACGTCATCTCCGCCCTGACCTTGGGCAGTCCCTTGAGCAGCGCGCGGTCGGCGGTGGCGGTGTGCGTCCCGGTGAGGGCGGGGACGTGCCAGGCGCCGCAGACGACGGCGACCCGGTCGTCCCCGAACTCCTTGCGCGCGGCGCGCAGCCGGATCCGCATGTGGGCCTCGCGGACGAGGTCACGGCGGTCCCCTCCGGAGCCGTACTCCTCGCGCAGGGCACCCATGGCCTCGGCGACCGCGTCGAACGGCGCGAACGGGTCGCCCGTACGGCCGGGGCCCTGGTGCTCGACCACGTCCTCCCACCACCGCTCGGGGTCGTCGTACCCGGCGGCCTCGGCGAGCACGGCGAGCGGATCGATCCGGAGCCCGCCGGTGTCGCCGCTCGTGTCTCCTTCTCCCTCTCCGTCTCCTTCTTCGCCGCCTTCCTTCGCCTCCCCGTCTCCGTCCTCGGAGGGGAGTGCGAGGGAGTGGGCGGCGGGCAGGTCGATGAACCGGACCGGTACGTCATGGGCCGACGCCCACCGGAGCGCGACCCATTCGGGCGAGAACTCGGCCATCGGCCAGAAGGCCGCGCGCCCCGGATCGTCCACGGCGTGCGCCAGGAGCGCGACCGGCGGGCGCATCGCCTCGTCGGCGGCGAGCGCCACCAACGCGTCCCCCTCGGGAGGCCCTTCGACCAGGACCACCCCCGGCGCCGCCGCGTCCAGCGCCCGCAGCACGGCCCGCGCCGACCCGGGGCCGTGGTGCCTGACCCCCAGCAGCAGCGGCCCCCGGGGCGTCACGCGCTCACCTCGCGGCACGCGCGGTAGAAGTCCTTCCAGCCGTCGCGCTCCCGCACCACCGTCTCGACGTACTCCTGCCAGATCACCCGGTCCGCCGCCGGGTCGCGGACGACCGCGCCCAGGATGCCGGCCGCCACGTCGCCGGGGCGCAGGACGCCGTCGCCGAAGTGCGCCGCGAGCGCGAGGCCGTTGGTGACGACCGAGATCGCCTCCGCCGTGGAGAGCGTCCCGGACGGGGACTTGAGTTTGGTGCGTCCGTCGGACGTGACGCCGTCGCGCAGTTCACGGAAGACCGTGACGACCCGGCGGATCTCGTCGATGCCCTCGGGGACGGACGGCAGGTCGAGCGAGCGCCCCAGCTGGCCGACGCGCCGGGAGACGATGTCGACCTCGGCGTCCTGGGTGGCCGGCAGCGGCAGGACCACGGTGTTGAACCGCCTGCGCAGAGCGCTCGACAGGTCGTTGACGCCCCGGTCGCGGTCGTTGGCCGTCGCGATCAGGTTGAAGCCGCGGACCGCCTGCACCTCCTGCCCCAGCTCGGGGACCGGCAGTGTCTTCTCGGACAGGATCGTGATGAGCGAGTCCTGTACGTCGGCGGGGATACGGGTCAGCTCCTCGACGCGCGCGGTCATGCCCTCGGACATGGCCCGCATCACCGGGCTCGGGACGAGCGCGTCACGGCTGGGGCCGTGGGCGAGCAGCTGTGCGTAGTTCCACCCGTACCGGATGGCTTCCTCGGGCGTGCCCGCCGTGCCCTGCACGAGCAGGGTCGAGTCGCCGCTGACGGCCGCGGCCAAGTGCTCGGACACCCACGTCTTCGCCGTGCCCGGCACGCCCAGCAGCAGGAGCGCCCGGTCGGTGGCGAGCGTGGTGACCGCGACCTCCACGAGGCGCCGCGGGCCCACGTACTTGGGCGTGATCACCGTTCCGTCGGGGAGCGTGCCGCCGAGGAGATACAGGGCCACGGCCCACGGCGACAGTCGCCAACGGGCGGGCCGCGGCCGGTCGTCGGCCGCGGCCAGCGCCCTGAGCTCGCCGGCGAACGCGTGCTCGGCGTGCGGTCGCAGGACCTCGCCGCCGGTGGTGTCCGTGGTCTCGGGCACGGTCATGGATCCCCCTCCAGATCGATGGACCGGGTGTGGGTTCCACCGTGCACCACGCCACTGACAATCGGTGGTCGTCGCTGGTCAGAGGGGTAGCGACCGCCTACCGCACGGTCACTGCACGATCGGCGAGATCGCGATGCAGCCGCCCGCCGCGACGGGGCCCGCACCCTCGGCCTCCTTGATGACCTTGCCCTTGTAGGTGATCGTGCACTTCACCTCGGCGCCGGACGCGTCCAGCGCGCTCGGGATGACGCCGGGCGGCGTGATGCCCCTGAGCGTGACCGTCTTCTTCCACGGCAGGGTGGGCTTCTCGACCGTCTCGATCTTGGGGTCGGTCGCCTTGCCGCCGCTGGCGTGGTAGTCGATCGAGTCGACGTTCGTGCCGGTCACTTCGTACGTGACCTCGTACTCCTCGTTGACGGCCTTGTCGACCTCGTCGGTGACGGCCTTGTCCACCCGGTCCGCGGCCTCGGAACAGGCGCCGAGACCGAACGCGAGGCCGGTGACCGCGGCGGTGGTGACAACGGCTCTGACGGTGCGGTTCATGAAGGGTCCCCCTGGTGGGCATGGGTCGTGCGGAGTACCCACGATAGCAAAGAGAAAGCAAAGCGCGGTGGGTTCCCGGCTGGCGAATCCGCAGGTCAGACGGATTGTCAGTGGGGGGTTCTACCGTCGTACACATGAATAAAGCGGGGGTGCGCTGGACGACGGAACAGGTGCTGGCTCTGGCTCCTGACGACTCATCACGCAAGGCGGGCAACAAGCTGGGCACGGCCGGGCCGTGGTCGGCGGCGGGGAGCAGCGCCGCGGGGGCGGTGTGGGGCCTGTGCAAGGGCAGCGGGAGCAAGCCGTACCGGACGGTGGTGGACACCACGGGTCCCGCGTACAAGTGCACCTGCCCGAGCCGGAAGTTCCCCTGCAAGCACGCGCTCGGGCTGCTGCTGCTCCGGGCGGCGGACGAGACGGCCGTGGGGGAGGCCGAGGCGCCGGACTGGGCGCGGGAGTGGCTCGACGCGCGGGGGAAGCGGAGCGGCGGCGAGGGGGGCCCTGCCGGGGGCGGGGCGGGGCGGGCCGCCGATCCGGAGGCGGCGCGGCGCAGGGCGGAGCGCCGGGCGGGGCGGATCACGGCGGGGGCGGTGGAGTTGGAGCGGCGGCTGGCGGATCTGCTGCGGGGCGGTCTCGCCCCGGCGGAGCAGGCGGGGTACGGACTGTGGGAGGAGACGGCGGCCCGGATGGTCGACGCGCAGGCGCCCGGTCTGGCGGGCCGGGTGCGGGAGTTGGGCGCGATCCCGGGCTCGGGTCCGGGCTGGCCGGCGCGGCTGCTGGAGGAGTCGTCGCTGCTGCACCTGCTGAACGCGGGCTGGCTGGGGCTCGACCGGGTGCCGGAGCCGCTGGCGACGACGGTCCGCACCCGGATCGGTCTGCCGTCGCCGTCGTCCGGCGCGGCGGTGCGGGACCACTGGCTGGTCCTGGCGCAGTACGACACCTCGGACGGCAAGGTCGTCACCCGCCGGGTCTGGCTCCACGGGCGGGGGTCGGGCCGCTGGGCGCTGGTCCTGTCCTTCGGGGCGGCGGGCAGGTCCCCGCAGCTGTCCCTGCCGGTGGGCGCGATGCTCGACGCGGAGGTCACGCCGCACGGGGGCGCGGGGCAGTTGCGCGCCGACTGGCGCGAGCAGTTCGGCGCGCCGTCGCCGGTGGACGGGCCGCCGCCCGGCGGGTCCACGTCGGACGCGCTGGCGGCGTACGGCTCCGCGCTGCGGGACGATCCCTGGCTGGACTCCTGGCCGGTGACGCTGACCGACATCATACCGGTGCCGGACCCGGGCGGCGGCTGGCAGGTGGCCGACGCGAACGGCGAAGGGGCGCTGCCCCTGGCGGCGCCGGTCCTCTCCCGGCCGGCCCTGTGGAAGCTGGCCGCGGTCTCCGGGGGCGGCCCTGTCACGGTCTTCGGCGAGTGCGGGCACCGGGGATTCCACCCCTTGGCGGCGTGGTCGCCGGAGGCGACGGGGACGGTGACGCTGACGTGAGCGGCGCGGGACGGGACCGCCGGGCAGGGCGGGGCGCGGGTACGTGTGGCCGCGCGGGGGAACGTGAATGCGTCCGGCAGCGCTGCCCGCGTCGGACACCTGAGCGCACAGCGCCACGGCGCGGCGTGGTCGCCGGAGGCGACGGGGACGGTGACGCTGACGTGAGCGGCGCGGGACGGAGCCGCCGGGCAGGGCGGGGCGGCGGTATGTGTGGCCGCGCGGGGGAACGTGACGGCGTCCGGCAGCGCTGCCCGCGTCGGACACCTGAACGCACAGCGCCACGGCGCTGACGGCGGCCGCCGTGGACGTCCTCGCCGTCGCCCCCGCGTCCGGCTCCGCCGCGGCATCCCGTCGGCCGCGCGGGAGGCCGTGGCGGGGCTGTGGAGCCACCCGTACCGCCGGAAACCGTGGCGCAGTGTGCCGGGCCGCCGGGCCGCCGGTCCTTCCGTCCCTCGGCAGAGCATGGCGTGGGACGCGACCCCGGTGGCGCCGGCGGACCGGCACGTACTGCGGCGCGAGGACTCCTCGCGTCCCGCACCACCATGCGCTGCCGTACGGGCGCCCCGCCCCGCCCCCGCTCCGCGGCTCCCGCCGTACCTCGCCCGGCCGATCCCGGCCCACCCGCTCAGACCGCCCCATCCGCCACCGTCCCTTCTTGCCAAGCCCGTTCGGAGGACCCGATGGAGGACCCGATGACCGACACCGCAGCAACCTCGGACCGTACGTACAGCGCGACCTCGGGCCGTGCGGAGGAGACCGCTCCCCGTGGGGCGGCTTCGGGCGGCCCGGAGGCGCAGGGCGCGCCGTGGGAGGAGCTTGTCGTGTCGGCGCTGCTCGGTACGGACCGCCGCACCCCGCCCGCCGGGGTCCTGGCCCCCGGCAAGGACGCGTCCACCGCGCTGCTGGACGCCGCCGCCTTCCACACCGTCCGCCGTCGGGCGGGGCTGCTTCCCGCGCGGGCGGCGGCGCGTCCCGAGCCGGCGCCCCGTGACACCCGCAGGCCGTTGCCGGAGCCGGCGCGGCAGCGGCTGGTCCAGCTGCTCGCCGACCGGGCGGCGCCCGCCGGCGCGGGAGGCCGGCGCGGTACGGCACCGGACCTCACCGAGCTGCTGCCGCAATGGCTGGCCACGGCGGGCACGTACGACTACCGGGCGCCCGCCTCCGTACTGCCCGCGCTGCTCGACGCGGCAAGGGCCCGTACCGATCTGCGGCCCGGCGCCCTGAAGTTCGCCGGGCCGCGCGGGCTCTGGCTGGCGCGGCTCAATCCGGACTGGAAGTTCGCCCTGCGGGGCGCGCCCGGCGGCTCGGCGCTGCCGGACGTGCACGACGCGGACGCCGTCCGGGCGCTCTGGCAGGAGGGCCTGTTCGTGGAGCGCGTCACCCTTCTCGGAGCCGTACGGGCGGCGGGGCCCGACGCGGCGCTGGAGTTGCTTGCCTCGACGTGGTCGACGGAACGGGCCGAGGACCGGCTGATGTTCCTCGACTCGCTGCGTACGGGGTTGTCGGGGGTGGACGAGCCGTTCCTGGAGCAGGCGCTCTCGGACCGCAGCCGCAACGTCCGCGCCACCGCCGCCGAACTGCTGTCCGCCCTGCCGCACTCCGCGCTCGCCGGCCGGATGGCGGCGCGGGCGGCGACCTGCGTGAGCCTGGACCGTACGGGGGACGGGCCGACGATCGCCGTCGAGGCGCCGCACGAATGCGACGCGGACATGCAGCGGGACGGCGTGGTGGCCGTGCCCCCGGCCGGCCGGGGTGAACGGTCCTGGTGGCTGGGCCAGTTGGTGGAGGCGGCCCCGCTCGCCGTCTGGCCGGAGCGGCTGGGGGGCCGGCCGCCGGAGGAGATCGTCACGCTCGCCGTGCAGGACGGCTGGCGGGACGAACTGCACGCGGCCTGGTGCCGGGCCGCCGTCCGCCAGCGGGACGCCCACTGGTCCCGGGTGCTCCTCGGCCCGCCGTCCGCCCCGCCGGCGACCGGTCCCGGTACGTCGTCCTTCGCGGAGCGCGCCAAGCTGCTGGCCGCGCTGGAGCCCGGGGAGCGGGCGGAGTGGGTCGCGGCGTTCATCGCCGCGCACGGTCTGTCGGAGGCGTTCCAGCTGTTGGGCGTCTGCGCGGTGCCCTGGGCGGATCCGCTCGGCCGCGCGGTGGTCGACGCGCTGGACATAGCCCGGGAGGCGGGAAGCTACCCGTGGAGTTTCAGCGGGGTCATGGGCCTGGCCGAGCGCTGCCTGGACCCGGCCGAGGCAAGCCGCCTGGAACTGCTCACGGCCACCCCGGACGAAACGGAGTCCGCGTCTCCGGGTGCCGGGGGCTACTGGTCCGAGGCGTTCCAACGCCTGGTCTCGACGCTGCGCCTACGCGCCACGATACAAACGGAGCTGGCGCCCACCCAGCCCACACCCCCAGATACCGCGACGACCGGCCCGGCGACCTGACGCCGAGCCCCCAACGCCCCCGGCACCCCCCTCACGGTTCACGGAACCAGCCGCGACCACCACCCCCCCCTCCACACCGGACCACCGTCCCCGGGACGGCGTGCGGCCTCCGGCCATTCGTCCGCCCGGCGGTTGGGCCTTGATGGCCGGTCGTACGGGCGCGGCCGTGGGGGCGGTTGTACCGACCCGGTGGCCTGCTGGCCCTGTGGCCCGGCGGCGAGCAACCCGCAGGCCAGTCGGCCCTTGCGTAGACGCGGGGTTGTACTGGCCCGGAGGCCCCGTGGCGAACGGCCGCAGGCCAGTTGGCCGCTGCGTAGACGCGGGGTTGTACTGGCCAAGGTGGCGAGCGGCCGCCGGCCAGTTGGCCACTGGCGGGCGGCCGACTGAACCGAGTCTCGCGGCCCGGGGCCTGGTGGGCGGATGCCGATCACTGTGTCCCTTGGCCCGTTGGGCGACGACCGGTGCGCGGATGCCGGTCGCGATGTCCGGCGCAGGAAGGCCCGGAAGCCCGATGGGGCTGGTGGGCTCACCGTCCTGCGGGCCGCAGCCGAACCATCGGGCCCGTACCATCGCCACCGACCGCCACGCCGGGTACCACCGACCACCGACTGCCGGGCCGGCGGCCTGACACCGAGCCTCCCCCAGCGCCCACTCACCCCCCGGCACCCGGCACCCGCTCACGGGTCCCCGGAACCAGCGTGACCGGCACCCGTCCCTCCGCACCGGGCCACCGTCCCCGGGACCGCGTGCGGCCTCCGGACCACCGATCGCGCCGGCCGCAGGCCTCTGGGCAGGGCGACGACGAGCACTCGCCCCTCGCTCAGCCGGCCTCCCGGCTACCGCGCCAGCGTTCAGCACCACGGGACCGGGCCACGATCACCGCCACCGGCATCCGCCCACTGGGGCCTTGGGCCCCGCCCCGGCTCTGGTCCACGGGCCACGGCCCACGCGCCCCGGCCCTGTGCCGCGCGCCACGGGCCACGTGACTCGGGCCCCGGGCCCCGGGCCCCGGGACTTGGGCCACGCCCCCCGGGCAGCCGCCCACCCGTCAGCGGCCCGTGTCGTCGCGTCGGCATCAGGCTTTCGCGTCGGCCGCACCCGTGCCGCCGCCCGGCAGGGCGTCACGCTTCTGTCGGCTGGCGGACGTTCGCGTTGACCCAGGCCACGATCGCCGTGGTCGTCGCGCCCGGGGTGAAGATCTCCGCCACGCCCTTCTCCTTCAGGGGGGCGATGTCCGCCTCCGGGATGATGCCGCCGCCGAAGACCTTGATGTCCAGCGCGTCCCGCTCCCCGAGCAGGTCGATGACCTTCGCGAAGAGCGTGTTGTGGGCGCCCGAGAGGATGGACAGGCCGATCGCGTCGGCGTCCTCCTGGATCGCCGTGTCCACGATCTGTTCGGGGGTCTGGTGGAGACCGGTGTAGATGACCTCCATCCCGGCGTCACGCAGCGCACGCGCGATCACCTTGGCCCCGCGATCGTGCCCGTCGAGACCCGGCTTGGCCACCACCACGCGGATCGGACCGGTCACACCCATCACTGCCTCCACAACCGACTGTGCCGTCATCGCCACGGGTCCCCGCGCCCGCCAAGGCCCGGAGTAGTGAACGAACGTTATCCCCAGCATCCCGCACCCCGCTGTTTCGCGAAGGCCCGCGAGGGGGAAATCACACGTGGGGCCCCGCGCATCGTCCGGGAGGTCTGCCGATGAGGGTGTTGCCTTTCTCCGTGCCGCTCGGGCCGCTGGGGCCGCTCCGGTCACTGCCGCAGATCCCCTTCCACCCCGTGCTGCGCGCCCTCACCCTCGACCTCGCGATCCTCACCGGCCATCTGATCCTCTACCCGACCGGAATCGCCCAGGAGCACCGCGCCCCCGACCTGACACCCGGAACCACCCAGCTCCCCACCGAGGGCCGCGTGCGGCCCCCCGTCGTGATGCTGCACGGCTTCATCGACAACCGCTCGGTCTTCCTCCTCCTGCGCCGCTCCCTCTCCCGGCACGGCTGGCGCCACCTCGTCTCGCTCAACTACTCGCCCCTGACCTGCGACGTCCGGGCCGCCGCCGAGCTGCTCGGCCGCCACGTCGAGGAGATCTGCGCCCGTACGGGACACGCCCAGGTCGACGTCATCGGGCACAGCCTCGGCGGTCTGATCGCCCGCTACTACGTGCAGTGTTTGGGCGGCGACACACGGATACGGACGTTGGTCACGCTGGGCACCCCGCACGAGGGCACGGCCGTGGCGCCCCTCATGAGCGCCCACCCCGTCGTACGGCAGATGCGGCCCGGCTCGCCCCTCATCGAGGAGCTGCGGGGGCCGGCCCCCGGCTGCCGTACCCGGTTCGTCAGCTTCTGGAGCGACCTCGACCAGCTGATGACACCGATCGGCGCGGCCCGCGTCGCGCATCCCGACCTCCTCAGCCGGAACGTCCGCGTCACCGGCGTCGGCCATCTCGCCCTGCCCGTCCACCCGGCGGTCGTGTCCGGCATCCGACACGCCCTGGAGCGCGAGGAGTTCGCACCGGGATCCGCGAGCACCCGGGCCGCCGGGGGCCAGGAGGGCGACTCGTCCGTCGCCTAGCGGGTGAGCGGCCCGGGCGGAGGCCGTCGCCTCCCCCATTTTTCTCGAACACCCCTCGAACGTAGGGCCAAAGCTGTGCCCGCCCTCCCCCGAAACACGGCCGAATGCCCGTTTCCGCGAAACCTAAAACTTGCCGAAGATTGTCGGCGTCGCACAGCGCCGGGTACAGTCGCGGCCATTGCTTTGCTCCGGGGTCCCACCCGCCATCAGGGCCGGCCCCCGGAAGGTTCTGCTGCCGAGGCGAGAGAGAAGTTGGTGAACGACCAGCACACCAACGCCGGGTACACCACGCACGACGGGTACCAGAACGGCAGCTTCCAGACCGACCCTCTCTTCGGCAACCTGCCGGGCGGTTACGAAACCCCCCAGGCCACCGGCGAGTACGGCAGCACCCCGTGGGACTCGGGTGCGCACCAAGCGGTCGGTACGGCCGGAGTCGGCACGGTCACGTACGACGCCTACGCGGCGCCGCAGTACGACACCACCGGGCAGTGGGACGCGGACGCCTGGAACCAGGCGAATCCGCTCACGCAGCAGGACCCCCTGAACCCGCTCGACACGTCGGGGCACTTCGCGGCCGGAGCCGCCGGAACCGCCGGGGCCTTCGGTTACGACCCCCAGGGCCACCCCGCGACGGCGCAGTTCGACGTCAGCGCCTTGCAGGCCGGCCAGCCCTACGGGTACGACGCGACCGCCCAGTGGGTCGCGCCCGTCTACGAGACCGGCGCGTACGACGCCACCGCGTGGAACGGGCAGGAAGCCCCGTACCAGCAGGCCGCGTACCAGGACGGGACGCCGTACCAGCAGCCCGAGGAGCACTACCAGCCAGGGACCGCGTACGAGGCGGACGCCGCATACGGCCACGACACGCCGTACAGCCCCGCCCCCGACACGCAGGACGCCCCCACCGATCTGCCGGACCACGGCTTCCAGGACGAGGCGACGGACGGCACGGCGGACGACGGCGATCCGCTCGCGGAGCCCGTACCCGCCGCGCACAGCGTGCACATGGAAGAGACCATGACCGCGCCCGCGATCGTCCTCGCCCCCCGCCCGGTCGGCCGCTCCGCGAGCGGCGGCAACGGCAGCCGGGGCCGCCGCCGTACCCCGGCCAAGCGCTCCGCCCTCCTCACCGTCGCCGTCCCCTCCGTGTGCGTCATGGGCGTCGCGGGCATCGCCGCCGCCTCCGTCGGTGACCTCGCCGGCGAGGAGAAGCAGGACAACACGGTCTCCACCCAGGCCGCCGACGTCAGCTCCGCGAAGAAGATCGCCGCCGCCAACGCCCAGGTCGACAGCCAGGTCACGGCCATGAGCGCCGACGCCCGCGACTTCGGCGACCGTGCCAGCCGTACGCAGGAGCGCATCGACCTCGCGGCCCGGCAGGAGGCGGAGAAGCAGAAACGCCTGGAGGAGGCGGCGCGCAAGGAAGCGGCGCGCCCCAAGTTCGCCCTCCCCGTGTCGCAGCACGGACTGAGCGCCTACTTCGGCCAGGCCGGCGTCAACTGGATGTCCGTGCACACCGGGATCGACTTCCCCGTCGCGTACGGCACGCCGGTGATGGCCGCGACGGACGGCACCGTCCGCACGCAGTACAACTCGGCCTACGGGAACATGGCCATCGTGACCTCTCCCGACGGTACGGAGACGTGGTACTGCCACCTCAGCAGTACGAAGTTCCGCTCCGGCACCGTCAAGGCGGGCGACGTCATCGCCTACTCGGGGAACTCGGGCAACTCCACCGGCCCCCACCTGCACTTCGAGGTACGGCCCGGCGGCGGCGCGGCGATCAACCCGCTGCCCTGGCTCCAGAGCCACGGCCTCAACCCGCAGTAGACGCGGCCTCGCCCGCAGCGCGGCGGACAGCAGCGGGAAAGCCCCGCGCCCGACCCCCGTACCGGGCCGGGCGCGGGGCTCTTGTCCGTACCGCCCGCTACAGCTTCTCGACCGGCGCGTACCGCAGCAGCAGCCTCTTGGGCTTCTCGTCCCCGAAGTCGACCGTCGCCTGCGCGTCCGCGCCCGTCCCCGTGACCGCCATGACCGTGCCGAGCCCGAACTGGTCGTGGGTCACCCGGTCCCCCACCACCAGGGAGATCACCGGCTTGTCGGTCGTACGCCGCGTGGCGAAGCCGGACGCGCCGCCCGACCGCGAGCGCGCGGCGCCGGACGACAGCGAGGACGTGATGCCGGACGTCGGGCCCGCCGGGATCTGCGCGCCCGTCCGCTTCCACTCCAGGTGGTGTCCCGGGATCTCCTCCAGGAACCGCGACGGCGGGTTGTACGCGGGCTGCCCCCAGGCGCTCCGCATCGCGGACCGCGTCAGGTAGAGGCGCTCGCGGGCGCGCGTGATGCCCACGTACGCGAGACGGCGCTCCTCCTCCAGCTCCTTCACCTGGCCGAGGGCCCGCGAGTGCGGGAAGACGCCGTCCTCCAGGCCCGTCAGGAACACCACCGGGAATTCGAGGCCCTTGGCCGTGTGCAGCGTCATCAGCGTAATGACACCGGAGCCGTCCTCGTCCTCGTCGGGGATCTGGTCGGAGTCCGCGACCAGCGCCACCCGCTCCAGGAACTCGGCGAGCGTGCCGGTCGTGGCGGCGGCGGGCGCGGCGCCCGCGCCCGCGCCTGTCGTGCCACCGGCCGCCGCACCGTCCGCGGCGGCGGCCCCTTCGGCCTGCGCCCGCTCCTGTTCGAACTCCAGGGCGACCGCGGCCAGTTCCTGCAAGTTCTCGATCCGGGTCTCGTCCTGGGGGTCGGTCGAGGCCTGCAACTCCGCCAGATAGCCGGTCCGTTCCAGCACGGCCTCCAGGACCGTCGCCGGTCCGGCGCCCGACTCCACGACCGTACGCAGCTCCTCCATCAGCGTGTTGAAGCGCTTGACCGCGTTCGACGAACGGGCCGCCATGCCGTACGCCTCGTCCACGCGCCGCAGCGCCTGCGGGAAGCTGATCTTCTCCCGCAGCGAGAGCGCGTCGATCATCGCCTCCGCGCGGTCCCCGATGCCGCGCTTGGGCACGTTCAGGATCCGGCGCAGCGGCACCGTGTCCTCGGGGTTGGCCAGCACGCGCAGATAGGCCAGCACGTCGCGGACCTCCTTGCGTTCGTAGAACCGCACCCCGCCGACGACCTTGTACGGCAGGCCGACCCGGATGAAGATCTCCTCGAAGACACGCGACTGCGCGTTCGTCCGGTAGAAGATCGCGACGTCGCCCGCCTTGGTGTCGCCGGCGTCCGTCAGCCGGTCGATCTCCTCGGCGACGAACTGCGCCTCGTCGTGCTCGGTGTCGGCGACATAGCCGGTGATCAGGGCGCCCGCGCCCGCGTTGGTCCACAGGTTCTTGGGCCGGCGGCTCTCGTTGCGCTCGATGACCGCGTTGGCCGCGCTGAGGATCGTCTGCGTCGAGCGGTAGTTCTGCTCCAGCAGGATCGTCCGCGCGTCCGGGTAGTCCTCCTCGAACTGGAGGATGTTACGGATCGTGGCGCCCCGGAAGGCGTAGATGGACTGGTCGGCGTCACCGACCACACACAGCTCGGCGGGGTCGTTGCCCTCGCCGGACGGGCCCACCAGCTCCCGTACGAGGGTGTACTGCGCGTGGTTCGTGTCCTGGTACTCGTCCACCAGGACGTGCCGGAAGCGCCGCCGGTAGTGCTCGGCGACGTCCGGGAACGCCTGGAGCAGGTGGACGGTGGTCATGATGATGTCGTCGAAGTCCAGCGCGTTGGCCTCGCGCAGGCGCGACTGGTACATCCGGTACGCCTCGGCGAGCGTCTTCTCGAAGCCGTCGGCGGCCCGGTCGGCGTACGTCTCCTCGTCGATCAGCTCGTTCTTCAGGTTCGAGACCTGGGCGCTGAACGCCTTCGGGGGGTGCCGCTTGGGGTCCAGGTCCAGATCGCGGCAGACCAGGGCCATCAGGCGCTTGGAGTCGGCGGCGTCGTAGATCGAGAAGGACGACGTGAAGCCGAGCTTCTTGGACTCGCGCCGCAGGATCCGCACACACGCGCTGTGGAAGGTCAGCACCCACATGGCCCGCGCGCGCGGGCCGACGAGCTGCTCGACCCGCTCCTTCATCTCGCCCGCGGCCTTGTTCGTGAACGTGATCGCCAGTATCTCGCCGGGGTGCACGCTGCGGGTGCCCAGCAGGTGCGCGATCCGGTGGGTCAGGACGCGGGTCTTGCCCGACCCGGCGCCGGCCACGATGAGCAGCGGGGAACCGGTGTGCACGACGGCCGCGCGCTGTTCCTCGTTGAGCCCTTCGAGCAGCGCGGCCGGGTCCACGACCGTGCGCGGGGCGCCGTCGCGGTGGTACGGGTCGCGGGGCGGTGGCACGTCGAACACACCTCCGAAGAGGTCGTCGGGGATCGGCTCAGGCGGCTGCCGGTCCTGGTCCTCGGGCGGCGGCGGATGCTCGTCCCCGGAGGGCTGGAGGTCCGCCAGGAAGCTGTCGTCAAAGAGGCTGCTCATCGCTCTTCGAGTCTAGAGCGCCCCACTGACACCGCGCGTCCACCCCGGGAACCCGGCCGCGCCCGGTGGTCGAACAGCCACCGTCGAACAGTCACCGAAAGTAACCGTACACTTCCCGGAAGCGACCCGGACACCGTTCATGCCGTCACCGTCGCAAAGGTCACGAAAATGTATCGGGCATATCGGCCATCGTCCTTCACATGAGCGCCACACTTTGGCTAGCGTGTTTGACCAGGCACTCCGCATGTCCCCCTGCGGTCCACCGGAAGGAATGCCGATCTTGGCATCGCATCGCAAGTCCCGCGGCACCGGCGGAGTCCGTTCCACCTCCCCCGCCGTCGGGCTCACCACGGCGGCGCTGGCGTCCGTCACGCTCCTCTCGGCCCAGAGCGCCGATGCCGCGCCCTCCGCCGTGTCGCAGCCGTCCGTGGAGGACGTGCAGAAGAAGGTCGACGCGCTGTACCGGCAGGCGGGCGGTACGACGCGGCCGTACGCGCAGGCAAAAGAGTCGGCGAAGACCGCGAAGACGGCGAAGCCCGACCGGGCGGACCGGTCCGACCGGTCCGATCGGTCCGCCCGGTCCAGGGAAGCGGCGGCGCGGACCACCGGGGAGACGCGGGCCGCGCAGGCGGCACCGCGTCAGCAGCCGCGCCGCGCGGCGCCCCGCCAGGGGGACGCGATACGGCCGGCCGCGGCGACCATCTACGCCGGCGGCCCCCAGGTCCCCCGCCCCGCACCGGTCCCGCCGGCGCCGACGCGGCTCGTCCCGCCGCAGCCGGCGCCGGTCCCGGTCCCGCAGCAGCTCGTCCCGCAGCAGCCGACGCGGGCGTCCGGGGCCGTACCGACGCAGGCGCCCGTCCAGGCGGCCACCCCCGCGCCCGTCCAGGGCCCGGTCCAGGCCCCGGCCCGGACGCCGGCCCGCGCACAGGGCGCCGAGCCCCAGGCGGCGCTGCGCCTCAGCAAGCTGACCGTCCAGGAGAAGCTGGTCACCGCCCGGACGCTGCTGTCGCGGCTGGTCCAGGAGGAGACGGCCCGGCTGGCCGCGCTGGAACGCGCGCGGGACGAAGAGGCGCGGCACCTGGCGGACGTACGGGCCCAGGAGGAGGCGGCCCGCCTCCTGGAGGAACAGCAGGCACAGGCGCAGCTGGCCCAGCAGTTGGAGGCACAGGCCCAACAGGCCCAGGCCCAGGCGGAAGCCGAGGCGCAGGCACGCGCGGCACAGGCCCAGGTCCAGGCCCAACTGGACGCACAGGCCCAGGTCCAGGCCCAACTGGACGCACAGGCCCGCGCGGAGGCCCAGGAAGCCCAGGAGCAGGCACGCGCCCAGCAGGCCCAGGCGCAGCTCCTGGACGCCCAGCTCCCGCCACGGACCCCTCTCCAGCAGCCCCTCGCCCCCCTCCTGCCGGCCGTCCCCGCACAGCCCGGCCCCGCCACCGTCACCGCCCCCGACAGCACGTACGCCACCAAGGCCGCGAAGGTCCTGGCGTTCGCGCGCGCACAGATCGGGAAGCCGTACGTGTCCGGCGCCACCGGCCCCAGCTCGTACGACAGCACCGGTCTGACCCAGACCGCCTGGCGGGTCGCGGGCGTGGACCTGCCCCGTACCACCTGGGAGCAGGTGGGCGCGGGCACGAACATCACCACCCAGGACCTGCTCCCCGGCGACCTGGTCTTCTTCTACGACGACATCAGCCACGTCGGGATCTACACCGGCGAGGGCATGATGATCCACGCCCCCGAACCGGGCGCGAACGTCCGCGAGGAATCGATCTACTACCTCCCCATCCACGGCAGCGTCCGCCCCGCCTGACGAAGCCGACCCCGGCGTCCCGCCGCCGGGGCCGGCTCGACCCTGACGCAGGGGCAACCGCGACGCCGGACCGTCCCGTCGATCTGCTGATCCGGTGATCCGGTGATCCGGCCGGTCCTGATCGGAAGACGGGCGCGCGCAGCCGATCGTACGGTCGCAAAACGCCCCGGAACCCTCACCTGCTGTCAATTCCCGCCATGCCGACACCGCGCCGTTACCTTCACCTAGCGTCCTTCTCCAGGTGGCCCACCCCCGCCACCCGGCCCGCACGGCCCCAAACGTGCGATGTTGGACCAGTAAGGAAGTGGACGCCCTCGTGGCAGCGCACCGGAAACACAAACAGCGCCCGCTCACCGGCCCCGCCGGCCGTACCGCCGCGAGCCTCGCCCTGGCGGGCGCCGCGACGGCGACGGCCGGGGCCGCGGCCGGATCCGCGCACGCGGAACCGCGCCTGACGGTGGCCCAGGTCAAGTCGAAGGTCGACAGGCTCTACGAGCAGGCCGAGGCCGCCACCGAGAAGTACAACGGGGCGAAGGAGAAGGCCGACGACGCCCGCGACGCGCTGGACGCGCTGCGCGACGAGGCCACCCGGCGGACCGAGCGGCTCAACACCTCGCGCGCGGCGCTCGGTTCGATCGCCACCGCCCAGTACCGGGCCGGAGGCCTCACCCCCACCGTGCAGCTCGCGCTCAGCTCGGACCCGGACACGTTCCTCCAGGCCGCCGCCCTCGCCGAACGGACCGCCGCGCACCAGGCCTCGACGGTCACGCGGATCCGCAAGGAACTGGCGGCGATCGCCGAGTTACGGACCCGCGCCGACGACCGCCTCGTGGACCTCAAGGCCCGTCAGAACGAGGTCGCCGCGCAGAAGGCCACCGTCCAGAAGCGCCTCACGGCCGCCGAAGACCTCCTGGACACGCTCACCGCCCAGGAACGCGCCCGGTACGCCGAGCAGGAGGCGGCGGGCGACCAGGGCCGGCAGGCGTCGTACGGCGCCGCGCGGACGGACGGCGCCCCCGCCCGCGCCGACCGCTCCGCCTCCCGCCCCGCCACGAAGGCGCCCAGCAGCCGCGCCGCCGCGGCCGTCGCCTTCGCGTACGCGGCGATCGGCAAGCCGTACGTCTGGGGCGCGACCGGCCCCGGCTCCTTCGACTGCTCCGGGCTCACCCGGGCCGCCTGGGCCGCGGCCGGCGTCTCCCTCCCCCGGACCACGTACACCCAGATCAACGCGGGACAGCGTGTCCCCCGCTCCCAGCTCGCCCCCGGTGACCTGGTGTTCTTCTACTCGGGCATCAGTCACGTCGGGATCTACGTCGGCGACGGGAAAATGATCCACGCCCCGCGGACCGGTACGAACGTCCGGATCGCCCCGATCGACCAGATGCCGTTCGCGGGCGCCACCCGCCCCGTGTAGCGCGGCCCGCCAGCCCCTCAGCACATCCGCCGGCACGCCCGCAGCACACCCGGACGCCCCGCCGTCGCCGGACTGGCCCCCGCCGGGATGCCGCTCCCCCGCCCCCGGGTCACGATGAGCGCGGACGCCCACAGGGCTCTGGGCCGTTAGCCGTGAGCCCACGAGCCCGTGGGTCCGCGAGTCCGTGAAGGGGAAGCCGTGATACGTGTGACACGCCGGGGAAGGAGAGCCGCCGCGCGGGCCGCCGTCCTCGGCGCCGGGGCGCTCTTCGTCCTCGCGCCCGTCGGCGTCACCCCCCGGGGCTGCGGCGAGCTTTCGGGGGGCCGCCTGTGCATCGAGGGGCCGATCGGCGGCGAGGGCGGGTTCACCACCCGGTACGTGCGGCACGGCGGCGGGCCCGACCTCGCCGTACGCCTCGGCTACCAGCGCAAGGACCACCGCGTGACGGCGTTCGCGGACTGGTTCGGTACGCGGCGCACGCGCGACGGGGTCGCCGCCCTGAGCGGCCACCTCGACACGGAGCCCGGCGAATGCATCCGGGGGGTCCTGCTGGACGCCGAGGGGCAGGCGTACGTCACCCAGTGGCAGTGCTCGGACTGATCCGGACTGATCCCAAAAGACGCGCCGGTCCTCAGACCAGCCGGCGCGCCGTCGCCCACCGCGTCAGCTCGTGCCGGTTCGACAGCTGGAGCTTGCGCAGGACCGCCGAGACGTGCGACTCGACCGTCTTCACCGAGATGAAGAGCTGCTTCGCGATCTCCTTGTACGCGTACCCCCGCGCGATCAGCCGCAGCACCTCCCGCTCCCGCTGCGTCAGCCGGTCCATGTCCTCGTCCACCGGCGGCGCGTCCGAGGACGCGAACGCGTCCAGGACGAACCCGGCCAGCCGGGGCGAGAAGACCGCGTCCCCGTCCTGCACCCGGAAGATCGAGTCGACCAGGTCGGCGCCGGTGATCGTCTTCGTGACGTAGCCGCGCGCGCCGCCCCTGATCACCCCGATGACGTCCTCCGCCGCGTCCGACACCGACAGCGCCAGGAACCGCACCGGACTCTCCGCCGCCGCCATCAGCGGTGCACAGCGGCGCAGCACCTCGACGCCGCCGCCGCCCGGCAGGTGGACGTCGAGCAGGACGACCTCGGGGCGGGTCGCCGTGATGACGCTGACCGCCTGGTCGACGTCGGCCGCCTCGCCGACCACCTCGACGCCGGTCTGTTCGGTACGGCCGATCTCGGCCTGCACTCCGGTACGGAACATCCGGTGGTCGTCGACGAGCACCACGCGCGCGTGCCGCCCGACGCCGCCCTCCGCCGGACCTCCCGCCGGACCCGCGGTGCCTTCGGCCTGTACGCCTTCGCTGCTCATCGTCCCTGTCCCCTCGCCGTCGCCCTGCTTCGTGTCCTCACCCGTACGGTACGTTCCGCCTCCCGCACCGCCCTCAATCCGCCCGCTCCATCTCCAGCTCGACCTCCGTGCCCCCGTCCGGCACCGCCCGCAGCCGCGCCGTCCCCCCGTGCCGCTGCATCCGCCCGATGATCGACTCCCGCACCCCCATCCGGTCGTCCGGCACCGCGTCCAGGTCGAACCCGGGCCCCCGGTCCCGTACGGAGAGGAAGACCGTCCGCCCGTCCACCTCCGCGAAGACCTGCACCGGCCCGCCGTCGCCGCCGTACTTGGCGGCGTTGACCATGGCCTCGCGCGCGGCCTGCATCTGGGCGGCCAGCCGGTCGTCCAGCGGGCAGTCGCCGACGACGACCACCTCGATCGGGACCCCGTGGTAGTCCTCCACCTCCGCCGCCGTCCGCTTCACCGCGTCGGCGAGGGTGGCCGGTTCGTCCGCCTCCTCCTTGCCCGTGCCCTCCGGGTTGTAGAGCCAGGCGCGCAGCTCGCGTTCCTGGGCGCGGGCGAGTCTGCGGACCTCGCCGGGCTCGTCCGCGTTGCGCTGGATCAGCGTGAGGGTGTGCAGGACGGAGTCGTGGACGTGTGCGGCGACCTCGGCGCGCTCCTGGGCGCGGATCCTCATCAGCCGTTCCTCGGACAGGTCCTGGGTCATCCGGACGAGCCAGGGCCCCAGGAGCAGCGCGACCCCGGCCACGACGGCGATGGCGCCGGTCAGGACGTTGCCGAGCTGGGCCGCCGCGCCCCTGACCACCATGAAGACGGCCAGCCCGAGACCGACCAGGGCCACGCCCGCGAACCCGCGCGCCAGTTGCAGGAGTCTGCGGCGGCGGCCGACCTCGGTCCAGCGCGCCCGGCGCGCGTTGTCGGCCTGGCGCCAGACCAGGACGACGCCCGCGCCGATCAGCAGGGTGGGCCAGATGTAGCGGTCGGCGTGGTTGCGGCCCAGGTTGACGTTGCCGATGAACACTCCGGCGCCTATGACCAGCGCGATCAGCGCGAAGACCTGCCCCTTGTCGGGCTTGCGCAGCCGCCGCCGGCCGTCGGGGCTGGTCTCGAAGAGCGAGCGCGGTTCGGTCGCCGTACCGCCGACGCCGAGCGGGACGACGATCCAGAAGACCGCGTAGAGGAGCGCGCCGAGTCCCTGGGCGAAGAAGAGGCCGAGGAAGACGAGCCGTACCCAGACGACCGGCAGCCCCATGTGCCCGGCGAGCCCGCGGGCCACCCCGCCGAGGAGGCGGCCGTCGGCGCTGCGGTAGAGCTTGCGCGTCGGCTGGTCCTCCGGCGCGGGGGCGCGGGAGTACGAGGGCGGGGCGGAGCGGGGCGGGGCGGCGGGCATGCCTTTGATGGTCACACGGCGGCGCGGCTCCTGGCATCAGGGTCGGGTCCCTGAGGGGACCCTGAGCCGACCCCGAGCCGGGGGACCGGTCCGGGCCGTACCGGAGGCCGTACGCGAGGCCGTACCCGAGCCGGACTCGACGGGGAGACCGCCGGCGAATATCAGGGACAGCCCAGGGTCGGCGCGGGTGGAGGCACGCCTCGCGCCCGGTCACCATGGAGCTATGACCCCGCCGCCGTCCCAGCCGCCTCCCGCGCCTCCCGAGTCCCCGCCGGGCGCTCCGGGCTCCCCGGCGTCTCCCGGAATCTCGGATTCCACCAACTCCAGGGACTCCACGGACTCCACGGACTCCACGGATGCGACGGATTCCCCGGCCGCCCCCGCCACCACCCCCGGCCCGCACCTGACGCGCAGCCCCCGCCAGAAGGTGTTCGCGGGCGTGTGCGGCGGCCTCGGCCGCTACTGCGACGTCGACCCGGTCATCTTCCGGATCGTCGTCGGGGTGCTGTCGGTGACCGGTGGGATCGGTCTGATCTTCTACGGCTTCGCGTGGCTGCTGATCCCGCAGGAGGGCGAGGAGGAGAACGAGGGTCGCAGGCTGCTGTCGGGACGCGTCGACGGCGCCTCCCTCATCGCGGTGCTGCTCGCGCTGATCGGCTGCGGGCTGTTCCTGTCGATGGTGGGCAACGGCGGCACGCTGGGCTTCGCCGCGATGCTCTCCATCGCGGTCGCCGGTTCTGCGGTCTGGTCCCACCGGCGCCGGGGCGCCACCCCCGCCGGCGGCCCGCTCGACCCGGCGACGGCGCACGCGGTGGCGGAGGCGCCGCCCGAGACGAAGGCGCCGCCCTCGCCCGGCGGTCCCTCCTGGTGGCGGGACCCGATCGTGAAGGACGGCACCACGGGTCCGGTCGGCGGCGACTACCTGTGGGGCCCGGAGGGCGTGGCCGAGAACCCGTGGCCGGGCCAGGACGCCCCGGCCCCGTCCCGCCCCCTCGGCCCCCCGGGCCCGCGCGGCATCGGCGGCGCGGTCTTCCTGCTGGCGCTGATCGCGGGCGGCCTCGGCACGGGCCTCTCGTGGGACACCCAGCCTCTCGGTACGAGCCTCCAGATCGGCCTGTCGGCGGCGCTCGCGGTCTTCGGGGCCGGGCTCGCGGTGAGCGCGTTCCTGGGCCGTACGGGCCTGGGGACGCTGTTCCTCGCGGTCGTCACGGGCGGCCTGCTCGCCGCCTCCGCCTCGATCCCCAAGGACATCACCACGGAGTGGGGCCGCGAGACCTGGACACCGGCCTCGTACAGCGTCGTGCAGCCCCGCTACCAGCTCGGCTCCGGGGTCGGCACGCTCGATCTCGGCGGCCTCGCGGTCCCGGCCGGGCGGACGGTCCGTACGCACGCGGAGGTCGGCGCCGGGCAGTTGAAGGTCGTCGTCCCGCGCGGGGCGACGGTGGTGGTACGGGCCGAGGCGGGGCTCGGGGACCTCAGGCTGCCGGGGCGGCCACCGAACGACGTGGACATCTCCCTCGGCAACAAGCAGACCAGCACGCTCGCGCCGCGCGCCGGCGCGGACCCGGCCGGCCGGATCGTGCTGGACGTCTATGTCGGATTCGGACAGGTGGAGGTGACCCGTGCCACGTCATGAGCTGAGGCCGGGACGGCTGGTGGCGGGCGTGACGGTGCTCGGCGCGGCCGTCGCCTACGCGGGCGACGCGGCGGGCGCCTGGCCGACCCCGTGGTTCGCCGTCTTCCCCGTCCTCCTCTGCGGCTTCCTCGTCGCCGCGGTGGTGGCCCTGGTCGACTACCGCATGCGGCGCCGGCGGTCGGCGAGGACGGCGTCCAGCGAGAAGGCGGGCGTGCCGGCGAGCACGAGCGGCAGCCAGGCCATGAGGTAGGCGAGGTCGTTGCCGTAGTAGTACGGGGTGCTCTGCCAGCTGACGGTCAGCCACAGGCTCAGCGAGATGAACGCGCCGCCGAGCGCGGCGACCCGCCCGAACAGGCCGAACAGCGTGCCCAGGCCCACGGCGAGTTCACCGAGGGCGATCGCGTAGCCGAATCCCGAGGGGCTCTTCAGGGCGAGGTCGACCAGTGCCGGTATGGCCGCGCTGTCCCGTACGCCGTGCATCATCTCGCCGACCGAACCGGCCCCGGACGCGGCGAAGAAACCGCTGGTGGTGAGCTTGTCGATGCCCGCGTAGACGAACGTGATGCCGAGGAAGAGCCTCAGGGGCAGCAGCGCGTGCCGCGCCGCCAGCTCCTTCGGGCCGCCCGGCCGGTCACCGCCGCCGCCCGTGCCGATGCCGCCGATCCGTCCGTAGCTCTCTGTCCGGTAGTTGTGTGCCATCGCCGGTCCCGCCTCTCCCTGTCCCGCCGCCGCGGGGACGAATGTCCGCGCGCGCCTCGCCCATGCATACGCACAGGACGCGCCCGGCACTCAGCGGTAAAAGGGTCAAACCGTAGGGAGACCGCCGCGCCCGGCTCAGTCCATGACCTCGACGCTCACCCGGTTGGTCTCCACCCCGGCCGCTGTCACGACCTGCACGTCGACCGTACCGGGCTCCACCTCCACCGGGACAGGCACGGTCAGCGTCGTGTCCGACGGGTTGGCGAAGCCGCCCGGCACGGGCACGAGCGGCACGTGTACGTGGACCGCGCCGATCCTGACGACCATCCCGGCCAGCCGGTCCGGGGTGCCCGCGCCCGGCGGTACGAATCCGGCGCCGCGGATCTCGATGTCGTCCCCGGTACGGATGGGGGCGTCCAGGTCCCCGGCCTCCCGGGCCCGGACGACCGACAGGACGACGGGCCGGCCGCCCTCCGCGTACTTGCCCGCGAAGTAGGTGGCGGCGGAGACGGCGGCGAGCAGGGCGAGCGCCCAGGGCAGATCGGGGAGTTGGCCGGGCCGCCGGGCCAGCAGGACGGCGGAGAAGACCACGGCGACCGCGTTGAGCAGCGCGTACTGGAGGTCGGTGAAGCTGGCGCGCCCCGCGTCGTCGCACAACAGGTCGGCCAGGCGCGGCCGTTCGGCCCGTACCTTCTGGAGCCGCCGGCCGAGGACCCGCGACGACACGACGTGCCGTACGAGAACGGCGACGGCGCAGACGACGGCCAGCACGGTCACCAGGCCCGCGCCCCGGGCCAGGTCGAGTCCGGCGATCAGGTCGTCCCGCCGGGACGTGCCGGACGCGCCCGCGAGCTGGAGCGCGAGGACGAGGACGGCGAAGACGACGAACAGCACCCAGGCGGAGGCGACGGTACGGGACGTGGAGAGCCGGTTGTCCTCGCCGATCAGCGGCGCGAGCAGGCCGCCCCGGGCGCGGTGCAGCCGGGCGGCGACGGTCAGGAGCCCGGCGGCCACGAGGGCCGCGAGCAGCCCGGCCGTACGGGCACCGGTCCAGCCGGCGCCTATCGCGGTCGCGGTCTGCGCCAGGGCGAGGACCACCACGGCGCCCCAGACCACCTGGAGCGTGCGCAGCCAGACGGAGTGCAGCCAGGCGTCACCCGCCTCGCGGCTGCGGTCGGCCACCGCGCGGGCGGACTGGGTGAGTTCGTCGGAGACCCACTGCCTGGAGGCGCCGGCGGAGTGCGCGACGGCGGCGGGAAGCCCCTGCCCGGCGGCCAGTTCGTCGCGCTTCGCCAGGAACGCGGCCACGGCCCGCCGGTGGCCCTCGCGCGCGCCGTGCGGGCAATCACCGCACGTACAGCCTCCGCCGTGCGCGCCCTGTCTCGCCTCATGCACCGCCACGCCGAACGCCGCCCTTCCCCGGGAGTGAACATTCCGTGCAGGGGAATCCCTTGCGGTGAACTTCCCTGCAACGCCTGGGAATTGTCCCGCACAAAGGGGTGCGGATGGGCCCTCGGGCCGGTTGGTGCGGGTGACGAGACGGTCACGTTGTTCACGGGGTGGCGGGGGCGGCGGGACACAATGGGCGCCATGACTGACAACTCACCGCTGGTCGCCCTGCTCGGTCTGGAGAAGCACGTGGAGGGCGGCTGGTTCAGGGAGACCTGGCGGACCGCCGGATCGGCCACCCCCGACGGCTATCCGGGACCGCGCGCCCACGCGACCGGCATCTACTTCCTGCTGCACCCCGGCGAGCGGTCGCGCCGCCACCGGGTGCGCTCGGACGAGGTGTGGCTGTGGCACCGGGGCGGGCCGCTGCGGCTCTACATCGGCGGGACGCAGGACGATCCGTCGGGCGCCCAGGAGCACCTGCTCGGGCCGGAGGTGGAGCGGGGCGAGCAGCCGCAACTGCTGGTGCCGGCGGGGGCGTGGCAGTCGGCGGAGCCGGCCGGGGACGAACCCGTACTGGTGACGTGCGTGGTCGCGCCGGGCTTCGACTTCGCGGACTTCACGATGGATCCGGCGGACCTGCCGCCGTCGGCGGGTTGACCGACCGGCCGGCCGAGCGGGAAGCCGATCCGTCAGAAGCCGCTCAGTCGTGGATCGGGTCCAGGGACACGATCGGGAACCGGCGCGAGGTCTTCCGCTGGTAGTCGTGCGCCTCCGGCCAGTAGTCCGCCCATACGCCGAACAGCTCGGGCCACTCCGGATCCGAGGGCCGTACGACCGTGCGCCTCGCGCGGAGCGTCCGCTCGCCGATCTCGATCGTCACCTCGTCCGCGGCGGCGACGTTGGCCACCCACTGCGGGTCCTCCGGCGCGCCGCCCCGGGTGCCGCAGATCAGAATGCTGCCGTGGTGGGTGGCGTACACCAGGGGCATCACCCGCTCGGTGCCGCTCTTCCTGCCGACCGCGTGCAGCAGGAGCAGGTGCTTGCCCTCGAAGCGACCGCCCACCACTCCGTGGTGCGTACGGAACTCCTCGATGGCCGCTGCGTTGGGATCACTCATGCCCCCATCGTCCCCACCGGGACGAAGGGCCGCAAACGGACCGTACGGGAGCCGCGCCGGGCGGGCGCCGCTCCCGTACGGTCCTCACTTCGCGCTCACTCCCACTCGATGGTGCCCGGCGGCTTGCTCGTCACGTCGAGGACCACCCGGTTGACGTCGGCGACCTCGTTCGTGATGCGGGTCGAGATCTTCGCCAGCACGTCGTACGGCATCCGCGTCCAGTCGGCGGTCATCGCGTCCTCGGACGAGACGGGCCGCAGCACGATCGGGTGTCCGTACGTCCGGCCGTCGCCCTGCACGCCCACCGAGCGCACGTCCGCGAGCAGGACCACCGGGCACTGCCAGATCTCCCGGTCGAGGCCGGCCAGGGTCAGCTCCTCGCGCGCGATGGCGTCCGCCGCGCGCAGCAGGTCGAGCCGCTCCCTGGTGACCTCGCCGACGATCCGGATGCCGAGCCCGGGGCCGGGGAAGGGCTGGCGCTGGACGATCTCGTCCGGCAGGCCCAGCTCCTGGCCGACCATCCGTACCTCGTCCTTGAACAGCTTGCGCAGCGGCTCGATCAGCTGGAACTCGATGTCGTCGGGCAGCCCGCCGACGTTGTGGTGCGACTTGATGTTGGCGGTGCCGCTGCCGCCGCCGGACTCCACGACGTCCGGGTAGAGCGTGCCCTGGACGAGGAACGCGACGTCCTCGCCCTCGGCGCCCGCCTCGGCGACGATCTCCGCCTGCGCCTGCTCGAAGACCCGGATGAACTCGCGGCCGATGATCTTCCGCTTCTGCTCGGGGTCCGAGACCCCGGCGAGCGCGCCGAGGAAGCGCTCCTGGGCGTCGACCACCTTGAGCTGGACGCCGGTCGCGGCGACGAAGTCCTTCTCGACCTGCTCCGTCTCGCCCTGGCGCATCAGGCCGTGGTCGACGTACACGCAGGTCAGCTGGGAACCGATGGCCTTCTGTACGAGGGCGGCGGCGACGGCGGAGTCCACGCCGCCGGACAGCCCGCAGATGGCGCGCTTGGTGCCGACCTTTTCACGGATGAGGGCGACCTGTTCGTCCACGACGTTGGTGGTGGTCCAGGTCGGCTCGATGCCGGCGCCCCGGTAGAGGAAGTGCTCCAGGACCTGCTGGCCGTACGTCGAGTGCATCACCTCGGGGTGGTGCTGGACGCCGTAGAGCTTCTTCTCGTCGTTCTCGAAGGCGGCGACCGGCACGACGTCCGTGGACGCGGTGACGGTGAAGCCCTCGGGGGCGGCGGAGCAGGCGTCGCCGTGCGACATCCAGACCGGCTGCTCGGCGGGGGTGCCCTCGAAGAGCGTGGAGCCGGTCTGGGAGACGTGGAGGGGGGTACGGCCGTACTCGCGCGCCCCTGTGTTGTCGACGGTCCCGCCGAGGACCGTCGCCATCAGCTGGAAGCCGTAGCACATGCCGAAGACGGGCACGCCCGCGTCGAAGATCTCGCGGTCCAGGCGGGGCGCCCCCTCCGCGTACACGGAGGACGGGCCGCCGGAGAGGATGATCGCCTTGGGCTTCTTGGCCAGCATCTCGGCCACCGGCATGGTGGACGGGACGATCTCGCTGTACACCCGGGCCTCGCGGACGCGGCGGGCGATGAGCTGGGCGTACTGCGCGCCGAAGTCGACGACGAGAACGACGTCGGGGGCGGCGGGGGGTGCTGCGGGCACGGGCGGCCTTCCGGCGGTGACGAGCGCGGGGTCTGGTTCCCCTCGATTGCCCCTCGATTCTAACGGGGCCGGGGGACCCCGTTAGAATGCCCGTATGCACAAGCGGTCGATCTTCACGTTTACCTATGGCACCGGCCCGTCCGGCTGCCAGGGTCGTGCTGCTTGAGCTGACAAGCGACTTCCCAGGCGCCCCGGGCCGACAGGCTCCGGGGCGCCTGTCGCGTTCGGGGCCGTACGTACGGCCGGGCACGACCCGAACGAGGACCCCATGACACGTATGAACCCCACCACCCCTTCCGCGGAGGGCACGGACACCACCGGCGCCCGCACCCCCGAGGCGGCGGATCTCATCGGCGGCGCGCGGGAGCGCGTCGACGCGCTGGACGACCGAATCATCGGCCTGGTCCGGGAACGGATGGCGGTCTCCGCCGCCGTCCAGCGGGCGCGGATGACCTCGGGCGGCCGGCGGATCCACCTGTCCCGCGAGAACGAGATCCTCGGCCGCTACCGGGACGCGCTGGGCAGGCCGGGTACGGCGCTGGCGATGACGTTGCTGGAACTGAGCCGGGGCCGTGTCTGACGGTGGTCGCCGTGTACGCCCGCCGTATACGCCCGTCGTATACGCGTGCGGGCGCATCCTCACCCGTACGGCGCGTGACCGGGCCGTACGGGACTTCGTTGGACCGTGCGTCCGTGCCACCCAGGGGCGGGCCGAGCAGGAAAGAGTTGACTCCACGCGTGGCTCTGCTGGGGCGTGTGGCGTGCCGTGCGGCACGCCGTGGGACCGCGCCCCGGCGCACGTGACCGGTACGCAGGGGACAGCAGCCCGGTCACCGAAGGCCGGCCGGCCCGGGGACGCCCGGCGCCGGCCGGCCTCCCGGATTCGCGTCTTGTGCGTTCCGCACCCCCTCGCCCCCTTCTGCGGTACAGGTCCTCGCCGGGGCGCAGCCGATGTGACGTACGCCACTTGAAGTTTCTGTGAACGTGACGACAACCATTCCGTCGTGTCACAGGTCATGCATGCGTTGACAAAAGAGGCGCTGCACTCGGAGGGGGGTGCAGCGCCTTTTACGTCCGACCACATACATGGAGCCACTTACGTGTGAGCGCCCCCGCCTCAGGTCTTCTTCGGCGGCACCTTCGGCATCTCCAGGAACGGCAGCCTCAGCGCGCCGAACGCCTCCGCCGGGACCGCCGGGGACCGGGGCGCGACCGCCGCCCGCCGGACGTACGCCGCGCCCTGCTCCGGACGCGGGTCCGGCTCGCCCTTGTTGGGCCACAGCGCCATCGCCCGCTCCGCCTGGGCCGTGATCGTCAGCGACGGGTTGACGCCCAGGTTCGCCGAGACCGCCGAGCCGTCGACCACCGAGATGCCCGGGTGCCCGTACAGCCGGTGGTACGGGTCGACGACCCCCGTGTCCGGCGTGGCGCCGATCGCGCAGCCGCCCAGGAAGTGCGCGGTGAGCGGGGTGCCCATCAGCTCACCGACGTTGCTCCCCGCGAAGCCGTTGATCTCCTCGGCGAGGAGGCGGGCGGCCCGCGCCGCCTCCGGTATCTGCTTCGGGTTGGGGGCGCCGTGTCCCTGACGGGCCGTCAGCAACCCCTTCCCCACCCGACCCGGCCTGCGGTACGTCGTCAGGGAGTTGTCCAGCGACTGCATGACCAGCCCGATGATCGTCCGCTCCGACCAGCGGCGGTTGGAGAGCGAGCGGACCAACTGGACGGGATGCGCGACCGCGTGGCCGAGCCACGCGCGCACCCGCCGTTCGCTGTACGGGACTTGGAGGATGGACAGCACGCCCATCGCGTTGGAGCCCCGGCCGTAACGCACCGGCTCGACATGGGTGTCGGCGTTCGGATGGACCGAGGAGGTGATGGCGACCCCCCGCGTGAAGTCGGCCCGGGGCGCGCCGTGCCGCGCGCGGTAGCGCCGGTCGTCGGTCTGCGCGCCCACCAGGGCCTCGGAGTTGGTACGGGTCAGCGCGCCGAGCCGCGCCGAGATCCGGGGCAGCAGTCCTTCGTCCCGCATCGTGTGGAGGAGGGTCTGCGTGCCGTACGTGCCCGCCGCGATCACGACCTGCCGGGCGCGCAGGACGGTACGGGCGCGCCGCCCGCGCCTGCCCCGGGCGTTGGTCGGGACGGTGGTGACCCGGTGGCCGCCCGCCCCGTCCTCCGTGACGGCGACGACCGTCGTCATGGGGTGGATGACGGCCCCGGCCCGCTCGGCCAGGTGGAGGTAGTTCTCGTTGAGGGTGTTCTTCGCGCCGTGCCGGCAGCCCGTCATGCACTCGCCGCACTCGACACAGGCGCGGCGGGAGGGGCCCGCGCCGCCGAAGTACGGGTCGTCGACGGTCGCTCCCGGCCGCGCCGTGACCGTACCGTCCGCGTCCTCACCGTCCCCGAAGTAGACGCCGACCGGGGCGAGATGGAAGGTGTCGCCGACCCCCATCGCCTCCGCCGCCGCCCTCAGGTGGACGTCGGAGGGGGTGACGGTCGGGTTGAGCCGGACGCCGAGCATGCGGCGCGCCTGGTCGTAGTACGGCCTCAACTCGCCCTCCCAGTCGGTGATCGCGGCCCACTGGGGGTCCTCGAAGAACGCGGCGGGAGGGACGTACAGGGTGTTGGCGTAGTTGAGCGAGCCGCCGCCGACGCCCGCGCCGGCCAGGACCATCACATGGCCGAGGAGGTGGACGCGCTGGATGCCGTAGAGGCCGAGGGCGGGCGCCCAGAGGTAGTTCCTGACGTCCCAGGAGTTCTTCGGGAGGGTGGCGCGGGTGAAGCGGCGGCCGGCCTCCAGGACGCCGACGCGGTAGCCCTTCTCCGTGAGGCGCAGGGCGGAGACGGCCCCGCCGAAGCCGGACCCGACGACGATCACGTCGTAGTCGAAGCCGCCGTCCACCTCGTCGTCCACGGACTCAGCCACGGGATCGTCCTCTCAACGCAGGTGGAACGCCTTCATCAGCCGCAGGCTCCGGGACATGAGCGCCGCGTACTTCTCGTCGTCCATCCCGAACGACGGTCCCAGCGGCAGGAGTCGCTGCTGCGCGATCGTCTGCGCCTCGGTGAACTTGAGGATCCCCTCCGCGCCGTGCCGCCGGCCGAGCCCCGAGTCCTTCATGCCGCCCATCGGCGCGCGGACGCTCCCGTACGCCGCCGCGTAACCCTCGTTGATGTTGACCGTGCCCGTCCGCAGCCGCGCCGCGACCGCGTGCCCCCGGCGGGCGTCCTTCGTCCACACGCTCGCGTTGAGGCCGTACGCCGTGGAGTTGGCCAGTCCGATCACCTCGTCCTCGTCACCGAAGCGGTAGACGGAGACCACCGGCCCGAACGTCTCCTCCGCGCACACCGTCATGGGCGCCTCGACGCCGTCGAGGATGGTGGGCTCGTAGAAGTACGGTCCGACGTCGGGCCTGGCCACCCCGCCCGCGACGAGCCTGGCGCCCTTGGCGACGGCCTCCTCGACGTGCCGGATCACGGTGTTGAGCTGGCTCTCCCCGGCGAGCGAGCCCATGTCGGCCCCGTACGCGAGGGAGTTGCCGAGCCGCATGGCCTTCGTCCGGGCGGTGAAGCGCTCCAGGAAGTCGTCGGCGACCGACTCGTGCACGTACAACCGCTCGATGGAGACGCAGAGTTGGCCGGCGGAGGAGAAGCACGCCCGGATCGCGCCGGCCGCTGCCTTCTCGACGTCGGCGTCCCGCAGGACCAGCATGGCGTTCTTGCCGCCCAGCTCCAGCGAGGCGCCGATGAGCCGGCCGGCGGCGCCCCTGGCGACCTCGCGGCCGGTACGGGTCGAGCCGGTGAAGGAGACGTAGTCCGCGTGCTTGACGACCTCGGGTCCGACCACCGGGCCCTCGCCGAGCACCACTTGGAAGACACCGGCCGGCAGCCCGGCCTCGATCAGCAGGTCACGGGCCCAGAGGGCGGTGAGCGCGGTCTCGGTGTCGGGCTTCATCACCACGGCGTTCCCGGCGGCGAACGCGGGCAGCGCGTCCCCGGCCGACAGCTCCAGCGGGTAGTTCCAGGGCGCGATCTGCCCCACGACGCCCCGGGGCCGGCGCAGTTCGGTGACCTTCGTCAGCGTCGGTACGACTCCGGTGTGGCGCCGGGGCCGCAGATAGGAGACGGCGTTGCGCCCGTAGTGCCGGGCCTCCACCGCCAGCCCCTGGACCTCTTCGTGCGCGTGCAACCGGGCCTTGCCGGTCTCCAGCTGGATCAGGTCGAGCACCTCGGCCTGCCGCTCCAGCACCAGGTCGTGGAACCGGAGCAGCACGGCGGCCCGCCGCCGCACCGGAAGCGCGGCCCAGAGCGGCTGCGCGGCCCGGGCCCGCGCGAAGGCGGTCGCGACGTCCTCGGGCGTGGACGCGGGCAGGTCGGCCAGCTTCTCCCCGGTGAACGGGCTGTGCCCCGCCGTCCGCCCGGACCCGACCACACCGTGCGTCAACTGCGCGACGACCTCGGGCGTCACCACGTCGCCGGCCGTACGCGCACCGGCCGGTGCGGGGGCGACGGGATTGGTCCCGAGAACGGCGGCGCGGCCCTGCGAGTCGGTCATGAATCCGAGCGTATGCCGCCCCCACGCGCTTTGGATACCCGACGGTAACCAATTTCCACCACGCCGACCGGGGTCCGGACAGGGCCCACCGGACTCCTTGAACGCCGGCCGGGACACGACGAAAGGAAGGGAGGCGGTCGTCCGCCGCAATCAGACCGCGGCGGGCAGCTCGGTGCGCGTGCGCCGGATGAGGTCGGCAACCTCGGGGTGCCCCTTCCAGGGTGTGAGGGCGCGGGTGACGTCGTGAAGGTAGCCGTGGGCACGGGCGGAGTGGACGTTGCTGAGGATGCGCAGCGAGGTGTTCGCGGCGGTGACGCCGCGTTCGAGTTCGCGGTTCTGGAGGTGGCTGGCGGCCAGAACGGCCATACGGATCCCGGTGGCCCGGGTATAGCGATCCGCCGGCATGGGCTCGGCCAGCTCGTTCCAGGCGAAGGCGCCCTTGGGGTCGGCGAGGTCGCGGTGTACTTCGGTGGCGTCGGTGGCGAGCCGGGCATGGGTCATGTAAGCGAGCCGTGCCGGATCGTGACTGCCCGGCCGGACGGAGTCGAGCAGCTCCTCGGTACGGCCGAGCGCGGCTTTCGCCGCTTCGGCGTTTCCGGTACGCCCGTGGGCGCGGGCTTCGGCCAGCTTGGCGAAGGCCAGCACCCGGGGTGCGGCGTGTCCAAGACCGCGTTCGTAGGCGCCTTCGGCCATGTCGACGGCTTGTTCGGGACAGCCGCGCAGGAAGGCTTGGAGTGCCATGGTGGCCAGCACGTAGCAGCCGCTCTCCACGCTGCCCGCGGCCCGCGCCAGGCGCAGAGCCTGGACCAAGTGGCGCTGGGCGACGTCGTGGTGGCCGGTGTCGACCGCCGACCAGCCGACGACCCGGGACAGCTCAGCGGTCGCCGCGAACAGCTCGCGCCCGATGGTCTCGGTGTAGGTGCCGGTCAACAACGGTGCGGCGCTCAGGCGCAGGCACTCGGTGACGGAGCCGGCCTTCCAGTTCCCACCGCCGAAACGGGAGTCCCACAGGCGTGCTTCGTCAGCGGCCTTCCACAGCTCGTCGAGGTCACTGCGGCCGACCTGACGGCCCCCTTCATGCGCGATCGGGGCGTCGCTCGGCTTGGCCAGCCAACGGGTGACCGGGGTGGCGAAGGCGGCGATGGCGAAGCCGTTGTTGACGAGCCGGCGGCGTGAGCGGTCCACGGTTCTCCAGTAGGTCGCGGCGACGCGGATCGCGTCGACGGGGTCGCGGGCGAAATCCAACCCCACGTCAGGGTTTCCGCCCGACCTGCTGTACATACCGATCTCGTCCACGCTCACCGCTCTGCCGAGGCGTTCGCCCAGCGCAGCGGCCAGGAACTCGGGCGCCCGGCCGCGCGGGATCATTCCGAGATTCACCCATCTGGCGACACTGGTGTGCTCATACCTGAGCGGCACCCCGGCCGCGGCCCCGATCTTGTTGATCTGCGCGGCCAGGGATTTGTGGCTCGCGCCGGCCTGTTTGACGAGCCGGGCCAGATCCTCGTTGGGATCGCCCCGGTGTCTCTTCGTGGATGCCACCGAGCCCCCTCCTGCCAGCCGGCGTCCTGCGACATGGATGCCGCGGGTGCGAAATCCGAGCGTAGGACGCGAGGGTGACGCCGGGAACCGGATGTGCGTTGTTCGCCCCCCTGGTTCGCCTCCCGCGCACACCGGCTCAGACGGTTCTCTGGATGCGGGCGGCAACGCGCCGCAAGGCCCTCGCCCCGGAGTTCCGGGGGTCCGCCGTCCCTGCTCCGGTCCACGACCAAGTGAGGTGTCAGATGTACAGAATCCTCGTCACCGGCGGTGCCGGCTTCATCGGTTCACACTTCGTCCGGCGGCTTCTGCGCCGGGACGACGTGTCCCGGGTGACCGTGCTGGACGCCCTGACCTACGCGGGCCACACCGAGAACCTGGGGAAGGCCCTGCTCGACCCGAGGCTGACGTTCGTCCACGGCGACATCCTCGACGCCCCGCTCGTGGACGAGCTCATGGCCCGGCACACCGCCGTCGTCCACTTCGCCGCCGAGTCCCACGTCGACCGCTCCCTCACCCGTGCCGGCACCTTCCTCACCACGAACGTCCTGGGGACCCAGACCCTCGCCGCCTCCGCAGGACGCCACGGCATCGAGAAATTCGTGCACGTCTCGACGGACGAGGTGTACGGATCACTGTCCGAAGGATCGGCGGGCGAGGACGCCCCCTTACGGCCCGGCGTCCCGTACGCCGCGTCGAAGGCCGCCGGCGACCTCGTGGCCCTGAGCCACTTCCAGACCTACGGCCTGCCCCTCTGCGTGACGCGCAGCTCGAACAACTACGGCTCCCACCAGTTCCCCGAGAAGGTGGTCCCCCTTTTCATCACCAGCCTGCTGCGGGGCGAAAAGGTGACGCTGCACGGCCAGGGGCAGCACGTGCGGAACTGGCTGCACGTCGAGGACAACTGCGCCGGCGTCGAACTCGGGCTGTACGAGGGGAAGCCCGGCGAGATCTACAACGTCGGCGGCGGCACCGACCTCGCCTGCCGGGACCTGACCGCCAAACTTCTGGACCTGTGCGGCAAGGACTGGGACTCGGTGACCTACGTTCCCGACCGGCAGGCCAACGATCTGCGGTATTCGATGCTCTGGGACAAGATCTCCGCTCTCGGCTTCCGGCCGATCCACGACCTCGACGAGGGCCTGGCCGAAACCGTTGCCTGGTACCGGCGCAACCCCGACCGCTGGGCTCCGCTGACGCGTACCCCGTACGTGGCCCGCGCCACTGACGCGACCACTCCCGCCGCCGGAGAGGAAGCCCGTGCCCACTGACCAGCGCACCGCGCGCAGGATCCTGGTGACCGGTGTCGGCGGCAACCCGGGCTTCGCACTGACCCGCAGCCTGATCCGCCTGGGCCACACGGTCGTCGCGGCCGACGCCAACCGCCTCGCCCCCGGATTCCTCATTCCCTCCGTGATCCCCGTCGTCATCCCCTTCGCCGACGACCCCGACTTTCCGGGCGTCATGGCCGGCCTGTGCAGGGATCTGGCGGTGGAGGCCGTGGTGGCCGGCATCGAGCCGGACCTGGAACCCTTGACGGAGATGGTGCCCCAGCTCGAAGCCGCAGGCGTGCGCCTGTGGCTCCCCGAGGCGCTGTCGGTGCGTGCGTGCACCGACAAGGCCCTCTTCCACGAGGTACTGACCGAGCACGGCATCGCGACACCGCGCACCTGGCAGCCGTGGGAGATGGACCGGGTTCCCGACGACGGCGAGCTCGTCGTCAAGCCTCGACGCGGTCACGGCGCGCGGAATGTCCACTTCGTTCGTCGCCGGGAGCACGCGCGCTTGCTGTGCGAGCTCGTCCCGGAGCCCCTCGTGCAGGAGCGGATCCACGGCTCGGAGTTCACGGCGGACTGCCTGGTGGACCGTGCCGGACGCGCCTCCGTCATTCTGCGCCGCCGGAATCTGGTCAAGGCGGGCCTGGCCGTGGTGTCCATCACGTTCGACGACCAGAACGTGCGTGCCCTCGTCGTGCGGACGCTGGGCGCTGTCGGCGCACGCGGTCTCTGCTGCGTGCAGGGATTCGTCTCCGCCGACGGCACGGTCACCATCACCGAGCTGAACCCGCGGATCGCCGGTGGCTTCCCTCTCGCCGAGGCTGCCGGAGCGGACCTCGTCGGCCAGATGGTCAAGGGCCTGTTCGGCCTGCCGGTCGATCACAGCCGCCTCACCTACCGGACCGGCGTGTTCCTGACCAGCTGCACCGAAACCCTGGCCGTTGGAGACGCCGCCGAGTTGGAACGTACCGCCCCGGCGAAGGGAGAAACATCGTGAGTGCGTCAACGAGGCCCGATGCCCGGCGCAACGCCGCCCCGTACTTGTACGGGCGGGAGAACGAGGCGGTCGCCCAGGTCCTTGAGGGTGGCCACTACGGCCACACCGAAGTCACCGAGGAGTTCGAGCGGCGGATCGCCGGCTTCCTCGGCGTCCCCGACGCTGTTGCCGTCGCCTCCGGCACCGCGGCCCTGCACACCGCCCTGCTCGCCGCCGGGATCGGTCCCGGCTGTGAGGTGATCGTGCCGTCCATGACGTTCTGCGCGACCGTACAAGCCATCCTGGCCGTCGGCGCCGACCCGCGCTTCGTCGACGTCGATCCCACCACCCTGTGCGTCAGCGACCAACTTGTCATGGACGCCGTCACGGACCGGACGGCCGCCGTCCTGCCGGTCCTGTTCGGCGGTCGGCCCGTCGACCTCTCCGTCATCCAGGAGGAACTCGACCAACGGGGCGTCGTCGTCATCGAGGACGCGGCGCACGCGTTCGGCTCCCGCCACGGCTTACGGCGTGTGGGGGCCCATGGGGCACTGACCTGCTTCTCGTTCGGGCCGATCAAGAACCTCACCTGCGGCCAGGGCGGCATGGTCATCCCGCGCACCCCCGAGGAGGCCGACACGATCCGCCGCCTCCGGCTCCTGGGCGTCGTCCAGCCCCGGGGTGGGCGCGCGAACACCACCAGCTGTCGCGTGGAGGGCTTCGGCCTGCGCTACCAGCTCTCCGCCATCAACGCGGCCATCGGCCTGGTCCAGCTCGACGGCTTCCAGGCTGCCGAGGACACGCGCCGCCGCTTGTGGCAGACCTACCGGGACGCCCTCGCCCCGTTGGACGGCGTGACGCTCATCGACGTCGATGTGGAACGCGCCGTGCCGCACCTGTGCCAGGTCCGCGTTCCTCACCGTGACACGGTGTTCGCCACCCTCCGGGGCCGGAACATCGGCGTGGGCGTCCACTACCCGCCCAACCACACCCAGCCCGCCTTCACCGCCTGGCATCGTCACCTGCCGGCCACCGAGCGGGTGGGCGAGGAGATCCTCAGCCTGCCGTTCCATCAGCACCTCACCGAGGCGGACATCGACTTCGTGGCGACCTCACTCGAACAGGCCCTCACGTCCGTGGGTGGATCATTCGGACACCGGCGCCCGCGGCTCGGCTGATCAGCCGGACGCGGCGGACAGCACCACGTCCACGAGCCTGTCCGCCGCATCCGGTCGCCCGTGCGTCAGGGCCCGCTCCGACATCGTCGCCCGAAGGACCGGGTCGGTCAGGAGCGGGCCGACCGCGCTCCGCAGAGAGGGGCCGGTGACCTCGGTGAGCAGAGCGAGCGCCGCCCCCGCGTCGGCCAGGTGCCGGGCGTTGTGGGCCTGCTCGTTCCCGGCCGACGTGGCGAGCGGGACGAATACCGCCGGTTTGCCGAGCGCGGTCAGCTCCGCCAGGGTCCCGGCACCACTCCGCGACACCACAACGTCGGCCAGCGCCAGGACGTCCGGCAGCTCCGGCCCGAGGAACCCGGTCAGGTGGTAACGGCCGGCGAGGAGCGGGTCCAGCCCGGCGGCCGCGGACCGGAGGTCGTCCACGTTGGCCGGGCCGCACTGGTGGATCACGTTCGCGTGTGCCAGGAGCCAGGGCAGCACTTCACGCACCACACCGTTGATCTGCTGGGCGCCCTGCGCGCCGCCGGTGACGTAGACCGTCGGCAGACGCCGGTCGAAGCCGTGCAGTGCCAGCGCCCCGACCGCCTTGTCCGCGCGGCCGCCCAGTACTTCCGGCCGCACCGGGTTCCCGGTGACCACGGCGCGCTCACGCACCTCGGCCGGCAGAAGCGGCAGCGAGGACTCGGAGGACACCGCGATCCGCGTCGCCGAACCGGCGAGCTTGCGGTTGGCCAGCCCGAGCCGGACGGTCTGCTCGTGCAGCACCAGCGGTACGCGGTACAGCCGCGCGGCGAGCCCGGCCGGGACCGCGACGTACCCGCCCGTCGCCAGAACGACATCCGGTCGGAAGTCCGACACGATCGACCGGGCCTGAGCCACGCCGAGCGGTACCCGCGCCATGTCCTTCACGTTCGCGGCGGACAGCATCTTGAGCGGATTGGACGAGCGGCGGATCTTCCCCGTCGCCACGGTCCTGAACGCGATCCCCTCCGCCGGAGCGACGCGCGCTTCAAGGCCGTCCGCCGTCCCGATCCACAAGACGTCCAGCGTGCTGCCCGCATCCGCGAGCCGGGCTTGCAGGGTACGGATCGCCGTCAGGGCCGGGTAGGTGTGACCGCCGGTTCCTCCGCCTGTCACGAGCAGCCGGAACGAACGGGGGAGTACGGGGGATGTAGTCACCCCGAGCACCCTACTGGCTGCCCGGCCGGATCACTTCTCCGCGAGCAGCGGCTCGATCACCTTGCGGAGGGTGTCGGCGCTGATCGCCCTCAGGGCGCGGGCCGCGATCTTTCCGTCGCGGTCGAGGAAGATCGTGGAGGGGAGCGTCTGGGGGTTGAGGGTGCCCTTGGGGAAGCCGTTGAGTATCAGTTTGCCCGTCGGGTCGTACAGGCTCGGGTACGGGAGGCCGAGGTCCTTCTGGAAGGCGAGGGGGGCGATCCGGCCGGACTCGCGGGTGTCGATGCCGATGAACGCGACGCCCTTGCCCTCGGTCTCCTTCGCGACCTCCACGAAGTGCGGGGCCTCGGCGATGCAGGGTGGGCACCAGGAGCCCCAGACGTTGATCACGACGACCTGTCCCCTGCTGCCTGTGACGTCGAGCCGCTTCCCGTCGAGCGTGTCGCCCTTGAGCTCGCCGGGGAGGACCCGCTTCCCCTTCGGGACGGTCGAGACCCCGTCGGCGCCCACCGCGCCGCCCGTGCCGGTGCCGCCACCCGGGGTTCCGGCTTCGCAGGCCGCCAGGGAAAGGGTGGCGGCTAGGGCGACCAGGGTGGTCAGGGAGGTCAGGGAGGTCAGGGTGGTCCGCACGGCGCTGCGGGAGCCGGGGGCGGTCACGGGGCGGCCTCGGCCGGGGGTTCCCAGCTGCGCAGGACGGCGTCGAACTGGCGTCGGGTGGTGTCCCAGTCCTCCTCGGGACCCGACATGTAGAGCGCGTACTCCGTCTCGCCGCTGTCCGAGTAGTACATCTGGTCGATGGCGTGCCGGGGCCCCGGGTGCCCCTGCTCCTCGGTCCAGGTGAACTCCCAGACGGCGGACAGGGTCTGGTCCCGGAACGTGTTCGGCTCCAGCCTGACCCTCTCGTACGTGGCGCGCTTCTTGAACTGGTCCTCCAGGTCCAGCAGATGTGCGTACGGATCCCGGAACTGCGGGGTGTCGACGCTGATCCGGATGAAGTGGTCGCCCTCGTCGGGCGTGTAGTCGATCTGGTCGCCGTCCGTCCGGCGTTCCCAGCCGTCCGGGACGTTGAGGCTGAACCCCTCCGGATCCTCGACACGGTGCCAGCCGGCCGGGACGGTCGGGTCGTTCTCCGGCTTCCCCGGGTCCGCCGTGTCCTGCGCGTTCCCGTCCGTCGTGTCGCCGTTGAGGGTCCGGCCCGCTGCGGTCCCGCCGGATCCGCCGGAGGAGCTGGTCCCCGGATCCGCCGAACCGTCCGTGCCCCCACCGAACTTGAGCGCCGCGAAGCCGCCGCCGATGCCGAGGACGGCGGCGGCCACGATCGCGATGACCGCGGTACGGTGCCGGCCCGGCCGCCGGGCGGGGGTGGGCGGGTGGTACGGGGTGGGCGCGGTGTGCGGCCCGGGAGGCGTCCCGGATCCCGTCGGCGCGGTGGCCTCGGCGGGGAGCGGCGGCCCGAAGGAGGTCGCGGCGGGACCGGCCGGTGCGGTGGCGGGCGCGGGAGCGCCCGACTCCGGTGCGGGGCGGGGCATGTGGGTCGTCGTCCGCGTCGGCGCGTACACCCGCTCCCCCGCGGACGTCCGCCCCGCCGCCACCTCCCGCAGCATCATCTCGGTCTCGGCCGCGCCGGGCCGTACCGCCGGATCCTTGGCGAGCAGCGCGGCGATCACCGGCTCCAGCTCCCCGGCCCGGTCGGCGCGCGGCGGCTCCTCCGTGACCACGGCCTGCATGGTCGACAGCGGTGAGGTGCGGCGGAACGGCGAGACGCCCTGCACGGCGGTGTAGAGCGTCACCCCGAGCGACCAGAGGTCGGAGGCCGGTCCCGGGTCGGCGCCCCGGACCCGCTCGGGGGCCAAGTAGTCGATGGAGCCGACCAGTTCGCCGGTCCTGGTGATCGTGGCGTCGCCCTCGATCGCCGCGATGCCGAAGTCGGTGAGCAGGACGTTGCCGTCCCGCGCGAGCAGCACGTTGCCGGGCTTCACGTCGCGGTGCAGCACTCCCGCGCCGTGGGCCGCGCGCAGCGCGTTGAGCACCTGGAGGCCGATCCTGGCCGCCTCGCGCCAGTCGATGCGCCCGGCGTCCTTGGCGGCGTCGGCGAGCGAGGGGCCGTCCACGTACTGCATGACGATCCAGGGCCGGCCGTCGTGGTCGAGGACGTCGTGCACGGTCACCACACCGGGGTGGGTGATCCGGGCAGCGGCCCGGGCCTCCTTCTGGGTGCGCTGGTGCAGTACGGCCCGGTCGGCCTCGTTGACGTACCGTCCGGCGGTCAGTTCCTTGACCGCGACCGTGCGGTGCAGCACTTCGTCGTGCGCGCGCCACACCTTTCCCATGCCGCCGCTGCCGATGCACTCGCCCAGTCGGTACCGCCCGGCGAGCATCAGTCCGGCGCCGGTCTCCGCGCCCGTTCCCTGTGAGTGTTCCACGTCCCCCGCCCCGTTCCTTGCCCACAGGTTACGGAGAGGAGGTGCGCGCGGGGAACCTCGGGTGGCCGACGGAGACGACACTGTGACGCCCGGGGCCGCCGGGCCGGGCGGGGACAACTGCCCCCGGGGGCAGTCGTGTCGGCGGGTACGGAGGCCACGAGGCGCTCAGTCGGTCACCTGGTACGCGGACGTGGCCTGCTGGTACATCTCGCTGACCCGGTCGCGCTGGCTGTCCGGGCCGATGACCTGGATGACGTGGTAGCGGCCCGCTATGACCACCGCGAGGTTGCGGACGTACACCTCACGGCCGTTGTTGTCCGTCCACGTGAACTGCCCCTCCGCCATGGCCTGTCGGCCGACGTCGATCCGCCGCAGCCCGGAGGCGCTGGACCAGGAGGAGTCGCGGAACGGCTGGAGTTCCTGCTCCTTCTCGCGCTGGTAGACCATCGGGTCGGCGCCGTTCTCCGCGACGGAGTCCCGGCCGGGGACGACGATCAGCGTGAAGTCGCCGCCGACGTAACGGACTTGGCCACTGTCGTTGATGGGGCGGCGCTGCCAGTTCTCCCCGACGGCGATCTGGAAGCCCTCGGGGTCCTTGCGCAGGGCGTATCCCTTGGCGAGGTCGACGGCGGGGCCGGAGGCGGGGGGCGCCGTCGACTTCTTCGGGGGCGGATCCGCCTTCTCCGTACCGGAGTTGTCGTCCGACGGCCGCGGGTCGGACGAGGGGTCCCCGGCGGAGGGGGTGGGGCTCGCCTCGCCGACGCTCTGCCCCTGCTGGCCCTCCTGCGGGTCGGCCTTCGGCATGAACATCACGGCGAAGGCGATGGCGCCGACGAGCAGGAGGAGTATCAGGAGGAGGAGCGTGCGGCCGAGGGAACGGGGCGTGCGGTTCCGGGGTCCGCGCGACGAGCGCGACGACCTGTCGTACAGCTCCTCGGTCTCGTACTCCTCACGGTCGAACTGCTGCCGGACGAACTGCGGGCGTTCGTCGCGGTACAGGTCGTTCTGGAGCCGGCCGCCCCGGCGTCCGTCGGGGCGCTCGTAACGGCCCTCGCCCCGGCGCTGGTTCTGGTACCCGTCGCTCTCGTACCGGCTCTCCGGCTGCTCCTGCCGGGACTCGTCCCGCTGGTCGGGCGCGACGGCGGCCCTGCCGCCGTCCTTCGCCGCGCGCTCCTTGCCCTTCTTGTGCCGGTGGCGCCCGCCGGTCAGCCCGCCGCGGCGCCTGCGCACCAGCTCGCCCCGGCGGCGCTTGATGGGCAACTTGGCGTCCACGGACGGAACTTGTACGACGTCCAGACCCGCTTCCGGCTCGGGCGCGGACCGGACGAGCGAGCGCAGCCAGCCGCGCAGCTCCTCGAAGTCCGGCCGCTCCGTGGGGTCCTGGCGCAGCAGCGACTCGACGACGGGCCGCAGCGGGCCGCACTCCTCGGCGAAGGCGGGCGGCTCGGCGACGACGAGCTGGACCAGCTCGGCGGCGCTCTCCTCCGGGTACGGGGCGTGGCCCTGCACGGCGCGGTACAGGAGCGCGCCGAGGGCCCACAGGTCGGTGGACGGGCCGATGGGCGGGGCGAGTTGCCAGTTCTCGTGCACGGGCCCGGCCTGCTCGGGGGCCCACCGCTCGGTGACGGCGCCGACGATCGCGATCCGCGCCTGGCGGGCCCGCTCGGCGGCAAGGGGGGTGGCGGGGCCTCGGTACGCCGGTACGGAACCGCTCGCCACGACCTCGTCCCACCGGCCCGCGGCGGCCTGGCCGGTGACGGCGGGGAGGTGCGGGGAGTGCCGCTGGGCGTCGGCCCGCAGCGCGTCGCGGGCCCCGCTGGGCTGCCAACTCCCGCTGCCGGGGCCGGTGTACGGCGTGTCGCCGCCGCGTGCCATGGCCACGCCTGGCGTGCCGCCGCCTCCGGCGGGCAGCGCGGGCCGGCTGCCGCCGGGCAGCTGCCGGGGTCCGTCCCCGCCGGAGCCGTACGATCCGTCGCGGCCGTCGCGCCCGTCCCCGGACGCCGGGTCCGCGCCCTGGCCGGTCGCACCGCCGCCCGAGCGGCCGCCGCCGCCCGCGCCCGCGCTCCCGCTCGCGCCGAAGGGGCCGGTCGAGTGGGGGCCGTACGGGCTGCCGCCGCCCGCCGGGACCGAGCCCGAGGAGTCGTTCCAGGGGGACGGGCCGTCGCGCCAGGTGCCCGCAAGCTCCGCGCGGTACGGCGGGGGCGGGTCGTCGTCATCGTCGTCGGCGGGCTCGTCGGCGAAGTCGTCGGCGCCGGCGCCGCCCGCGCGGTAGCGCTCGTCCGCGCGGGGCGGCTGCGCCCACCAGTCCTGGCCGGTTCCGTCGCCGCCCGGCTGCCCCGGCTGCCCCGGCTGACGCGGCTGCCCCAGTTGTCCCGGCTGTCCCGGCCGCCCCGGCCCTTCCGGCTGCCTCGGTACGGCGACGGGCACGGGGCCCGCGTCGGCCGCGCGCTGCTGCTCCTCCGTGACGCGGGCCGCCGCCCGCGCCCCCGCGCGGTACGCCGCGATCGCGCCGGCGCGCGCCGCGCGGATGTCCCCCGACGCGTTGCCGCCGGGAAGCGCCGGCTGGCCTCCGTAGGGCGCCGGGATCCCCGGCGTGCCGTGCTGGGGCCGCGGCATCGCGCCGGACGTCCCGGAGGACCCGCCGTACGGCACCCCGGCCGTCTGCCCCGGCAGTTCGGGGCCGGCCGCGCCGTACCCGTACCCGGACTGTCCCTGCTCCGAGCGCGGGAGGCCCGGCAGCCCGGGTCCCGCGGGCCCGGGGGCCGCCAGCTCGGGATCCTGGGTCTCGTGCTCGTGCTCGTGTTCAAGACCGGGCACCCCGTGCACCGGAGGATCATCGGTCCGCGTGTCGTGCCCGGCCTCCCAGGGCGCGCCGAGCTCTTCCCCGGCGGGCTCCGGCGGGAGCGGCATGCCCGGCACACCGGGCGCCTGCGGCACCGGCGCGTACCCGCAGAGGGCCTCCTCCGCCGCGCCCGCCGCCAGCCCGGTCAGCACGACCCGCCCGTCGTCGCAGACGAGCACCGTGCGCGCGGTGATGTTGCGGTGGGTCCAGCCGTGGCCGTGCAGGACCCGGACCGCCGTGAGCACGTCGGCGGCGATCTCCGCCGCCCGGTACGGGTTGAGGGGCCGCTCGGCGAGCAGCGCCGCCAGCGGGCGCGCGGTGATCAGTTCGCTGACGATCCACAGCGACCCGGACTCGGCGAACACGTCGAAGACCTGGTCGAGCCGGGGGTGGTCGGGGATCTGCGCGGCGCTCTGCGCGGCCTCGATGGCCCGCCGCACCGCCGGGTCGGTGGGCCTGCGCGGCTCCCGCCCCGAGGCGCGCCGGGGCGCCGCGCCGCCGTCCGCGTCGATGACCTCCGCCTCCACGACCTCCGGCAACGGCACCTGCCGCACCAGGACTTCCTGGCCGCTGTACGTGTCGAAGGCCCGGGTCTCGGCGAGTTCGTACTCGTCGGACGGTGGCAGGGGAAGGCGATAGCGGTCGGCCAGCACCCGGCCCGCGTAGTCGTCCACAGCGCCTCCCCACACACGTGCCGTCTCCCGGTCCCCGGAGACCCGCGAACGGTCTCGGAGACCCACGAAACCGCCAATTCCGGTCGTTTACCGGCCCATTGTGGATGCGTACGGTTCGCGACCTCTCACGATACGTGGCCGCAGGCAAACGCGCCGCAGGGTCGGGGCAACCCGTACGGGAACGTTGGGATCCCGCAGGCCGAACAGGCCGCCTTGACACCGAGAACGTGCTGCTCCAGAAGAGATTGCCCGCCTGGCGGCCCGTCAGTCCTTCGGCGCGAAGGTCTTGAAAGCCGTCTCACGGAGTGTCCGGCACGCCTCGCCGTCCCATTCGCTGTCCTTGCAGCGGATCAGGATCGCGTACCCGTGGTCGCCGTCGACCTTGAAGCCCCGGTTGAGGACCCGTACCCGCTGGCCGTTCACCGTCTCGCGCCACTGCCAGTCGGCGACCGTCGGATAGCCGTTGTACGAGACGTTCTCGATGCCGAGGTCCTGGTAGCCGGAGATCCCGCCCCGGATCGCCTGCCGCTGCTGGACCCACGCCGCCTTGGCGTCGGCGCCGGGGCTGTTGGTGTAGTCGACCTGGACGCGCGGGAGGCCGTCCCTGACGAGGCTGTACTTCCCGCCGGAGTTCTCCCCGGCGATGGACTGCTTGGTGAAGCCCTTGGGCATCGCCATCGTGAAGTGGAACTGGGTGTCCGTGACCGTCGCGTATCCGGCCGGTATCTCCCCGCCGCCGCCCTTGCCCGTGTCGCTGCCCTTGCCGCCGTCCGACGAACCGGAGTTGTCCTCCGACCCGCCGTCGCCGGCGCTGTCGTCCTCGCCGCCCTTGTCGTCCGAGGATCCCGCGGAGGCGGCCGTGTCCCCGGAGGGCTTCGTGTCGGCCGTCTTGCCGCCGTTCGGCTCCGCGCTCTGGTCCTGTCCGGTGTCCTTGCCGTCGCCGGTGCCGCTGTCGCCCGCCGTGGATCCGGCGGAGGAGGCGGCGTCCTTGCCCTGGTCCGTACCCCCGCCGGGGCCTCCGCCCAGGGAGACGGCGAGGATCGTGCCGAGGACGGCGAGCACGGCGACGATCCCGATGATGATCAGCGTGCGCCGGGGCACCACGTCGGTGAGCGAGGCACGCGGCGGGGCGGGCCTGGACGGGGCGAGCGGCTCGGCGGTGCGCGCGGGGGCGGATCCGACCGCCGCCGACGCGCTCCGTACGGTGGTGGAACGCGGCCCCCCGTGCGCGCCCGTCGCTTCTCCCGAAGCGCCCGCGACGCCCGCCTGCCCGGCCTGCTTCGTCTGCTTGCTCTGCTTGGCCTGCTTGTCCCGGCCCGGCACCGGCGGAAGCGGTACGACCCGGGTGGCCTCGGCGCCCGGCTCGGGCTCCGCGGGGCGCTCGGGCGCGTCCACGATGGCCTGGAGCAGCGCCCGCGCGCCGCTGTCGTCCAGCCGCCGCTCGGGGTCCTTGTCGAGCAGGCCGTAGATGACGTCCGTCAGGGGCCCGGCGTGCTTGGGCGGATCCAGCGGCTCGGTCATCACGGCGGTGAGCGTGGCGATCGCGGAGCCCTTGTCGTACGGCGGGCTGCCCTCGACCGACGCGTACAGCAGACCGCCGAGCGACCAGAGGTCGGCGGCGGGCCCCGGCTTGTGGCCGCGGGCGCGCTCCGGCGAGATGTACGAGGGGGCGCCGACGAGCATGCCCGTCGACGTGACCGAGGGGTCGCCCTCGACCTGCGCGATGCCGAAGTCCGTGAGGACCACCCGCCCGTCCTCGGCGATCAGCACGTTCGACGGCTTCACGTCGCGGTGCAGGATGCCCTCGCGGTGGGCGGAGCGCAGCACGTCGAGGATGGCGAGCCCCACCTCGGCGGCGCGCCGGGGCGGCAGCAGGCCGTCCTCACGGACGGCCTCGGCGAGGGACTTGCCCTCGACCAGCTCCATGACGATCCAGGGGCGGTCGTCCTCGTCCACGACGTCGAACACGGTGACCGCGCCGCTGTTGCGGATCCGGGCGATCGCCTTGGCCTCGCGCAGGGTTCGGGTGATGAGCCGCCGCTTCTCGTCGTCGTCGATGCTGGAGGGGAAGCGCAGCTCCTTCACCGCGACCGTACGGCCGAGCATCTCGTCGAGCGCCCGCCAGACCGTGCCCATGCCGCCGCGCCCGAGGACGGCGCCGAGCCGGTACCTGCCCGCGAGCAGGCGCCCCTCGGGGGCCCCGTCGGCATCCTTCCCGGCGTCCTTCTCCGCGTCCCGACCGGCCTCGCCCCGCTCGGCCTCGTCCCGCTGGGGTTCCTGCGCCGTGTCCCGCGACTGCTCCGCCTCCGACATGCGTCCCCTCTGCGATCCCTGATCCCGGCCCGCGGCTGCCACCCGCACACGCGATGCCGTAACGCGCCCTGGCAGAGCCTTCATTGTCCCTCACTCCGGGACCACCACTGATCCCGGGTCCGCCGTCCACCGGGAGGAGAACACGGCGAGGGACCCACACCATGCCACTACCCCCGGCTTCATTGATCACCCGGCAGGTCAGAGCCTTGTTCGAGGGCCGGACGGACGTGCCCTAGATCGGCAGGATGTCCGGAGCGCCCAGCCGCGCCGCGTCCGCCGTCAGGTCGTCGGGCTGCCGCTGCGACTCCCGCTCCGCCTCCACCCGCTTCTCGTAGTGCTCGACCTCCCGCTCCACCCGGTCCTTGTCCCAGCCGAGGACCGGCGCCATCAGCTCGGCGCACTCCCGCGCGCTGAGCGTGCCCCGGTCGAAGGTCTCTATGGAGATCCGGGTCCGCCGGGTCAGGACGTCGTCGAGATGGCGCGCGCCCTCGTGGGACGCGGCGTACACGACCTCGGCCCGCAGGTAGTCCTCGGCGCCGGTCAGCGGCTCGCCCAGGCCGGGGTCGGCGGCGATCAGCTCCAACAGCTCCTCGGTGAGCGTGCCGTACCGGTTCAGGAGGTGCTCCACCCGGACGACGTGGAGGCCGGTGCGCGCGGCGATCCTCGCGCGGGCGTTCCACAGCGCGTGGTACCCCTCCGCGCCGAGCAGCGGCACGTCCTCCGTGACGCACTCCGCGACCCGCTGGTCGAGGCCGTGCACCGCTTCGTCCACGGCGTCCTTCGCCATCACCCGGTACGTCGTGTACTTGCCGCCGGCCACGACGACCATGCCCGGCACCGGGTGCGCGACCGTGTGCTCGCGCGAGAGCTTGCTCGTGGCGTCCGACTCGCCGGCGAGCAGGGGGCGCAGCCCCGCGTACACGCCCTGGACGTCGTCCCGGGTGAGCGGGGTCCGCAGCACGGCGTTGACGTGTTCGAGCACGTAGTCGATGTCGGCGCTGGAGGCCGCCGGGTGGGCCTTGTCCAGGTCCCAGTCGGTGTCGGTGGTGCCCACGATCCAGTGGCGGCCCCAGGGGATGACGAACAGCACCGACTTCTCCGTGCGCAGGATCAGGCCCGTCGAGGAGTGGATGCGGTCCTTGGGGACGACCAGGTGGATGCCCTTGGAGGCGCGGACGTGGAACTGCCCGCGCTCGGCGATCAGCGCCTGGGTGTCGTCCGTCCACACCCCGGTCGCGTTCACGACCTGCTTGGCGCGGATCTCGTACTCCCCGCCGGCCTCCTCGTCCCGCACCCGCGCGCCCACGACCCGCTCGCCCTCGCGCAGGAAGCCGACGACCCGGGCGCGGGAGGCGACCTGCGCGCCGTACGTCGCGGCCGTACGGACCAGGGTCGCCACGTACCGCGCGTCGTCCATCTGCGCGTCGTAGTACTGCAACGCCCCCACCAGCGCGTCCTTCTTGAGGCAGGGCGCGACCCGCAGCGCGTGCCGGCGGGAGAGGTGACGGTGTGTCGGCAGGCCCCTGCCGTGCCCGGACGACACGGACATCGCGTCGTACAGCGCGACGCCCGAGCCCGCGTACAGCCGCTCCCAGCCCTTGTGCTGCAACGGATAGAGAAAGGCCACCGGCTTGACCAGGTGGGGCGCCAGCTTCTCCAGCAGCAGGCCGCGCTCCTTGAGCGCTTCCCGTACGAGGCCGAAGTCGAGCATCTCCAGGTAGCGCAGGCCGCCGTGGATCAGCTTGCTCGACCGGCTGGAGGTGCCGGACGCCCAGTCGCGGGCCTCGACGAGGCCGGTCGACAGGCCGCGGGTCGCCGCGTCCAGCGCGGTCCCCGCTCCGACCACCCCCGCGCCCACCACCAGCACGTCCAGCTCGCGTTCGGCCATCGTCGCGAGCGCCTGGGCGCGCTCCTCAGGTCCCAGTGTCGCTGTCTTCACCGCTGCCTCCCGTCGTCCCCCGCGTGGTCGGACCGTGTGCGCCCGGCGGCACCGGGCCCACAGATCGATTCTGTCCGCAGACCAGGACTTCAGCCATCGCCTGTGGACAACACCGGCCGACGGTCACGCGGCTCCCCGGAAAACCCGGCACTCCCGGGCCCCGCAATGCCGCATATCGGTCATATTTACGCCTAGTCTGACAGTGCGCCTGCCCGTTCTGTCCACACGGCTTGCGTTCACTGTCCACTCCGGTCAAGGGAAGGGCGGCCAGCGCCATGCCCGCAGATCTCGCCGTCATCGGACTCGGCCATCTCGGCCTGCCCCTCGCCCAGGCCGCCGTAGCCGCCGGGATCGACACCATCGGCTACGACACCGACCCCACGCCCGTCGCGCGGCTCGCGGCGGGCCACCCCCCGGTCGAGGGCTCGCTCAGCGCCTCCGACATCCGCCGGATGCTCTCGGGGGGCTTCCGGCCGACCACCAACCCGACCGAGCTGGGCCGGGTCCGTACCGCCGTCATCTGCGCGCCCACCCCCCTCGGCGCGGACCGCACCCCGGACCTCACCGCCGTCGGCGACGCGGCCCGCGCCCTGGCGCCCCGGCTGCGCCCGAACACCACCGTGCTGCTGGAGTCCCCCGCCGCGCCCGGCACGACGGAGGGCTTCCTGCGCTCCGTCCTGGAGGAGGGCTCGGGGCTGCGCGCCGGACGCGACTTCCACCTCGCGTACTCGCCCGGCCGGCTCGACCCGGGCAACCGCACCCACGGCTACGCCAACACGCCCAAGGTCATCGGCGGCCTCACCCCCGCCTGCACGGAATCGGCCGCGGCCTTCTACGGACGCCTCACCGACAAGGTCGTCCGGGCGCGCGGTCCGCGCGAGGCCGAAACCGTCAAGCTCCTCGAAACGAACTTCCGGCACGTCAACATCGCGCTGGTCAACGAGATGGCCGTGCTCTGCCACGACCTCGGCGTCGACCTCTGGGACGTCATCCGCTGCGCCGAGACCAAGCCCTTCGGCTTCCAGGCGTTCCGCCCGGGCCCGGGGGTCGGCGGCCACGGCGTGCCGATGGACCCCAGCTATCTCCCGCACGCGGGCCGCACCCCCGGGCACCCCCTGCGGATGGTGGGGCTGGCCCAGGAGATCAACACGCGCATGCCGCAGTACGTCATCCAGCGCTCGGCGACCCTCCTGAACGAACACGGCAAGTCCGCGCGCGGCGCGCGCGTGCTGCTCCTGGGCGTCACCTACAAGCCGGACCTGGCCGACCAGGAGGCCTCACCGGCCACCGAGATCGCCTGCCGCCTGATGGACCTGGGCGCGGCGGTCAGCTACCACGACCCGTACGTCCCCGACTGGCGCGTACGGGACGTCCCCGTCCCGCGCGCGGACTCCCTCTACGAGGCGGCGGCCAACGCGGACCTGACGGTCCTGCTCCAACACCACCGCACGTACGACCTCCAGGGCCTGGCGGTCAAGGCGCAACTACTCCTGGACACGAGGGGAGCGAGCCCTGCGGGGGCGGCGTACCGGCTGTGAGCGGGGGCCCACCTCACGGCGGCGACCATGGGGCCCGGCCCACAGCCGAGGACGAGCGCGTATCCGCACCGCGATGCGCGAAGGTGAGCGCGCCGGCGACGTCATCCGCCGCAGGCTGCGCTTCCTGGAGCGAGAAGCGCGGCGCACCCGGGCGCGGGCCGACGCCGGGCGGCTGTCCGACACCACCTGGACCGGTACGAACGGGGCCCGGGGCGCGGCGCGCCCGGGCCCCGTGCGGGGACGCGGTCAGCGGCGGTGCTGCGAGTCCCCCACCGCCACCTCGACCCGCTGGAACTCCTTCAGCTCGCTGTACCCCGTCGTCGCCATCGCCCGCTTCAGCGCGCCGAAGAAGTTCATCGAGCCGTCCGGGCTGTGCGAGGGGCCCGTCAGGACCTCCTCCGTGCTCCCGACGATCCCCAGGTCCACCAGCTTGCCGCGCGGCACGTCCTCGTGGACCGCCTCCATACCCCAGTGGTGGCCCTTGCCCGGCGCGTCCGACGCCCGCGCCAGCGGGGAGCCGATCATCACCGAGTCCGCGCCGCACGCGATCGCCTTGGGCAGGTCGCCGGACCAGCCGACCCCGCCGTCCGCGATGACGTGCACGTACCGGCCGCCGGACTCGTCCATGTAGTCCCGCCGCGCCGCCGCCACGTCCGCCACGGCCGTCGCCATCGGGACCTGGATGCCCAGCACGTTACGGGTGGTGTGCGCGGCGCCGCCGCCGAAGCCGACCAGCACCCCCGCCGCGCCCGTACGCATCAGGTGCAGCGCCGCCGTGTACGTGGCGCAGCCGCCGACGATGACCGGGACGTCCAGCTCGTAGATGAACTGCTTGAGGTTCAGCGGCTCGGCCGCGCCCGAGACGTGCTCGGCGGAGACCGTCGTCCCGCGGATGACGAAGATGTCGACCCCGGCGTCCACCACGGCCTTGGAGAACTGCGCGGTGCGCTGCGGCGACAGCGCGGCGGCGGTGACCACCCCGGAGTCCCGCACCTCCTTGATCCGCCGCCCGATCAGCTCCTCCTTGATCGGCTCCGCGTAGATCTCCTGGAGGCGGCGGTTCGCGGTCGCCTCCTCCAGCTCCGCGATCTCGTCGAGCAGCGGCTGCGGGTCCTCGTAACGGGTCCACAGCCCTTCCAGGTTGAGCACCCCCAGGCCGCCCATCTCGCCGATCCGGATCGCCGTCGCCGGGGAGACGATGGAGTCCATCGGAGCGGCCAGGAACGGCAGCTCGAACCGGTAGGCGTCGATCTGCCAGGCGATCGAGACCTCCTTCGGGTCCCGGGTGCGCCGGCTCGGGACGACGGCGATGTCGTCGAACGCGTACGCCCTGCGGCCGCGCTTGCCGCGCCCGATCTCGATCTCAGTCACGATGTGTGGCCTTTCCCTCTACGTCTGCCGGTCCAGTATCCCCGACGCACCCGTGAGGGGCGGGTCCGGAACCGGACCCGCCCCTCACGGACACGCGCGACGATCAGTGCTGGTTGTAGTTCGGCGCCTCGACGGTCATCTGGATGTCGTGCGGGTGGCTCTCCTTGAGGCCCGCCGCGGTGATCCGTACGAACCGGCCCTTGTGCTCCATCTCGTCGATGGACGCCGCGCCGACGTACCCCATGGTCTGCCGCAGTCCGCCGATCAGCTGGTGCAGCACCGCGCCGAGCGGGCCGCGGAAGGGCACCTGGCCCTCGATGCCCTCGGGCACCAGCTTGTCGTCCGACGCCACGTCGCCCTGGAAGTAGCGGTCCTTCGAGTACGAACGGCCCTGGCCGCGCGACTGCATCGCACCGAGCGACCCCATGCCGCGGTACGACTTGAACTGCTTGCCGTTGATGAACTGCAACTCGCCCGGGGACTCCTCGCAGCCCGCGAGCAGACTGCCCAGCATGACGGTCGAGGCACCGGCGGCCAGCGCCTTGCCGATGTCGCCCGAGTACTGGAGGCCGCCGTCGCCGATGACCGGGATGCCCGCCGCGCGGCAGACCACCGCGGCCTCGTAGATCGCCGTGACCTGCGGGACGCCGATCCCGGCGACCACACGGGTCGTACAGATGGAACCGGGGCCCACGCCGACCTTCACGCCGTCCACACCCGCGTCGATCAGCGCCTGCGCGCCGTCGCGGGTGGCGACGTTCCCGCCGATGACGTCCACCGGGACGCTCGACTTGATCTTGGACATCCAGCTGAGCGCGTTGCTGTTGTGGCCGTGCGAGGTGTCCACGACCAGGAAGTCGACCCCGGCCGCGACCAGCGCCTGCGAGCGCTCCAGCGCCTCGGGGCTGGCGCCGACGGCGGCGCCGACGAGCAGCCGGCCCTCGCCGTCCTTCGCCGCGTGCGGGTACTTCTCGGCCTTGACGAAGTCCTTGACCGTGATGAGGCCCTTGAGGATGCCCGCGTCGTCGACCAGCGGCAGCTTCTCGATCTTGTGGCGCCGCAGCAGGTGCATGGCGTCCACGCCGGAGATGCCGACCTTGCCGGTGACGAGCGGCATGGGGGTCATGACCTCGCGCACCTGGCGGCCGCGGTCCGACTCGAAGGCCATGTCACGGTTGGTGACGATGCCGAGCAGCTTGCCCGCGCGGTCGGTGACCGGGACGCCGCTGATCCGGAACTTGGCGCAGAGCTGGTCGGCCTCGGCCAGCGTCGCGTCGGGGTGCACCGTGATGGGGTCGGTGACCATGCCGGACTCGGAGCGCTTGACCAGGTCGACCTGGTTGGCCTGGTCGGCGATGGACAGGTTGCGGTGCAGCACGCCCACGCCGCCCTGCCGCGCCATGGCGATCGCCATGCGGGCCTCGGTGACCTTGTCCATCGCGGCGGAGAGCAGCGGGATGTTCACCCGGACGTTGCGGGAGACCAGGGACGCGGTGTCCACCTGGTTCGGCAGGACCTCCGAGGCGCCCGGCAGCAGCAGCACGTCGTCGTATGTCAGCCCGAGCGTCGCGAATTTCTCAGGCACTCCGTCGACGTATGCAGTCATGACACCTTCCCCAGATGGCTTGATCGGTGCGGATGTCCATGCTAACGGGCCGCGCGGACGTCTCATTCCACGGCCACCGCCCGCCCGCCGTTCCTCCGGTACGCGGGGTCACTGTCCCGTTCACTGTTCCGCCAGCGCGCGCAGTCTGCTCAGGGCGCGGTGCTGGGCGACCCGTACCGCGCCCGGGGACATCCCGAGCATCTGGCCGGTCTCCTCGGCGGTCAGTCCGACCGCCACCCGCAGGACGAGCAGTTCGCGCTGGTTCTCCGGGAGGTTGGCCAGGAGTTTCTTGGCCCATTCGGCGTCACTGCTGAGCAGCGCCCGCTCCTCGGGCCCGAGCGAGTCGTCGGGCCGCTCGGGCATCTCGTCGGACGGTACGGCCGTGGATCCCGGGTGCCGCATGGCGGCCCGCTGGAGATCGGCGACCTTGTGCCCGGCGATCGCGAAGACGAACGCCTCGAAGGGGCGGCCGGTGTCGCGGTAGCGCGGCAGGGCCATCAGGACCGCGACGCAGACCTCCTGCGCGAGGTCTTCGGTGAAATGACGGGCGTCGCCCGGCAGCCGGCTCAGCCGCGTACGGCAGTAGCGCAGCGCGAGCGGGTGGACGCGGGCCAGGAGATCGTGCGTGGCCTGCTCGTCGCCGTCGACAGCACGATGAACGAGCGCACCGATCACCGTGGTCTCGTCATCGCGCATCGGTCCATGGTGCCTTGACGGCTCCTGATCAGTGGCACCGCGTCCGTAGTTGTGCACCGAAGCGTTATGAGCAGGTGCGGCAGAACTCATCCCCTGCGCCCTCCCCTCGCGCTCGTCCGACTCGTCCCCGAGGAACTCCACATCTTCAAGGATGCGGCATGGCGCGGGAAACGGTGGCGTACCGCCGTACGTTGCCCCGCTCGCACCGGGCTTGTCGCCCGTAAGGGCCCTGTCCACGAGCGGGGCGGCGCCTCCTGAGACACGTCCTAGGAGGACACGCCCTAGCGCACCAGGCCCCAGCGGAAGCCGAGGGCGACCGCGTGGGCGCGGTCCGAGGCGCCGAGCTTCTTGAAGAGCCGGCGCGCGTGCGTCTTGACCGTGTCCTCGGAGAGGAACAGCTCGCGCCCGATCTCCGCGTTGGACCGGCCGTGGCTCATGCCTTCGAGCACCTGGATCTCGCGCGCGGTGAGCGTGGGCGCGGCGCCCATCTCGGCCGAGCGGAGCCGGCGCGGGGCGAGGCGCCAGGTCGGGTCCGCGAGCGCCTGGGTGACCGTCGCGCGCAGTTCCGCGCGCGAGGCGTCCTTGTGCAGGTAGCCCCGGGCACCCGCGGCGACCGCGAGCGCGACCCCGTCCAGGTCTTCCGCGACCGTGAGCATGATGATCCGCGCGCCCGGGTCGGCGGACAGGAGCCGGCGGACCGTCTCGACACCCCCGAGGCCGGGCATCCGGACATCCATCAGGATCAGGTCCGACCGATCGGCGCCCCAGCGGCGGAGGACTTCCTCGCCGTTGGCCGCGGTCGTCACGCGCTCGACGCCGGGCACGGTCGCGACCGCGCGGCGGAGCGCCTCTCGGGCAAGCGGGGAGTCGTCGCAGACGAGGACGGATGTCATGACCGTCCTCCGCAGCTGATGCGCGTCACCTTGGGCCTCCAGGCTGAGTACATATCGTCACCTGTGCGATTGACGCTCTCGGACATGTGCCCGAGCGCTCGTTCTCTCAACCGCCTCGCACATTCAACGATGGTCACTCGAAAGAGTTACGGGTCGGACGATCGACTTCGACACTCCCCGTGAGGGCTCGCGCACGCGGCAGAGCGGCCCCGACCGCCTGGTGTTCGTCCCGAGCTATGCCCCATTTAGTGGCTTTTCTTCACTTTTGACGGTGTCTGACGCTAGATTCGCCATGAGTCATATTTACATCTACTTAGATAGTAGATGTACGGTCGTGATGAGATCGGAAGATCGGCCCGTATCCGCTTCAGTACGGTTTCAAGGGGACATGAGCAATGGCAGATTTCTCCCGCCTTCCCGGACCGAACGCAGATCTGTGGGACTGGCAGCTGCTCGCGGCCTGCCGTGGTGTCGACAGCTCGCTCTTCTTCCACCCGGAGGGGGAACGGGGCGCGGCGCGAAGCGCGCGTGAGAACTCGGCGAAAGAGGTGTGCATGCGGTGCCCGGTCCGCGCGGAGTGCGCGGCGCACGCGCTGGCGGTGCGGGAGCCGTACGGCGTGTGGGGCGGGCTGACGGAGGACGAGCGCGAGGAGCTGATGGGGCGGGCGCGCACCCGGCTCGTCTCGGCGTCGCCCTCGGCGCACGGCGCGAACCACCACCACGGCGACCCCGCCCCTCAGGACCACCACGATCATCACGACCGCCACCCCGACGACTGACCGTCGCACCCCGGCAGCGAAGAAACGTTCCTGCGACCACCGGCACCCACCCCGCGGTCCGGCAGCGCGCACCCCGGCCCCGGGGAGCGCGGCTCCCGTGCCGCGCTTCAGCGCGCCGCCGCCAGGACCAACTGGTCCAGCGTGGCGGCGACGGTCGGTACGTGCGCGAGGTCCGGCAGCGTGAGCGCCACGACCTCCCGCTCGACGGCCGGCTCCAGCGCGAGCGTCCTGACCCCTTCCGTACGGACCGACCGCAGCGCCAGCTCCGGCAGGACGGCCACGCCCAGACCCGCCGCGACCAGGCCGATCACGGCCGGGTAGTCGTCGGTGGCGAAGTCGATCCTGGGCGTGAACCCGGCCCGCGCGCAGGCGCCGACGAGCTGCTCCCGGCAGCGCGGGCAGCCCGCGATCCACGGCTCGCCGGCCAGATCGCCGAGGGAGACGGACGTGGCGCCCGCCGGCGGACGCCCGTCCGGCACCACGGCGACGAGCCGGTCCACCAGCAGCGGCCTCACGACGAGGTCGTCCCACTCCGCAGCTGAGCCGCCGTACCGGAACGCCAGTGCCACCTCGCAGTCACCGTCCCTGAGCATGCCCGACGAGCGCGGCGGCTCGGCCTCCACGAGGGAGACGCGGGTGCCGGGGTGGGCGGCGCGCAGCGCGGCCAGGGCCGCGGGGACCAGGGTGGAGCTGCCGCTGGGGAAGGAGGCGAGCCTGACCCGGCCGGCCCGCAGTCCCACGATCGCCGCGATCTCCTCCTCGGCGGCGGTGAGCCCGGCGAGGATGCCCGTCGCGTGCCGGACGAGCACGTCCCCGGCCTGGGTGAGGCGCATCTCACGGCCGGCCCGGACGATCAGCGGAGTGCCGGCGGAGGCTTCGAGCGCCTTCATCTGCTGGCTGACCGCCGGCTGGGTGCATCCCAGTGCCCGCGCGGCCGCGGAGAAGGAACCGGTGGCGGCCACGGTGCGCAGCACACGGAGATGGCGGGCTTCGATCATGTGGCGACTATAAGACACGCTTGGGGTTTTCGCGGGTTGAGGGGTAGAACCTTTGAGGCGGGTCCGGTTAGCTTGCCTGCATGAAGCTTCTGACCGTGAACGCGGGACGACCGAAGGCCGTGGAGTACAGCGACGCGGCGGGCGGTGTCACGGGCATCGACAAGCGGCCGGTCGAGGGTCCCGTGCGGGTGGCGGATCCGGGACCGAAGGGGGTGGGCGCGAGCGGGGTGGGGGGTGACGCGGTCTGCGACCTGCGTCATCACGGAGGTTCCGACCAGGCGGTGTACGCGTTCGCGAGGGAGGATCTGGATTTCTGGGAGCGGGAGCTGGGGCGCCCGCTGAGCAACGGGGTGTTCGGGGAGAACCTGACCACGTCGGGGATCGACGTCAGGAACGCGCTGATCGGCGAGCGCTGGCGGATCGGTCCCGATCTGGTGCTGGAGGCGACGAGCGGACGGATCCCGTGTCGTACGTTCCAGGCCTGGCTCGGCGAGGACGGGTGGATGAAGCGCTTCACCCACCAGGCCGTCACGGGCGCCTATCTGCGGGTGATCACCCCGGGCGAGATCCGCGCGGGCGACCCGATCGAGATCGTGCACCGGCCGGCGCACGACGTGACGGTCACGATGGTCTTCCGGGCCGTGACCCTGGAGCGGGAGCTGCTGCCGCGGATCCTCGCCGCCGGCGAGGCGCTGCACGCGGAGAAGTTGAGGATCGCTCAAGCGTACGTCGAGAAATACGGGAGGATCGGTCGCCCCGCGGTCGGGGCGGAGCAGACGGATGTGCGCGCGGAAGCGGGCGGACGGACTCCCGGGAGGGACGACGCCGCTCTGGCCAACCAGCCCTGACCTGCGGCTTGTTGGGCGTGCCGACACCGGTATACCTGATGCGTAGGGGATGCCCCTGAGAGGGGTGCGGGGTCCCTCGGGGGTGGCTGGGGGTGGGCCCCGATGGCCCGGGGCGGTGCCCGCCGCGACGCTCGTCGCATGTCCGGTCTCAAGCGTGTCCTCATCATTCTGACGTCCGTCGCGTTTGTCCTCGCCCTGGCGCTCGGCGGCGGCGCCGCGTGGTTCTACTCCAGCGCCAAGGTGTCCACGGTCGGCCGCGGCGGGTTCCGCAACCCACTGGCGGTGCCGCCGCTCGCGAGATCCACCGTCGCGGCGGACGGCACCCGCGTCTTCGACCTGCGGATGCGGGCCGGTACGACGGAGTTCAAGGACGGGGAGAAGACGCCCACCTGGGGCTTCAACGGGAGTTACCTCGGGCCGACGCTGCGGGCCGCGCGCGGGGAGAAGGTACGGGTCCGGGTGACCAACACGCTGGACGAGACGTCCAACGTGCACTGGCACGGGATGGACCTGCCCGCCCGGATGGACGGGGGCCCGCACCAGATGGTCGCGCCGGGGAAGACCTGGTCGCCGCGGTGGACGGTCGCCCAGCCGGCCGCGACGCTCTGGTACCACCCGCACCCGCACGGCGAGACCGAGGACCACGTCCAGCGGGGCCTGGCGGGGATGTTCATCCTCGACGACCAGAAGTCCCGCACGCTCGCCCTGCCCAAGAGATACGGCGTGGACGATCTCCCGGTCATCGTGCAGGACGTGAAGTTCGACGGGGCCCGGTTCGACCACGGGCACGGAGTGGCCCAGAGCGTCGGGTTCCTCGGCGACGAAACGATGGTGAACGGCACGCTGGACCCGTACCGCGTGGTGGGGGACGAGCAGGTACGGCTCCGGCTGCTCAACGCGTCGACCGCGCGGACGTACAACTTCGGCTTCGACGACAGCCGGGCGTTCTCGCTCATCGGCACCGACGGCGGACTGCTGGAGCAGCCGGCGCGGATGGACCGGATCCAGCTGTCCCCGGGCGAGCGGGCCGAGGTCGTGGTGCGCGTGCGGCCGGGCGAGCGGACGGTCCTGCGCAGCTTCCCCCTCGACGTCGGCATGGACTTCATCAACCAGCGCTTCAACGGCGGCGACGACACCTTCGACATCCTGGAACTGCGGGCCAAGTCCCGGCTGCGCCCGTCGCCGGCGCTCCCCGCGAAGCTCGGGAAGCTGGAGGTGCCGGACGGCAAGGACGCGGTGCGCGGACGGTTCTTCGACCTCAAGCTGTCCGGGATCAACGGCCGGCGGATGTCGATGGGCCGGATCGACGAGACGGTCACACGCGGCACGACGGAGACCTGGACGGTACGGAACACGAACGGGATGCCGCACAACTTCCACGTCCACGGCGTGCAGTTCAGGGTCCTCAGCGTGAACGGGCGGCCTCCGGCGCCGGCGCTGCGCGGGGCGAAGGACACGGTGTTCGTCCCGAACGGCACCACGGTGAAGCTGGCGATGCGCTTCGGGGGACCGGCCGACCCGAACGCGCCGTACATGTTCCACTGCCATCTCCTCCTCCACGAGGACCAGGGAATGATGGGCCAGTTCGTCGTCGTGGAGAAGGGACAGAAGGCGGGCCGTCCACCCCTGGAACACGCCCATCAGGGCCACTGACCCAGGCGCTAACGTGCCGCCTATGACGACTGCTTTGATTACGGGCGCGACGGCGGGGATCGGTGCCGCCTTCGCGCGGCGGCTGGCGGCGGACGGACACAACCTGGTACTGGTGGCGCGCGACACGGAACGGCTGCGCGAACACGCCACCGAACTGCACGACCGGCACGGCATCGAGGCGGAGGTGCTGAGCGCGGACCTCTCCACCGAGAGCGGGATCGAGGCGGTCGAGAAGCGGCTGTCGAACCTCACGCAGCCGGTCGACCTCCTCGTGAACAACGCGGGCTTCGCCAACAAGGGGCCCTTCCTGGAGGTCCCGGTCTCCGATGAACTGGTCATGCTGAAAGTCCACATCGAGGCGGTGCTGCGGCTCACGTCGGTGGCGGTCACCGGCATGAAGGCGCGCGGCCGGGGCGCGGTGGTCAACGTGGCGTCGGTGGCGGCGTTCGTGCCCCGGGGGACGTACGGCGCGTCGAAGGCGTGGGTCGTGCAGTTCAGCCAGGGTGTGGCCAGGGAGCTGGTGGGGTCGGGGGTACGGGTGATGGCGCTGTGCCCCGGCTTCGTACGGACGGAGTTCCACGAGCGGGCCGGGCTGGGGACGCAGCGGATCCCCGACTGGATGTGGCTCGACGCGGACAAACTGGTGACGGCCGCGCTGGGGGACCTGGCCCGCGGCAAGGCCGTGTCCATCCCCGACCCGCGCTACAAGGCCCTGATGGGGGCGGTGAAGCTGGCCCCGCGCGGCCTGCTGAGCGGCCTCACGTCGAAGACGGGACGCAAGTACGGCCCGCAGTAGCGGGCGCCGCGCCCCCGGGGCGACCCGCCGGACCCCGAGCACAGCGGTGAGCGAATGATCGAATGTCCTGCCGTTCGATCGTACGCATTAGGGTCGGTGGTCCGGGACGCACCCGTGCCCGGGTCGCCGTACTCGCGAGAGGGCCGTCACCGTGCGCGAAGGTGCCGCTGAACGTCATGACCGACTGCTGAACCTGGTCCGCGAGCGCGGCACGGTCCGGGTGTCCGACCTCGCCGACCGGCTCGGCGTGTCCCCCGTGACGGCGCGCCGGGACGCGGAGGCGCTGGCCGCCCGGGGGCTGCTGGACCGGGTGCACGGTTCGGTCTCCTGGCCGGAGCGGCAGGGCCCGGCGGGGATCGCGCCGGGCGGCGGCGGCCCGGTCATCGGCCTGCTCGCGCCGGCGGCCGCGTACTACTTCGCCGAGGTGATCCGCGGGGCGCACGAAGCCGCCGCCCGGCTCGGCGCCCGGCTGATCCTGCGGGTCTCCGACTACCGGCCCGAGGACGACGCCGCGCACGCGGCCGGGCTGCTGGCGGCCGGCGCGGAGGGGCTGCTGCTCGCCCCGAGCTGGACCGAGCCCGGCCACCCCGGCACGTACAGCGAGTGGATCGCCCGGCTGCCGGTGGCGACCGTGCTGGTGGAGCGGCGCGGGGACCCGGGCGGGCCGCTGGCCGCCCTGGACCGGGTCTGCTCGGACCACGCGCACGGCGTCCTGATCGCCGTACGGCACCTGGTGGGGCTCGGGCACCCGACCCCGCTGCTCGTGGCGCGGCGGGACAGCCCGACGGCGACGGCGGTACGGGCCGGATACGTGCAGGCGCTCGACGTCCTCGGGCTGACCGCGCCCGGGCCCGTGATCGACTCGACGTCGGCGGAGCGCGATCCGCAGGTCTTCGAGCGGGCCGCGCGGGCGGTGTGCGCGGCCGTGCGCGACGGCGGGGCGAGCGCCGCGCTGATGCACAACGACGAGGACGCGATCCGCATGGTCCGGCGCCTCGCCGAGCTGGGGGTACGGGTCCCCGAGGACCTGGCCCTCATCACGTACGACGACGAGGTGGCCGCCCTGGCGGACACCCCGCTCACCGCGGTCGCCCCGCCCAAGCGGGAGGTGGGGCGGTGCGCGGCGGAGCTGCTGGTGGAGCGGCTGACGTCGGCCGGCGGGGGCGCGGACGAGCCGCGCCGTCATGTGGAGCTGCTGCCGCGCCTGCGGGTGCGCGCCTCCACCTGACCCCCCGCCCCGGACTGTAGGCAGCCACCCCTTTCGATCATTTTTCGATCAATCAATCTTTCGCTCTTGACTTCGCTCACGCCGGATCGAAGTATCACGGCCACCGCCTGTCCCCGTACGCACAGGAGCCGCGCCGTGAGTCGCAGTTGGTCCCGTTCTCTCCATGCCTGTGCCGGCGCCGCCACCGCGCTGGCCGCTCTCGCCGCCCTCACGGCGTGCGGCGGCGGCGCCGACGCACCCGCGGAAGGCACCGCGGAACATCCCGTCACCGTCACGTTCTGGGCCTGGACCAAGGGGTCGCAAGAAGTCGTGGACGCGTTCAACGCCTCGCACGACACGATCAAGGTGAGGTTCGAGGAGATCCCCTCCGGCGGCAACGGCGGCTATCCCAAGATCGCCAACGCCGTGAAGGCCGGGATCGCCCCCGACCTGCTCTCCATCGAGTACCCGATGCTGTCGCAGTTCGTGAGCCAGGGCTCGCTCCAGGACCTGAGCGGCTATCTGACCGACGACGTCAAGAAGGAGTTCCTGCCGCAGACGATCAAGCTGACCACCCTGGGCGGCAAGAACTGGGCCGTCCCGTTCGACGCGTCCCCGCAGGTCTTCTACTACCGCAAGGACTTCTTCGCCAAGCACCACCTGACGCCGCCACGCACCTGGGACGAGTTCCGCACCGCCGCCGCGCAGGTCAAGAAGGCGGCCCCGGACACCAGGATCGCCAGCTTCTTCCCCGACGACCCGACCTTCTTCCAGGCGATGGCCTGGCAGGCCGGCGCACGGTGGTTCACGACCGACACGCAAAGGAACGCCTGGCAGGTCGACACCACCGACCCCGCCACGATCAGGACGGCGGAGTACTGGCAAGGGCTGATCGACGACGACCTCGTCAACACCTCCTCCTCGTTCAGCCCGGAGTGGACCGGCGGCCTCAAGCAGGGCACGCTCGTCGGCTACCTCGGCGCCTCCTGGAGCGCGGGCGTGCTCGCCGGCATCGTGCCCGAGGAGAAGGGCAAGTGGGCGGCGGCGCCGGTGCCGAGCTGGGACGCGGCGCGACCCGCCAGCGGAATGATCCAGGGCTCCACCTTCGCCGTGAGCGAGAACAGCCACAAGAAGGCGGCCGCCGTCGAGTTCGCCCTCTGGATGGCCACCTCCGAAGCCGGCATCAAGGCCCGGATCGGCGCCAGCACCTCCACCGCCCTGCCCGCCTCCCCCGCGATGGTCCCCGTCGCCCGAAAGGCCATCGACACCAGCTTCTTCGGCGGCCAGGACCTGTACGGCCTCTACCTCCGGGCCGGCGAATCGATCAAACCGGACTGGATCTGGGGCCCGAGCACCGGTGCCACCAACGCGGCGCTGGGCGACCAGCTCCGCGAAGCCGTCGGCGGCGGCTCCAGCCTCTCCCGCGCCGTCAGAACGGCCCAGGACGCCACCGTCGCCGATCTCAAGAAGCGCGGTCTCAACGTCGAGGACGCCTCATGACCACCAATACCCAGAACCGACGCGGCGGCTCCGCCACCCGCACCGGCGTCGCCGCCACCGTCCTGCTCACCCCGTTCTTCGCCCTGTTCACCGTGGCGATGGTGATACCCGTCGGCTACGCCCTCTGGCTCAGCCTCTTCACCGAGAAGGCCTCGGGCCTCGGCTTCGACGGTCCCCGTACCGTCTTCCACGGCCTCGGCAACTACACCGAAGCCCTCGGCGACCAGGCGTTCCGCGACGGCTTCTGGGTGCTCCTCGGCTACTGCGCCTTCTACATCCCCCTGATGGTCGGCGGCGCGCTGGTCCTCTCCCTGCTGCTCGATACGGCCCTGGCCCGCGCCCGCCGCTTCTTCCAGCTGGCGCTCTTTCTCCCGCACGCCATCCCCGGCCTGATCGCCGCCCTGATCTGGATCTACCTCTACACGCCGGGGCTCAGCCCGGTCATCAACGCCATGGACGCCGGCGGACTCGGCTACGACTTCCTGTCCACCGACGGCGTCCTCCCCTCGGTGGTCAACATCGCGCTGTGGGAGTGGCTCGGCTACAACGTCGTCATCTTCTACGCCTCCCTCCAGGCCATCGACCGCTCGCTGCTCGAAGCCGCCACCGTGGACGGCGCGGGGCAGTGGCGGCTCGCGTTCAGCATCAAGTTCCCCCTGATCCGCTCCTCGCTGGCGCTCGTGCTGCTCTTCACGATCATCGGATCGCTCCAGCTCTTCACCGAACCGCTGATCCTCAGCCGCTCGGGCGCGTCCGTGCCCAGCACCTGGACGCCCAACATGTACGCCTACAGCGCGGCCTTCCAGCGCAACGACTACGGCCTGGCCGCCGCCGCGTCCGTCCTCATCGCCCTCGTGGCCGCCGCGCTCTCCTTCGGCGTCACCCGACTCTCCCGACGGAAGGAGGCACGGGCAGCATGACGTCCCCCCTCGTCGCCACCCCGGCCGACCCGGCCGACCCCGCCACCCCGCCCGCCCCCGCGCGCCGCGGAACCCCCCGCCGTGCCCCCGTCCGCGCGGCCGGCCGGCCGGGCACCGGCCGGTGGCTGTCCAGGTCCGCCGTCAACGGCGTGCTCGTCCTGGCCGCCGCGTACACCCTGTTCCCCCTCATCTGGCTGGTCACGGCCGCCACCAAGGACGCGGGCAACCTGCTCGGCGGCGACGTCTTCTCCTTCCAGGGCTTCCACCTCGGCCAGAACCACTCCGACCTGACGACCTACCAGGACGGCGTCTACTTCCGGTGGTACGGCAACTCGCTGCTGTACGCGGGAGTCGGCGCCCTCGGCTGCTCGCTGGTCAGCGTCGCCGCCGGTTACGCCTTCGACAAATACCGCTTCCGGGGCAAGGAGAAGCTGTTCGCCGTCGTCCTGCTCGGCGTGCTGCTGCCCTCCACGGCCCTGTCCCTCCCCCTGTACCTGCTGGCCGTGAAAACCCACACCGTCAACACCTACTGGTCCGTGCTGATCCCCGTCCTGGTCAACCCGTTCGGCGTCTACCTGTCCCGGATCTTCAGCGCCGGCTATATCCCGGACGAGGCGCTGGAAGCGGCCAGGATCGACGGCGCGAGCGAACTGCGCGCCTTCTGGTCGATCGGTCTGCGCATGATCATGCCGGGCTTCGTCACCGTCTTCCTCTTCCAGTTCACCGCCGTCTGGAACAACTTCTTCCTCCCCCTCGTGATGCTCTCGGACAAGAACCTCTATCCGCTGAGCCTGGGCCTCTACAACTGGCACAGCAACGCCAACGCGACCCCGGACTTCTATCCGATGGTCGTGACCGGTTCACTCCTCGCCGTCACCCCGCTGATCATCGCGTTCGTCACCCTCCAACGGCACTGGAAGGCCGGCCTCACGGCCGGCAGCGTCAAATAGCCGCCCCCGAGCGCGACCTGCCTGGGTAGGAGCGAGCGAGACCCGAGCGAGTCCCAGCGACACCCGAGGAGCTTGAGTTCCACCATGCCAGCCACCACTGACAATCGCCCCGCGGCCCTGCTCTCCATGGGCCCCGGCATCGCCGAGCGCCTGTTCACCGACGCCCACAGGACCCGGCTGACCGGCCTCGTCCGTACCGATCCCGCCCTGATCGCCCATCAGCTGACCGACCCGCCGCCCGCCGTCGCCGCCGCCCTCGCCGACACCGAACTGCTCGTCACCTGCTGGGGCGCGCCCCCGCTCACCGCCGGTGTCCTCGACGCCGCGCCCCGCCTGCGGGCCGTCGTCCACGCGGCGGGCTCGGTCAAGCACCACATCACCGACGCCTGCTGGGAGCGGGGCATCGCCGTCACCTCGGCCGCCGCCGCGAACGCCCGCCCCGTCGCCGAGTACACGCTCGCCGCGATCCTCTTCGCGGGCAAGAACGTCCTCGGCTCCGCCCAGCGCTACCGGAACCTGCGCACCCACCACGACTGGCGCGAGGAGCTGGACAGCGCGGGCAACTACCGCCGTACGGTCGGCATCGTCGGCGCGTCCCGCATCGGCCGCCGCGTCATCGAGCTGCTGCGCCCCTTCGACCTGGAGGTCCTGCTGTACGACCCGTACGTCGAGCCGTCCGACGCCGCCGCGCTCGGCGCGGACCTCGTCACCCTGGACGAACTCTGCTCGCGCAGCCATGTCGTATCCGTCCACGCCCCGCAGCTCCCCGCCACGGACGGCATGATCGGCGCCGCGCAGCTGGCGGCGATGGCGGACGGTTCGACGCTGATCAACACCTCACGCGGGTCGCTCGTCGACGAGGACGCGCTGCTGCCCGAGCTGGTCGCGGGCCGCCTCCACGCCGTACTGGACGTGACGGAGCCCGAACTGCCGCCCGTCGACTCGCCGCTGTACGACCTGCCGAATGTCCTGCTCACCCCGCATGTCGCCGGGTCCCTCGGCGGCGAGATCCACCGGATGGCGGACCAGGCGCTGGACGAGGTGGAGCGCTGGACGAAGGGGCTGCCGTTCGCCGACCCCGTACACCCGACGACACTGCACCTCTCCGCGTAAAGAGACCCCGGCACGCGCGAAGGCCCGGCGCCCCTTCCGGGGTGCCGGGCCTTCGGCTGTCGCACACGACGTCAGTGGCTGTGACCGTGGCCGTGACCGGCCTCGGCCTCTTCCTCGGCCGGCTTCTCGACGACCAGGGTCTCGGTCGTGAGCAGCAGGGAGGCGATGGACGCGGCGTTCTCCAGCGCGGAGCGCGTGACCTTGACCGGGTCGATGACGCCGGCCTTCACCAGGTCGACGTACTCGCCGGTCGCGGCGTTGAAGCCGTGGCCCTTGTCGAGGTCGGCGACCTTCGCGGTGATGACGTAGCCCTCGAGACCGGCGTTCTCGGCGATCCAGCGCAGCGGCTCGACCACGGCGCGGCGGACGACCGCGACACCGGTGGCCTCGTCGCCGGTCTTGCCGAGGTTGCCCTCCAGGACCTTGGCGGCGTGCACCAGGGCGGAGCCACCACCGGAGACGATGCCCTCCTCGACCGCGGCGCGGGTCGCGGAGATGGCGTCCTCCAGACGGTGCTTCTTCTCCTTGAGCTCCACCTCGGTGGCGGCACCGACCTTGATCACGCACACGCCGCCGGCCAGCTTCGCGAGGCGCTCCTGGAGCTTCTCGCGGTCCCAGTCGGAGTCCGTGGACTCGATCTCGGCCTTGATCTGGTTGATGCGGCCGGCGACCTCGCTGTGGTCGCCGCCACCGTCGACGATCGTGGTGTCGTCCTTGGTGATGGTGACGCGGCGGGCGGAGCCCAGCACGTCCAGACCGGCCTGGTCGAGCTTGAGGCCGACCTCCTCGGCGATGACGGTCGCGCCCGTGAGGGTGGCGATGTCGCCGAGCATGGCCTTGCGGCGGTCACCGAAGCCGGGGGCCTTCACCGCGACCGCGTTGAAGGTGCCGCGGATCTTGTTGACGACGAGCGTGGAAAGCGCCTCGCCCTCGACGTCCTCGGCGATGATCAGCAGCGGCTTGGAGCCACCCGCCGCGATGACCTTCTCCAGCAGGGGGAGCATGTCCTGGATGGAGGCGATCTTGCCCTGGTTGATCAGGATGTACGGGTCGTCGAGGACGGCCTCCATACGCTCCTGGTCGGTCACCATGTACGGGGACAGGTAGCCCTTGTCGAAGGCCATGCCCTCGGTGAAGTCGAGCTCCAGGCCGAAGGTGTTGGACTCCTCGACGGTGATGACACCGTCCTTGCCGACCTTGTCCATCGCCTCGGCGATGAGGTCACCGACCTGCTGGTCCTGCGCGGAGAGCGCGGCCACGGCGGCGATGTCGGACTTGTCGTCGATCGGGCGGGCGGTCGCGAGGAGTTCGTCGGACACGGCCTTGACCGCGGCGTCGATGCCCTTCTTCAGGGAGGCGGGCGACGCGCCGGCGGCGACGTTGCGCAGGCCCTCGCGGACCAGCGCCTGGGCCAGGACGGTGGCGGTGGTGGTGCCGTCACCCGCGATGTCGTTGGTCTTGGTCGCCACCTCCTTCACCAGCTGGGCGCCAAGGTTCTCGTACGGGTCGTCGAGCTCGACCTCGCGGGCGATCGTGACACCGTCGTTGGTGATGGTCGGGGCGCCGAACTTCTTGTCGATGACGACGTTGCGGCCCTTGGGGCCGATCGTCACCTTCACCGTGTCGGCCAGCTTGTTGACGCCGCGCTCGAGGGCGCGACGGGCGTCCTCGTCGAACTTCAGGATCTTCGCCATGGGAGCTTCTCTAGTCCTCTCGAACGAACTGCGCCCCCGTCCGCCCGGCAATCGCAGGGTGGCCGAGGGCGCAGCTCACAAGCAAAACTTTCGGTGAATTACTTCTCGATGATCGCGAGTACGTCGCGAGCCGAGAGGACGAGGTATTCCTCGCCGCTGTACTTCACTTCGGTGCCGCCGTACTTGCTGTACAGAACGACATCGCCGACGGAAACGTCGAGCGGGAGCCGCTCGCCGTTCTCGAAACGGCCCGGGCCCACGGCCAGGACGACGCCCTCCTGGGGCTTCTCCTTGGCGGTGTCCGGGATGACCAGGCCAGAGGCCGTGGTCTGCTCGGCGTCGAGCGGCTGGACCACAATGCGGTCCTCGAGCGGCTTGATGGCAACCTTGGTGCTGGCGGTCGTCACGATCCGACCTCCCCCTTCGGAGATCTCACGGGGTGAACTGTCTTGGGTGGCGACCGGGTGGATCCGTCGTCGCGGGTGCCGGATCCGTCGGTCGCGCTTTGGCACTCTCCAGTGGGGAGTGCCAGACCCGAGACTATGACCGCGATTAGCACTCGGTCAAGCGGAGTGCCAATGAGCGTGCGCGTGGCGGTGCGTCCGGGACGCGAAAACGCCCGTACGAGGGGCTGTCCCCGTACGGGCGTGCGAGCACCGGACCTGTGAACACCGGGCCTGCGGCCGGGGGTTCTCAGACGTAGTCCTCCAGCCTGGCCACCGCGTACCCCTTGTCCGTGATGGTCTTCATCACACGCCGGATCATGTCGGGCATGGAGCCCTTCCCGTCCTCGCGCCCCCGGAAGTGGCTGAGGACGATGTCGCCGGGGTGCAGGTCCCGGTCCCACTCGCGCCACTCCATGTGGTCGGGGAACGCCTCGGCCGCCCACAGCGGTACGGCGGTGATGCCGCAGGACTTGGCGACGCGCAGGGTGTCGCCGTTGTAGTTGCCGTACGGCGGACGGAAGAGGCGGGGCCGCTTCCCGTACCGCTTCTGGAGCTTGTCCTGCTGACCGCAGATCTCACGCTTCTGCCCGGCGTGGGAGAGGCCGGGCAGGTAGGGGTGGTTGAGGGTGTGGTTGTGCAGCGCGACCCCCTTGTCCCGCATCAGCCGGAAGTAGTGGTAGTCGTCGTTGATCACGTAGTCGCTGAGGAAGGCGCTGTACGGGATCTTCAGCTCGGCCATCATGCGGAGGAACTCGGGGTCCTTCTCCGCGCCGTCGTCGATGGTCAGGAACACGATCTTGTCCTTGACCGGCACGGTGGTGAAGACGGGCGGGAGCGCGGCGCCGCCGGAGACCTCGAAGCCCTTGCGGGTCTTGATCACGGGCTTGACGGCGGGGGGCGGGGGCGCGGTCAGGGGGGTGCCGGCGAGCTTCCACCGCTTGGCGGTGGCGGTACGGACGGCCTCGGCGCGGCGAAGGTTCTCGGCGTAGGCGGCGAGGGCGCCGGCGGGGGCGCTACGGAGTTTGGGCGCCTGGCCGGCTTTCGGTGCCTGTGGTGCTTGCGGTGCTTGCGGTCCCTGCGGCGCCTGTGGTGCCGGGCGCCCCTCGGGGGCGTAGGCCCCGCCGCTGTTCGGCTCTCCGGTGCAGCCGGAACCGAGCGCGGCGACGAGCAGGGCGGCCACCAGGACACGTACGTGTCCGTATTCTCGCCTTTGTCGTAAAAGCTGCATGGCGCTGCATCCTGTCAGCGCCACACACCCCCCGGCCGTACGACTCGCCGGACTACTCCAGGTCCGTCAACTCGTCGGCGTAGATCTTCGAGAGCGGCTGCGGCCCGATGTACTGCTGGCAGTTGCACTGCCTGCGCTCGTACTTCAGCGGCTTCTTGTCCTCGTCCCACTCCGTCGCGACCTCGACGTCCTCGTGGCACTTCCCCCGCTTGTCATGCTTCGCCAGGTGGTGGGAACACCCGCAGATGGGCGCGGGTGGCTTGTGGGCCGCCTCCAGCGCCTTCCGTTCGTCCTCGGCCAGCTTGAGGCGTTCCATGAGGCGCTCGTGACGCGTGTGCAGCGCCGTGCGGCCCGTGTCGGCCACCCATCCGAAGCCGCCCACGATGAAGAAGACGAAAAGCCACCAAATCCATTCCATCCGCCGCCCCTTAACCCTGAATGGCGCATGCGTTCCCCCTCCAGGATAAGTCGCGGGCTGTAGGAAGCACCTCAGCGGTGGGCGCCGCCACCCCTGCGTACGGGCACCGGATCCAGCAAACGCCCAGCCCAGCGCTGGTGTCCGACGGACCGGACAAGTCCCAGCAGACCGGTCACCAGGAGGGTGCCGCCGAGACCCAGCGCGTACGACGTGGCACTCAGCGTGACCGTGTCCATCCGGGTCGCCGCCCGGCCCGCGACCGCCGTACCGGCCAGGCACAGTGCGACGGACGGCAGCAGCCAGAGCACGGACCTGCCATGCGCGCGCACCCGTTCGTCGGTGACGGGTTCCGGGCCGAGATACGCCCACGCGTCCAGCCGGTCCCGTACCTCCTGGTTCCGGCGCACCCAGAGCCCCAGCGCGACGGCGGCGGGGACGAGCAGGACCGCGGCGAGGACCAGCGCGACGAGGCCGCTGAGGAGCCCCAGGCCGCCGTCCTCGATGCTCCGGACGGCGAGCCCGACGGCGGCCCACCCGAGCACGGCGACGGCGGCGATCCCCCAGAGGAGCAGCAGGCGCCGGACGGCCAGCGCACGCGCGGCGAGCGCCACGACGGTGGCGTCCCGCTCGGCGAGCAGCCCGGGGGAGAGCGCCCCGTCCCCGCCCTCTTCCGCCTCCCACGCCTCGAACCCCTCCCCGGGCGGGGGCTCGGGAGGGTACGGCGGAAGCGCGAGGCGGTTGATCACCCGGGTGAGGGTAGCGGCGGTAGCCTCTGCGACGATCGTCCGGCGCCCCGCCCGCCACCCCACCCTCACCCCGTCCACCCTCCAGGAAGGCCCCGGTCATGACCACAGAACGCATCGGACCCCCCGCGGTCGCCGAGGAGCGCGTCATGCTGCGCGCCTTCCTCGACTACCACCGGGCGACCCTCGCCATGAAGACCGACGGCCTCGGGGACGAGGACCTGCGCCGCCGCTCGATGCCGCCGTCCACCCTCAGCCTCCTCGGGCTCGTACGGCACATGGCGGAGGTCGAGCGCACGTGGTTCCGCCGGGTGATCAACGGCGAGGACATCCCCCTGGTGTGGTCGGAGGACGGTGACTTCCAGGTGGCGTACGACACCCGTACCGCCACCCGCGCCGAGGCGTTCGCCGCGTGGGAGGCGGAGGTCGCCCACTCCCGGCGGATCGAGGAGGAGGCGGAGTCCCTGGACGTCACCGGGTACTCGGCGAGGTGGGAGGAGGACGTCTCGCTGCGGATGGTGATGCTGCACCTCATCCACGAGTACGCACGCCACAACGGCCACGCGGACTTCCTGCGCGAGGGGATCGACGGGACGGTGGGCGTCTGAGCGATACGGACGAGCGGTACGGACGAGCGGTACGGAGCCGCACCCGCCGCCGCCCCGGCCGGTACGCCGCACGCGTCCGTTTCGTTCAAGACCGGGGCGGCCGCCGCCCGCTAGCGTCGCCGCCATGAACAGCACCCACCAGGAATCGCGCCACGTCAGCGTCCATGTCGACCGCACCGCGCGCGACGTCTACGCGTACGCCTCGGACCCGGCCAACCTGCCCGCCTGGGCGCACGGCCTGGGCGGGGCCATCGAGAAGAGCGGCGACCAGTGGGTCGCGGAGTTCTCGCCCATGGGGCGCGTCGTGGTCGCCTTCGCGCCGCGCAACGACTTCGGTGTGCTCGACCACGACGTGACGCTGCCCTCGGGGCAGACCGTGTACAACCCGGTCCGCGTGATCGCCGACGGGGCGGGGAGCGAGGTGGTGTTCACCCTCCGGCGGCAGGCGGAGATGAGCGACGCCGACTTCGCGCGGGACGCCGGGACGGTCGCCGGCGACCTGGCCCGGCTCAAGGAGCTGCTGGAGTCGGCGCGGTAGGGCGGACGGCAGGGCGTGTGGTCGGGCGCGCGCGGCTTGTCGGGCGCGCGCGGCCGGAGCCCGTTCAGCCGCGCGGCCAGGTGTGGCCGATCAGGTTCTCGATGCTGGAGTTGAAGCGTTCCAGCGCCGTGGCGAACGCGGCCGCCTCCTCCGGTTTCCACTCCGCCAGGACCGTCTCCAGGCCCCGCACCCCGTCCTCGCGGTCCGCGTGGAGCTTGCCCAGACCCTCGTCCGTGATACGGAACTTGCGCGCGATGCCGCCCTCCGGGTCCGGGATGCGCTCCACCAGCCCCGCCCGGGTCATCGCGGCCGTCTGCCGGTTGAGCGTGGACGTCTCCAGGCCCAGCGCGTCGACCAACTGCCCGATGGACAGCGGCCCCTCGGCCTCGATCCGGCTGAGCAGGAGGTACGCGCTGCGGTCGAGCCGCGCCTTGGGCGCCAGAGCCATGTAGCGATAACGCGCCAGCAGCGTCATCTCCAGCTGGATCTTCTCGCTCGCCTCACGCACCACGGCAACCTCTTCCTGTCCGTCCTCGGCACCACGCCCGTCACCGGCACACCCACCTGCATGTATATCAGCGCAATATGCCCCGTACACACAGCATGTACGCTACACAGTGCATCACGTCACGCCCCTGACAGGAGACGCTGTGAAACCCACCGTTCCGCCGCCCCCGGCAGCCCTCGCGGCGCCTCCCGCACCCCGTACCGGAGCCGTCGTCGCCGTCCTGGCGAGCGCCGGCATCGTCGCCGCGCTGATGCAGACCCTGGTCGTGCCCCTCATCGGCGAGCTGCCGCGCCTCCTGGACACCACCCCGGCCGACGCGTCCTGGGTGATCACCGCGACCCTGGTCGCGGGCGCCGTCGCCACCCCCGTCACGGGCCGGCTCGGCGACCTGTACGGCAAGCGGCGGCTGATGCTCGTCTGCGTCCTCCTGCTCGTCGGCGGCTCGGTGGTGTGCGCGCTGTCCGACTCCCTGCTCCCCGCCGTCGCGGGCCGCGCGCTGCAAGGGTCGAGCATGGGCATCATCCCGCTCGGGATCAGCATGATGCGGGACATCCTGCCGCCCGAACGGGTCGGCTCCGCCATCGCCCTGATGAGCTCGTCCCTCGGCATCGGCGGCGCCCTCGGCCTGCCCCTCGCGGCGGTCGTGGCCCAGAACACTGACTGGCACACGCTGTTCTGGGGCTCGGCCGGCCTGGGTCTGGTGCTCGGTGTCTTCATCCTGCTCGTCATACCGGCGGCCCCGGTCCGCGCCACCGGCCGGTTCGACTTCGTCGGAGCCCTGGGGCTCGGCGCCGGGCTGGTCGCCCTGCTGCTCGCCGTGACGAAGGGCACCGACTGGGGCTGGGGCAGCGGCACCACGCTCGGCCTGCTGGCCACGGCGCTGGTGGTCCTGCTCGCGTGGGGCGTGTGGGAGCTGCGTACCCGCGACCCGCTGGTCGACCTCCGTACCACCGCCAGGCGTCAGGTGCTGCTGACCAACCTGGCGTCCGTCGTGGTCGGATTCGCGCTGTACGCCCAGTCCCTGATCGTCCCCCAGCTGCTCCAGCTGCCCTCCGCCACCGGCTACGGCCTCGGCCAGTCGATGGTCGCGGCGGGTCTGTGGATGGCCCCGGCCGGCCTGGTCATGATGGGCGTCTCCCCGCTGGGCGCGAAGCTCTCCGCCGCGCGCGGCCCGAAGGTCTCGCTGCTCACGGGCTCGCTGATCATCATGTGCGGGTACGGCCTGGCGCTGGTCCTGATGGGATCCACCTGGGGCCTGCTGGTCTTCACCTGCGTCAGCAGCGCGGGGATCGCCTTCGCGTACGGGGCCATGCCCGCGCTGATCATGAGCGCGGTGCCGGTGTCGGAGACGGCGGCGGCGAACGGTTTCAACGCCCTGATGCGGTCGATCGGTACGTCGGTCTCCAGCGCGGTGCTCGGCGTGGTCCTCGCCCACATGACCGTTTCGTCCGGCGGCTTCACCGTCCCTTCCGAGAACGGCTTCCGTACGGGCTTCGTGATCGGCGGCGGGGTCGCCCTGATCGCGGCGCTGGTGGTCGTGGCGATCCCGGGCCGCAAGCGGTTGGCGGCGACGCCGCCGGCCGCGTCCTCCGGCGTGCCGACCGGCGATCCCCTGGCCCCGGTCCCGGAACGCAGCGGTTCGTAGGGCGGGTCCTCGCCGGCGGGGCATGATGGACGGAAATGACGGCGAGGAGTCCGATGACAAGTCAAGGCGCGAGCGTCACCGCCCCGTGCGGGGCGTGCGGGGGTGTGCTGACCCGGACCGTGGGTCAGCGCGTCGACCAGGACGAGGTGCGGTGGGAGACGGAGACGGCCTGCACGGGCTGCCGGGCGGGCGGCTCCACCCCACCCACCGCCGGTACGACCCCCGAGGACATCCGCCACCTCCTCCTCACGGCACACGGCCCGGCCCGCCTCACCCTCACCGACGGCACGGCGAACCTCATCTCGGTCACCCGCGTCCTGAGCCGCACCCGGGGCCTGTCCCTGCCCGAGGCCCGAAGCCAGGCGGCCGAACTACGAACGACGGGCCTGCTCGGCACCCTGGTGGAAATGGAACACCTGGCCACCGCCTTCCGCGCCCGCGCGGTACCGGTAACGGTCACCCCGGCGACAGCCGGCTGACGGACCGTCCGGGCCGCCGCGTCATCGCCTTTCCAGCGTCCATTTCTCCGAGGTGGAGACGGTGAGGAAACCGCTGCCCGGGACGGTGACCACGCCCCGGGTGGCGCCTTCCCGCGAGAGGCGCTCGGTCCTGAACCCGGCGACGGAGGTGAAACGCAGTTCGCCGTGTTCGGTGCTGCCCTGCCAGACGAAGGCCACCCTTGCGCGAGCGTCGAAGTACACAAGCCCCGCGACCTTGCCGGACAGAGTGTCCGTCAGCACGGGCAGTTCAGCCGCCTCGACGGTTCGCAGGCGCCAGCGGGAGACGCCGCTCCCCGAGCTGGACCTCGGCCTGACGCGAGTGACAATCACCCGGTCGTAGCCGACGGGCAGCAGCGCTCGGTGCACCCTGGGCCCGTAGACGCGCAGCAGCTGCCCGCCGTGGTCCTTGCGCGTTGCCGACCGCCGCAGCATGTCCACCTGGAAGATCGAGGTCAGGCCCCCCGTGAACTCCAGGAGGATCGGCCCCTGCCTCCCGGCGGCCCGCGGTATCTCAACTTCCCGCCCCCGCCACCCACTTGCCCGAAAGCGACCCTCTGCCGACATGGACTCCCCCTCCCGCTTGGCGGGGCAGAGTACAACGCGACGGTGGAGCCGGTCGTCCGCTTTCACGCCACGCCATGTCACCGTAGACTACGGAACGTAACGAAGCGGCCGCTCGGCTGAGCGGGAGGGGCAGGGGAGGGGCGGGGGTGGGACAGACGTACCGGTCACCGGTCGGCGCCCACGACGCCCCCGCCCGCGCGGCGGGGACGCGGGGGCTGTTGCGTGCGGTTCAACAGGCCCTTACGGAGCCGGTTTCCGGTGCGTGGGTGGATGTGCTGTCGCGTGTTCCCCGGGACCTCTTCCTGCCCGACGTGGTGTGGGTCAGGGACGGTGAGGGCGGGTACGTGGCGTGTGACCGGCGTCTGGATCCGGGTGGGTGGATGGGCGCCGCGTACTCCGACGCTCCTCTCGTCACCCAGTTCGTGACCGAGTCCGACGGCACCCGCTCGCCCTCGTCCTCCGCGTCCATGCCCAGCATGGTCCTGCGCCTCCTGGAGGACGCCCAACTGGGCCCCGGCGCGAGGACGCTGGAGATCGGCACCGGCTCCGGCTACAACACCGCGCTCCTCTGCGCCCGCCTGGGCGACGGACTGGTCACCTCCGTGGAGGTGGACGCGCCCCTCGCCGCCCGCGCGCGCGAGAACCTGGCCGCCCTGTCGTACTCCCCCGCCGTCATCCACACCGACGGCGGGGACGGCTGGCCTCCGCACGCTCCGTACGACCGTGTCCTCGCCACCTGTTCCGTCCGTACGGTGCCCACCTCCTGGCTGTAGCAGACAGCGCCCGGCGGACGCATCGTCACCCCCTGGGACAGTGGATGGAGCGGGTACGGCACCCTCCGCCTGACGAAGCGCCAGGACGGCCGCGCGGAGGGAACGTTCGCCGCGTACGGCTCGTACATGCTGATCAACGGACAGCGCACCGACATCGAGTTGTTCCGCGACGTCCTGCGCGAGGACCAGACCCCCGAGACGGGGACAACCGGCCTCTCCCCGTGGGCCGTCGCCGGGGACGACCCCGCGCTGGACTTCCACCTCGGGCTGACCGTCCCGGGCGCCTGGTACTCGTGGGACACCGCGTCCGCCGACGCCCACACCCGGCTGTGGATCGCCGACACCACCGCGACGAGTTGGGCGAGCGTCGACTACGACGGCCGCCGGACGGACGCGTTCCGCACGGCCCAGTACGGACCGCGCCGCCTCTGGGACGAGATCCGCGCGTCCTACGACCGGTGGACGGAGACCGGCCGCCCGGCGATCGGACGATACGGGCTGACCGTCACGCCCGAGGGGCAGACGGCCTGGCTGGACAGCCCGGACACGCCGGTGACGCCCGCATGACCGCGGGCTCGGGAGCCCGCTCAGAGGGCTACGGCGTCAGGACGATGCGGCCGAAGACCTCGCCCGCGTCCATCTTGCGGTGCGCCAGGGCGGCTTCGTCCAGCGGCAGCAGTTCGTGCACCACCGCCTCGATCTCCCCGCGGGCCGCCGCCGCGAAGTGTGCGGCGCGCGCGGCCGTCCGGTCGGCCGCGGGGACCGTGTCCGTGCTGAGCGTGGAGAACGACAGCGACTTCTGGAAGGCCGCCGTCATCCTCGTACCGAAGTCCGCCGGCGGCGGGCCCCCGACGATGCCCACGACCACCATGCGGCCGTTCGGGTCGAGCCGGTCGAGGAACGACGGCAGGTGCTCACCGGCCACCACGTCGATGATGACGTCGTAGCCCGCCGAGGTGTCCCCCGAGCCGGAGCCGGAGCCGGTTCCGGCACCGGAGGCAGCGGAACCGGCGCGGTCCAGGACGTGCGTCGCCCCGAGCCTCCGCAGCCGCTCCCCGCGTTCCGCCGACGACGTGGTGACCGCCACCGCCCCGGCCCCGCCCCGCGCCGCGAACTGCACCGCCATGATCCCCAGGCTGCCCGCCGCGCCCCGTACCAGCACCGTCTCCCCGGGTACGAAACGGGCGCGGACGAGCGCGAAGTGCGCCACCACCCCCGCGCTGCCCAGCGTCACCGCGTCGGCGGCGGACAGGTCCGCGGGCAGCGGAAGGATCTCCGCGACCGGGGCGACGGCCTGTTCGACATAGCCCCCGCCGGTGCCGGTGAACCCCCACACCCGCCGTCCGATCCACGACGCGTCGACCCCGTCGCCGACCGCCGTGACCGTGCCCGCCACCTCACCCCCCGGAATGTGGCCCTCCTGGAAGCCGTAGGCGGCCAGGACTCCCCTCCGGATCAGCGTGTCGACCCCGCCGACACCGATCGCCTCGGTGGCGATCACCACCTGCCCGGCGCCGGGTGCGGGATCGGGGACCTCGACGACCGCCAGGCCCTCGGGACGTCCGAATTCCCGGATCGAAACCGCCTTCAACGTGGCCTCCATGTGCTCGGTACGACCGTTCCGCGACGGCGCGACGCTAACGGACGCCCCCGTCCGTTTCGCTAAAGTGAGAGAGGTGCCCGCCCGATTGCCTCACGCCCCGAACGCCCCCAAAGCCCGCAACGCCCCTCACACCCCCCGCTCCGACGCCGCCGACAACCGCGCGCGCATCCTCGACGCGGCCCGCGCGCTCTTCTCCGCCGACGGGCTGGGCGTGCCGATCCGGGAGATCGCGCGGCGCGCGGGGGTGGGGCCCGCCACCCTCTACCGCCACTTCCCGACCAAGCAGGCGCTGGTCACCGAAGCCTTCGCCGACGAGATGCGCGCGTGCCGCGCCATCGTCGACGAAGGGAGCGCCGACCCCGACCCCTGGCACGGCCTCTGCCTGGTCATCGAGAGGATCTGCGAGCTGCACGCCCGGGACCGGGGCTTCACCGAAGCCTTCATGGCGACCTTCCCGACACCGACGGAAGTCACCGAGAGCCGCGCGTACACGGTGAAGACGGTCACCGAACTGGCCCGGCGCGCGAAGGAGGCCGGTCATCTGCGCCCCGACTTCCTGGTCCCGGACGATCTGATCCTCATGCTCATGGGGAACCAGGGCATCCGCGCGGCCACCCCCGCCGCCCAGGTGGCGGCCTCCCGCCGTTTCGCGGCTTATGTGATCCAGGTGATCCAGGCCTCCCCGCAGCACACGCCGCTCCCGCCCGCGGCGTGGCTGGCACCCGCGCACTTCTGAGGCCCTCGCCGCTCAGAGCCGGGCCGCGCGGTCCAGCAGGAAGAGGCGTTCCCGCGCGTTGCGGGTCAGGGCCGCCGCCCGTTCGAACTCCGACCTCGCCTCCTCCGTACGGCCCAGCCGCGCGAGCAGGTCGCCGCGCACGCTCGGCAGCAAGTGGTAGCCCTTCAGGGCCGGTTCGTCCGCCAGCGCGTCGACCAGGGGCAGCGCCGCCGCCGGGCCCTCGGCCATCGACACGGCGACCGCGCGGTTCAGCTCGACCACCGGGGACGGGGTGAGGGCGACGAGCTGTCCGTACAGCGAGGCGATCGCCGTCCAGTCCGTCTCCTCGTACGTACGGGCCCGGGCGTGGCACGCCGCGATGGCGGCCTGGAGGACGTACGGGCCCGGCGGCCGGCCCAGCGCCCCCGCCCGGGTGAGCGCGGCGAAGCCGCGGCGGACGAGGAGCCGGTTCCAGCGCGAGCGGTTCTGGTCGGCGAGCAGCACCGGCTCGCCGTCGGGCCCGGTCCGCGCGGGCATCCGGGACGCCTGGAGCTCCAACAGCGCTGCCAGCGCGTGGACTTCGGGCTCCTCGTCCATCAGCCCGCTGAGCACCCGCGCGAGCCGCAGCGCGTCCTCGCACAGGCCGGGCCGTACCCAGTCGTCACCGGCGGTCGCGGAGTACCCCTCGTTGAAGATCAGGTAGATGACCTCCAGGACGGAGGAGAGGCGCTGCGCGCGCTCGTCCCCGTACGGCACCTCGAACGGCACCCCCGCCTTGGCGAGGCTGCGCTTGGCCCGCACGATGCGCTGCGCCACGGTCGCCTCGGGGGCCAGGAAGGCACGGGCGATCTCGTCGGTGGTGAGGCCGCCGAGGAGGCGCAGGGTGAGGGCGATCCGGGCCTCGGTGGAGAGGACCGGGTGGCAGGAGGTGAAGATGAGACGCAGGAGGTCGTCGTCGATGTCGTCGACCCCGGCCCCGATGCCGGTGATGTTCGCGGTGTCGGGCGGCGGGACGTCCTCCAGGGCGCGGCCGACCTCGGCGAGCTTGCGGGCGTACGTCTCCCGGCGCCGTACGAGATCGACGGCACGGTTCCTGGCGGTGGCCATGAGCCAGGCTCCCGGCTTCTCCGGGACACCCGACTCCGGCCACCGTTCCAGCGCCGCGACCAGGGCGTCCTGCGCCAGCTCCTCGGCGATGCCGACGTCACGGACGATGCGGGCGACGGCGGCGATGATGCGCGCCGACTCGATCCTGAACACCGCTTCGACGGCGCTGTCCGGGCTCTGGGGCGCGCCCGCCTCCGGCCCGTCCGCTCCCGGCCCGCTCACTCCCGGCCCGTCCGCTCCCGACCTGTGTGCTCCCACGGCCACCCATCAGAACACCGGGGGCAGGCGAGGGCAAACGGTGACGGGAGCGGCCCCGGCCACGGGACAGGGCCCCGGGAAGGCTCTCCCTAACCCTGCACGATCTCGCGCACCTCGCTCGCGATCTCCCACTCCGCCTCGTGGATCTCGACGAAGCGCCGCGCCCACGCGACCGCCTCGTCCCTGTCCGGGGCCTGGATGATCGCGTACCCGCCGACGACCTCCTTGGTCTCGGTGAACGGCCCGTCGGTGACGGAGATCTTCCCGCCGCTCTGCCGGACCCGTACCCCCTGCGCGGTCGGCAGCAGCCCCGCGGTGTCCACGAGGACGTCGGCCTTGGACATCTCCTCGATCAGCTCGCCCATGCGCCGCATCAGCTCCTCGCTGGGGCCGCCGGCGGGGGCGTTGTTCTCGTCAACGCGGACCATCATCAGAAAGCGCGGCATGGTGACTCCTCGGTGCCCCTGTCGGGCGGTGGTGAGGCGGGCCGTTCCCGCCTCTCACCTGTACGTCGAACGGCCGGCACCGGAATCGACACGGGCCGGGAAAACATTCGGAAGAGATCACTCCACACCCCGGATCCACACCCCGGATCCCGACCCGGAACCCGGACTCACGACCCCGCCCCCGCCGGCGGGATGTTGTGGTTCAGCCGGAACATGTTCGCCGGGTCCCGCGCCGCCTTGATCTCCTGGAGCCTGGCGTACGTGGGCGCGTCGAAGGCCAGCCGTACCCGCTCCGCCGTCACATCGTCCGCCCCCAGGAAATTGGTGTGCTTCCGCACGCTCAGCCACGGCTCCAGCCGCTCCATCACCTCACTCCCCACCGTCCGGTACGCCTCCGGGTCCTCGCCGGGCGGCACAAACGCGAAGGCGAAGACGGCGAAGGCCGCGTCACGGGTCCCGACCACGTTCGGCGCGCCGGAGTAGCGGCTCAGCGCGCCGCCGAGCTGGCGCAGGTCCACGACGTTGACCCGGGCGCCGGACTCCGGGCCCGCGACCTCCAGAAGGGCGTCGATCGTCTCCGGCGTCACCTCGTCCAGGACCGCGAAGTGCTCGACCGAGCTGATGCCGTCCGGCGGATCCACGCTGATGGCGTCGAATTCCGTGAACGGGCGCAGGCTCACCGTGTCCAGCAGCACCGCCGCCGCCGCCCGCAGCGGTGCGATCAGCTCCTCCCCGTCGGCCTCCGAGCCGAGCCAGGAGAACCGTACGGCCGCGGTCAGCCGCCCCCGCATGATCTCGGGGACCGTGGGCAGGTCGGGCAGGCGCAGCAGGACGGCGGACGACATCAGCTCCTCCGGGGCCGTCGCCGCGAACCGCTGGTACGCGTGCAGCACCTCCCGGGCGTCGTCACCGGAGAAGTACAGGGCGCCCGCGTACAGCTGGGTCACCGGGAAGAGGGAGAACTCCATCGCGGTGACCACCCCGAAGTTGCCCTTCCCGCCGCGCAGCGCCCAGAAGAGGTCGTCCTCGGAGTCGCGCGAGGCGTGGCGCAGCTCGCCGTCCGCCGTCACCAGGTCGATCCACTGGACGTGGTCGGCCGCCCACCCGAAGGCCCGGCCCATCGTGACGCTGAGGCCGCCGCCGAGGGTGTAGCCGACCACGCCGACCTCCGCCGCGGACCCGACGAGCGGCGCCAGGCCGTGCACGGCGGCCTCGGTGACGACCTGCCGCCAGCGCACCCCCGCCTCGACCCGGACCGTACGCTCCCCGGCGTCGATCGACAGGCCCGTCATCCGGCGGGTCGTGATCATGACGGCGTCCTCGGGGACGTCCCCCGTGGGGCCGTGCCCGGTGGAGAGGACGGCGACAGGACGCCCGTACCGGCCCGCGAAGCGCACCGCGCTCAGGACGTCCGCCGCGTCCGCGGCGCCGACGATCACGGCGGGACGGTGCGTGACCACCCGGTTGAAGCCGGTGGCCTCCTCGGCGTACCCGTCGTCGCCGGGGAGGAAGACGGGGCCCGCGACATCGATCGTCAGGGTGCGGATGTCGCGGGGAGAGAACGGCCGGGGGCCGGAGGGGAGGTTCGGTGCCGAGGTCATACGAACGGGCCTTTCGCGATGCGGTACGCGCGACTCGGCGCGCGCGACGGTTCCCCCGCACCCCATCCTGTCGCTATTTGTCGCGATCTGCCCCTTTTGGCGTACGGGAAGGGTCCAGGCCCTCCAGGCCGCCCCGTCCGTCGTCCCCGAGCGACTCGAAGCGCCAGCGGTGGACCGGCCGGGCAGTCAACTCGGCCGGAGGATCGGGGAGTTCGGGGACGACGGCGTCGTACGGGCCCTCCCACCAGGTGAGAACCAGGACCCGGCCGCCGGGGGCGCGCAGCAGCTCGCGGCGGAGCGGCTCGTACGGCAATTCCGCGCCCCGCGCGCGGGCCCACTCCAGCAGCTCCGCGCCCCGGCCGTCGGCGGCCTTGGCCTCCCACATGAGCGCGACCGTCATCAGTAGAGGTTGTCCTTCGCCAGCTCGTGCACATGGTCGTGAGCGTGCGCGTGCCCGTGCCCGTGCCCACGCTCAGACTCGCGCCCAGCCCCAGACTCAGGCTCATTGACCTGCCTACGACCCGGCACGTGCGGCTCCGTCACCGGCAGCGACGAATCCGCCGAGAGGTCCCAGTCCGAGGCCGGCCGGTTCCGCGCCACCATCTCCGCGCCCAGCGCCGCGACCATCGCGCCGTTGTCCGTGCACAGCCCCGGGCGCGGCACCCGCAGCCGGATGCCCGCCCGCTCGCAGCGCTCGGCGGCGAGCGCGCGCAGCCGCGAGTTCGCCGCGACCCCGCCGCCGATCATCAGATGATCGACCCCCTGGTCCTTGCACGCGCGGACCGCCTTCCGCGTCAGCACGTCCACGACCGCCTCCTGGAACGACGCCGCCACATCCCGTACCGGCACGTCCTCGCCCGCGTTCCGCTTCGCCTCGATCCAGCGCGCCACGGACGTCTTCAACCCGGAGAACGAGAAGTCGTACGGCGCGTCCCTCGGCCCGGTCAGCCCGCGCGGGAAGGCGATCGCGGCCGGATCGCCCTCCTTCGCCAGCCGGTCGATCACCGGACCGCCCGGGAAGCCCAGGTGCAGCACCCGCGCGATCTTGTCGAAGGCCTCACCGGCGGCGTCGTCGATGGTCGCGCCCATGGGCCGTACGTCCGAGGTGATGTCGGGCGCCAGCAGCAGCGACGAGTGTCCGCCGCTCACCAGCAGCGCCATTGTCGGCTCGGGCAGCGGGCCGTGTTCCAGCTGGTCGACGCAGATGTGGGAGGCCAGGTGGTTCACGCCGTACAGCGGCTTGCCGAGCGCGTACGCGTACGCCTTCGCCGCCGACACCCCCACCAGCAGCGCCCCCGCCAGGCCGGGGCCCGACGTCACCGCGATCCCGTCGAGGTCGCGGGCACTGACGCCCGCCTCCTTCAGCGCGCGCTCGACGGTCGGCACCATCGCCTCCAGATGCGCGCGGGAGGCGATCTCCGGCACCACACCGCCGAAGCGCGCGTGCTCGTCGACGCTCGACGCGACGGTGTCGGCGAGCAGGGTCGTACCGCGCACGATGCCGACGCCCGTCTCGTCGCAGGAGGTCTCGATACCGAGGACGAGAGGTTCGTCAGCCATTGATCCCAGTTCCTTGGACGTCTTGTATGTGGAGCCCCTGCATCGGCAGGCGCATCACGAGCGCGTCGACGTTGCCGGGCTGGTAGTAGCCGCGGCGGAAGCCGATGGGCTCGAAGCCGAACCGTTCGTACAGCTTCTGCGCCCGTATGTTGTCGACCCGCACTTCGAGCAGCACCTCTTCGCACTCGGCGGCGCTGGCGTGCTGGAGGAGGTCGGTCAGCAGGCGGGAGCCGAGACCCGTGCCCCACTGGTCGCGGGCGGCGGCGATGGTCTGTACGTCCCCGAGTCCGCCGGCGGCGGCGAGGCCCGCGTACCCGACGATACGGCCGTCCGCCTCGGCCACGACGTAGCGGCGGGTGGCGCCGGGGCCGCGCGCGTGGGCCAGCTCGGACCAGAACATGCCCGGGGACCAGGCGTCCTCGGGGAAGAGGTCGTGTTCGAGGGCGAGGACGGGCTCGATGTCCCACCAGCGCATCTCGCGGAGGACGGCGCCGCGGGGAGCCGTGCCGGCCGCTCCGCCCACCTCGTCCGCTCCTTCTTCGCCCCTGGTCACTTCGGGGTGACCACCTTGTAGTTCTTGGGCACCTCGGCGTCGGGCCTGCGGAGGTAGAGGGGCAGCGGCGGCAGGAAGTCGTCCGTCCGCCCCGCGGCCAGCAGCTCCGCCGCCAGCCCGGCGAGCGCGGCGGCCGACTGGTGCTCGGGGGCACGGGCGTCCCGGAACGTGGCCGGGTAGAGGAACGCGCCGGCGCCGACGGCGGGCAGCCCGGCGACCCGCTCGGTGAGGTCGGCGGGCCGGTCGACTGCCGGGTCACCTACGCGGGTACGGGCATCCGCGTACCGCGCCCAGTAGACCTCCTTGCGGCGGGCGTCGGTGGCCACGACGAAGGGCTCTTCGAGGCCGGAGGCGTACGCGAGACCGTCCAGCGTGCAGAGCCCGTGCACCGGCACCCCGAGCGCGGAACCGAAGGCCAGCGCCGTGGCGAGCCCCACCCGCAGTCCGGTGTACGGACCGGGCCCGACCCCGACGACCACATCCGTGACGGCGCCGAGTCCCACCCCCGCCCCGGCCTCGGAGAGGACGCGGTCCACGGCGGGCAGCAGCAGCTCGCCGTGGCGGCGCGCGTCCACCTGGCTCTCGGCGGCGAGGACGGAGGAGCCGTCATGGAGGGCGACGGTGACGGCGGGCGTGGCGGTATCAACGGCGAGCAGAAGCACGCAAACAGCCTACGGCTCCCGGCGGCGGGGCACGGCGCCCAGTCCCGTCATTCCGCTGCTGCTAACGTCACCACGGAGTCATACGTACGAGAGGTGGAACAGGGTGTCCAGGAGCAGCTCGGGAATCGTGGCCGGGCTCACCGCGGCGGCCATCGCCGGCGTCGCCTTCCTCGCTTACCAGGCCTCGGCGAGCGTGCCCGACACCCTCGGGAAGAACGGCACCCCGAGCGCCTCCTCCCCGACCGCGTCGGCCTCCCCCGCGCCGAAGAAGGACCCGCTGACGGTGCCGGCGGCGTCGGGCACGGGCCGGCGGGTGGTGTATGGCCTGAAGGACCGCCGGGTCTGGCTGGTCGACCGGACCAACCAGGCGACGCGTACGTTCCCGGTCGTCCCGAGCACCCTCGACCCGGCCCCCGGCTCGTACACCGTCAACTCCCGGTCCGCCCAGGTCCAGGGCTCGGACGGGGTCCTGGTCGAACACGTCGTACGGTTCGCGACGGCGGAGGGGGCCACGGTCGGCTTCAGCGCGGCGGTGGACGGGTCGCTGCCGACGCCGAATCCCGCGCTGAGGACGGGCGGGGTGCGGATGAAGCGGGCGGACGGGGCGGCGTTGTGGTCGTTCGCGACGATCAACTCGACGGTGGTCGTCGTCCCCTGAGGGCGCCTAGGCGGCGTGGGCGCCTGTGGTGGGGGCCTCCGCGTACGCCTGCGCGGCGGGGCGTGTCGCCACGGGCGCGGCCACGGGCCACTCCGGCGGAGCCGACACGGCGGCGGCCGCCGCGCAGGAGGCGAGCAGGTCCCGCATGGGTACGTCGGAGGGCGACGGGTGGGGGTGCGGCGGCTGCGGCATGGATGCCTCCTGGGGCTGCGGGGGCAAGCGTGGTCGTAAGTTAGGTAGACCTAACCACCTCTGGACACCATGTGACCACGCGCGGCCCGGCACGCGCAACATTTTCCCGACGCTTTGTCGGAACGTGCCGCCGGGCGCATGGTTGCGCTTACGGATGTCCTCAATCGCCGGACGGGCTGGGTGTGCCGTGGTGACGGCGGCCGGGGCCTCCGCAGACACGTATGCCCGGACTGCGCGTTTTACGACAGCGAGCCCAGGTCCGCGTTCGCCCATCGCTTTCCCACGCCCGTCAGGGTGACCTCGCGGCGTTCGTCGTCCGTGTCCCCGACCACGCGGTCGATCAGGACGTGGAGCCGGTCGTCCGACAGTTCCTCGACCTTGCCCTCGCCCCACTCCACGACCACCACCGAGTCGGGCAGCGAGACGTCCAGGTCGAGATCCTCCATCTCGTCCAGGCCCCCGCCGAGCCGGTACGCGTCGACGTGGACCAGGGCCGGGCCGTCCACCAGGGACGGGTGCACGCGGGCGATCACGAAGGTCGGGGAGGTCACGGCTCCCCGGACCCCGAGCCCCTCGCCGAGTCCGCGCGTCAGGGTCGTCTTGCCCGCGCCCAGTTCGCCGGTGAGCATGACCAGGTCACCGGGGCGCACCAGGGCGGCGAGGCCCAGGCCCAGTTCGCGCATGCGCTCGGGCGAGTCGACGGTGAGGGTGCGGGTGCGGGTGCGGACGAGCGGGGCGTCACCGGGGCCGCCGGGTCCCGTGGCGGGCTCAGTCGCCCGGCTGTGCGGTCGTTCCATAAGTGCCCACGTTAGTCTCCGCCGGCACCGCGCCGACGCGCGCCAGCAGGTCGGCGAGCCGGTCCGTGACGGCCTCCGGGTGCTCCAGCATCACCAGGTGCCCGGCGTCCGGTACGAGCACCAGCTCCGCGTCCGGCAGCAGGTCGGCGATGGCCTCGCTGTGCGAGCTGGGGGTCACCAGGTCGCTCACCCCGGCCAGGATCAGCGCCGGGACCTCCAGGAAGACGTCCAGCGCGGCCGTCTTGTCGTGGTCGGCGAAGGCCGGGTAGAACTCCGCGACCACGTCGATCGGGGTGCCCTCGATGAGCCGCTCGGCGAACCGTACGACGGCGGGGTCCACGTCCTTCGAGCTGAACGAGTACCGCTTGATCAGCCCCGCGAACAGGTCGGCGGTCGCCCGCCGCCCCCGCTCGACCAGGTCCGCCTGCGAACCGAGCGCCCTGAGCACACCGGGCAGGACCCGGCGGACGGCGTTCACGCCCGCGAGCGGAAGACCGTAGTTGACCTCGCCGAGCCTGCCGCTGGACGTACCGACGAAGGCGGCACCGACCACCCGTTCCCTTATCAGCTCGGGGTACTGGTCGGCGAGAGCCATGATCGTCATGCCGCCCATGGAGTGCCCGACGAGGACGAGCGGCCCTTCGGGCGCCGCCGCGTCGATGACGGCCTTGAGGTCGCGGCCGAGCTGGTCGATGGTGACGGGGACGGCGCCGGGACCCCGCTGGGAGGCTCCGCGCGCGGACCGTCCGTGGCTGCGCTGGTCCCAGTGGACGGTACGGACGAGTCCGCGCAGCGCGGCGCGCTGGAAGTGCCAGGAGTCCTGGTTGAGGCAGTAACCGTGGCTGAAGACGACGGTGACGGGCGCGGGCGTACGCCGTCCGAAGAGCCGGCGCCGCCGGGGCGCGGCGGCGCTCGCGCTGCCCGCCGTGCCGTCCGTCGCCCCCTTCGCTCCCCCCTTGCCCGCCTTGCCGGTCTCCTCGGCCTCCACCTCGTCGGTCTCGTAGTACAGCTCCGTACCGTCGTCGGCGCGGGCCGTGCCCGGGGTGCCGCGCAGACCGCCGTACGGCCCCGACGAGTCGAGCGCGAGCCGCGCCTTCTTGCGCATGCCCCGGCCGACGGTGAGGCGTTCGATCGCCACTCCGGCGGCGGCGCCGGCGGCGATGACGCCTATCGCGGCCCCGGCGACCCCGGCCCGGCGCCAGGTGCCGGTCGCGGCCGAGGTGAGGGTGGCGACTTCCCGCGCCACGTCGCCGGCCGCGCTGCTCTCGGTCACCGTGCGCTCCTCGCGGTCGTCTCGCTGTCTTGTCTCTCGTCGACATAGACGCGGGGAACGCGCGCGCCGATGCGGGTGACGATCTCGTACGCGATGGTCCCGGCGGCCTCGGCCCAGTCCTCGGCCGTCGGCTCACCGCGATCGCCGGGGCCGAAGAGGACGGCGGGGGTGCCGGGCTCGACGACGTCGTCGCCGAGGTCGACGACGAACTGGTCCATGGCGACTCGCCCGGCGACACGCCGCCAGGGGGTGCCCTTCCCTCCTGCCCCGCCGCCCTCGCCGACCAGCACGGGCCCACGGCCGGAGGCGTGCCGGGGGACGCCGTCGGCGTACCCGAGGGGCACGAGGCCGAGGTTGGTCCGCTGAGGGGTGACGTAGTGATGGCCGTAACTGACGCCGTGGCCCTCGGGGACCTGCTTGACCAGGGCGACGGAGGCGGAGAGCGTCATGACGGGCCGCAGGCCGAAGTCCTGGGGGGTGCCGAGCGCGGGGCTGGGGGAGATGCCGTACATCGCGATGCCGGTCCGTACGAGATCGAAGTGCGAGTCGGGGAGGGTGAGGGTGGCCGGGGAGTTGGCGATGTGCCGTACTTCCGGCTCGATGCCTTCCTTCTCGGCGTACGCGAGCATCTCGTGGAAGAGGTCGAGCTGCGCGCCGATGGAGGGATGACCGGGCTCGTCGGCGCAGGCGAAGTGGGACCACAGGCCGGTGACACGGACCTGGCCGGCGTCCTGGGCGGCGAGGGCGGCGGCGACGAGGGCGGGCCAGTCGGCGGGCTGGCAGCCGTTGCGGCCGAGGCCGGTGTCGGCCTTGAGCTGGATACGGGCGGGCCGCCCGGCCTCCCGGGCGGCGGCGGCCACCTCGCGCAGGGCCCACATCCCGCTGACCCCCATGTCGAGGTCGGCTTCGATACCGGCGCGCCAGGGGTCGCCGGGGGTCCAGAGCCAGCACAGGATGCGACCGCGGATCCCAGCGGCCCGCAGGCCGAGTGCCTCCTGCGGGGTGGCGGTCCCGAGCCACCGGGCACCGGCTTCGAGCGCGGCCCGGGCGACGGGCACCATCCCATGCCCGTACGCGTCGGACTTCACGACGGCCATCAGGGCAGCACCGGGCTGAGCACGGTCCCGAAGCGCTCGCACGTTGCCCCGCAGGGCACCGAGATCGATCTCGGCACGGGCGCGGGGGGGTGGGGGGGCGTCGCGGGGTGGGTCGTGTGGCTGATGCTGTGGCTGGTCGTGTGGCGCCTGAATGTTTCCGGTCATCAGGGCCAGTCTCTCAGAGCGGGGGGCTGTGGGGGTTGAGGTGGGATGGTTGGGTGCGGGTTGGGGTGGGGGGTGGTTGGGGTCGGACGGGCGGTGCGGGTTCAGGCCGAGGGGTAGTCGGGTGTGGCCGGGTTGTGTGGTGCGGGTGGGGCCGCCCCTTGGTGTTGATTGTCGCGGGTCCGGTCCGGGCGTCAAGGGCGCTCCTGCGGAGCGTCGGCTTCGCCGATTGCGCTGCGCTTAACCCTTGACCCCCGGCCCGGACCCGCAAGTGCAGGCAGAGGGGGGCGGCCCGGGGAAAGGTCCCCCGGGGGGCCTGTTTGTTGTCGGGGTTTCGTCGCGGGCTGCGGCTCTCGGCGTGGGTTTGCGCACGACTTGAATGGGGCGGTGACGGGTCGGCTTAGCGGCTGACGGCTGTCTGTTGGTGGGCGTGCAGGCACCGTGTCTGAGATTCGTGGTCAACTGCGGCGGCCGGACCGGGGGCCTTTCATCCCGGCGGCCAATGTGCCCCATTTGGCTGGGTTTTGAGGTCCGGCGGGGGCCTCTTTCCCCGGGTCTTGTGTCCTAAGGGGCTCTGACGACCCACATCCGGCCGAAACGGGCCGGACGGCCGTCCCGGCAATCACCTTCCGCCCCACCACCCACTCAGCTCGGGTGTGGCGGCCTCGTGCGGGCCGGTGGGTGGCAGCCGACCGCCAAGGCCGCGCATCACCCCACCCCAGCAAGGGAATATGCCCCATTTGCCCTGACTTTGAGGACTCCTGAGGGCTCTTCCCACCCGGTCTTGTGTCCTGTGTTTCGTTAACGGGCTCTCAGAGCACACAACCCACCGAAACAGGCCCGACAACCACCCCACCCGGCCACGTCCGCCCCACCACCCACTCACCCCAGACACGGTGCTTGCGCACCGGCCAACAGACGGCCTTCCAGCCGCTAAGCCGAGTCGCCACCGCCCCATTCAAGTGGTGCGCAAAACCCCGCCGAGAGCCGCAGCCCGCGACGAAACCCCAACAGCAAACAAGCCCCCGGGGGACCTTCCCCCGGGCCGCCCCCCTCAGCTGCACTTGCGGGGCCGGGGTGGGAGTCAAGGGTGAAGCGAAGCGCAATCGGCGAAGCCGACGCGACGCAGGAGCGCCCTTGACGCCCACCCCGGCCCCGCGACAATCAACAACCAGGGCGGCCCCACGCCGACCAATACAAGACCGGTGCCCCCGACTACCCCTCGGTCTGAACCCGCACATGAAATCGTCACCCCCCCTGCACACTCCGCCAAGCCTCCCGCACCCCCTCCGCCACCTCGTGCGCCGCCACCGGCGCTCCCCGGGACGCCAGGCGTCCCGCCAGGCCGTGCAGATATGCCGCCGCCGATGCCGCGTCCCTTGTCTCCAGGCCCGACGCCAGCAGTGAACCCGCCAGGCCCGACAGCACGTCGCCGCTGCCCGCCGTCGCCAGCCAGGGCGTGCCCGTCGGGTTCACCCGTACCGGCACCGACCCGTCCGGCGACGCGATCAGCGTCGTCGAGCCCTTGAGCAGCACCGTCGCGCCGTACCGTGCCGCCAGTTCCCGTACCGCCGCCAGCCGGCCCGACTCCACCTCCGCCCGGTCCACCCCCAGCAGCGCCGCCGCCTCCCCCGCGTGCGGGGTGAGCAGGGTCGGCGCGGTGCGCGCCCGTACCGTCGCCGGGTCCAGCAGCCGCAAGCCGTCCGCGTCGACCAGGACCGGGACGTCCGACGCCAGGACGTCCGCCACGCCCGGGCCGTCGCCCAGCCCCGGGCCCACCGCCCACGCCTGCACCCGGCCCGCCTTCGACGGCGGGCCGTCGTGCACCAGCGTCTCCGGGTAGCGGGCGATCACCGCGTCGCCGCCAGGCCCCACGTACCGCACCGCCCCCGCACCGCCCCGCAGCGCACCCGCCACCGCCAGCACCGCCGCACCCGGATACCTCGCGGAACCGGCCACAATCCCGACCACCCCCCGCCGGTACTTGTCGCTCTCGCCCGTCGGTTCCGGCAACAGCCGCGCCACGTCCGCGTGCTGGAGCGCCTCCAACTCCGGTACGGACGGCAGGTACGGGCCCAGGCCGATGTCCACCAGCCGCACCGCCCCCGCGTACTCGCGCGCCGGGTCGATCAGCAGCCCCGGCTTGTACGCGCCGAAGGTCACCGTCGCGTCCGCCCGCAGCGCCTCCCCCTTCACCTCCCCGGTGTCCGCCTCCACCCCGCTCGGCAGGTCCACGGCGACGATCACCCCGCTCCCCCCGCGCGCCGCCCGCGCCACCGGCACCGCGTCGGGGCGCAGCCCCCCGTGCCCCCCGATGCCCGTAATACCGTCCAGCACCAGGTCAGCCGCCGCCAGCACCTCGAACGGGTCGTCCACGACCCGTCCGCCCTTCCCCAGCAGCGCCGACAGGCCGCCTTCGTGCGTACGGTCCGGCGCCAGCAGCACCGCCGACACCCGCGCGCCCCTGGCCGCCAGCCGGGCCCCCGCGTACAGCGCGTCGCCGCCGTTGGCGCCGCTCCCGGCGAGGACGACGACCCTGGACCCGTACACCCGCCGCCCCGCCACCGACCCGGGCCCACCACCCAGCAGGTCCGCGCAGGCCGCCGCCAGCCCGGCCGCCGCGCGTTGCATCAGCGCGCCCTCCGGCAGCCGCGCCATCAGCTCCCGCTCGGCGTTCCGTACCGTCTCCACGCTGTAAGCAGTCCGCATAACGCCCCTCTCTCCGTCCACACCCGGGCCGACCGTCCACACCCGGCCCACCCGCCAACGACCTACCCCCGCCCCCGCACCCCCGCCCCCCTCACCCCTCCGCGATCACCACCGCCGAGGCCACCCCCGCGTCATGGCTCAGCGACACGTGCCAGTGCCGTACCCCCAGCTCTGCCGCCCGCGCCGCCACCGTCCCGAGCACGCGCAGCCTCGGCTGCCCGCTCTCCTCGACGTACACCTCCGCGTCGAGCCAGCGCAGCCCCCCGGGCGCGCCCAGCGCCTTCGCCACGGCCTCCTTCGCGGCGAACCGCGCCGCGAGGGACGCCGTACCGCGCCGCTCACCGCTCGGCAGCAGCAACTCCCGCTCCGAGAAGAGCCGTTCGACCATCTGGGGGGTACGCAGCAGCGACTCCCCGAACCGGTCGATCTCCGCGACGTCGATCCCCACCCCGATGATCACCCTGAACCCACTCCCTCACTCACGTACTCACGTACTCACTCGCTCACTCCACCGTCACCGACTTCGCCAGGTTCCGCGGCTGGTCCACCTCGTTGCCCCGCGCCGTCGCCAGCTCGCACGCGAACACCTGCAACGGCACGGTCGCGACCAAGGGTTGCAGCAGCGTCGGCGTCACCGGGACGCGGATCAGGTGGTCCGCGTACGGTGCCACCGCCTCGTCCCCCTCCTCCGCGATCACGATCGTGCGCGCTCCCCTGGCCCGGATCTCCTGGATGTTCGACACGATCTTGTCGTGCAGCACCGACCTGCCGCGCGGCGAGGGTACGACGACCACCACCGGCAGGTCCTCCTCGATCAGCGCGATCGGGCCGTGCTTCAACTCGCCCGCCGCGAACCCCTCGGCGTGCATGTACGCCAGCTCCTTCAGCTTGAGCGCACCCTCCAGTGCCACCGGGTACCCCACGTGCCGCCCCAGGAACAGCACCGTCTTCTTGTCCTTGAGCGAGCGCGCCAGCTCCCGTACCGGCTCCATCGTCTCCAGGACCCGTTCCACCTCGCCCGAGATGTGCGACAGGTCCCGTACCACCGCCCGGATCTCGTCGCCCCACTTCGTCCCGCGCGACTGCCCCAGGTACAGCGCCACCAGGTAGCACGCCACCAGCTGCGTGAGGAACGCCTTCGTGGACGCCACGGCGACCTCGGGGCCCGCGTGCGTGTACAGGACCGCGTCCGACTCCCTCGGGATGGTCGAGCCGTTCGTGTTGCAGATCGCCAGCACCTTCGCGCCCTGCTCCCGGGCGTGCCGCAGCGCCATCAGCGTGTCCATCGTCTCGCCGGACTGCGAGATGGCGATCACCAGCGTCCGCCGGTCCAGGATCGGGTCGCGGTAGCGGAACTCGCTCGCCAGCTCCACCTCGCAGGGGATCCGGGTCCAGTGCTCGATGGCGTACTTCGCGATCAGCCCGGCGTGGAACGCCGTCCCGCACGCCACGATGACGACCTTGTCCGCCTCCCGCAGCACCTCCGCCGGGATCCGTACCTCGTCCAGCGACAGCTGTCCCTCGCCGTCGATACGTCCCAGCAGCGTGTCCGCGACCGCCTTCGGCTGCTCGGCGATCTCCTTGAGCATGAAGGACTCGTAGCCGGCCTTCTCGGCCGCCGAGGCGTCCCAGTCGATGTGGTACGCGTGGGTCTCGGCCGGTGCGCCGTGGAAGTCCGTCACCGTCACGCCGTCCCTGCGCAGCTCGACCACCTGGTCCTGGCCCAGTTCGATCGCCGAGCGGGTGTGGGCGATGAAGGCCGCGACGTCCGAGGCGAGGAAGGCCTCGCCGTCACCCACCCCCACCACCAGCGGGGAGTTGCGCCGCGCGCCCACCACTACGTCCGGCTCGTCCGCGTGTACGGCGACGAGGGTGAAGGCGCCGTCCAGCCGCCGGCACACCTGGCGCAGGGAGTCCGCCAGGTCGCCGCAGGCCGAGAACGCCTCGGCGAGCAGGTGCGCGACGACCTCGGTGTCCGTCTCGGACTCCAGGCCGTGGCCGCGGTCGGTCAGTTCGGCGCGCAGGGCGGCGAAGTTCTCGATGATCCCGTTGTGGACGACGGCAACCCGCCCCGCGTTGTCCAGGTGGGGGTGGGCGTTGAGGTCCGTCGGGCCGCCGTGGGTGGCCCACCGGGTGTGCCCGATGCCGGTGGCGCCGCTCGGCAGCGGCTGTTCCGCGAGCGACTTCTCCAGGTTGACGAGCTTGCCGGCCTTCTTCGACATGGCGAGCCCGCCGTCCGCGAGCACCGCGACCCCGGCCGAGTCATAGCCCCGGTATTCGAGTCGTTTGAGGCCCGCGACGACCACATCGAGCGCCGACTGACCACCGACATATCCCACAATTCCACACATGTCGGCAGCCTAAGGCGCGGGACGCCACGCCCCGCGCAACCAGGCCCGTACGGTGGCCCCGGCCTTGTCCGCCGGCCGCTCGCGCCCCGGCCGCTCGCACCCCGGCCCCGCGCACACCCCCGCCTTGTCGCTGCCGCCACCACCGCATTGAATGGGGCTTCGTGACACTTCGTACGCTGATCGCCCTGCCCCGGATGCTCCGCCACGGCGCCACCGTCGGCGCGGACCTGCCGCCGGACACGGCCGTCGCCCTCGACCCGGTCCACCCGAACCTGCGCGACGCGCTCCGGGCGGCGGCGGGCGGGGACCACGGGCCCGCGCGGGACGTGCTGGCGGCCACCCGGCGGGGCGCGGAGTGGGAGCGGCGCGGTATTTTCGTACCGCAGCTGGCCAGGAACGCCCTGCACCACCGCGGCTGGCTGGACGCCTGGCTGGCCGAGGCGCCGGAGGATCCGGACGCGGTGCTGGTCAAGGCGGAGCTGTGCGTGGCGCAGGCCTGGGAGATACGGACCGGGTCGCGCGCCCAGGACGTGTCCAGGGACCAGTTCCAGGCGTTCTTCGCGCTGCTGGACGACGCGGTCCCGGTGATCAGTACGGCGGCCGAGCTGAACCCCGCCGACCCCGTGCCGTGGCAGATCGCGCTCACGCACGCGACGGGCAGTCAGGCGCCGCGCGAGGTCTTCGCCGCGTACTGGGCGGAGGCGACGGCCCGCGCCCCGCACCACTACGGCTGCCACCGCGCGGCGCTCCAGTACCTGTGCGAGAAGTGGCACGGCTCGCACGAGGAGATGTTCGACTTCGCGGAACAGGCGGCGGCGGAGGCGCTGCCCGGCTCGCAGCTGCACGCGCTGCCGCTGCTGGCGGCGGTCGAGTACGAGGTGGCGGCGCACCCCACGACGTCCGCCGCGACGGCCGACACCGCGCTCGGCGCGCCCCGCAACCGCCCTGTCCCCGCCGTCACCCTCCACGGCACCCCCACCCCGCCCGGCGCCGCCCGGGCCCCGGCCCGCGCCCGCGTCCACGCCGCGACGGAACGGGCCCTGGCCCTGTCGGACGCCCACGCGGCGGGCGATCCGGAGGCGGCGACCTTACGCAACCACCTGGCCCTGGCGCTGATCCTGGCCGGGCGGCACGCGGAGGCGCTGGAGCAGTTCCGGCGGATCGGCACGCACGCGACGGAGCTTCCGTGGGCGTACTTCGGGGACGCGCGGGAGGAGTTCCTGGACTTTCGCCGGGGGGTACGGATGGAGGTCGCGGCGCGCGTCAAGTTCTTCTCGACCCCCGTACCGCCGCCGCTTCCCGCCGCCCCGGACGCCACCACCACGCCCGGCCCACCCGCCACCTTTTCCCTCGCCGTCGCCGCCGCGCCGCCGCACAAGGTCGCGGAGGCGGCGCTGCTCTGCGGGGTCCCCCTGCGGATCGCGCCGGCCGCCGACGGCGCCATGTCGTACGTCGAGCTGGCCGCGAACGCCGCCCCGGGGCGGCGCGCCCGGCTCCTCGGCGAGGAGGGGCTCACCGCCGCGGCCGACACCTTCACCACGGGCGAGCGCTGGCCGGCCCTCGTCCTCCACCGCACCGGCGACCGCCACGGCTTCACCCTCCTCCGCAAGGGCAAGAAGGTGGCCGCCCACGAGTGGGACGAAGCGGCCCCGGTCCCCGACCAGGCGACGGCGGCGGCCACGGCGGCGGCCCTCGCCAAGGCGTACGGCGTCGCCGACCCGCGCCCCCTCACCGCCCTCCTGCGCGGCGCCAACGCCCCGGCGGAGCGGCAGCGGACCCTGGTGGGGCTGCTGGGCCTGCCCCCGCTCCCCGAGTCCTTCGGCACCCGGCCCGAAGCCCTCACCGGGCTGGCGGACGCCCATGTCCTGGTCAGCCGGGGCCTGTTGACGGGCATCAGGGAGTCCCTGGCGTCGGCGACCTCGTCCGGCGCCGGGAGCGCGCAGGCGCGCGGGCGCGCTTCCCTTGCCGCCTTTCCCCGTACCGCGTTTCCGCGCGCCGACGTTCCCCGCGCCGCTTTTCCCCGCCCCCGGCTCTGGTGGCTCCTCCACGTCCTGGGCCTGTGCCTCGCCGTCCCCGCCGCGGCCTACGCCTGGTGGGCCCCGGACATCGGCCCCTTCCGGGCGGTCAGCTCCACGATCGCCGCGCTCTGGCTGACGGCCCGCGTCACCCGCGCCTGGCGCCAGCGCCGGGGGCGCGGCTGACGGGGGCGGGGCGCCGGGCAACGGGCGACGGGCGACGAGGCCCTGGGGCCCGTACCCGACGCACCCCCACCCGGGCCCACTCCGACGCATCCCCACCCGGGCCCACCCCGACCCACCCCCGCCGCCTCACCCGAGCCCGCCCCCGAAAACTCCCCGACCCTCTGTCAGTCCCCGGTGCTAACCTGCGCCTTCACCTCACGCACACATCGTGGGGACCCCGTTCCCAGGGCCGTACGCGAGGCGCGCCTTCTTCCGCCCCGCCGTCCGCCGACCCCCCGTACCGAGGACCGTCATGCCTCAAGCCGAGCCACTGGCTCGCCCCCAGTTCCATCCGTACGCCGCCATACCGGCGCTCGTGCCGCTGCGCACCGCCGCCCGGGCCGGCGACCTGCCCGCCGTGGAGAGCTTCTTCGACGGGCTCACCGACGAGGACGACCGCGCGTACGCCTCCGCCCTCCTCGCGGACCTGACCGGCACGGAGAAGCTGTTCGAGCGGATCGAGGCCGAGGGGTCCGACGCCCCGCTCCCCCGGACCCTCCTCGCCCACCGCCAGGTGGTCATCGGCTGGAACATCCGCAGCGGGGCCCGCGCCCAGCACGTGTCCCGCCGGCAGTTCGACCAGTTCCACGCCTGGCTCCGCAAGGCCGAGCAGCTCCTGATCGACGTCTGCGCCGAGCACCCCGAGTTCGCCCTGGCCTGGTCCGTACGCCTGACCACCGCGCGCGGCCTGGAGCTGGGCCAGAGCGAGGCGCGCCGCCGCTACGACCGGCTCGCCGAGCACCACCCCCACCACCTCGCCGCCCAGAACTCGCTGCTCCAGCAGCTGTGCCCCAAGTGGGGAGGGACCTGGGAGGCCGCGCACGGCTTCGCCCGGGAGCGCGCCGCCGCCGCGCCGGCGGGGAGCGACGCGGGCGTCCTGGTCGCGGCGGTCCACATCGAGCACTGGCTCGACCTGCCCTCGGGCGACGACGCCCGCTACCTCACGTCGGCGGACGTGCGGGACGAACTGGTCGCGGCGGCCGCCGCGTCCGTACTCCACCCCGGCCACCGGCCGACGTTCCGGTCGGTCGAGGCGCACAACCACTTCGCGATGGTGTTCTCGACGGCCGGCGAACACGCCCTGGCCGCCCCGCACTTCCGCGCGATCGGCAACAACGCGACCGAACGCCCGTGGACGTATCTGGGCGACCAGGACGCCGCGTTCACGAAGCACCGCACGCTCGCACTGGCGAAGGGCTGACCCAATGACGCAGCACACCCCCGCCCCGGTGACCGCCGTCACCACGGACACCGCCGTCACCACGGACACCGCCGTCACCACGGACACCGGCGTCACGACGGACACCCCCGCCCCCACCGCCGCTCCCGCCGGCGTCACCGGCGGCGACCCCGGCATCCGCCTCACCGAGGTCGACGGCGTCCGGACACTCCTGGCCGCCGGCAGCGGCGAGATCACCGCCGGGCTGGTCTTCCGCGTGGGCGCCGCCGACGAGACGTACGCCACCTCCGGCATCACCCACCTGGTCGAGCACCTGGCCCTCTTCCGCCACGGCGTGTCCGACCTGCACTACAACGGCGCCACCGCCACCACGTACACGATCTTCCACGCCACGGGCACGGCCGACGAGGTCGTCACGTACCTCAACGGCGTCTGCGAGGCGCTGCGCGACCTCCCGCTGGAGCGGCTGGAGACCGAGCGCGAGATCCTCCGCACGGAGGCGGCGGGCCGCACCTACGGCCCCAACCACCAGCTGCCGCTGTGGCGTTACGGTGCCCAGGGGTACGGCCTCGTGAGCTACACCGAGCTGGGCGCCTGGCACCTGACGGCCGAGGCCGTACGGGACTGGGCCGCGACCCGCTTCACCCGCGACAACGCGGTCCTGTGGATCACCAGCGACACCGTGCCGGACGGACTGCGGCTCGACCTCCCCTCCGGGCCGCGCCACCCGATGCCGCCCGTCACCTCCGCGCTGCCCGTCACCCCGGCCTACATCAGCGGCGAGGACGGGGGTGTCGTCATGGACGGCATCGTCCGGCGCTCCTCCGCGGCCTCGCTCTTCGCCGAGGTCCTGGGCCGGGCCCTCTACACGGACCTGCGCCAGAAGGGCGGCTACTCGTACGCCACCGCCGGGCACTACAGCCCGCGCGACGCGGACTTCGCCACCATCACGGCCTACGCCGACGCGCTCCCGCAGAAGCAGGACGCCGTGGTCGGCGGCTTTGTCGACGTCCTCGCCCGGCTCCGGGCCGGCCGCATCGAGCAGGCGGAGCTGGACGCGGCGCGCAACAAGGCCCTCAAGCAGTTCGACCAGCCCGACGCGCACGCCGCGAGCCTGCCCTCGTACGCGCTGAACCTGCTGGTCGACCACCCCAACTCGACCAAGGACGAATACCGCGCCGGGCTGGCCGCCGTCACCGTGGACGACCTGCGCGACGTCGCCCGCGAGCTGCACGCCACGGCCCTGCTGGAGGTCCCCGGCCGGGGCGCCGACTGGGCGGGCTTCACCGAGGCGCCGCAGTTCTCGCCGGAGACCGACCGCCTCACCGGGACCCGCCACCAGTCGCACGACGACAAGAGCGCGGTGCTGACGGTGGCGGCCGGAGGGGTCAGTTTCAGCCGCCCCGCCGGGGTGATCACCATCCGGTACGACCAGTGCGCCGCGATGGTCGCCCACCCGGACGGCGGCCGCCGCCTCACCGGCCTCGACGGCTTCCAGATCGCCGTGGAGCCCACGCTCTACGCGGGCCTGACCCCGGACAGGATCGCGGCGATCGACGCCGGGGTTCCGGCCTCGGCGGTGGTACGGGCGCCGGAGCGGGCACCGGAACGGATCCCGCAGCCGCGGCCGGCGTCCGGAACGGCGGCACGCCGGACCCGGACCAGCGCGTGGCGCCGCGTCCCCGCGCCGTTCCTGAAGCTGGGCGTGAACGCGGCCTACGTCGTCACCCTGTTCTTCGGCCTGCGCGCCGTCACGCTGACCTGGACGGTCGAGCCGAGGCCGGGCACCGCGTTCGTCGTCCTCCACTGGCTCCTGCTGGGCGGCTCGCTGGCCCTCACTCAAGTCCTGCGCACGGCGCTCGCCACCCGGGAGACCCCCGGGTGATCCCGTGCGTGACAATGGCCGAATGATCACCCCCTATGTCGATCTCAGCCGGGCCGAATGGAGCGCCCTGCGGGACAAGACACCGCTGCCGCTCACCGCCGAGGAGGTCGAGCGGCTGCGGGGGCTCGGGGACGTCATCGACCTCGACGAGGTGCGGGACGTCTACCTGCCGCTCTCCCGGCTGCTGAATCTGTACGTCAAGGCCACGGCCGAGCTGCGCGGCGCGCTCAACACGTTCCTCGGGGACGCGGGCAACGGGCACGGCGCGCAGCGCGGCACGCCATTCGTCATAGGGGTGGCCGGAAGTGTCGCCGTCGGGAAGTCCACCGTGGCGCGCCTCCTCCAGGCGCTGCTCGCCCGCTGGCCCGAGCACCCCCGCGTCGAGCGGGTGACGACCGACGGCTTCCTGCTGCCGATGAAGGAGCTGGAGGCGCGGGGGCTGATGGCGCGCAAAGGCTTCCCGGAGTCGTACGACCGCCGCGCCCTGACCCGCTTCGTCGCCGACGTGAAGGCGGGGAAGGACGAGGTCACGGCGCCCGTCTACTCGCACCTGATCTACGACATCGTGCCGGGCGAGGTGCTGACCGTACGGCGCCCGGACATCCTGATCGTGGAGGGCATCAACGTCCTCCAGCCGGCGCTCCCCGGCAAGGACGGCAGGACACGGGTCGGGCTCGCCGACTACTTCGACTTCAGTGTGTACGTGGACGCCCGCGCCGAGGACATCGAGAGCTGGTACCTGAACCGCTTCCGCAAACTGCGCGAGACCGCGTTCCAGGACCCCTCCTCGTACTTCCGCAAGTACACGCAGGTGTCGGAGGAGGAGTCGCTGGACTACGCACGCACGATGTGGCGGACCGTCAACCAACCGAACCTGCTGGAAAACGTCGCCCCGACCCGGGGCCGCGCCACCCTGATCGTCCGCAAGGGCCAGGACCACAAGGTCCAACGCCTCTCCCTACGCAAACTCTGACGCCCCCCGGGCCCGGATTGGATCGCCCCGGTCGCCGGCCTCCTGCGCGCTGAGCCCGTGCCACGGCCGGGGCATTTCTACCGCTATGCGGCAGGGTACGTACCGCCGATCGGTGCGCGGTAGAAGCCGCAGACACGCCTGGGGTGGCCTTTTCTGTACGAGCTACTCAAGGGCTTCGACGCGTAGGAAACTCCTTGAAGAAGACGAAGCAGCACTACCAGAATTGACCCATGACGTACGGACCGGAGCAGCCGTGGTTCCTTGAACACCTTGTGCAGTACATGGATTCGGACAACGACCAGCCCGAGCTCAAGCAGCTCGGCCTCGCCATGTCGCTCCTCCACTACGCCGTCCACGCACAGCAAAAGTTCCCGTACGAGACCACCTTCTCCAACGACATGGCAAGTGCAGCATGCATGGCACAGGCCCTCGAGCAGCTTGAGGCCGCCACGGTGATGCTCTCCTACGGTTTCTATGGCGTTGTACGCAATATCCTGCGCTCTGCGTACGAGTCGGCAGGCTTGGGCCGCACTCTCGCAAAGGATCCCGTGATGGCGGACAAGTGGCTTCGCAAGGATCAGTGGTGGCCCGACGGCAAGGTCCGGCAGTGGCTCGCGGACAACCGCGTTGTCTCGGACGACGAAGTGCAGCTCTACCGGAACTACTACAAAGAGGCCAGTGCGTGGACGCATCCGACCGCGACATCCTGCATGGCCCAGTTCACCCCGGCTGAGACGGGACTGATCCTCAGGCGCGGCACACCATTCGACGCCGAAAAGTCCCGTGCGATGACCGCCGAGATCGCCGTAACCGCCGTTTTCGTCTGCTTCGCCCTGCGCAACAGCGTCGTGGATGAGACGGCCATCGATCCGCAGTGGCGCCGCGACCTGTACAAACTCGCCCGAGAGCAATCCGGCGAAGCCGAACCCCATCTTGACCGAGATTGGACGAGCGAACAGGAAAAGTACGACGCGGTAATGGCCCGGCTCCAAGACGTGAGCCGGCTCGACGAGGTGCTCAACACCCATCCTCGCTCATGGAGAAATCTGGCCTCATCCGACGACACGTCATCAAGCGGCACCGCGGAGCAGGAAGAGGGTGCCGGCACGTGAGGGCGGTCCCGCAGGAAGTGGGTGAGACCCCTCCGTATGGTCGGCCGGCGCGATGCTCGGCCCTGAGAGCAGCTCGGGGCAATGCGCCTGAGACGGTCATCGTCCCAGTGGCCCTGCGGGGGCGGAGCATTGGGGCCGCAAGGTAGAGGCGATCCGCTTCGCGGACGAGCCCTTGGCAGACATCGAGCTCAAGCCGTTGAAGGCGTACATACCCGTGGTCGGCAGCGTTGCCGTCGGTTCGGTCAGACCGGCGTGTGCCCGACGACCAAGAGGTGGGAGTTGGCAGCGAGGAGTTCAGGGTAGGGCTCGGCAAGGCGGGCTGCGGTCAGGGCGGACTGGAAGAGGTCTTCGCTCGGCGGGGCGCCTGTGGATGTTTCAACGGCTTTGAGGAGGGACCCGGTGGGGCCTTCGATGCCGAACACTTGGACGTCCCGGAGTCCTGCGGCACGTGCTTCCGCGGCAAGTTCTTCCGCCCGGTGGAAGTAGGAGACGGTGAAGCCACGCCGGCCGTCATAGGTGGCGGTGGCGAGGATGTCCGTGATCGAGTCCCGCAGGCGTTGGGTGTGCAGTTGCGCCAGGGCGGTGTGTTCGAAGAGAGAGGAGTAGCGGTTGATCGCCGCCGCCGCGACGAGGCCCCCGGGGCGCGCGACGCGGACGGCCTCGCGGAGTGCTCGCAGGCGGTCCTCGCGCTCAGGCAGGTGGTAGAGCGGGCCCAGGAGTGTCACGACGTCGTACGAAGAATCCTTCGCGTCGAGGCTACGGGCGTCACCGAGATCGGCCGGGCAGATGTCGCGCGCCTGCTCCACGTGCCGTACGACCGGGTCGACGAGCCGCACCTCGTAGCCGTCCGCCACCAGCCAGCGGGCGTGCACTCCCGTTCCGCCTCCGACGTCGAGGACGCGCGCGGGCGCCTCGGGCAAGAAGCGCCGCAGCAGCTCCCGCGTGCGCAGCAGTTCGAGTCTTCCGTCGGCGGAAGAAGTCAATCGGCCCCCTTCGTCGAAGAGGCGGGTGTAGAACGTGATGACCTCGGGTGCCAGTTCGGGGGACGCCATCCCGGCAGTATCCTCTGCACCGGTGGACCAGTCCAGGTGTCCGTTCGACGACCCCACGAGGAGCCATGGCACTGCTGAAGTACGAAGAGATCGCGGAATCCCTGCGGGTCCGGATGGCGAACGGTGAGTTCCCACCGGGAGCGATGCTTCCGTCGGGCCGCGATCTTGCCGAGCAGTGGCAGGTCTCGCGCGCCACCGTCGTCAAAGCCATGGACGTCCTGCGCAACGACGGCGTGGTCGAGGCCCGGCAAGGTTCCGGCTTCGTGGTAACCGAAACGGCCCTGGCACGTCCCGCCGGCAACCGGAGGTCAGGCGACGCGCGGGTGGCCGGCGGCATGCCTTTCACCCGGGTTGGCAGCCCCGAACGCGCCACTCCGCCCGCCCGCGTCGCCACCGCCCTCCACCTGTCCGACGGCGCGACGGCGCTGCGCCGCTCACGGCTGATGCAGCTCCCCGACGGAACCCCGCACAGCTACGTCGAAGCGTGGTTCCCGCCGGACATCGCCGACCGGGCGCCGCGCATGGAACAGCACGCGCCGATCGCCGAAGGAACCACCAGGTACATCAGGCGGCAGACCGGCCGCTGCCCGGCCGAGGGCACCGACGTCACGACGGTGCGGCTCGCCACGGAAACCGAAGCGCGTCTCCTGTCCCTGGAGTTGCCGGCTGTGGTGGCTGTCGTACTGCACACTGCGTACGACCGCGACGGGAACCCGCTGGTCTGCGAGGAAGGCGTCACTCCCGGAACGCTCTGGGAACTGGAAACCACCTACCCGATGTAGCAGCCCGGGCAGACCGGTACGGCGTAGTCCGACAGCCACGGGAAGCGGAAAGTTCAGCCTTGACTGGACCGGTCCACCGGTCCAGTCTATGCCTCATGGCGAGGTGCCATCCAGCGCTGGTCAGCCCTGCGGCTCGTGTTCATCTGTGAAGGTGGGTGGGATCGGAATGTCAGATCACGGTTTTCCCCATGCGGCTGTGCCGCATATCAGCTCGGAGAAAGCGATGCGCGCGACGCGGGGCCCGGTGCCGTTTGTCGCGCGGTGGAGCGGGGAGCGGAAGGGACCGATGCCCGTGGTGTTCCGCCGGGACCGCCGGGGCATTGCCTACGCCGACGAGCGCAGCTTCGACCGCGACGTGCACGGCGTGCTGTGGGAGCGTGCACCCTCCCAACCCGGCCGGGGCGTCCCGCGGTTCGGGAGGGTCCACAGCCTGCGGCAACGGCTGTGCCTGACCGGGTTGCTCTGCCAGGTGTGCGGTGGCCCCGCCGACCGCACCACCGACGGCGTGCTCTGGCTCGTCGACGCCCACCCCGCCGAGCTCCCGCCCACCGGCGAGACCACCGCCCACCCGCCGGTCTGCCGCCCCTGCGCCCGCCTCTCGCTCCGCGCCTGCCCCCGCCTCCGCTCGCACCAGGTAGCCCTACGGGTCCGCCGGTTCCGTCCCGAAGGCGTACGCGGCGCCCTCTACCTCGCCGACCGGAGCGGCCCACGCCTCTACGACGCGCGGACCCTCCCGCTCACCAATCCCCTCGTCCCGTGGCTCGTCGGCAGCCAGCTCCTCGTGGAGCTGATCGACTACACCGTCGTCGACCTCGACGACCGCACCACGTAGGCGTCCTCAGCCCAGCGCCGACTTCACCACGTCCGCCAGGCGGCCCGCGACCGATCGGGCCTGCTCGATGTCGGCTGCCTCGACCATGACCCGTACCAGTGGCTCCGTGCCCGAGGAGCGCAGGAGGACCCGGCCGGTGGAGCCCAGTTCCGCCTCCGCCTCGGCGACGGCGGTCGCCAGGTCCGGGGAGGTGTGGACCCGCGCCTTGTCGACGTCCGGGACGTTCACGAGCACCTGCGGCAGCCGGTGCATGACGCCCGCGAGGTCGGCGAGCGTGCGGCCGGTCGCGGCGACGCGCGCCGCCAGCAACAGGCCGGTCAGCGTGCCGTCGCCGGTCGTGGCGTGGTCCAGGACGATGACGTGGCCGGACTGCTCGCCGCCGAGCGCGTACCCGTGCTCCTTCATCGACTCCAGGACGTACCGGTCGCCGACGGCGGTCTCCACCAGGTGGATGCCCTCCCGCTCCATCGCGATCTTGAAGCCGAGGTTGGACATGACCGTGCCGACCACCGCGTCCCCGCGCAGCGTCCCGGCCTCCCGCATGGCCAGGGCCAGGACCGCGAGGATCTGGTCGCCGTCGACCGCCTCGCCCGCCGCGTCCACGGCGAGGCAGCGGTCGGCGTCGCCGTCGTGCGCGATGCCGAGGTCCGCGCCGTGCTCGACCACGGCGGCCCTGAGCAGGTCCAGGTGGGTGGAGCCGCACCCGTCGTTGATGTTCAGCCCGTCCGGCTCTGCGCCGATCGTGATGACCTCGGCCCCGGCGCGCGCGAAGGCCTCGGGCGAGACCCGGGCGGCGGCGCCGTGCGCCTCGTCCAGGACGACCTTGAGGCCGTCGAGCCGGTTCGGCAGGACGCCGATGAGGTGGGCCACGTACCGGTCGAAGCCTTCGTCGTACGAGCGGATCCGGCCGACGCCGCCACCCGTCGGGCGCTCCCACGGCTCGCCGGTGCGGTGCTGCTCGTAGATCGATTCGATACGGTCCTCCAGCTCGTCGGCGAGCTTGTGGCCGCCGCGCGCGAAGAACTTGACACCGTTGTCCGGCATGGCGTTGTGGCTCGCGGAGAGCATCACGCCGAGGTCGGCGCCCAGCACACCGGTGAGATACGCCACCGCCGGGGTGGGCAGCACACCGACCCGCAGGACGTCCACACCGGCGCTCGCGAGACCCGCCACCACGGCGGCCTCCAGGAATTCGCCGGAGGCGCGGGGGTCGCGGCCCACCACCGCCGTCGGACGGTGTCCCTCGAACGTCCCCACCTCGCCGAGCACATGTGCCGCCGCGACCGACAGACCGAGCGCGAGCTCCGCCGTCAGATCGGCGTTGGCGACACCGCGCACGCCGTCCGTGCCGAAGAGTCGTCCCACAGCTCTCCCTCCAAAAAACGCACGGAACCGTCCCGGCTCCGCACGTAAAAGCTCCGAAAACGCCAAAACCCAAAGTACTGAGCGTCTGATGCTGTTATACGCCCGAGTAGTTCAAGAAAACGAACGCCCCGGCGGCACGGAGTGCCGCCGGGGCGTTCGAAGACAGACAGACCAACCAGCGTGATTAGCGCTTGCTGTACTGCGGGGCCTTACGGGCCTTCTTGAGACCGGCCTTCTTGCGCTCGACCGCACGGTCGTCACGCGAGAGGAAACCGGCCTTCTTGAGCGGGGCGCGGTTGTTGTCCACGTCCGCCTCGTTCAGCGCGCGGGCCACGCCGAGGCGCAGGGCGCCGGCCTGACCGGAGACGCCGCCACCCGAGATGCGGGCGATGACGTCGTAGCGGTTGTCGAGCTCAAGGATCTTGAAGGGGTCGTTCACTTCCTGCTGGTGCACCTTGTTCGGGAAGTAACCCTCAAGGGTGCGACCGTTGATCTTCCACTTGCCGGTGCCCGGAACGATCCGGACGCGGGCGATGGCGTTCTTGCGGCGGCCCAGGCCGGCGGCCGGCTGGGGGTCGCCGAAGCGGGACGCCAGGGACTCGCTGGTGTACTCACCCTCGACGGGGACCTCGGACTCGAAGGTCGTCACGGCTTCGAAGGTCTCCTCACCCTCGGCGCTCTCGACGGGGGCTTCAGTAGTGGACTCGGCCACGATTCTCCTCAGATTTCTTTATGTCTTAGGGGGTGGCCGGAACTACTGCGCGACCTGGGTGATCTCGAACGGGACGGGCTGCTGGGCAGCGTGCGGGTGCTGGTCGCCCGCGTAGATCTTCAGCTTCGAGAGCATCTGACGACCCAGGGTGTTCTTCGGGATCATTCCCTTGATGGCCTTCTCGACGGCCTTCTCGGGGTTCTTGGCGAGGAGCTCGTCATAACGGACGGAGCGCAGACCACCCGGGTAACCGGAGTGGCGGTACGCCATCTTCTGGGTCCGCTTGTTGCCGGACAGGTGCACCTTGTCCGCGTTGATGATGACGACGAAGTCGCCGGTGTCAACGTGGGGGGCGTAGATCGCCTTGTGCTTACCGCGCAGAAGGTTGGCGGCAGTGGTCGCCAGACGGCCCAAGACGATGTCCTGGGCGTCGATGACGTGCCACTGGCGTGTCACATCGCCGGGCTTGGGGCTGTACGTACGCACGGTCGTAGCCTTCGCTTCTTCAGTGAGTGGGAACCTGACAAGGCCACCCGGACGATCACGACAGCCATGGCGGCACAACGGGGACGCAACCCGTGTACCTGCCTCTGTCCATCGGCCCGGTGGACCGGCGTAAGGGCCCCTCGCGTGAGAACGACCAAGCCAATACGCATAACGAACCAGCAGAATACCCGGGCGCCCCCGCACGGGTCAAAACGAGCTCCGGGGCCCGTCCCGCGCCCTCTCCCACGGTGTCCTCAATCGCCGGACGGGCTTGTTCTTCCTACCGCTCCCGCGCCACGCGCCGCTCGTCCCACACCGGCTCCGGCGTCTCCCGGACCACCCCGTCCGACCCGAACACCAGATACCGGTCGAACGACCGCGCGAACCACCGGTCGTGCGTCACCGCCACCACCGTCCCGTCGTACACCTCGAGCCCGTCCTGCAACGCCTCCGCCGACTCCAGGTCCAGGTTGTCCGTCGGCTCGTCCAGCAGCAGCGCCGTCGTCCCCCGCAACTCCAGCAGCAGGATCTGGAACCGCGCCTGCTGCCCGCCCGACAGCTTCTCGAACGGCTGGTCCCCCTGCCGCTCCAGCTCGTACCGCCGCAGCACGCTCATCGCCCCGCCCCGGTCCTTCGCGTGCTCGGTCCACAGGATGTCGACCAGCGTCCGCCCCAGCAGCTCCGGATGCGCGTGCGTCTGCGCGAAGTGCCCCGGCACCACCCGCGCCCCCAGCTTCCACTCCCCCGTGTGCCGGACGTCCTCCCCCGCCAGCAGCCGCAGGAAGTGCGACTTCCCCGACCCGTTCGAGCCGAGGACCGCCACTCGCTCGCCGTAGAAGATCTCCAGCGAGAAGGGCTTCATCAGCCCGGTCAGCTCCAGGTCCTTGCAGGTCACCGCCCGTACGCCGGTCCGCCCGCCCTTCAGCCGCATGGTGATCTCCTGCTCGCGCGGCGGCTCCGGCGGCGGTCCCGCGTCCTCGAACTTCTTGAAGCGCGTCTGCATCGCCCGGTAGCGCGACGCCATGTCGGGGCTGATCGCCGCCTGCTGCCGCAGCCGGTGCACCAGCGCCTTGAGCCGGGCGTGCTCCTCGTCCCAGCGCCGCTTCAGCTCCTCGAAGCGCGCGAAGCGCTCCTTGCGCGCCTGGTGGTACGTACCGAATCCGCCGCCGTGCACCCACACGTCCGAGCCCGCCGGGCTCGGCTCGACACTGACGATCTTCTCGGCGGCCCTGGCCAGCAGCTCCCGGTCGTGGGAGACGAAGAGGACCGTCTTACGGGTCTCCTTCAGCTTCTCCTCCAGCCAGCGCTTGCCGGGGACGTCCAGATAGTTGTCCGGCTCGTCCAGGAGCAGCACCTCGTCCGGCCCGCGCAGCAGTGCCTCCAGCACCAGCCGCTTCTGCTCGCCGCCGGACAGCGTGGTCAGCCCGCGGAACTGCGCCTTGTCGTACGGGACACCCAGCGCCGCCATCGTGCACATGTCCCAGACCGTCTCGGCCTCGTACCCCCGCGCCTCCGCCCAGTCGCTCAGCGCCTGCGCGTACCGCATCTGCGCGGCCTCGTCGTCGACCGTCATGATCAGGTGCTCGGCCTCGTCGACCGCCCGCGCCGCCTCGCGGATGCGCGGCTGGGCGACGGAGACCAGCAGGTCACGTACCGTACGGTCGTCGCGCACCGAGCCCACGAACTGCGACATGACACCGAGCCCGCCGCTGACCGTGACCGTCCCGCCGTGCGGTTGCAGCTCCCCCGCGATCAGCCGCAGCAGCGTGGTCTTGCCGGCGCCGTTGGCCCCGACGAGCGCGACGACGGCGCCCTCCCCCACGCGGAACGAAGCGTCGCCGAGCAGCACCCGTCCGTCGGGGAGGTAGTACTCCAGGTGCCCTGCCTCAAGATGTCCCATGGTCCGCATTGTCGGGCCCCCGGCGGCCCAGGCCCAATCGTTTTCCGCCACACGTTCTGTCGCACGCCGGTACGAGCGGGGCCCGCCCGGCCTTAAACTCCCGGCATGAGCTTTGGGCAAGGGGGACCCTCCTGGGGCAGCCCCGGTTCACCGACACCAGGACACGATCCCTACGGATCGCAGGATCCTTACGGATCACAGAGCCCGCACGGATCCCAGAACCCTCACGACCCGTACGGCACACCCGACCCGTACTCCGCTCCCGACTCGTACGCCGCACAGACGCGCGAGCCGTACAACAGCCGGACCCCTGACCCGTACAGCGCGCAGACCCCTGACCCGTACGACAGCCGGACCCCCGACCCGTACGCCGCGCAGACCCCCGACCCGTACGGCAGCCAGACCCCCGACTGGGCGGCGCTCGCCGACGCCTCCGCCGGCCGCGCCCGCCGCAAGCGGTGGCTGCTGATAGGCGGCGGAGGTCTCGCGACGGCCGCCGTCGTCGCGGTCGTCGCCTCCGTCATCGTGTCCATGAGCAGCAGCGGTGACACCGGTCCCAGCGCGGCCGGGAAGGCGTCCGAGGACGTGCCGTCCGCCGCCGCGACCCCGAGCGAGGCGACCGATCCCGAGCCGTCCTTCCCCTCGGCCTCCCCGCTGCCGCCGCCCGACCCGAAGGACTTCGTCTCCTCCGCCGACAAGGACACCGCGCCGCTCTCGGCCGACACCCTCTTCCCCGGCGCGAAGCTGACGATGGAGGGGCGCGAGTACAAGAAGGGCGCGACCACCCGTACGACCAACTGCGCGGCCTCCGCGCAGGGCGCCCTCGGCTCGATCCTCGCCGCCAACAGCTGTGACGAGGTGATCCGCGCCACGTACAGCAAGGGCGGGGTCGCCGTCACGATCGGCGTCGCGGTCTTCGAGAAGGAGTCCCAGGCGCTCAAGGCGAAGGGCGAGGCCAGGGACGGCATCGCCTCCCTGTCCGGGAACGGCGTCCCGACCTTCTGCCGGGACGGCGTGATCTGCCGCAAGACGACCAACTCGTTCGGCCGTTACGTGTACTTCACGGTCGGCGGCTTCACCTCGGGCAAGGACGTCACCAAGGCCGACAAGGCCGTCTTCACCACCGGTGACGACATCTCGGAGTTCACGTTCCGCCAGATCTACCAGCGCGGCCGCCTCCAGGCCTCGGCGGCGGCGGTCCAGCCCGACGCGTAAGGCGCGCACGCCCCCGGCCGGGCCCCGCTGTCACGCCCCCGGCCGGGCCCCGCTGTCACACTGGGGGCCCAAGGTCGAACAGCCGGAGGCGTAGCGCATGGCGGTCAGAGTCACCGTGGTGGTCCCGACGTACAACTCGGGGCCGCTCATCAAACCACTGGTCGATTCGATGCTCCGGCAGACGATGCCCCCCGAGGAGTTCGAGGTGCTGTTCGTCGACGACGGCTCGACGGACAACACCCCGGCCCAGCTCGCCGCCCTGGTCGCGGAGCACCCGAACTTCCGCTTCACCGAGATCCCCAACTCCGGCTGGCCGGGCAGGCCCCGCAACGTCGCGATCGAGCTGGCGCGCGGGGAGTACGTGCAGTTCATCGACCACGACGACCTGCTCGGCGACGAGGCGCTCCGCCGGATGTACGACCTCGGCCACGCCAACCGCTCCGACATCGTCATCGGCAAGGTCGTCAGCAACTTCCGGCTGCGCGGCATCCCGCACGCCCTGATGAGCAGGACCCGGGAGTCGTGCACCTTCGAGACGGCGCCCCTGCACGACAGCCTGACGGTCCACAAGATGTACCGGACGGCCTTCCTGCGGGAGCAGGAGATCCGCTTCCCCGTCGGGCACTTCGTCGGCGAGGACCTGCTCTTCATGGTGCCCGCGGTATTCCGCGCCGCGTCCGTCTCCGTCGTCGGCGACTACCCCTGCTACTACTACCTGGAGCGGGAGGACGGCGGCCACACCACCCCCGACCACCTCGATCCGGTCAGCTACAGCGGCAATCTCCGCCAGATCTTCGACGCACTGCGCGCCGAGACCGGTCCCGGCCCGATGCGCGACAAGTGGCTGCGCCGCTTCTGGCGCGCGGACATGGTCAAGTACCTGAGCGAGCCGATCTTCCCCACGTACGAGCCGGAGCAGCGCGGCGCGCTCTTCACCGCGCTGCGCGAGGTGGCGGAGGAGTACCTGACCGAGGAGGTGTACGAGGGGCTGGCCGGCCTGGAGCGGGCCCGCGCCACGCTCGTACGGACCGACCGGCCCGACGCCCTGCTGGAGCTGACCGGGCGGGCGGCGGGGCTGGACGCGGACGTCCGGCTGACGTCGGTGGAGTGGCGGCGGGGGCGGCTGCTGACGCGCTTCGAGGCGCGGTTCACCACGGATGCCGCGGGGACGCCCCTGACCCTCCTGCGCCGGGGGGACCGCTCTTTCCTCGACCCCTCCCTCACGGACGGCCTGGTCGAGCCCGTCGACCTCACGGACGACCTCAAGCTCTTCCGCGCGGACGTCAGCCTGCGCCACCGGGACACCTCCGTGGTGTGGCTGCTGCCGCGCGAGATCTCCGTGTCCTTCGAGGAGGACTTCGAGGAGGAGCCGGTACGGGACACACACCCCGGGCTCCAGGACGGTGACGTCCTCGTCCGACCCGTCGTGCACGGCACGGTCGCCGTGGACCCGGCGCGCGCGGCGGGCGGCGGGCCGCTGGACGACGGCGCCTGGGAGGTGCACGTACGGCTCATGGGGCCGGGCCTGAACCGCTTCGGGCACCCGGAGGCCGGCCCGGACCTCACCCTGCCCGCACCGGCCGTCCTGGACGGCATGGACGGCATGGCCTGCCTGGAGGTCGCCGGCGTCCTGGCGGACGGGCTGACCCTGACCGTACGGGCGACCGACACGCCCCCCGGCCCCCGCCCGCCCAAGGTCACCGTGGTCGTGCCCACCGAGGGCGCGGAGCCCGCCGCCGTACAGGACACGGTCGACTCCCTCACCGCACAGACGCTCCCGGTGGCGGAGTTCGAGGTGATCCAGGTGCCCGAGGCCGCGCGGCCGGACGGCCCTGGCGAGCACGGCACCGGGGAGTACCTGCTGTACATGAAGGCCGGAGACCGCCTGGCCGCCGACGCCCTGGAGCGGCTGTACGCGTACGGCATCGAGCACGACGCGGACATCGTCGTCGGCCGGATGGCGGGGAAGGACCGGGCCGTCCCCCGGGAGCTGTTCGTACGGGACCGGCCGCGCGCCACGTTCGCGAAGGACCCGCTCGCGGACAGCCTGACCGCCAACAAGCTCTTCCACCGCGCGTTCCTCGCCGAGCACGGCCTCCGCTTCCCGGCGGCCGGACTGCCCCTGGGCGAGCAGGCGTTCACCGCAGAGGCGTCCCTGCGCGCGGGCCGCACCGCCGTCCTCGGCGGCGAGGTCTGCTACCACTACGGGCCGAAGCACGACACCCCCGCCGTCCCGCACGCCGACTTCTACGGGGCGCTGCGCGCCCTGGTGCGGACCGTGGACGGCCTCACCGAGCCCGGCGGTACGCGGGACCGGCTGCACCGGCGCTGGCTGCGTGTGGAGCTGCTGGACCAGCTGACCGGCAAGCGGTTCCTGGAGAGGGACGAGGACGACCGGCGGGCGCTCTTCGACGCGATCCGGGACGTCTTCCTGGACGGCGGCATCTCGGAGACGGCGATCGCGGCCCTGACCGCCCCCCGCCGGGTCGCGGTCGGCCTGGTCACCGACAACCGGCTCGACGACCTGGTGACGCTCGCCCGCTGGGAGACGTCCGTGGCGTGCCGCCCCCGGCTGGACGCGGTGTCGTGGCAGGACGACGGCACGCTCCGGACGGCCTTCACGGCGGAACTGCTCGCCGCGGAAGGCCCGTTGGGGGCCACCTCCCCGGACGCGGGACCGGCGGCGCTGCTCCCCGCGGGCCTGTCCGACGACCTGGCGGCCCGCTTCGCCCGCGCACCGCTCACCGGCGGCGCGGCACCCGACGCGGCGTCCGCCGTCGTCGTCCTGCGGGAGCGCGCGGGCGGCGCCGAGTACCGGCTCGCGACGGACGCCACGGTCGACCCCACCGACGGCACCCTCACCGTCGCCGGAAGCGCCTCCCTCGACCCGGCCACGGCAGCGGGCGGCGCCCCGCTCCGGGACGGCGCCTGGGACCTGTACGTACGCCTCACCGCGCTCGGCTGGACGAAGACCGCCAAGCTCGGCTCGTACCGCGCCCCCGAGGTCCCGGAGGAGCTGACCCCCGTACCGCACCCGACCACCCAGGACCGCCGGATCACGCCGTACTGGACCAACCCCCACCACGACCTGGCCCTGCGCGTGGCGGCGCCCCCGGCCCCGAAGACCCCGGCCCCCGCGCCGAGCCTCATCAACCGCCTCGGCCGCCGCCTGCGCCGGGGCTGACACGACGAGGGGGCGGGGCCCACAAGGCCCCGCCCCACTCCCCCACCGTCCGCGCCGTCTCCCCCTCAGCAGCAGCTGTCGGGCGGCGCGCCGGGCAGCGTGCGCTTGTTGCGGGCCTCGCGGCTGCGTGCCGCGAGCAACGCGTCGGCCGGGTAGCCGACTTCCTCCAGCGTGAGCCCGTGCGGCCGTACGACGTGGACCGCCGAGTCCCGTACCCCCGCGGCCAGGACCTTCGCCGGCCACTCCGGCGGCCGGTGCCCGTCGCCGACGAACAGCAGCGCGCCCACCAGGGAGCGCACCATGTTGTGGCAGAAGGCGTCGGCCCGCACGGTGGCCGTGACGATCCCGTCGTCACCCCGCACCCACTCCAGCTTCTGGAGCGTACGGATCGTCGTCGCGCCCTCGCGCCGCTTGCAGTACGCGGCGAAGTCGTGCTCCCCGAGCAGCCCCGCCGACGCCTCGTTCATCGCGTCGACGTCCAACGGCCAGTCGTGCCACAGCACATGACCCCGCAGCAGCGGATCGACTCCGCCGACGTGGTCGCCCACCCGGTAGGCGTACCGCCGGTAGACCGCCGCGAAGCGCGCGTTGAACCCGGCCGGCGCCTCCTCGGCCCTCCACACCCGGATGTCGTGCGGCAGGCGCCCCGCGAGCCGCCGCAGCAGCTTGTCCGCGTGCTCGGCCCACACGTCCTCCGGCAGGTCGACGTGCGCCACCTGCCCGCGCGCGTGCACCCCGGCGTCCGTACGCCCGGCGACGGTCAGGTCGTACGTACGCGAGGAACGGGTCACCGTCCGCAGCGCGTCCTCGATCTCGCCCTGGACGGTCCGCCGGGTGGCCTGCCTGGCCCACCCGGAGAAGTCCTTGCCGTCGTACGAGAGGTCCAGCCGTACCCGTACGGACCCGGCCTCCAGGTCACCGCTCACGCGCACTTCCTCCCAAGCCCCTCGGTCAACTCAGCCCCTCACGCGGAACGGGCCCGCCCCCGTGGGGAGCGGACCCGTCCGTCAGCCATCGGCCTGCGCTGTGTGCTCAGGCGTCCTTGGACTCGTCGGCCGCCTCGGCGGGCTTCGCGTCCTCGACCGGCTTGGCGTCCTCGGCGGTCTCGTCGGACGACGCGTCCTTCTTCAGGGCGTCTTCCTTGACCGCGCGCTTGGTCGCCGCCTCGGCCTCACCGGTGGCGGCCTGCGCCACGGTCAGGGCCTCGACCAGCTCGATGACCGCCATCGGGGCGTTGTCGCCACGACGGTTGCCGATCTTGGTGATGCGCGTGTAACCACCGGGGCGGTTCTCGTACCTCGGGGCGATCTCGGTGAAGAGCGTGTGCACGACGCTCTTGTCCGTGATCGACTGAAGCACCAGGCGACGGTTGTGGATGTCGCCCTTCTTCGCCTTGGTGATGAAACGCTCCGCGATCGGGCGGACACGCCGGGCCTTGGCCTCGGTCGTGGTGATCTTGCCGTGCTCGAAGAGCGACTTCGCGAGGTTCGCGAGAAGCAGCTTCTCGTGCGCGGCACTGCCGCCCAGACGGGCACCCTTGGCGGGCTTCGGCATGGTGTTACTCCTTCATATCTGCACCGGCCGTATCAGGTACCGATGTCAGTTCCCGCAGGGCGGCCGCCCTGCGGAAGATCACGTCAAGCCCGTCCGGCGATGGAGGACAAAGCCTCACCCCCGGGGCCCCGGGCTCAGTACTGCTCGGTCTCCACGAACCCGGCGTCCGCGTCGTCGTCCGCGCCAAACGCGTCCGCGGCGGCGGTCGGGTCGAATCCGGGCGGGCTGTCCTTGAGCGCCAGACCCATCCCGGCCAGCTTCGCCTTGACCTCGTCGATCGACTTGGCGCCGAAGTTACGGATGTCGAGCAGGTCCGCCTCGGACCGGGCCACCAGCTCGCCCACCGAGTGGATGCCCTCGCGCTTGAGGCAGTTGTACGACCGGACGGTGAGCTCCAGCTCCTCGATCGGCAGCGCCAGATCCGCGGCCAGCGCCGCGTCCGTCGGCGACGGGCCCATGTCGATGCCCTCGGCGTCGATGTTGAGCTCGCGCGCCAGACCGAACAGCTCGACCAGCGTCTTGCCGGCGGACGCCATGGCGTCCCGCGGCCGCATGGCCTGCTTGGTCTCGACGTCGACGATCAGCTTGTCGAAGTCGGTGCGCTGCTCGACACGGGTCGCCTCGACCTTGTACGTGACCTTGAGCACCGGGGAGTAGATGGAGTCGACCGGGATACGCCCGATCTCCTGGCCCACCTGCTTGTTCTGCACGGCGGAGACGTAGCCGCGACCGCGCTCGACGGTCAGCTCCATCTCCAGCTTGCCCTTGCCGTTCAGCGTCGCCAGGACGAGGTCCGGGTTGTGGACCTCGACACCGGCCGGCGGGGCGATGTCGGCGGCGGTGACCAGGCCGGGACCCTGCTTGCGCAGGTACATCACGACGGGCTCGTCGTGCTCCGAGGAGACGACGAGCTGCTTGATGTTGAGGATCTGGTCGGTCACGTCCTCCTTGACGCCCGGCACGGTGGTGAACTCGTGCAGGACCCCGTCGATCCGGATGCTTGTGACAGCGGCACCGGGGATCGAGGAGAGCAGCGTACGGCGGAGGGAGTTTCCGAGGGTGTAACCGAAACCGGGCTCCAGCGGCTCGATCACGAACCGGGAGCGGTATTCGTCGACGACCTCTTCGGTCAGCGACGGGCGCTGGGCGATAAGCATTCTGTTGACCTTCCAGTCTTGGCACCCACTATTTGATGCCAACGGAACAAGCGTACGGGCGGCACGGCGCGAATGCGCAGTACCGCCCGCGAGTCATGCGCCACACCCCCTCGCAGGGGGTACGGAGTCAGACGCGGCGACGCTTCGGCGGGCGGCAGCCGTTGTGCGGGGTGGGGGTGACGTCCTGGATCGAACCCACCTCGAGGCCGGTGGCCTGGAGCGAGCGGATCGCGGTCTCACGGCCGGAGCCGGGACCCTTCACGAAGACGTCGACCTTGCGCATGCCGTGCTCCTGCGCGCGACGGGCGGCCGACTCGGCGGCCATCTGCGCGGCGAAGGGCGTGGACTTGCGCGAACCCTTGAAGCCGACGTGGCCGGCGGAGGCCCAGGAGATCACATTGCCCGAAGGGTCCGTGATCGAGACGATCGTGTTGTTGAACGTGCTCTTGATGTGGGCGTGCCCATGAGCGACGTTCTTCTTTTCCTTGCGGCGCACCTTCTTGGCTGCGCCCTGACGGCCCTTAGGAGGCATGTATTTACTCCTGCGTGGAGGTGATCGGTCCTACAGCGAAGACCGCTGGTGAGCGTCCGCTGAGGACTACTTCTTGCCCGGCTTCTTCTTGCCGGCGATGGCGCGACGCGGACCCTTGCGGGTACGAGCGTTCGTGCTGGTGCGCTGACCGTGCACCGGCAGGCCACGACGGTGACGCAGACCCTGGTAGCAGCCGATCTCGACCTTGCGGCGGATGTCGGCGGCGATCTCGCGACGAAGGTCACCCTCGGTCTTGAGGTTGGCGTCCACGTATTCGCGGATCCTGACGAGGTCTTCCTCGGCAAGGTCGCGGACGCGGATGTCAGGGTTGACACCGGCGGCGGCGAGGGTCTCCTTGGACCGGGTGCGCCCGATGCCGAAGACGTAGGTGAGGGCGACCTCGACGCGCTTTTCGCGCGGGAGGTCAACGCCTGCGAGGCGTGCCATTCATGGCTCCTGATGATTCGGAGGTCTTCCGCAGTCTCTGTCCCGGCTGCCGTACGCGTACGTACGGTCCGGGTCCCCGGCCTCCGCCGGAGGTGTCGGTCCTCTTTACGAGGAGCCGGACACTGCGTAATTACGAGTTGCTCGCGTCACGCGAAGTACTGCGAGAGGCAGGCGGTCGTGCGTCAGCCCTGGCGCTGCTTGTGGCGCAGGTTGTCGCAGATGACCATGACCCGGCCGTGACGGCGGATCACCTTGCACTTGTCGCAGATCTTCTTGACGCTCGGCTTGACCTTCATGGAATTGAGGTTCTCCGGGTCAGTGCGGACGCCCCCTGGACAGGGACGACTGCAAGATCTACTTGTATCGGTAGACGATCCGGCCACGCGTCAGGTCGTACGGAGACAGCTCCACCACAACCCGGTCATCGGGCAGGATCCGGATGTAGTGCATCCGCATCTTGCCGCTGATGTGCGCGAGGACCTTGTGACCGTTCTGGAGCTCCACCCTGAACATCGCATTCGGGAGGGACTCGATCACGGTGCCCTCAATTTCGATGGCACCTTGCTTCTTGGCCACGCTTCGCCCTTCGAATCGGCTACCTTGATCGTCTCCGGCGGCCGTATGCGGACACACGGGTACACCAGAGCCGACGCGTCAGTCTACGGCAGCCCACTCGAAAAGACGAATCCGTCCAGTCTGCCCACGCCCCGAGATCCTTAAGCGGCACAAGGCCTCACAGCGGTCGCGCCCGCTCTACGCCAGGGGATCCGGCGCCGCCGTCACGCCCAGCTCCGCGAGCTTCGCCCTGCCGCCGTCCGGGGACGTCAGGACCAGCGGGCCGGCCTCCGTGAGGGCGATCGAGTGCTCCCAGTGCGAGGACCAGGTGCCGTCCTTCGTGATGACCGTCCACTCGTCGGCCAGCACCTCCGTGTGGGGCGTGCCGAGCGACACCATGGGCTCGATCGCCAGGCAGAAGCCGGGGACCAGCTTGGGGCCCTTGCCGCGCTTCCGGGAGACGTAGTTCAGCAGGTGCGGGTCCATGTGCATCTCCGTACCGATGCCGTGGCCGCCGTAGTCCTCGACGATGCCGTACTTCCCGCCGCCCGGCCTGGGCTGCCTGCGGATGTACGTCTCGATCGCCCGGGACACGTCCACCAGGCGGTTGCCGGCCTTCATCGCCGCGATGCCGGCCCACATCGACTCCTCGGTCACCCGGGACAGCTCGATCAGCTCCGGAGCGTGACCGGTGCCCACGAACGCCGTGAAGGCCGCGTCCCCGTGCCAGCCGTCCACGATCGCGCCGGCGTCGACCGAGATGATGTCCCCGTCCTTGAGGACGGTCTTCTCGTCGGGGATGCCATGCACCACGACCTCGTTGACCGAGGTGCAGATCGTCGCGGGGAACCCGCCGTACCCGAGGAAGTTCGGCTTCGCGCCGTGCGCGGCCAGCACCTTGCGGGCGACCATGTCGAGGTCCTTGGTGGTGGCACCCGGCACCGCGGCCTCCGCCGTGGCCGCGTGGACCGCGGCGACGACCAGCCCCGCCTCGCGCATCTTCGCGATCTGCTCGGGAGTCTTGATCTCCACCATGGCTCTGCTGCCTTCCACCTGACTCGTACGACCGGAACTCAACAGTAAAGCCGTGGTGTCCCTGGGGACGCCACGGCCGTACCGCGTGAAAAACCCTGTGCGACCGCGCTTACGCGGCCTCGTCGCTCCTGAGCGCCTCCATCGCGCGGTCGGTCACCTCGGTGACCGTACCGAGCGCGGAGATCGTCACCACGAGGCCCTGGGCCTTGTAGTGGTCGATGATCGGCTCGGTCTGCGTGTGGTAGACCTCCAGCCGTCTGCGCACCGTCTCCTCGGAGTCGTCGTCGCGCTGGTACAGCTCGCCGCCGCAGAGGTCACAGACACCCTCCGTCTTCGGACGCTGGTTCGCGACGTGGAAAACGTGGGCGCTGTTGTTGCGGCAGATGCGCCGCCCCGCGATGCGCCGTACGACCTCGTCCTCGGGGATCTCCAGGTCCAGCACCGCGTCCAGCTTCACGCCGTCCGCCGCGAGGGCCTTGTCCAGCGCTTCCGCCTGCGACACGTTCCGGGGAAAGCCGTCGAGCAGGAAGCCCTTCTCGGCGTCCGGGCGGCTCATCCGGTCTCGTGCCATCGCGATCGTGACCTCGTCGGGTACCAGGTTTCCCGCGTCCATGAAGGACTTCGCCTGTTTGCCGAGCTCTGTGCCCTGGCTGATGTTGGCGCGGAAAAGGTCGCCCGTGGAAATGTGTGGGATCGACAGGTTCTTGGCGAGGAACGCGGCCTGCGTACCCTTGCCGGCACCGGGCGGCCCGACGAGGACGATTCGCATCAGCGGAGGAACCCTTCGTAATTGCGCTGCTGAAGCTGGCTCTCGATCTGCTTCACGGTTTCCAGACCCACACCCACGATGATCAGGATGCTTGTCCCGCCGAACGGGAAGTTCTGGTTCGCACCGCCGAAGCCTGCCAACGCCATCGTCGGGACAAGAGCAATCAGACCCAGGTACAGCGAGCCCGGCCAAGTGATCCTGTTGAGCACGTAGCTCAGGTACTCGGCGGTAGGGCGACCAGCCCGGATACCCGGGATGAAGCCACCATACTTCTTCATGTTGTCCGCTACTTCTTCGGGGTTGAAGGAGATCGCCACGTAGAAGAACGCGAAGAACACGATGAGCAAGAAGTAGGTCGCGATGTAGTACGGATGGTCACCCTTGACGAAGTGCGCCTCGATCCAGGTCTTCCAGCCGGACTGCGAGCTGGAGAACTGGGCGATCAGAGCGGGGATGTAGAGCAGCGACGAGGCGAAGATGACGGGGATCACACCCGCCTGGTTCACCTTGAGCGGGATGTACGTCGACGTACCGCCGTACGACCTCCGGCCGATCATGCGCTTCGCGTACTGGACGGGGATCCGGCGCTGCGCCTGCTCGACGAAGACGACCAGGCCCACCATGACGAAGCCGATCAGGATGACCGTACCGAACTCGATCCAGCCCTTGGCGAGCGTGCCGCTCTGCTTGATGGCCCAGAGGGCGCCCGGGAAGCCGGCCGCGATCGAGATGAACATCAGGATGGACATGCCGTTGCCGATGCCCTTGTCGGTGATGAGCTCACCGAGCCACATGACGGCGGCGGTACCGGCGGTCATCGTGATCACCATCGTGACGGTGACGAAGATCGACTGGTCGGGGACGATCTGCCCGGCCACCGGGCAGCCGCTGAAGAGCGCGCCGCTGCGGGCCGTGGCGACCAGGCCGGTGCCCTGGAGGACGGCGAGGGCGACGGTCAGGTACCGGGTGTACTGCGTGATCTTCGACTGGCCGGACGAGCCTTCCTTCTTGAGGGCTTCCAGCCGTGGGATGACCACGGTCAGCAGCTGAAGGATGATGCTCGCCGTGATGTACGGCATGATGCCGAGCGCGAAGATCGTGATCTGCAACAACGCGCCGCCGCTGAACATGTTCACGAGCCCGAAGAGGCTGTTGTTGCCCTTTTGAGCCGCGTCGATACATGTCTGGACATTCTCGTAGCTGACCCCGGGGACGGGGATGTGCGCCCCGAGCCGGTACAGCACGATGATGGCGAGTGTGAAGAGCAGCTTCTTGCGCAGGTCGGGCGTCTTGAACGCCCGGGCGAACGCGGTGAGCACGGTGCCTCCTGCGACCCCCGCGCTACTGCGTCAGAGGTGACGGTATTGAGGATCGACGGATAAGGGACGAGCGGGTCCTGCGGGTCAACGAGCGGACACCGCGTGAAGTGCCCGTGAGGACACATCGCGCGGCGGTGGACCGGAAGCGGGCTCCCGGCCTCAATACAGCAATAATGCACGCCACCTTACCGGCGACTGTGCCCACCATGGAACGACCAACCGGGGATGCCCCTTTTGAGAGGCACCCCCGGTTGGGTGTTCAGGTCATCGGGTCGTCTCAGACGAGCTCGGTGACGGAGCCGCCGGCAGCGGCGATCTTCTCCTTGGCGGAGCCGGAAACGGCGTTCACCGAAACCGTCAGCGCCACGGAGATCTCGCCCTGGCCCAGGACCTTGACGAGACTGTTCTTGCGGACCGCGCCCTTGGTGACCAGATCGGCCACCGTGACCTCGCCGCCCTCGGGGTAGAGGTCGGAGAGCTTGTCCAGGTTCACCACCTGGTACTCGGTGCGGAACGGGTTCTTGAAGCCCTTGAGCTTCGGCAGACGCATGTGGAGGGGCATCTGCCCGCCCTCGAAGCGTGCCGGAACCTGGTAACGGGCCTTGGTGCCCTTGGTACCACGACCAGCGGTCTTACCCTTGGACGCCTCACCACGGCCCACACGGGTCTTGGCGGTCTTGGCTCCCGGGGCGGGACGCAGGTCGTGGGCCTTCAGCGGCTTGCTCTCAGCCATCAGTCGACCTCCTCAACCGTCACGAGGTGGCGGACGGTGTGCACCATGCCGCGGAACTCGGGGCGGTCCTCCTTGACGACCGTGTCGTTCACTCGCTTGAGGCCGAGCGAACGCAGGGTGTCGCGGTGGTTCTGCTTACTTCCGATGAACGACCGGGTCTGCGTGATCTGGAGGCGCGCCATCAGACACCCGCTCCCGCAGCACGCGCACGCAGCATCGCCGCGGGGGCGACGTCCTCGAGGGGCAGACCGCGGCGGGCCGCGATCTCCTCGGGACGCTGGAGGCCCTTGAGGGCCGCCACGGTCGCGTGCACGATGTTGATCGCGTTGTCCGAGCCGAGCGACTTCGACAGGATGTCGTGGACGCCGGCGCATTCGAGCACCGCGCGCACCGGGCCACCGGCGATCACGCCGGTACCGGGGGAAGCCGGCTTGAGCAGGACGACGCCCGCGGCCTTCTCGCCCTGGATCGGGTGCGGGATGGTGCCCTGGATACGCGGAACCTTGAAGAAGGCCTTCTTGGCCTCTTCGACGCCCTTGGCGATGGCGGCCGGAACTTCCTTGGCCTTGCCGTAACCGACGCCGACGGTACCGTCACCATCGCCCACCACGACCAGCGCGGTGAAGCTGAAGCGACGACCACCCTTCACAACCTTGGCAACGCGGTTGATCGCGACGACGCGCTCAACGTACGCGGTCTTCTCGGCCGGCGAACCGTCGCGACCCTTCCGGTCCCGTCGCTCGCCGCCACCGGCACCGCTTCCGCGGCGCTGGGGTCCAGCCATTGGATCTACCTCTCTCTGTTACGTCCGCTAGCTCCGGAACCGGGGCTCAGAACTTCAGCCCGGCTTCGCGGGCGGCGTCAGCCAGAGCGGCAATCCGCCCGGCGTACTGGTTGCCACCACGGTCGAACACGACGGCCTCGATACCGGCGGCCTTCGCACGCTCGGCGACCAGGGCCCCGACCTGCTTGGCCTGGGCGCTCTTGTCGCCGTCGGTCCCGCGGATCGACGTGTCCAGAGTCGACGCCGAGGCGAGCGTGTGGCCCGCGATGTCGTCGACGACCTGAGCCACCATGTGGCGGTTGGAACGCGTCACAACGAGGCGGGGGCGCTCCTGCGTGCCCGAGACCTTCTTGCGGACGCGAATGTGACGGCGCTTGATGGCAGCGGCCTTGTAGGCCTTGCCCTTGGCGATCTTCACACCGAATGCCATGGCTACTTACCAGCCTTTCCGACCTTGCGGCGGATGACCTCGCCCGCGTACCGGACACCCTTGGCCTTGTAGGGGTCGGGCTTCCGCAGCTTGCGGATTGTGGCGGCGACCTCGCCGACCCTCTGCTTGTCGATGCCTTCGACGGAGAACTTCGTCGGTGTCTCCACCTTGAAGGTGATTCCCTCAGGGGCCTCGATGAGGATCGGGTGGCTGTAGCCCAGGGCGAACTCCAGGTTGGAGCCCTTCGCCTGGACTCGGTAACCGACACCGCTGATCTCGAGCGCCTTGACGTAACCCTGGGTCACGCCGGTGATCATGTTCGCCACCAGCGTGCGGGACAGGCCGTGGAAGGCCTTGTTCTGACGCTCGTCGTTGGGGCGCAGCACCTGAAGGGTGCCGTCCTCGCCCTTGGTGACCTCGATCGGCGCGACGACGGTGTGCGAGAGGGTGCCCTTGGGACCCTTCACGCTGACCGTGCGGCCTTCGATGGTGACGTCCACACCGGCGGGAACCTGGATGGGGAGCTTGCCGATTCGCGACATGAGCTTTCCTCTCCGTTCCCGACTACCAGACGTAGGCGAGGACTTCCCCACCTACGCCCTTCTTGCTCGCCTGCTGGCCGGTCAGGAGGCCGTGGGACGTGGAGATGATCGCCACGCCCAGGCCGCCGAGAACCTTCGGCAGACTGGTGGACTTCGCGTACACACGCAGACCCGGCTTGGAGATGCGCTTGATGCCGGCGATCGAACGCTCGCGGTTCGGGCCGAACTTCAGCTCCAGGACGAGGTTCTTGCCGACCTCGGCGTCCTCGACCTTCCAGCCGGTGATGAAGCCCTCCTGCTGGAGGATCTCCGCGATGTGCGACTTGATCTTGCTGTGCGGCATCACGACATCGTCGTGGTACGCCGAGTTCGCGTTACGCAGACGCGTGAGCATGTCTGCGATGGGATCAGTCATGGTCATGTATTGGCCTTCGGCCTCTCTCGCCGGGGTTTCCTGTATGCGCCATCCCTCTCCCCGATCAGAGCCGGGACGGGTGCGGTGCGGGGACCTACGGCGTAGTAAGTCGTTATGGACGGCGGGCGCCCAACCCCACAAGCCTACGGCATCTGGGGGAGGGCTCCCGCCAACCAGGTACTTACCGAGAGTTCCAGGTCGGTCCTCGGAAGAGGACTACCAGGAGCTCTTGGTGACGCCCGGCAGCTCGCCGCGGTGGGCCATCTCACGAAGGCACACACGGCACAGGCCGAACTTGCGGTAGACGGAGTGGGGCCGGCCGCAGCGCTGGCAGCGGGTGTAACCGCGCACCGCGAACTTGGGCTTGCGGGCGGCCTTTTCGATCAAAGCCTTCTTCGCCACGGTCAGTTCTCCTTGAACGGGAAGCCGAGGTGACGAAGGAGGGCACGACCCTCGTCGTCGTTGGTCGCCGTGGTCACCACGGTGATGTCCATGCCCCGGACCCGGTCGATCTTGTCCTGGTCGATCTCGTGGAACATGACCTGCTCCGTGAGACCGAAGGTGTAGTTGCCACGGCCGTCGAACTGCTTCGGCGACAGACCGCGGAAGTCACGGATACGCGGCAGCGCGAGCGACAGCGTACGGTCCAGGAACTCCCACATGCGGTCACCGCGGAGGGTGACGTGGCAGCCGATCGGCTGGCCCTCGCGCAGCTTGAACTGCGCGATGGACTTCCGGGCCTTGGTGACGGCCGGCTTCTGGCCCGTGATCGTGGTGAGGTCGCGGATGGCGCCCTCGATCAGCTTGGAGTCGCGGGCGGCGTCGCCCACACCCATGTTGACCACGATCTTGACGAGGCCGGGGATCTGCATGACGTTCTCGTACGAGAACTCCTCACGCAGCTTGCCCGTGATCTCCTCGCGGTAGCGCAGCTTCAGACGGGGTGCAGTGGTGGTCGTCATCAGATGTCCTCACCGGTCCGCTTGGCAACGCGGATCTTCTTGCCCTCGTCGTCAAAGCGGTAGCCGACGCGGGTGACGACCTTCTTGCCGTCCTTCTCCACGACCAGCTGAACGTTGCTGACATGGACGGGGGCTTCGGTGGTGACGATGCCGCCGGTCTGCGAACCGCGAGCCGTCTGACCGGCCTTGGTGTGCTTCTTGACCCGGTTGACACCCTCGACGAGGACGCGGTTCTGCGTGGGGATGGCCTGAATGACCTTCCCCTGCTTGCCCTTGTCCTTACCGGTGATGACCTGGACCAGGTCGCCCTTCTTGATCTTCATGCTTACAGCACCTCCGGCGCGAGCGAGATGATCTTCATGAACTTCTTCTCGCGCAGCTCACGGCCCACCGGGCCGAAGATACGGGTGCCACGAGGGTCGCCGTCGTTCTTCAGGATGACGGCGGCGTTCTCGTCGAAGCGGATGTACGAGCCGTCCGGACGGCGGCGCTCCTTGACCGTGCGAACGATGACCGCCTTGACGACGTCACCCTTCTTGACGTTCGCACCGGGGATCGCGTCCTTGACGGTGGCGACGATGACGTCGCCGATGCCCGCGTAGCGGCGGCCCGAGCCACCGAGAACACGGATGGTGAGAATTTCCTTCGCACCCGTGTTGTCGGCGACACGAAGTCGCGACTCCTGCTGGATCACGTGTATCTCCTGATCGTCTGCCGGTTCCCCGGGGGGCGGATCTCTCCGGCCCCCCGGAGCCTGGCGGAACTACTTCGAAGGTGTGCCTTCGAAGGGATTACTTGGCCTTCTCGAGGATCTCGATGATGCGCCACCGCTTCGTGGCGGACAGCGGCCGGGTCTCCATCAGGAGGACGCGGTCGCCGATGCCGGCGGCGTTCTGCTCGTCGTGGGCCTTGAGCTTGTTCGTACGGCGGATGACCTTGCCGTACAGAGCGTGCTTCACGCGGTCCTCGACGGCGACGACGACGGTCTTGTCCATCTTGTCGCTGACGACCAGACCCTCACGGGTCTTGCGGAATCCGCGCTCGGTGCTCGGGGTGTTCTCGGTCACGTTGTTCTCAGTCATCAGGCGCTCTCCACCGTCTCGATGCCCAGCTCGCGCTCACGCATCAGGGTGTAGATCCGCGCGATGTCCTTGCGGACGGCCTTGAGCCGACCGTGGTTCTCGAGCTGGCCCGTCGCCGCCTGGAAGCGGAGATTGAACAGCTCTTCCTTGGCTTCGCGAAGCTTGTTGACAAGCTCCTCGTCGCCCAGTTCGCGCAGCTCGGACGCCTTGGTAACGGCCGCCATCACGACTCACCTGCCTCGCGCCGAACGATCCGGCACTTCATCGGAAGCTTGTGAGCTGCGCGGGTAAGCGCCTCACGCGCAATCTTCTCGTTCGGGTAGGACAGCTCGAACATCACCCGACCGGGCTTGACGTTCGCGATCCACCACTCGGGGGAACCCTTACCGGAACCCATGCGGGTCTCGGCGGGCTTCTTGGTGAGCGGACGGTCCGGGTAGATGTTGATCCAGACCTTGCCGCCACGCTTGATGTGGCGGGTCATCGCGATACGAGCGGCCTCGATCTGACGGTTCGTCACGTATGCCGGGGTCAGCGCCTGGATGCCGTACTCGCCGAACGCAACCTGCGTGCCACCCTTGGACATACCGCTGCGCTTCGGGTGGTGCTGCTTGCGGTGCTTGACCCTACGGGGGATCAGCATGTCGGTCAGGCCTCCGTTCCGCCGGTAGAAGAGGGCGTCGCCTCCGCGGCCGGAGCAGCGGTCGCGTCGGCCTTGGGGGCCTCCGCGCCGGGAGCCTGCTGCGGCTTGCGGCCACCGCGGCCGCCGCGCTCGCCACCACGGCCGCCACCGGCGCCACCGCGGCCGGCGGGACGGTCGTTGCCGCCACCACGGGCCGGGCGGTTGCCCGCGCGGGCCGCGGCGTTCTCGGCACGCACCTCGGCGATGTTCTTGACGTCGCCCTTGTAGATCCAGACCTTCACGCCGATGCGGCCGAAGGTCGTCTTGGCCTCGAAGAAGCCGTAGTCGACGTTCGCACGGAGGGTGTGCAGGGGCACACGGCCCTCGCGGTAGAACTCCGAGCGGGACATCTCGGCGCCGCCGAGACGGCCACCGCACTGGATCTTGATGCCCTTGGCGCCGGCCTTCATCGTCGACTGCATGCTCTTGCGCATGGCGCGACGGAAGGAGACACGCGAGGACAGCTGCTCGGCGACGGCCTGGGCCACCAGCTGAGCGTCCACCTCGGGGTTCTTGACCTCGAGGATGTTCAGCTGGACCTGCTTGCCGGTCAGCTTCTCCAGCTCGCCGCGGATACGGTCGGCCTCGGCGCCGCGGCGGCCGATGACGATGCCCGGACGCGCGGTGTGGATGTCGACGCGGACGCGGTCGCGGGTGCGCTCGATCTCGACCTTCGAGATGCCGGCCCGCTCCATGCCCTTCGTCATCATGCGACGAATGGCGACGTCTTCCTTGACGTAGTCCTTGTACAGCTTGTCGGCGTACCACCGGGACTTGAAGTCCGTGGTGATGCCGAGCCGGAACCCATGCGGGTTAACCTTCTGGCCCATTACCGGGTTCCTTCCTTGCTGCTGACGACCACGGTGATGTGGCTGGTCCGCTTGCGGATCCGGTAGGCACGGCCCTGGGCACGCGGCCGGAACCGCTTCAGGGTCGGACCCTCATCCACATACGCCTCGCTGATGACCAGCGAAGAGGCGTCCGGGTGGTCGTAGTTGTGCGCGGCGTTGGCAATGGCGCTGTCGAGCACCTTGCCGACCGGCACGCTCGCGGCCTGCGCGGCGAAACGCAGGACCGCCTGAGCCTCCGTGGCATCCATGCCACGGATGAGGTCCACCACTCGGCGGGCCTTCATGGGCGTGACGCGGATGTACCGCGCCTGGGCCCTGGCTTCCATGGTTGTCCCTTCGGTGTAAGTCATAGTCGGTTACACCCCGCGTCAGCGGCGCTTCGACTTCCGGTCGTCCTTGACGTGGCCGCGGAAGGTGCGAGTCGGCGAGAACTCGCCGAGCTTGTGGCCGACCATCGACTCGGTGACGAACACCGGGACGTGGATCTTGCCGTTGTGCACCGCGATCGTGTGGCCCAGCATGGCCGGGATGATCATTGAGCGCCGGGACCAGGTCTTGATGACGTTCTTGGTGCCTGCTTCGTTCTGGACGTCCACCTTCTTGATCAGGTGGTCGTCGACGAAGGGCCCCTTCTTGAGACTGCGCGGCATCTAAACCCGCTCCTAGCGCTTCTTGTTCGACTTGCGGCGGCGGACGATGTACTTGCTGCTTGCCTTCTTCGGCGAGCGAGTACGACCCTCCTTCTGACCCCACGGGCTGACCGGGTGACGTCCACCGGAGGTCTTGCCCTCACCACCACCGTGCGGGTGGTCGACCGGGTTCATCGCGACACCGCGGACGGTCGGGCGGACGCCCTTCCAGCGCATACGGCCGGCCTTGCCCCAGTTGATGTTCGACTGCTCGGCGTTGCCGACCTCACCGATCGTGGCGCGGCAGCGGACGTCGACCATGCGGACTTCACCGGACGGCATGCGAAGGGTGGCCATCGTGCCCTCCTTCGCCAGCAGCTGCACCGAAGCACCCGCGGAGCGGGAGATCTTCGCGCCGCCACCGGGACGGAGTTCGATCGCGTGGATCGTCGTACCGACCGGGATGTGGCGCAGCGGCAGGTTGTTGCCGGGCTTGATGTCGGCCCCGGGGCCGTTCTCGACCCGGTCACCCTGGCTGAGCTTGGCCGGCGCGATGATGTAGCGCTTCTCGCCGTCCGCGTAGTGCAGCAGCGCGATGCGCGCGGTGCGGTTGGGGTCGTACTCGATGTGCGCGACCTTGGCAGGCACGCCGTCCTTGTCGTGACGACGGAAGTCGATCACGCGGTAGGCGCGCTTGTGGCCACCACCCTGGTGGCGAACGGTCACACGACCGGCGTTGTTACGGCCGCCCTTGCTGTGCAGCGGGCGGACCAGCGACTTCTCCGGCGTGGACCGCGTGATCTCGACAAAGTCGGCGACGCTGGAGCCACGACGGCCCGGGGTCGTCGGCTTGTACTTGCGGATACCCATTTCTCAGTCCTCGTCCGATTCCGGACGACTCGACTCCCTGTTTCAGGAGGCCGGGCCGCCGAAGATGTCGATACGGTCGCCCTCAGCGAGGGTCACGATGGCGCGCTTCGTGTTCGCGCGCTTGCCGAAACCGGTGCGGGTGCGCTTGCGCTTGCCCTGCCGGTTGATCGTGTTGACCCCGGCGACCTTGACCGAGAAGACCGCTTCCACGGCCTGCTTGATCTGGGTCTTGTTGGCGGTGGGCGCCACGATGAACGTGTACTTGTTCTCGTCGAGGAGCGCGTAGCTCTTCTCCGACACCACGGGCTTCACAAGAATGTCGCGGTGGTCGTGGAACGTCTTGCTGGTGATCTCGGCCATCAGGCTTCGGCCCCCTCGTTCTCGTTGTCATCGGCCTTGGAAGGGCCAGACACGAAGGACTCGAAGGCGGCCTTGGTGAAGACCACGTCGTCGGAGACGATCACGTCGTACGTGTTCAGCTGGCCCGGCGCCAGGATGTGTACCTGGGGCAGGTTGCGCGCGGACAGCCACGCGGCCTCGTCGCTCCGCTCGGCGACCAGGAGCAGGTTCTTGCGCTCGCTGATCTTGCCCAGCAGGGTCTTCGCGGCCTTGGTGGAGATCGCGTCCTCGACCAGGCCGGAGACGACGTGGATACGCGAGTGGCGCGCCCGGTCGGTGAGGGCGGCGCGCAGGGCGGCTGCCTTCATCTTCTTGGGCGTCCGCTGCGAGTAGTCGCGCGGCTGCGGGCCGTGGACGACGCCACCGCCGACGAACTGCGGAGCGCGGGTCGAGCCCTGACGGGCGCGGCCGGTGCCCTTCTGGCGGTACGGCTTGCGCCCACCACCACGGACCTCGCCGCGTGTCTTGGTCTTGTGCGTGCCCTGGCGGGCAGCGGCCAGCTGGGCGACTACGACCTGGTGGATCAGCGGAATGCTGACCTTGGCGTCGAAGATCTCCGCGGGGAGTTCGACGGTCCCGGCCTTGTCACCTGCCGGCGAAAGGATGTCAACAGTGCTCATCGTTACCTCAGGCCCCCTTGGCCGCGGTACGGACCAGGACGAGGCCGCCGTTCGGACCGGGGACCGCGCCCTTGATCAGGAGCAGGCCCTTCTCCGCGTCAACGGCATAGACGGTCAGGTTCTGTGTGGTGACCCGCTCGTTGCCCATGCGACCGGCCATCCGCATGCCCTTGAACACACGGCCGGGGGTGGCGCAGCCACCGATGGAGCCGGGCGAGCGGTGCTTGCGCTGGACGCCGTGACCGGCGCCGAGGCCCTTGAAGTTGTGACGCTTCATGACACCGGCGAAGCCCTTGCCCTTGCTCTTGCCCGTGACGTCGACCTTGACGCCGGACTCGAAGACGGAGGCGGTGACCTCCTGGCCGAGCGTGTACTCGCCGGCGTCGGAGGTGCGGAGCTCCACCAGGTGGCGGCGCGGGGTCACGTCGGCCTTGGCGAAGTGGCCCTTGAGGGGCTTGTTCACCTTGCGCGGGTCGATCTCGCCGAAGGCGATCTGGACCGACTCGTAGCCGTCGGAGTCATTCGTACGGACCTGGGTAACGACGCAGGGTCCGGCCTTGACCACGGTCACCGGGACGACACGGTTGTTCTCGTCCCAGACCTGGGTCATGCCGAGCTTCTCGCCCAGGACACCCTTGATCTGCTTTGCCATTCTTCCGCGCCTCTCAGAGCTTGATCTCGATGTCAACGCCGGCCGGAAGGTCCAGGCGCATCAACGAGTCAACGGTCTTGGGCGTCGGGTCGAGAATGTCGATCAGGCGCTTGTGCGTGCGCATCTCGAAGTGCTCGCGAGAATCCTTGTACTTGTGCGGCGACTTGATGACGCAGTACACGTTCTTCTCTGTGGGCAGCGGCACCGGGCCCGCGACCGACGCACCAGTACGCGTCACCGTCTCGACGATCTTCTTCGCCGAGGAATCGATGACCTCGTGGTCGTAGGCCTTGAGCCGGATGCGGATCTTCTGTCCCGCCATGGCTGCTAGTAGTCCTGTCTCTCGTCACGCTCTGGAACCCGGGGGGTTAGCGTCCTGCTCCGACCCACGCGGTCGGGCGTGTCGCATCCCCTCTACGAAAATCTCCCGAAAGGGAGATCCCAACCAAGGGGGCGCGGGCCCAGGACCGCGAGCCGGAGGCACAACACCTACCGGGCGCCTGGCAGGCGTCCCACTGACACTTCCCGGAAGATTCCCGTACGTCCGCACCAGCGCTGCCCCGAAAGGCAGTTGGCACGACGAGTACTGTGGGACTCGCTTCCGGTCCTCCCGGCGGGAGGCGCGCAGCATTGACGCTCAACCGAGCAACCTGAACAGTGTGCCACAGGCCCCGCGACCCTGGCCAATCGCGGCCGGAAAGGGTACCCCACGGGCTGACGCCCGAACCCTCCCCCGGGTCGCGCCTAGCGCGCGGTGTACGCGAGGAAGTCCACCCAGGCCCCGGGAGCAAGGCCCAGCCGGGGCCCGTCGGGGTTCTTGGAGTCCCGCACGAGGACGGTGGCGGGGGTGGCGGCGACCTCGACGCAGTCGTTGTTGTCGCTGCCGCTGTAGCTGCTCTTGATCCACGCGACTTCGACGCACTCGGGGCCGTCGTTGGTGCTGTAGCTGCTCTTGATCCAGTTCATGTCTCTCCCAGCACCTTCTCGATGAAGCTCAGCGACCCCCGGGGGCTGAGAGCCTGGGATCGGATAATCCCATACCGAAGCTCCAGTACGTGCACCTCTTTCGGGGCAACAACCACGCGACTGGTGAGCTGAGCTTCGGAGTACCCCACCGCAGAACCGTCCCTCAACTTGAGCAACTGAAGTTGCCCGCCCATCCCGGCGTGGTCCTCACGGTCTGTTGGCATCACCTGAATCTCGACGTGCCGCAACCGGCCCATCTCCAGCAGGTGTTCCAGCTGCCGCCGCAAAACGGCTTTGCCACCGATGGGCCGGAGCAGAGTAACTTCTTCCAGCACGAAGGTGAGCGTAACCAGCGGCGAGCGCGCGAAGATCGACTGTCGCGCGAGCCGCGCGGACACATACCGGTCCAGGTCGTCCGGGGACAGCGCGGGCCGTCGTACGTCGAACAGTGCTCGCGCGTACTCCTCGGTCTGCAAGAGGCCGTGGATGTTGTGGTTGCCGTAGGCACCCAGCTCAACGGTCTCGTTCTCCAACCTCGCCAGGTCCCGAACCTTCTTCGGATACCGAGCCTCCGCCACGTCCTCCTTCATCGCGGCGATCTTGCCCTCGGCACGCAGCACGTCATCCGCCCGGTCCAGGAACTCCGGCTTGGGGATCCGCTGCCCCGACTCGACCTTGTAGACCTGCGCCTCGCCGTATCCGATCGCCGCGCCGAACTCCGCGCGGCTCATCCCCACGCCCGTACGCCATAGCTTGATCTGGCGGCCGACCGCCTCGATCACGGCGCTGGAGTCGTCTTCAAGATCGGGCTCCCAGTCGGGCTCGTCCGCCCCGTCGTTCGCGTACAAGGATCCGCACCTCCACCAGGTCACGTAGGACGACGAGGACAGATCCGTACAACTACGGGACAGTCACCGTCCGTACAGTCATCGTGACTGTTCAGCCTACGCACACCCGACCACGCTGTGTGACGTGAACCTCAAAAACAGCAACCTGACCCATCAGTTCAGCGTCCAGCTCTCCTCGACCCGCAGAGGCGCCCGGCTGGCACGACTGCTGGCCACGGAGCAGATCCGCTCCTGGGGCCTCCCCCACGAGGCCGCCGCCCAGGTCATCGCGGAACTGGCGTCGAACGCCGCGACGCACGGCCGCGCGCCGGGCAGGGACTTCCGCATCGTCCTGACGCTGCCGGCCCCGGGCACGCTCCGTATCGAAGTGACGGACACCCGCCCGGAACGCCTCCCCACCACCCCCCGCAACGCGGCCCTGGACGAGGAATGGGGCAGGGGTCTGGTCCTGGTGAACGCCCTGTCCACCCGCTGGGGAGCGATCACGGGCCCCCCGCCCTGCAAAACGGTCTGGGCGGAGCTGGACCTCACGCCGCGACTCTCCCACCCGGAGGACGCGAGGCACTGGGACGAGGAGTCCTTCGCCCGACGCCACGCGTCAGAGAAGGGCATGGAGGTGGAGGGATCGTTCGACCCCCGGAGCCTTCTCGCCGCAGTGGAGATCGTCTCCCGCTCCAACCCGGACAACGACTAAGTCGGCAAGGTGCGGGACTACCCGCTGCCGGGAATCCCCATGTACGTGATCTTCGACCCGCGCACGGGCACCGGCGCGGTGCTGTCCGACATCCACCCGACCCCGGACGGCCCTCGCTACGTCACCCGCAAGGACTTCGTCTACGGCGAGGAGATCATGGTCGGTGAGTGGCCGATCTCGACGGACCGACTCGGGGTGGGTTGGGGTCGGACAGGTAGTGCGGGTTCAGACCGAGGGGTAGTCGGGGGCACCCGGTCTTGTATTGGTCGGCGTGGGGCCGCCCCTTGGTGTTGATTGTCGCGGGTCCGGTCCGGGCGTCAAGGGCGCTCCTGCGTCGCGTCGGCTACGCCGATTGCGCTGCGCTTCACCCTTGACCCCCGGCCCGGCCCCGCAAGTGCAGGCAGAGGGGGGCGGCCCGGGGAAAGGTCCCCCGAGGGGCTTGTCTGTTCCCGGGGTTTCGTCGCGGGCTGCGGCTCTCGGCGTGGGTTTGCGCACCACTTGAATGGGGCGGTGGCGGGCTGGTTCGGCGGCTG
>NZ_JBIURL010000011.1:0-220620 GCF_044740805.1 Streptomyces sp. NPDC088261
CGACGCAGGAGCGCCCTTGACGCCCGGACCGGACCCGCGACAATCAACACCAAGGGGCGGCCCCACGCCGACCAATACAAGACCGGGTGCCCCCGGCTACCCCTCGGCCCGAACCCGCACCCAACCAACCCTCCGCACCACTACCCCCCCTCACCCCAGCGCCGCACGCGCCGCAGCCAAATCCCGCGCGAACGCCCTCCCGTACCGTTGCGCGGCCGGGACCCGGTAGTGCGGGCCGCCGTTGTAGCGTGCGGCGAGTTCCTGGAGCTGGTCGGGGGTCAACCGCTCAGCCGGTACGGCGGCGAAGTCGCACTCCGTCCTCAGCATGGCCAGGTAGGCCGCCGCGATGAAGACGTTCTGCCGCGGCTCCCTCACCGCCCGCACGACCACCCGCCGCTGCCGGCCGCCCAGCGCGCCGGGGTCGTACCCCAGCACCTCCGCCGCTCGGCGCACCTGGACGGCGAGCGGTCCCATCGAGGTCTTGTCGGCGTCGCGGACACGCCGGGCGAGGGGGCCGGGCGCGACGTACCGGAGGACGCGGCGGACGGCGTACGCGATGTCGTCCACGGCGCGTGGTAGTCCCTGGACCTCCTGCCAGGCGATCCCGGCCAGCAACGCGGGCGGCAGCCCGGCGTGCTCGGCCGCGGCGCGCAGGAGGGGGGAGTTGGCGGCGATGTAGGCGCGGCGGGGGCGGTCGGTGCGGGCAGGCAGCCAGTAGCCGTTCCCCCGGCCCGGAGGCAGCGCGTCGAGCCGGCGCCGGATGAGGTGGAGCGCCTCGGAGACGGGGCGACCGCCGGCGCCCGGAGACGCCCCCGCCGCCCCCGTACCCCCGGCTCCCACCCCCGCCGCACCCGTACCCGGACCCCTACCAGCACCCGTCCCCACGGCCGAACGCCCGTCGCCATCGGTCGACACCCGCGACCACCTCCCCACCGGAACCACCCATGGCCCCACGCCTCGTCCGTCCGCGCCCACCCTCCCATGATCACGACCAGTCGCGGCCGACGACCGCCGATGACGGCCGACGACGCCCGCCGACCACCGACCCCCGACCACCGACGCCCGACGACAACGCCCGCCCGCCGACCACCGACGCCCGCCGACCGCCGACCCCCGACCACCGACGCCCCAGGCCCTACACCCCCGCCCCACCCACCCCGTAAGCCCGCAAAAACGTATCCACCGCCGCCCTCGCCACCCCCCGCGCCTCCTCGGCCGGGATGTCGTGCGTGCCCAGCCCGGAGCGGGCCTCCATCGGGCCGGTGAGGAGTGCCAGGAACTGTTCCGCCGCCAGCGCCGGATCACACGGGCGCAGCCGCCCCGCCAGGGACAGCCGGGCCAGCCGGTCCGCCAGCGCCTCCGCCAGCCGGACCGACGTCCGCCCCTGGACCACCTCGATGAGGTCCGGAAAGCGCGCGACCTGCGCGTACGTCAGCCACCGCAGCGCCCGCGACCGCTCCCCGCAGCACACCTGGACCAGCCCGTACGCGACATCCCCCAGCACCGCGTCCAGATCGCCGCCCGGGTCGCGCAGCCGCTCCGCCACGGCAAGGTTCTCCGCCATCACGATGTCCGCGGCCGCCGCCATCGCGTGCCGGAACAGGTTCTCCTTGTCGCTGAGGTGGTTGTAGACCGTCGGCTTGGCGACGCCGGCCACCTCGGCGATCTCCTGGACGCAGGCCTCCGCGTACCCCCTGCGGGCGAAGACGGTGAAGGCCGCGTCGAGGATCGCCTGCCGCTTGTCGATACGCCCGCGCGGGGCGGCCCGCCCCGCCGGGGACGCTGTTCCGGTCACCCGCGCACCCTACCGGCGCCTCTTGCGTGTGAACTCATCAGATCACTAAATTGAACCAGCGAGTTCAATTCGCGCAGTCCGCATCCCACCCGAGGAGGCACCTTCCGTGATCGTCAACATCCTGCGGTTCAGCTTCAAGGACGGCACGACCGACGAGGCGAAGGCCGAGGTCCTGGCCGCCATGCGCCGTACGTCCACGGTCGAGTCGGTCGCGTTCTCGGCCGTCGGCCAGGATCTTGGCCTGCCGGACGAGGGCTTCACGCACACCTACTGCGCGGGGGTCGAGGACCTGGCGGCGCTGGAGCGCTACATGTACGACCCGGTCCACCTCGCCGGCGACTCGGTGATCATCCCTCACCTCGCGAAGCTCTCGGCGGTCCGGCTGTCGGACGACCCGGACCCCGAGATGGGCGAGAAGGTCGCGGCGATGCACCTCAAGAAGGTCGCCACGTACCCCGAGTGGGGCCGGCTCCTCGACACGATCCCGGCGGGCTGACCGGCCGTACCGTACTCCGGACACAGCACAGGGGCCCCGTACCCATCCCTTCGGATCGGCGCGGGGCCCCTGCTCACTGCTCTGTCTGCCCTGTGAAGGACAACCAGGTCAGATCCAACAACCAGTCGTGAAGACTAGACGTTGATCTTGGTGACCTGGCCGGCGCCCACGGTCCGGCCACCCTCGCGGATGGCGAACTTCAGGCCCTCTTCCATCGCGACGGGCTGGATCAGGTTGACGGTCATGAGGGTGTTGTCACCCGGCATGATCATCTCGGTGCCCTCGGGAAGGGTCACCACACCGGTCACGTCCGTCGTACGGAAGTAGAACTGCGGGCGGTAGTTGTTGAAGAAGGGGGTGTGACGGCCACCCTCGTCCTTCGACAGGATGTAGGCCTGGGCCTCGAACTCGGTGTGCGGCGTGACCGAACCGGGCTTGATGATGACCTGGCCGCGCTCGACGTCCTCGCGCTTGATGCCACGGAGGAGCAGACCGACGTTCTCGCCCGCCTGGCCCTCGTCGAGCAGCTTGCGGAACATCTCGATGCCGGTGACCGTGGTGGTGGTCTTCTCGGTCTTGATACCGACGATGTCGACGGTCTCGTTGACCTTGAGGACACCACGCTCGATACGGCCGGTGACGACCGTGCCACGACCGGTGATCGTGAAGACGTCCTCGATCGGCATGAGGAACGGCTTCTCGACGTCACGCTCGGGCTGCGGGATCGACTCGTCGACGGCGGCCATCAGGTTCAGGACCGACTGGCCCCACTCCTTGTCGCCCTCAAGAGCCTTCAGCGCCGAGACGCGCACGACCGGGAGGTCGTCGCCCGGGAAGTCGTACTCGGAGAGGAGCTCACGGACCTCGAGCTCGACGAGCTCCATGATCTCTTCGTCGTCCACCATGTCGGCCTTGTTCAGCGCGACGACGATGTACGGCACGCCGACCTGGCGGGCCAGGAGCACGTGCTCCTTGGTCTGCGGCATCGGGCCGTCGGTGGCCGCGACCACGAGGATGGCGCCGTCCATCTGCGCCGCACCCGTGATCATGTTCTTGATGTAGTCCGCGTGACCGGGGCAGTCGACGTGCGCGTAGTGACGCGACTCCGTCTGGTACTCGACGTGCGCGATCGAAATCGTGATACCGCGCTGGCGCTCCTCGGGAGCCTTGTCGATCTGGTCGAAGGCCGAGGCCTCGTTCAGGTCCGGAAACGCGTCGTGCAGCACCTTGGTAATGGCGGCCGTGAGGGTCGTCTTACCGTGGTCGATGTGACCGATGGTGCCGATGTTGACGTGCGGCTTGGTCCGCTCGAACTTCGCCTTCGCCACTGGGGTCCTCCTGGAGTGGTTCTGTACGCCTTACTCATCGGCGCCAGGTGATCTTTGCTGGAATGCCGGGGCCCGGAGCACCCGGACCGTGTGGTGACGGCCGGAGTGCTCCAGGGCTTGCCGGAGACAAGGCTAAAGCGTGAACTCGGGAGAGTTACTCGCCCTTGGCCTTCGCGATGATCTCCTCGGCGACGTTCCTGGGAACCTCGGCGTAGGAGTCGAACTGCATCGAGTAGCTTGCGCGACCCGAGGTCTTGCTGCGGAGGTCTCCGACGTAGCCGAACATCTCCGAGAGGGGCACGAGGCCCTTCACGACGCGGGCGCCGCTGCGCTCCTCCATGGCCTGGATCTGGCCACGGCGGGAGTTCAGGTCGCCGATCACATCGCCCATGTAGTCCTCGGGCGTGGTGACCTCGACGGCCATCATCGGCTCCAGGAGTACGGGGGACGCCTTGCGAGCACCCTCCTTGAACGCCTGCGAACCGGCGATCTTGAAGGCGAGCTCCGAGGAGTCGACCTCGTGGTAACCACCGTCGAGAAGGGTGACGCGGACGCCCACCATCTCGTAGCCGGCCAGGATGCCGAACTGCATGGCTTCCTGGGCACCCGCGTCCACCGAGGGGATGTACTCACGGGGGATGCGGCCACCGGTGACCTTGTTGACGAACTCGTACGGCACGTCGGAGTCGACGAGGGGCTCGATCGAGATCTGCACCTTGGCGAACTGACCCGTACCACCGGTCTGCTTCTTGTGGGTGTAGTCCACACGATCGACGGTCTTACGGATCGTCTCACGGTAAGCGACCTGCGGCTTACCGACGTTCGCCTCCACGCGGAACTCGCGCTTCATGCGGTCGACGAGGACCTCGAGGTGAAGCTCGCCCATCCCACCGATGATGGTCTGGCCGGTCTCCTCGTCCGAGTGAACCTGGAAGGAGGGGTCCTCCTCCGCGAGGCGCTGGATGGCGACACCCAGACGCTCCTGGTCACCCTTGGACTTGGGCTCGATCGCGACCTGGATCACCGGCGCCGGGAAGTCCATGGACTCCAGGATCACCGGGTGCTTGTCGTCGCTCAGCGTCTCACCGGTGGTGGTCTGCTTGAGGCCCATGACGGCGACGATGTCGCCGGCGCCCACCGACTCGATCTCCTCACGCTTGTTCGCGTGCATACGGTAGATCTTGCCGATGCGCTCCTTCTTGCCCTTCACGGAGTTCAGCACCGCGGTGCCGGCCTCCAGGCGGCCCGAATAAATCCGGACGAAGGTGAGCTTGCCCAGGTGCGGGTCGCTCGCGATCTTGAACGCGAGACCGGCAAACGGCTCGTCGTCCGACGGGCGGCGCTTGATGACCTTCTCCGGGTCCTTGACGTCGTGGCCTTCGATGGCGTCGACGTCGAGGGGGGAAGGCAGGTAGCGCACGACCGCGTCGAGCAGGGGCTGGACGCCCTTGTTCTTGAACGCCGTACCGCAGAAGACGGGGGTGACGGTGACCGAGTCCGCGGCGCCCTTGGAAGCCAAGGTGATACGACGGATCGCGGCGTAGAGCAGCTCCTGGGAAGGCTCCTGGCCCTCCAGGTACAGCTCCATGACCTCGTCGTCGTGCTCAGCGACGGCTTCGATGAGCTTGCCGCGCCACTCGTCGGCCGCCTCGGTGTGGGTGGCCGGGATGTCGACGGTGTCGTACATCTCGCCCTTGGTGGCCTCTTCGGACCACACGAGGGCCTTCATCGTCACGAGGTCGACGACGCCCTTGAAGTCACCCTCGGCACCGATCGGCAGCTGCATGACCAGGGGCACCGCACCGAGGCGGTCGACGATCATGTCGACGCAGCGGTGGAACTCGGCGCCGGTCCGGTCGAGCTTGTTGATGAAGCAGATACGCGGAACGCCGTAACGGTCGGCCTGACGCCATACCGTCTCGGACTGCGGCTCCACACCGGCGACACCGTCGAAGACGGTGACGGCGCCGTCGAGGACGCGGAGCGAACGCTCCACCTCGACGGTGAAGTCCACGTGTCCCGGGGTGTCGATGATGTTGATGGTGTGGTCGACGTCCTCGAGCGGCCAGTGACAGGTGGTCGCGGCGGACGTGATCGTGATGCCGCGTTCCTGCTCCTGCTCCATCCAGTCCATCGTGGCAGCGCCGTCGTGGACTTCACCGATCTTGTAGCTCACACCGGTGTAAAAAAGGATGCGCTCGGTGGTGGTCGTCTTCCCCGCGTCGATGTGGGCCATGATCCCGATGTTGCGGACCTTGGCCAGGTCAAGCGAAGTGGTGGCCATTGTGGCTCAGTCTTCTCTCGGTCTCGAGGTGGGTGCGACTACCAGCGGTAGTGCGCGAAGGCCTTGTTGGATTCAGCCATCTTGTGCGTGTCCTCACGCTTCTTGACGGCTGCGCCGAGGCCGTTCGAGGCGTCGAGCAGTTCGTTCATGAGGCGTTCGGTCATGGTCTTCTCGCGACGGGCGCGGGAGTAACCCACGACCCAGCGAAGTGCGAGGGTGGCGGCGCGACCGGGCTTGACCTCGATCGGCACCTGGTAGGTGGCGCCACCGACACGGCGGGACTTGACCTCGAGCGTGGGCTTGACGTTCTCAAGCGCGCGCTTCAGCGTGATGACCGGGTCGTTACCGGTCTTGTCACGGAGGCCTTCCATCGCGCCGTACACGATCCGCTCGGCGGTGGAACGCTTGCCGTTGAGCAGGATCTTGTTGATCAGCGAGGTGACAAGAGGAGAACCGTAGACCGGGTCGATGATGACCGGGCGCTTCGGGGCAGGGCCCTTACGAGGCATTGTTTACTTCTCCTTCTTGGCGCCGTAGCGGCTGCGGGCCTGCTTGCGGTTCTTGACACCCTGGGTGTCGAGGGAACCGCGAATGATCTTGTAACGAACACCCGGCAGGTCCTTCACACGGCCACCACGCACGAGCACGATCGAGTGCTCCTGCAGGTTGTGTCCCTCACCCGGAATGTAGGCCGTGACCTCGATACCCGAGGTCAGGCGCACACGTGCGACCTTCCGCAGGGCCGAGTTCGGCTTCTTCGGGGTGGTCGTGAACACACGCGTGCACACGCCGCGACGCTGGGGGGAGCCGTCAAGCGCGGGTGTGTTGTTCTTCTCGACCTTGTCTTGCCGGCCCTTCCGGACCAGCTGCTGGATCGTAGGCACTACTTCTCCGGTTTCTGTGTGCCGTTCGTCAAACTAACCTGGAACGTCACCGACCCACGCGGTCGGGTGTGTCGAATGCTGCGAACTCCCGCCGAGGCGAAAAAGCACAGATTGCGGTGGCCAGTACGCGAGCTCGTCATGCGGTTGATGACACGCACAGGAGCCCAGGCACACCCCAGGCACAAGGTAGGAGCGTACCTACCGCATTGACTCCGGTCAAAACAAATGCGCGGAGCCCCCGGCGGGCAGGAGTTTCTCCGTACGGAACCCTCCCCCGTCACGCCCTCTTCTTGTTCCCGCCCGCAGAACATCGCTCTTCAGTAGCTTGTCCCTGCGGGCCACGGACGAAGATCGGGAGACGGTCATGGTACGAGTGCCGACGCCGGGCGACGACGGGCTCGACGACCGGGTGCCTTTTCTGGCCCGGCTCGAGAGCAGAGAACGTGACGTACTTCTCACTCTCGGTCGCGAGATGCGGTTCGCCGCGCGGGCGGAACTGTTACGGGAGTACGAGCCGTCCACGCACGTGCTGCTCGTCCTGGCGGGGTGGACCAAGGTGACCGCCACGACGCCCAACGGTTACGTGGGCCTGCTCGCGCTGCGAGGGCCCGGAGACATCATCGGTGAATCAGCCGCACTCACCGGGCGTCCGCGATCAGCCACTGTCACCGCCTTGGAACCCGTACTCGCCTCCGTCGTCAACTACGACAGCTTCCGGTCGTACCTGTCCGAATTCCCCGAGGCGATGATCCAACTCTTCGGCCTGGCCAGCGACCGCACCCGGGCAGCCGACCGGCGACGCCTGGAGTCCGCGTCGCTCACCGTGCGGGAACGTCTCGCGGCGCTGCTGCTGGAACTCGCCAGGACCCACGGGCGGGCTGTTCCTGAGGGCATCGAACTGGCCGTGCCGCTCAGCAAGATCGAACTCGCGGGCACCATCGGTGCCTCACGGGAAATGGTCCAGCGGCTCCTCAAGGAACTGCGGGAGCGGAAGACAGTCGTGACGGGACGCCGCACGCTGATCATCCTGCGCCCCGACGTATTGCGCCGCGTCGGTGGGGGCTCCGGCTCCTGACGCGGGCCGGGCTCCGTCTGTGCACACGGTCACACTTCGTCAGCGTCATCCGCCCTCACCGGTGAGGGCCCGCCCCGGCCAGTCTGCCTCTGTACGGCACGTCATACGGCAGACCGACCGAGAGGCACCCGTCAGTGAACACGCCCCTGAGCCGCACCATCCTGCTGCTCGACATCGAGCGCTACAGCGACCGCGACGACGTCGAGCAGGGAATCCTGCGGCGGATGCTCTACGACATCGCGGACCGCACCCTGGACGCCGCGCGCGTCGACGAGACCCAGCGGTCACGTGCGGACCGCGGCGATTCCGTGATGGAACTCATCGCTCCCGATGTCCCCGTGAGCACGCTGCTGCGCGCGGTGCTCACCGAGCTGCCGGACCAACTGCGCAACACCAACCGGCTGGCTTCCAGCAGCGCCCAGATCCGGTTGCGCGTCGTCCTCGCGAGCGGGTACGTCGCGGTCGACTCCCTCGGCGGCTGGGTCGGCTCCGACCTGAACCACGCGTGCCGACTGCTCGACGCCGACGAACTCCGGGCCGCGCTGGGCGCCCGTACCGGCGACTTCGCCCTCTGCGTCTCGGACTCCATCTACCAGGGCGTCGTCAGGCATGGTCACCTCGGCCTTCGTCCTGAGGAGTTCCACCCCATCACTCCGGACAGCAAGAACGGGCCACTGTCCGCCTGGCTGCACGGTCCGGTGCCGCCGGGGCAGCGCGGGACGAAGGACAAGCGCAAGGGGAGCGAACGGCAGGGCATCGGACCGGCCCCGGACCGCTCCGATCGCCCCGCTTCCCCGCCGGCCGTCCACATCGCGGGGGATCAGTACGGAATGGCCGGCGGCACGGTCCAGGGTGACGCCAGCTTCACCATCGGCCCGCGGCCCGGAGCTGATCGAGGATGAGCGAGGAAACGGCCGAGAAGACACCCGAGGACCAGGCGACCGAGGACGACAAATCGGCCAAGGACGCCAAGAAGGAAGGCGACGAGAGCGCCGAGGAACCTCGCCCGCCGGCGTGGCTCGCCCGGCAGGACCTCATCGAGCACAGTCCGGGCGGACTGGCAGGCGGACTGGTCAAGGGCGACCAGTACGGCATGGCGGGCGGTGAGGTACGCGGCGACTTCAACCTCTACCAGTTCGGGGCGTACGCGGCGACGGATCCGCCCTCGCTCTCCGGCGAGATCCCGGCGGACGACCTGGCCGACCTGTCTCTCGTCTTCACCGAGAGCCCGCGCTTCGGAAAGGCGCTGTCCCGATTACGCGAGGAGCGAGTCCTCGTTCTCACCGGCAGCCACGGCACCGGCCGGAAGGCGGCCGGTCTGATGCTTCTCCACCGGCTCGGGCTCCACCGGATCCGGTCCCTCCCCTCCGACATCCCGCCCACCGACGTCCGCGGTCAGCTCGACGGCACCGCCGGATATCTGCTGGCCGACGTGATCGTCGACCGGGACAGGCCCATTCGGCAGGTAGACCTGCACGCCCTACGCGAGCGACTCGCCGGCGGCGACAGCCACCTGGTGATCACTCTCGCCGAGTCCTCGGCTCCCCGTGGCCTGAAGTCGTTCGCTTGGGAGCCCCCTCCTCCGGAGCTGGTGCTGGAGTCCCACGTCAGCCGCGCCCAAGGAGAAGAGGGCTGGAACCACGTGCGGAACCTGGCGGCCGTGCGCACCTTCCTCGACGGAAGCCCTACGCCCAAGGAGACGGCCTCCTTCGCCCTGCGCCTCATTCCGGTCGCCGCGGGTACCGCCACCGAGGAAAGCCTCGCCGCCTTCGGTGAGCAGACGGTACAGACACAGATCGAATCCTGGCTCACCGGCGACGACCATCTGACCCTGCACGACAGGGCGTTCCTGATCTCCCTGGCCGTGTTCAACGAAGCGCCGTACGCTCTCGCCGGCGAGCTTGCAGATGATCTGTTCCGCCTGCTCGAAACAAGCAAAAATCCACGCAAGTGGGAGGATATTCCCCTCTTCGGAGCACCCCGGAGCGTACGGCTGAACGCGGCCAGAGCACGCGGCTACGAAGAGTCCGAGAACACTGTCTGGGGTCGGGTACCCCAGTACAAGGCCGCCTTCAGGGAACCCAGCCTTGCGCTTCAACTGCTCGACACCGTCTGGATGCGGTATCCGTCGACGCGCCCGGCCCTGGTCTCCTGGCTGAGCGAACTCGCCGTCGACGGACGTACCTTGGTACGGACCCGGGCATCGGCGGCCGCTGCCCTCCTCACCCGCTCCGACCTCTCGTCGGGCTTGGCCCATCTCGTCGAGCCGTGGGCGGACGACGGCAGTCACAGAGCCCGTCTCGCTGCGGCAAACACCCTGACCCTGGCCCATCTCATGGGAACGGCTGCCGTCCCACAGATCCTGCACGCCTGGTGCACCGGAGATGACGCGAGCCGCAGGTGGACAGCCATCCGCGCGTACGGCTTACTCGGCGCGGTCCTGCCCGACGAAGCGCTCAACGCACTGCTCACAGCCGCCCGCACCCATCGTCAAAAGGTAGACCTCGAAGAGGACGAGAAGGAGGAGGAGGCGCGGGAACTGGTCGAAGCAGTCCAGTTGTTGCTGCTCTCCGCTCGAGGCCCCGTCCTCGCGGCCCTGGCACAACTGGTCGAGGACGAACGGGCGGACCGTACGGTACGCGCGCTCGCACGTGCCGCTTTCCTGATCGCCTGTGAGCAGCCCAGCAGCGAACTGGACGACCGGTTTCTGGTTCTGGAGTGGTACGGGCACGCCGTGAGCCAGGCGCCTGTCGAGGCACGGCAACTGTCCGCACTGTGGCGGGCGGCACTCAACGACCCCTTGAGGACGGCCCGAGCCGTTCAGATTCTCCGTGACTGGGTCCATGGTGCGGAGAGCGTGCCCGAGGCGGAGGAAGCCCTGTCCCGACTCTTTCGAGACCTCGCCCAGGAACCCGCGGAGCGCCGTCGCGTGGGACACCTCCTGCGCACCCTGTCGGTGCCGGATGGCGCGTCCCGCCTGCCCGTCGCCGACCGCCTGCTTGCGGTGGTGCCCGAGTGAACCCCCAGGAGAAACTGATGACAGAGGCAGCACCGTCACCGGACCAATCCCGTTCGCCGGACCGTCCTGACGGGCTGAAGGATCCCGTGCTGACCGTACGGCAGCTCACCCGTTTCCAGTACCGGCTCCGCCGGCCGGCCGCCCGGATCGACCACGCCCTGGTGTTCGTCACCGCAAAGGGCGCGTACGAAGTCTTCGGACCACCGATGCGGCCCACGCGCGGCGACATCATCCGGAAGCGGTACATCGCCCAGTACGAGGTGGACATGGGCCTGCACCCGGTCTGCCTGGAGCTCTCGCTTCCCAGCGCCGTCGACGCCTTCCACTTCGAAACGACCGCGGACCTGACCTGGCAGGTCGACGACCCCGAGCGGGCGATCGCCAGCGGCGTCCGGGACGTGCCGGCGCTGCTCGCGCCCCGCCTGGCGAGGATTCTCCGGGAGGCCGGCCGCGGGCACCGAATCGATGCCGTCCCGGATGCCGAAAAAGCCGTCCAGCGCGCCTTCGACTCCGCTCCCCCGCTCGCCGAGGCCGAAGGACTGCGCGTGGGGTGCACCGTACGACTGCATACAGATGCGGGTGAACGGAACCAGAGCGAACGCCTCCGCCAGGCCCGGCACGAGGCGGTCGCCTCGCCTCCCGAGCACGCGGTCCTGATGGCTAAATCGCGCCGGACCCTGGAAGAGCAGGAATACGCCCAGAAGATCCTCACCGAGAAGATCGAGTTCTACCGGGACCAGCTGTCGAGCGGCGGGATCGCCCCCCTGGTGCTCCATCTCGCCGCCCATCCCGAGGACACCCGCGTGGTCCTGGACAACATCCGCGACGACCACAAGGCCCTGCTGGCCACCCAGCTCGACCTGGTGGACAAGATCCTCGACAAGGCCGGGCTGGAGGGCTACCAGCTGGAGAAGCCGAAGGACTACGTGGTCGAGACCCTGAACAGGGTCTTGAGCCAGTCGTCCCCCGCTCCTCCCTCGGAAACCCGGCCCTCGGAAGCCCCGGTGAAGTCCCTCCTCCCTCCGCCGGGCACGGACGCCGGAACCGAGGCACGGCCATGACGTCCCCGGCTCCTCCGCCCGGCGGAGCCGGCGCGGCCGACGAACGTGCCGCGCAACTGCTGCTCGACAATCTGCGCACGGAGATCGGCCGGGCGGACAGCAAAGCCGCCGTCCTGATGACAGCCGTCGGGCTGACCGCGAGCAGCTACAGCGGGCTCCTCGCAGGACGCGGCTGGTCTCTCTGGCAGCTCACCACAACCGCACAGGTCCTGTGCTGGCTGGGAGCCGCCTCCCTCACCAGCTCCCTCTACGCGCTGCTCCTCGCCGTACTCCCCCGGTACGGCACCCCCGGCTGGCAGCCGGGCATGCCGCTCACCCACTTCGCGGACATCCAGCGTGCCTGTGATCTCGGCACCCTGGCCGAGGCCCTGCCGCGCCCCGGACACGATCCGGCACCGGCGCTGCTCGGCGCACTCGCCTCGACCAGCCGTATCGCCTACCGCAAACACGTATGGATCCGAAGAGGACTGCTCTCGTTCGCGGCAGCGACCTTGCTGCTTCCCCTCGCCCTGCTCATCGGATGAGCCGTCGGCCCCGCACGGAAAGGAAACACTCATGTGGCAGTCGTCAGACCCGGCTCACGCCGACGGCCTCAGGCGCTCGGAAGGCCGCGTGCACATCAGAGCCCAGCGGAGGTGGCCCGACGCCACCACTCTGCGTCACCTCGCTCTGCACATACCGAACGCGCTGCTCAGTCTGCTGGTGGTCGTCCCGGCGTCCTTCGTTCTGGCTCTGCTGACAGTCGTGCCGGTGTACGGATGGGCAGTGGTGTGGCTGCTGAGCGGTGTCCTCGCTCTCTGGCGCCCGGTCGGCAGTCCGCTCCTCCGTCTGCTGTACGGGCTGCACCGCCCCACGGCACAAGAGCTCGCCCGCCTGGGACCTCTATGGCGTGAGGTGACCGCGCGGGCAGGCGTGGACGCGTCGGCGCACACCCTCTGGGTCGAGGAGAGCAATGCTGTCGTGGCGAAGGCGGCCGGCGGCCGGCTCGTCCGGGTCACCAGTCACGCCGTGGAGCACCTGCCCGATGGAGAGCTCGCCGCGGTGCTCGCCCGCGAGCTGGGTCACCGCGCGGGCGCACATGCCTGGGCGCGACTGATCACCCACTGGTACTCGCTGCCCGGCCTGCACGCCTGGCGCCTCCTCCGCGGGTCCGTCCTGCGGGCCCACCGGCGGTCCCCACGGACAGCGGCGCTGGTGGTCCTGGCTCTGGTCCTCGTCGCGACGGTCGCCGTGATCCTCTCGTACGGCCTGCTCCTGCCGGTCCTCACCGCCCCCTTCCTGATGGCGGCGGCGGCCCGCGGCGCCGAACTCCGGGCCGACCGGTACGCCGGCGATCTCGGGCTGGCGCCCGAGCTGACAGCGCTCCTGCACCGCACGATCGACAGCGGCGAAAAGCGCCCGAGGCTCCCGGCGGTACTCGCCCGGCTCCTGGCCTCACAGCCCGACCACCGTGTACGCCTGCACGCCCTTGAGCAATACGGCGCCAAGCGCCCGTAGCACGCCGAAGGGCGGCCCCCCCGTCGTAACGGGGTGGCCGCCCTTCGTCTCACCGCTTACTGGTTGTACGGACCGTAGTCGTAGTCCTCCAGCGGGACGGCCTGGCCGGAGCCGGTGCCGAACGGGGAGTAGTCGATGTCGTCGTAGCCGACGGCCGAGTACATCGCGGCCTTGGCCTCTTCGGTCGGCTCGACCCGGATGTTGCGGTAGCGGGACAGGCCCGTACCGGCCGGGATGAGCTTACCGATGATGACGTTCTCCTTGAGGCCGATCAGGGAGTCCGACTTGGCGTTGATCGCCGCGTCGGTCAGGACCCTGGTCGTCTCCTGGAAGGACGCCGCCGACAGCCACGACTCCGTGGCCAGCGAGGCCTTGGTGATACCCATCAGCTGCGGACGGCCGGAGGCCGGGTGGCCGCCTTCCGTGACCACACGACGGTTCTCGGTCTCGAACTTCGAGCGCTCGACGAGCTCGCCCGGCAGCAGTTCCGCGTCGCCGGACTCGATGATCGTCACGCGGCGGAGCATCTGCCGGATGATGATCTCGATGTGCTTGTCGTGGATCGACACACCCTGCGAGTTGTACACCCGCTGGACCTCGCCGACCAGGTGGACCTGGACCGCGCGCTGTCCGAGGATGCGCAGCACGTCGTGCGGGTTGGTGGCACCCACGGTGAGCTTCTGGCCCACCTCGACGCGGTCGCCCTCGCCCACGAGCAGACGGGCACGCTTGGAGATCGGGAAGGGCGTCTCCTCGCTGCCGTCGTCCGGGGTGACGACGAGCTTCTTCGTCTTCTCGGTCTCCTCGATGCGGACGGTGCCCGCGGCCTCGGAGATCGGGGCGACACCCTTCGGCGTACGGGCTTCGAAGAGCTCGACGACTCGGGGCAGACCCTGGGTGATGTCGTCACCGGCCACACCACCGGTGTGGAAGGTACGCATCGTCAGCTGGGTACCGGGCTCACCGATGGACTGGGCGGCGATGATGCCGACCGCCTCACCGATGTCGACCAGCTTGCCGGTGGCCAGCGAACGCCCGTAGCAGAAGGCACACGTGCCGACCGCCGACTCGCAGGTCAGGACCGAGCGGGTCTTGACCTCCTCGACGCCGTTGGCGACCAGGGCGTCGATCAGGACATCGCCCAGGTCGACGTTGGCCGGCGCGATGACCTTGCCGTCCACGACGACGTCCTCGGCGAGCATCCGCGCGTACACGGACGTCTCGACGTCCTCCGTCTTGTGGAGCCGGCCGTCCTCGCCCTTCTTGGCGATCTTCAGCTTGAGGCCGCGGTCGGTGCCGCAGTCCTCCTCGCGGATGATCACGTCCTGCGAGACGTCCACCAGACGACGGGTGAGGTAACCCGAGTCGGCGGTACGCAGGGCGGTGTCGGCGAGACCCTTACGGGCACCGTGCGTGGAGATGAAGTACTCCAGCACCGACAGACCTTCACGGAAGGACGCCTTGATGGGACGGGGGATCGTCTCGTTCTTGGCGTTGGACACCAGACCACGCATACCGGCGATCTGACGCATCTGCATCATGTTTCCGCGGGCACCCGAGTTGACCATCATCGAGACGGGGTTGGTCTTCGGGAAGTTCGCGTTCATCGCCTCGGCGACCTCGTTGGTCGCCTTGGTCCAGATCGCGATGAGCTCCTGCGTGCGCTCTTCCTTGGTGATCAGACCGCGCTCGTACTGCTTCTGGACCTTCTCGTCCTGCGCCTCGTACCCCTGGACGATCGCCTTCTTCGCGTCGGGGACGACGATGTCGGAGATCGCCACGGTCACGCCGGAGCGGGTCGCCCAGAAGAAGCCGGCCGCCTTCAGGTTGTCGAGCGTCGCCGCCACGATGACCTTGGGGTAGCGCTCGGCCAGGTCGTTGACGATCTCGGAGAGCTGCTTCTTGCCCACCGAGTAGTCGACGAACGGGTAGTCCTCGGGCAGCAGCTCGTTGAAGAGCGCGCGGCCCAGGGTCGTACGCAGCCGGAACGGGTCGCCCTGCTGCCACTCGGCGTCCGCCTGGCCGTCCTCGCCCACCGGCGGGGTCCAGCCGCGCGGCGGGATGGTGCCCACCGGGAAGCGGATGTCGACCTTCGCCTGGAGCGACAGCTCACGGTTGTCGAACGCCATGGTCGCCTCGGCGGTCGAACCGAAGGACCGGTCCGCGCCGATGACCTTGCGCTCCTCCTCGTCCGTGGTGAGGAAGAAGAGGCCGAGCACCATGTCCTGGGTGGGCATGGTGACGGGACGGCCGTCGGCCGGCTTGAGGATGTTGTTCGAGGACAGCATCAGGATGCGGGCCTCGGCCTGCGCCTCCGCGGAGAGCGGCAGGTGTACGGCCATCTGGTCACCGTCGAAGTCCGCGTTGAACGCGGTGCAGACGAGCGGGTGGATCTGGATGGCCTTGCCCTCGACCAGCTGCGGCTCGAAGGCCTGGATGCCGAGGCGGTGCAGGGTCGGCGCGCGGTTCAGCAGCACCGGGTGCTCGGCGATGACCTCTTCGAGCACGTCGTACACGACCGTACGGCCGCGCTCGACCATGCGCTTCGCCGACTTGATGTTCTGCGCGTGGTTCAGGTCCACCAGGCGCTTCATCACGAACGGCTTGAAGAGCTCCAGCGCCATGGCCTTCGGCAGCCCGCACTGGTGCAGCTTGAGCTGCGGGCCGACGACGATCACGGAACGGGCCGAGTAGTCGACCCGCTTGCCGAGCAGGTTCTGACGGAAACGACCCTGCTTGCCCTTGAGCATGTCGCTCAGGGACTTCAGCGGGCGGTTGCCGGGACCGGTGACCGGGCGACCGCGGCGGCCGTTGTCGAACAGCGCGTCGACGGCCTCCTGGAGCATCCGCTTCTCGTTGTTCACGATGATCTCGGGGGCACCGAGGTCGAGAAGGCGCTTGAGGCGGTTGTTCCGGTTGATCACACGGCGGTACAGGTCGTTCAGGTCGGAGGTCGCGAAGCGGCCACCGTCCAGCTGCACCATCGGACGCAGGTCCGGCGGGATCACCGGCACGCAGTCCAGCACCATGCCCTTGGGGCTGTTGCTGGTCTGGAGGAATGCCGAGACGACCTTGAGGCGCTTGAGCGCGCGGGTCTTCTTCTGGCCCTTGCCGGTACGGATGATCTCGCGGAGGCGCTCGGCCTCCTCCTCCAGGTCGAAGGACTCCAGGCGCTTCTGAAGCGCCGCGGCACCCATCGATCCGTCGAAGTACGTACCGAAGCGGTCGCGCAGCTCGCGGTAGAGCAGCTCGTCGCCCTCCAGGTCCTGGACCTTGAGGTTCTTGAAGCGGTTCCACACCTCGTCGAGACGGTCGATCTCGCGCTGCGCGCGGTCGCGCAGCTGCTTCATCTCCCGCTCGGCGCCTTCGCGCACCTTGCGGCGCACGTCGGCCTTGGCGCCCTCGGCCTCCAGCTCGGCCAGGTCGGTCTCGAGCTTCTTGGCGCGGGCCTCGAGGTCGGAGTCACGCCGGTTCTCAGTCTGCTGGCGCTCTACGGAGACGTGGGCCTCCAGCGACGGCAGATCGCGCGTACGGCGCTCCTCGTCCACGAACGTGATCATGTACGCGGCGAAGTAGATGACCTTCTCGAGGTCCTTCGGCGCGAGGTCCAGCAGGTATCCCAGACGGGACGGGACACCCTTGAAGTACCAGATGTGGGTGACGGGAGCGGCAAGCTCGATGTGGCCCATCCGCTCACGGCGCACCTTGGCGCGCGTGACCTCTACGCCACAACGCTCACAGATGATGCCCTTGAAGCGGACACGCTTGTACTTGCCGCAGTAGCACTCCCAGTCCCGGGTAGGACCGAAGATCTTCTCGCAGAAGAGTCCGTCCTTCTCGGGCTTGAGCGTGCGGTAGTTGATGGTCTCCGGCTTCTTCACTTCGCCGTGGGACCAGGTCCGGATGTCGTCCGCGGTGGCGAGGCCAATCCGCAGCTCGTCGAAGAAGTTGACGTCGAGCACTTGTCGTCAATCCCTCTTTCGGGGTCGAGTCTCAAATCATGGTCTGTACGGGTCCGGGAGGAGCCGGCCGCCCCGAGACGGGGGCGGCCGGACAACCCGTCAGACCTCTTCGACGCTGCTCGGCTCTCGCCGGGACAGGTCGATACCGAGCTCCTCCGCCGCGCGGAAGACGTCCTCGTCCGTGTCGCGCATCTCGATGGACATGCCGTCCGAGGACAGCACCTCCACGTTGAGGCAGAGCGACTGCATCTCCTTGATGAGCACCTTGAAGGACTCGGGGATGCCGGGCTCAGGGATGTTCTCGCCCTTGACGATGGCCTCGTAGACCTTCACGCGGCCGGTCACGTCGTCGGACTTGATCGTCAGCAGCTCCTGGAGGGCGTAGGCGGCGCCGTAAGCCTCCAGCGCCCACACCTCCATCTCACCGAAGCGCTGACCACCGAACTGGGCCTTACCACCCAGCGGCTGCTGGGTGATCATCGAGTACGGTCCGGTCGACCGGGCGTGCAGCTTGTCGTCGACCAGGTGGTGGAGCTTGAGGATGTACATGTAGCCGACCGAGATCGGCTCAGGGAACGGCTCGCCGGAGCGGCCGTCGAACATGTTCGCCTTGCCGGACGGCTGCACCATCCGGTTGCCGTCGCGGTTCGGGATCGTGGCCTCGAAGAGACCGGAGATCTCGTCCTCACGGGCACCGTCGAAGACCGGGGTGGCGACGTTGGTGCCGGCGGCGACGTCGTCGGCGCCGATGACCTTGAGCCGCTCCATCCACTCCTCGCTGCCCTCGACCTTCCATCCCTGGCTGGCGAGCCAGCCGAGGTGGATCTCGAGGACCTGTCCCGGGTTCATGCGGGACGGGACACCCAGCGGGTTGAGGATGATGTCGACCGGGGTGCCGTCCTCCAGGAACGGCATGTCCTCGATCGGCAGGATCTTCGAGATGACGCCCTTGTTGCCGTGACGGCCGGCGAGCTTGTCACCATCGGTGATCTTGCGCTTCTGCGCGACGTACACACGAACCAGCTGGTTCACGCCGGGCGGCAGTTCGTCGCCCTCCTCGCGGTCGAAGACGCGCACGCCGATGATCTTGCCGACCTCGCCGTGCGGCACCTTCAGCGAGGTGTCGCGCACCTCACGCGCCTTCTCACCGAAGATCGCGCGGAGCAGACGCTCTTCCGGGGTGAGCTCGGTCTCGCCCTTGGGCGTGACCTTGCCGACCAGGATGTCCCCGGCGACGACCTCGGCACCGATACGGATGATGCCGCGCTCGTCGAGGTCCGCGAGGACCTCTTCGGAGACGTTCGGGATGTCCCGGGTGATCTCCTCGGGGCCGAGCTTGGTGTCCCGGGCGTCGACCTCGTGCTCCTCGATGTGGATCGAGGAGAGGACGTCGTCCTGGACCAGCCGCTGGCTGAGGATGATCGCGTCTTCGTAGTTGTGGCCCTCCCACGGCATGAACGCCACGAGGAGGTTCTTGCCGAGCGCCATCTCACCCATCTGGGTGGCGGGCCCGTCCGCCAGGACCTGCTCCGCGACGACCCGGTCACCCTCGTTGACGACAACCTTCTGGTTGACCGAGGTGCCCTGGTTCGAGCGGGAGAACTTGGCGATGCGGTACGTGGTGTACGTGCCGTCGTCGTTGGCGACGGTGATGTAGTCCGCGGATACCTCCTGGACCACACCCTCCTTCTCCGCCTTGACGACGTCGCCGGCGTCCACCGCGCAGCGGTACTCCATGCCGGTGCCGACGAGCGGCGCCTCCGACGTGATCAGGGGCACGGCCTGGCGCATCATGTTCGCGCCCATGAGGGCGCGGTTGGCGTCGTCGTGCTCCAGGAACGGGATCATCGCGGTCGCGACCGACACCATCTGGCGCGGCGAGACGTCCATGTAGTCGACGTCGTCGCCGGGGATGTAGTCGACCTCGCCGCCACGACGGCGGACGAGGACGCGCGGCTCGGTGAACCGCATCTCCTCGGACAGCGTCGCGTTGGCCTGGGCGATGACGAAGCGGTCCTCCTCGTCGGCGGTCAGGTAGTCGACGTCGTCGGTGACGACACCGTCGACGACCTTGCGGTACGGGGTCTCGACGAACCCGAACGCGTTGACCCGGCCGTACGAGGCGAGCGAGCCGATCAGGCCGATGTTCGGGCCTTCCGGGGTCTCGATCGGACACATGCGCCCGTAGTGCGAGGGGTGCACGTCACGGACCTCGAAGCCGGCCCGCTCACGGGACAGACCGCCGGGGCCCAGCGCCGACAGGCGGCGCTTGTGGGTCAGACCCGACAGCGGGTTGTTCTGGTCCATGAACTGGGACAGCTGGCTGGTGCCGAAGAACTCCTTGATGGAGGCGACGACCGGCCGGATGTTGATCAGGGTCTGCGGCGTGATCGCCTCGACGTCCTGGGTCGTCATGCGCTCGCGCACGACGCGCTCCATCCTCGCCAGACCCGTACGGACCTGGTTCTGGATGAGCTCGCCCACGTTGCGCAGACGGCGGTTGCCGAAGTGGTCGATGTCGTCGGTCTCGACGACGATCGTGGTGCCGCTCTCGCCGACCGTCTCGGTCTCGCCCGCGTGGAGCTTCACCAGGTACTTGATGGTGGCGATGATGTCGTCGGTGGTGAGGACGCCCGCGTCCAGCGGCTCTTCCGCGCCGAGCTTCTTGTTCACCTTGTAGCGGCCGACCTTCGCGAGGTCGTAGCGCTTCGGGTTGAAGTAGAGGTTCTCCAGCAGCGTCTGGGCGGCCTCACGGGTGGGGGGCTCGCCGGGACGCAGCTTGCGGTAGATGTCGAGCAGCGCGTCGTCCTGGCCCTGGGTGTGGTCCTTCTCCAGGGTGGCGCGCATCGACTCGTACTCGCCGAACTCCTCCAGGATCTGCTCGGTCGTCCAGCCGAGAGCCTTGAGCAGGACGGTCACGGACTGCTTGCGCTTGCGGTCGATGCGGACACCGACCATGTCGCGCTTGTCGATCTCCATCTCCAGCCAGGCACCCCGGGACGGGATGATCTTGGAGGAGAAGATGTCCTTGTCGGACGTCTTGTCGATGTTGGAGTCGAAGTAGACACCCGGCGAGCGCACCAGCTGGGACACCACGACACGCTCGGTGCCGTTGATGACGAAGGTGCCCTTGTTGGTCATGAGCGGGAAGTCGCCCATGAAGACCGTCTGGGACTTGATCTCGCCGGTCTCGTTGTTGGTGAACTCGGCCGTGACGAAGAGCGGGGCCGCGAACGTGAAGTCGCGCTCCTTGCACTCGTCGATCGAGTTCTTGGGCGGCTCGAAGCGGTGGTCGCGGAAGGTCAGCGACATCGACCCGGAGAAGTCCTCGATCGGGGAGATCTCCTCGAAGATCTCCTCCAGACCTGACTTCCTGGGGACGTCCTGTCCGTTCTCGAGAGCCGTCTCGACACGAGCCTTCCAGGCGGCGTTGCCGAGGAGCCAGTCAAAGCTCTCGGTCTGCAGCGCGAGGAGGTTCGGAACCTCGAGAGGCTCCTTGATCTTTGCAAAGGAGATGCGCAGCGGGGCGGTGCTGGCGCCGTTGTTCATATTCGTGGTCGAGGCGTTGCGCGAGGCGGCCAAGAGGGGGTCCTTCCGAGGGCTCGGACTCACTACGCGCGTACCGGTCCCAAGCGGGACATCAGGACAGAAAGCCCAGTTCCGGGCCGTCGGTCACGATGTCCGTGCGAGGGGGTGCCCCTGGTGACGGGCAGGGAGCAGCTAACAGGCAGCGCAAAGGGTCAGTGTAGCCACTTGGCACACTGATGTCCAGAGCGGGTTTTTGGAGACCCTCGTTGTTCTCAACACCTTGTCTCTGCTGCGGCAAGCTTCGCGCCGTAGGCGCACATCGATACTGCCCTCTTCGCCGTCGATCCATGCCTCGGATCCGGATCGATTGTGACGACGCGTCCTGAGAATTGCGCGCTGCGTGCGGTTCGTCAAGGCCCCCCGCTCCCCGCGGAGCGTCACCGTCGTACGGAGGGCACGGCGATGATCACGATACTCGCCGCGGGCCGGACCGCACAGCATCCCCCCGTCAACGCGGAAGGGCGACCACCCGGATGGGTGATCGCCCTTCGCGTCAACGCCGCGCCTCGCGGCGCCGGGACCGCCTCCGTACGCCCACAGGCGCCCGGTGGAGGACCCGCGAGGAGTTACTTGACCTCGACGCCCGCGCCGGCGCCCTTGAGGGACTCGGCGGCCTTGTCGGCCTGCTCCTTGGAAACCTTCTCCAGGACGGGCTTCGGGGCGCCGTCCACGAGGTCCTTGGCTTCCTTCAGACCCAGCGAGGTCAGCTCACGCACGACCTTGATGACCTGGATCTTCTTCTCGCCGGCACCCGTGAGGATGACGTCGAACTCGTCCTGCTCGTCCTCGACCTCGGCGACGGCGCCCGGGCCCGCGGGGCCGGCGACGGCGACGGCCGCGGCGGCGGTGACGTCGAACTTCTCTTCGAAGGCCTTGACGAACTCGGAGAGCTCGATGAGGGTCAGGTTCTCGAACTGCTCAAGCAGCTCTGCCTGGGACAGCTTCGCCATGATGGCGTCCTTCCACTAATTCGGCTGGTGCCGTGTGTACAAGTTCCGCGGGCGAACCGGCCCGCTGTGACCGACCGAGCGTGATTACTCGGAGTCGGCCTCGACGGGGGCCGGCGTGCCGGCACCGTCCTGCTCTTCCTTCTTGACGCGAAGCGCTTCCGCGGTGCGGACGAACTTCGAGGGAAGCGCCTGGAAGAGGGAGGCAGCCTGCGACTGCTTGCCCTTCATGGCACCCGCCAGCTTGGAGAGCAGAACCTCGCGGGACTCGAGGTCCGCAAGCTTCTTGAACTCGTCCGCGGACAGCGCCTTGCCGTCAAGGACACCGCCCTTGATGACGAGATTCGGGTTGTCCTTGGCGAAGTCACGAAGACCCTTCGCCGACTCCACCGGGTCACCGGTGACGAAGGCAACCGCCGTCGGACCCGCGAACAGGTCGTCCAGCGTGTTGATCCCGGCCTCGTTGGCCGCGATCTTGGTCAGCGTGTTCTTCACCACGGCGTACTGGGCGTTCGCACCGAGGGAACGGCGCAGCTCCTTGAGCTGCGCCACGGTGAGACCCCGGTACTCGGTCAGCACGGCGGCGTTCGAGCTGCGGAACTTGTCCGTCAGCTCGGCCACCGCGGCAGCCTTGTCGGGCCTTGCCATGAGCGTCGGCCTCCTTCCGGGTGATGAGGACCGCTCAGAAGGGGCTTCGCAAAACGAAACGCCCCGGCGCAGGCGCCAGGGCGTAGCTCAACCGAATGGGATCCGGGAACTGTCCACAGTCACCTGCGCAGGTCGTCCGCAGCTAGCGGATCCTTCGGCCGCCGCACACTCTTACGAGCACACGACAACGACCAGCGGTCTTTGGCTTCTTCAGAAGAGTACGCGAGCGCGGCCACAGCAGGCAAATCCGCCCACGTGTACGGGCCACCCCCGCCGGAAAGAGCCGGTCCCCGCACCTCCGGGGAGGTACGGGCACCGGCTCTTATGTAGGGCATGCATACAAACATCCTGTACAGCATGCACACCGTCACGCGTCACGCGCGCGACCTGGCTTCCGTCGATGTCAGACGGCCGCCGGGTCCTCCTCGACGAGGAGGTTGCGGGTGCGGTTCGCGTCCAGCGGGATGCCGGGGCCCATCGTCGTCGCGAGGGTCGCCTTCTTGATGTAGCGGCCCTTCGCGGCGGACGGCTTCAGACGGAGGATCTCGTCCAGCGCCGCGGCGTAGTTCTCGACCAGCTGCGTCTCGTCGAACGACGTCTTGCCGATGATGAAGTGCAGGTTCGAGTGCTTGTCGACGCGGAACTCGATCTTGCCGCCCTTGATGTCGTTCACGGCCTTCGTGACATCAGGGGTGACCGTTCCGGTCTTGGGGTTGGGCATCAGACCACGCGGGCCGAGGACGCGGCCGAGGCGGCCGACCTTGCCCATGAGGTCCGGGGTGGCGACGACGGCGTCGAAGTCGAGGCGGCCCTTGGCGACCTCGTCGATGAGCTCGTCGGAGCCGACGATGTCGGCGCCCGCGGCGCGCGCCTGCTCTGCACGGTCACCGGTCGCGAAGACCAGGACCCGGGCGGTCTTGCCGGTGCCGTGCGGGAGGTTCACGGTGCCACGGACCATCTGGTCGGCCTTGCGGGGGTCGACGCCCAGCCGCATGGCCACCTCGACGGTGCCGTCGAACTTGGTGGTGGTGGTGTCCTTGGCGAGACGGACGGCCTCGAGCGGGGCGTAGTTGCGCTCCCGGTCGATCTTCGCGTCCGCGCCGCGGAGTGCCTTGCTGCGCTTCACTTCTGCTCCTGTGTTTCTTCAGGTGTGGAGTTCGTGGTCCGGACCGCGCAGGGTCCTGCCACTGGGGCTGCCCGGCTGGGTCAGCGCTCGACCGTGATGCCCATGGAACGGGCGGTGCCGGCGATGATCTTCTCGGCGGCTTCGAGGTCGTTGGCGTTCAGGTCGGGCATCTTCGTGGTGGCGATGTCGCGCACCTGGTCGCGCGTCAGCTTCGCGACCTTCTTGACGTGCGGCTCGCCGGAGCCCTTGTCCACGCCCGCGGCCTTGAGGATCAGCTTGGCGGCCGGCGGAGTCTTGGTGATGAAGGTGAAGGAACGGTCGTCGTAGACCGTGATCTCCACCGGCACGACCATGCCACGCTGCGACTCGGTCGCGGCGTTGTAGGCCTTGCAGAACTCCATGATGTTGACGCCGTGCTGACCCAGCGCGGGGCCGACCGGCGGAGCCGGGTTGGCCGCGCCGGCGTTGATCTGGAGCTTGATGAGCCCCGTGATCTTCTTCTTCTTGGGAGGCATTGCTCTCTCCGGGTCCTAGTGAGAGTTATCGGCCATCCGCCCAGTCATCCGGACGGAGGCATACCGCACAACGATAACGGGTATAGCTGCGCGGCCAAAACCGACAGGTCAGACAGCTGTCGGAGCCTGTCTGACCTGTCGGAAGCGGCTGTGCCAGAAGCGAGCGGGTGCGCTCGGTGAGCGGGTGGGCTCAGTTCTTCTGGATCTGGTCGAAGCTCAGCTCGACGGGGGTCTCGCGGCCGAAGATCTCGACCAGGCCCTTGACCTTCTTCGAGTCGGCGTTGATCTCGTTGATCGTGGCCTGGAGGGTCGCGAAGGGGCCGTCCGTGACGGTGACGGAGTCGCCGACCTCGAAGTCCAGCACCTGGACCTCGACCTTGCGGGACGGCGCCGGCTTGCCCTCGGCCTCGGCCGCCTCACGGGCCGCCTTCTCCTCGGCCTCCGGCGCGAGCATCTTCACGATCTCGTCCAGCGTCAGGGGGTACGGGTCGTAGGCGTTGCCCACGAAGCCGGTCACACCAGGCGTGTTCCGAACGACGCCCCAGGACTCGTTCGTCAGATCCATGCGCACCAGGACGTACCCGGGGAGCTTGTTCTGGCGAACGTTCTTCCGCTCGCCGTTCTTGATCTGGACGATCTCTTCCTCGGGGACCTCGGCCTGGTAGATGAACTCCTCGACGTTCAGCGAGACGGCGCGCTGTTCCAGGTTCGCCTTCACGCGCTTCTCGTAGCCCGCGTAGGTGTGGATCACGTACCACTCGCCGGGCAGGCCGCGCAGTTCCTCGCGGAGGGCCTCGACGGGGTCGACCGCGGCGACGGCCTCGGTGGGCGCGTCCTCGTCGGTGTCGGCGTCCTTGTCGTCGGCGTCCTCGGAAGCTTCCAGGTCCTCGGTCTCGGAGTCTTCCGAGTCCTCGGCGTCCTCGTCCTCGACAGTCAGCGCGGCCTCTTCGGCCGGCTCTCCGGCCGCCTCGTCAGCGGCTTCGGCCTGGTCTGGCTCGACAGCGTCCGCCGCCTCGACGATGCCGGTCTCGTCCTCCACGGACTCCACCGACTCCCGGGCGTCGTTCAGGTTCGGGTCAGACACTGTGGCTGCTTCTTCCTGGCTCAATGGGTGAAACACGCGAAAGGGGCGCCGCGTCGGGCGCCCTCGCGGGATCAGCCGAAGACGTACTTGATTGCTTGGTTGAAGCCGTAGTCAATCACGGTCACCAGACCGATCATGATGACAACGAAGACAATCACCACTGTGGTGTACGTCGTCAGCTGGTTGCGAGTCGGCCAGACGACCTTGCGCAGCTCGGCGACGATCTGGCGGTAGAAGAGCGCGAGACGGCCCAGAGGGCCCTTCTTGCCGCGCTTACCGCCCTTACGGGGCTTCTTCGACTCTGCGGTCTCTTCATCGTCGGCATCAGGCTTGTCGATGGAGCCCACGGCGTCCGTCACGCTCACTCACCTGATTCCGGGTCGTGGCCGTGCCGCGCCCGGAGGAGCCGCACGGCGATGCATAGATCGAAGTGTACTTACCTGAAACGCACACCATTGAACACGAAGACAGTGTGCGTGTAGCAGGGCCGGAGGGACTTGAACCCCCAACCGCTGGTTTTGGAGACCAGTGCTCTACCAATTGAGCTACGACCCTTTGCGCTTGCCCCAACCTACCGCATCCGGCCGGACGCGTTGAGTGTGCCGTCCGGACGTGGCTGATGAGGGCCAACGACCAGTGAGTGTACGTGGTCGGGGGCCCGACGTCGAACAGCTAAGCCCGGCTTCCTCCGGCCGCCCGCGGTCCCCGCCGCATGTCCGCTGCTCATCTCCTTGTATGTCCACCCTACGAAACCTGTGTGCCCAGGAGGTTTCGTGTCTGGGACCATGGGAGGCATGAGCGCAGCTATCCCCCCGACGATGCCGACCGAGCGCCGGGTCTCCGCCCGCATCGGCGCGATCTCCGAGTCCGCGACCCTCGCCGTCGACGCCAAGGCCAAGGCCCTCAAGGCCGCCGGCCGCCCGGTGATCGGCTTCGGTGCCGGCGAGCCCGACTTCCCGACGCCCGACTACATCGTCGAGGCCGCGGTGGAGGCGTGCCGCAACCCCAAGTACCACCGCTACACGCCGGCCGGGGGGCTTCCCGAGCTCAAGGCCGCCATCGCCGCGAAGACGCTCCGCGACTCCGGTTACGAGGTGGACCCGGCGCAGATCCTCGTCACCAACGGCGGCAAGCAGGCGATCTACGAAGCGTTCGCGGCGATCCTGGACCCGGGCGACGAGGTCATCGTCCCGGCCCCGTACTGGACGACGTACCCCGAGTCGATCCGCCTCGCCGGCGGGGTCCCGGTGGACGTCGTCGCCGACGAGACGACGGGCTACCGCGTCACGGTCGAGCAGCTGGAGGCCGCCCGTACGGAACGTACGAAGGTGGTGCTCTTCGTCTCGCCGTCCAACCCGACCGGTGCCGTCTACAGCCGCGAGGACACCGAGGCCGTCGGCCGCTGGGCCCTGGAGCACGGGCTGTGGGTGCTGACCGACGAGATCTACGAGCACCTCGTCTACGGAGACACCTCGTTCACCTCGCTCCCGGCCGTCGTGCCGGAGCTGCGGGACAAGTGCCTGGTCGTCAACGGGGTCGCCAAGACGTACGCGATGACCGGCTGGCGGGTGGGGTGGCTCGTGGGCCCCAAGGACGTCGTGAAGGCGGCGACGAACCTCCAGTCGCACGCCACGTCCAACGTGTCGAACGTGGCGCAGGTCGCGGCGATCGCCGCCCTCACCGGCGATCTGACGGCGGTCGCCGAGATGCGGGCCGCCTTCGACCGGCGGCGCCGGACGATCGTGCGGCTGCTCAACGAGATCGAGGGGGTCATCTGCCCGGAGCCCGAGGGCGCGTTCTACGTGTACCCGTCGGTGAAGGGCCTGCTGGGCAAGGAGATCCGCGGCGTCCGCCCGGCGTCCTCCGTCGAGCTGGCCGCGCTGATCCTCGACGAGGCCGAGGTCGCCGTCGTACCGGGTGAGGCGTTCGGTACGCCGGGCTACCTGCGGCTGTCGTACGCGCTCGGCGACCAGGACCTGGCGGAGGGCGTGGCCCGGATCCAGAAGCTGCTGGCGGAGGCCAGGGACTGAGCCCGGTGACCCCCGGGGACTGAGTTTTGCGTCACAGCCCGCGCGGTGCGCGCGCGGCGAGATCGGCCCCCGGCCCCGGCCGGGGGCCGTTTTTCGGTCCTTTTCCGGCAACCTCCCCCGCCGGTTTGATTCGCGCAGGCATTCGGGCAAGAACTCGTAGGGGGAAAAGGGCTGTCCGGGGGTGCCTCGATGCAGCAGGATCTTCGAATGGAGAGCACCACCCGACCGCGCGACCTGACGCTGCTGCCCAAGGCCCATCTGCACCTGCACTTCACCGGGTCGATGCGGCCCACGACCCTGCTCGATCTCGCCGACAAGTACGGCGTCCACCTCCCCGACGCGCTGACCGGTGGTGAACCGCCGAAGCTGCGGGCCACCGACGAGCGCGGTTGGTTCCGCTTCCAGCGGCTGTACGACATCGCCCGCTCCTGCCTCCGTACGGCGGAGGACATCCAGCGGCTGGTGCGCGAGGCGGCCGAGGAGGACGTGCGGGACGGCTCGGGCTGGCTGGAGATCCAGGTCGACCCCACCTCGTACGCCCCCCTGCTCGGCGGGCTGATCCCGGCCATGGAGATCATCCTGGACGCCGTGGACACCGCCTCCCGGGACACGGGGCTCGGCATGCGGGTGCTGGTGGCGGCGAACCGGATGAAACACCCCCTGGAGGCCAGGACGCTGGCGCGGCTCGCGGTGCGGTACGCGGACCGGGGCGTGGTCGGCTTCGGGCTGTCCAACGACGAGCGGCGCGGGCTGGCCAGGGACTTCGACCGCGCCTTCGCGATCGCCAGGGAGGGCGGGCTGCTGGCGGCGCCGCACGGCGGCGAGCTGACGGGCCCGGCGTCCGTACGGGACTGTCTGGACGACCTGCGGGCGGCCAGGATCGGGCACGGCGTACGGGCGGCGGAGGATCCCCGGCTGCTGCGCAGGCTCGCGGACCGGGGGGTGACCTGCGAGGTGTGCCCGGCGTCGAACGTGGCGCTGGGCGTGTACGAGAAGCCGGAGGACGTACCGCTGCGGACCCTGTTCGACGCGGGGGTGCCGATGGCGCTGGGGGCGGACGACCCGCTGCTGTTCGGGTCGCGGCTGGCGGCGCAGTACGAACTGGCGCGCGAGCACAACGGTTTTGACGACACCGAACTGGCCGAGCTGGCCCGCCAGTCGGTCCGGGGGTCGGCGGCGGACGCGCCGACGCAGGACAAGCTGCTGGCGGGGATCGACAGTTGGCTGGCGAGCTGAAGGCGTCCGGCCGGGCTACAGGCTGACGCCCACCGTCACCGGTTCGTTGACGAGCGTGATGCCGAAGGCGTCCCGTACCCCCGCCACCACCTCGCGCGCGAGGGCGAGCAGATCCTCCGTGGTCGCCCCGCCGCGGTTGGTGAGGGCGAGGGTGTGCTTGCCGGAGATGCGGGCCGGGCCCGTCCCGTACCCCTTGGTGAAGCCGGCCTTGTCGATCAGCCAGGCCGCCGAGGTCTTCCTGAGGCCCTCCCCCGCCGGGAAGGCGGGCGGGGTCACGTCGTCACCGAGGCGGGCCCGGGCGCGGGTGAGGAAGTCCTCGTACGCCTGCTCGGTCAGGATCGGGTTGGTGAAGAAGGAGCCCGCCGACCAGGTGTCGTGGTCCTCGGGGTCCAGCACCATGCCCTTGCCGGCCCGGAGCTTGAGGACGGTGTCGCGCGCGAGGGCGGCGGGCACGCGCTCGCCCGGCTCGACGCCGAGGGCGCGGGCCGTCTCGGCGTACTTGAGCGGGGCGGAGAGTCCGCCCGCGTCCTCCAGGACGAAGCGGACGCGCAGGACGACATAGCGCGCCGGGTCCTCCTTGAAGCGGCTGTGGCGGTACGAGAAGGCGCACTCGTCCTTGGTGAGGGTGACGGTCTCGCGGGCGGCGCGGTCGTAGGCGACCACGTCCGTGAGGGTGCTGGAGACCTCCTGGCCGTACGCGCCGACGTTCTGGATCGGGGTGGCGCCGGCCGATCCGGGGATCCCGGCGAGGCATTCGATCCCGGCGAGGCCCGCTTCGACGGTACGGGCGACGGCGTCGGTCCAGACCTCGCCGGCGGCCAGTTCGAGGGTGGTGCCGTCGAGGTGGAAGCCGGTGGTGGCGATGCGCAGGGCGGTGCCGTCGAAGCCCTTGTCGCCGATGACCAGGTTGCTGCCGCCGCCGATGACCAGGAGGGGCGTGCCCTCCTCGTCCGCCGCCCGTACGGCGTCGACGACGTCGGCGTCAGTGGTGGCCGTGAGGAGGCGGCGGGCGGGGCCGCCGAGGCGGAAGGTGGTCAGGGGGGCGAGGGGCGCGTCGTGGAGTTCCTGCACGGGACAAGAGTACGGTCCGCCGGCGGCCGGAGACCGGCTGCCGACGGACCGTACGGCGGGGCGTGGTGCGGTGGGGTGTTGTACGGCGGGGTGTGGCGCGGACCGTCCGGACGGGTTCAGACCGTCGCCGGCTCGCGCTCGTCCTTCGTGTCCTGCGGGCCGGTGGCCCGCTGGGCGTGGCGGGACGGGATGAGGAACGCGCACAGCGCTCCCAGGGCCACCACACCCGCGCCCATCCACAGGGCGGGCACCGTGCCGTCGGCGAAGGTCCGCGGGCTCTCGTAACCCCCCTGAGCGGCGAAGACCGCGCCGAGTATCGCGATGCCGAGCGCCCCGCCCACCTCGCGCAGGGCGTTGTTGGCGCCGGAGGCGATGCCCTGTTCCGCCGGGCGGACGCTGGACATCACCAGGCTGGCGGCGGGGGCGAAGTACAGGCCCATGCCGATGCCGCTGAGGATGAGAGCGGGCAGCTGGGCCCCGTACGACACGTCGGGGGCGATGACCGTCGCGAACCAGCCCAGGCCCACGGCCTGGAGGGCGAGTCCGGCGACGACGACGGGACGGCCGCCGACTCGGTCGGAGAGTATCCCGGCGAGCGGTGCGACCAGCAGGGGCATCCCGGTCCACGGGAGCATGCGCAGGCCGGCCTCGGTGGGCGAGTAGCCGGCGACGCTCTGGAGGAACTGGCTGAGCAGGAAGATCGAGCCGAACATACCGAGGAACATCAGGAGGCTCGCGGCGTTGATGCCGGAGAAGGCGCGGTCCTTGAACAGCCGCATCGGGAGCATCGCGTCCGGCCGGCGGATGCCGTGGCGGACGAAGGCGGCCAGCAGCGCGCAGCCCGCGATCAGGCCGATGAGGACGGTGGGGCTGGTCCAGCCGTCGGCGTTGGCGTTGACCAGGGCGTAGACGAGTCCGAAGAGTCCGCCGCTGATGAGGAGGGTGCCGGGGATGTCGAGGCGGGCGTCGGGGGCGGTGGACTCCTGGAGGCGCAGCCGGGCGAGCGGCAGCAGGGCGAGGCCGATCGGGACGTTCAGCCAGAAGATCCACTGCCAGGAGAGGTGCTCGGTGAGGGTGCCGCCGATGAGGGGACCGCTGGCGACGGCGAGGCCGGTGAGGGCGCCGAAGATGCCGAGGGCGGCGCCGCGCCGTTCGGCCGGGACGGCGGCGGTGAGCAGGGTGAGGGTGAGCGGCATCATGATCGCCGCGCCGACGCCCTGGACGGCACGGGCGGCGATCAGCGCGTCGATGCCGGGGGCGAGGGCCGCGGCGGCGGAGGCGCCGGTGAAGACCGTGAGGCCGATGAGGAAAAGCTTCCGGCGGCCGAAGCGGTCGCCGAGGGCCGCGCCGAACATCAGGAGGACGGCGAAGGTGAGCGTGTACGCGTTCACCGTCCACTCCAGATCCTCCAGCGCGCCGCCGAGGTCTTCGCGGATGGACGGGAGGGCGGTGGTGACGACGAGGTTGTCCAGGGCCGCCATGAAGCCGGCGACGCCGGTGATGATCAGGGCCCAGACGGCCCCGGGGCCGAGTGCCTGGGGCGGGTTGGCGGTTGGCTGGGTCATTTCTTTCCCCCTGCTGATTGGGCGTGGCGGATTGGGTATGGGCTGGTGGGGTGGTGGCTGATGGGGTGGTGACTGGTGGGCTGTGGACTGATTAGTAATTGATCACTAACTTTGACGGACAGGGGAAGGCCCCTTGATCCCGTGCGGGACCCTTCTACGGAATCCTTCGCGGACGGTTCACTCCCTGGGAAGGGCCGGCGGATCGTCCTTGACGCCCACCCAGAGCCGGTGCTCCGGCGGGAAGCCCAGCGAGACGAGCGTGTTGATGAGCATGCCGTGCGCCAGGAAGTCCTTCGTGCCGGCCTCGTCGCCGCCGAGCGTCCCGTGGATCGAGTCGTACAGCCTCGTCCAGCCGGCCCGGAGCGGCTCGCCGAAGGAGTGGTCGCCCGCGGCCTCGGCGGCCGCGACCGTCACGTACATCTGCATCTGCATGAGCAGCATTTCCGGGTCCTCGGCGATGAGTTCCACGTACGCGGCCCCCATGGCGTGCAGGGCGTCCTCGCCGGTCAGCCCCTCGGACGCCTGCCCGAAGAGCCGCGTGGTGTCGGCCAGGCAGCGCTCGGCCGCCGCGAGGAAGATGGCCTGCTTGTTCGGGAAGAGACGGAAGAGGTACGGCTGCGAGACGCCGACGCGGCGGGCGATCGTCTCGGTGGACGTGCCGTGGTAGCCGCTGCGGGAGAACTCGGTGACCGCGGCGCGGATCACGCTCTCCCGCCGCTCCTCTGCGCTCATCCTGACCATGCGACTAAGTTATTGATGAATAACTAACCTTGTCAAGCCCCGGTCGGCCCGGAGGCCTTCCGGCAAGAGGGGAGGGGTGCTCGCGCGTGCGAGCACCCCTCCCTGTCCTGTCGTACGGGCGTTCAGGCCAGGCGCACGACGGCGCGGGACATCCCCAGCACCTTCTGACCGGCGCTCGTGGCCGTCAGGTCGACCCGGACGCGGTTTTCGTCCAGCTTGGCGCCGACCTTGGCGCTCACCTCGACCAGCGCGCCCTGGTCGTCGTTGGGCACCACCACGGGCTTCGTGAAGCGCACGCCGTACTCGACGACGGCTCCCGGATCGCCCACCCAGTCGGTGACCACACGGACCGCCTCGGCCATGGTGAACATGCCGTGCGCGATGACGTCCGGCAGCCCGACCTCCTTGGCGAACTTCTCGTTCCAGTGGATCGGGTTGAAGTCCCCGGAGGCACCCGCGTACCGCACCAGCGTCGCCCGCGTGAGGGGGAAGCTCCCGGCCGGCAGCTCCGTACCGACCTCGACGTCGTCGTAACCGATCTTCGCGGCCATCCGCCTCACGCCCCTTCGGCGGCGCGCGCCACCAGCTTGGTCCACGCGGTCACGACGTGTTCGCCGGCCTCGTCGCGCACCTCACCGCGGACATCAATGATGTCGTTGCCCGCGAGGGACTTGATGGCCTCGATGGTCGACGTGACGGACAGCCGGTCACCCGCCCGGACGGGCCGGGAGTACGCGAACTTCTGGTCCCCGTGCACGACGCGGCTGTAGTCCAGCCCCAGCTGCGGATCGGCGATGACCTCGCCGGCCGCCTTGAACGTGATGGCGAACACAAAGGTCGGCGGGGCGATCACGTCGGTGTGCCCGAGCTCCTTGGCCGCCTCGGGATCGGTGTACGCCGGGTTGGTGTCCCCCACCGCCTCGGCGAACTCACGGATCTTCTCGCGGCCGACCTCGTAAGGCTCGGTGGGCGGATAGCTCCGCCCCACGAAGGACTGATCGAGCGCCATGGACTCGCTCCCTCCTGATGAATGTGACCACTACAAACGACACGAGGCCGCCCCCAGAGGGGACGGCCTCGCATACGAGCCTGTTTCAGCGCGTTTCGCGGTGCGCGGTGTGCGAGTTGCAGCGCGGGCAATGCTTCTTCATCTCAAGACGGTCCGGGTTGTTACGCCGGTTCTTCTTGGTGATGTAGTTCCGCTCCTTGCACTCCACGCAGGCCAGCGTGATCTTCGGGCGGACGTCGGTGGCAGCCACGTGAGTGCTCCTTGGACGGACGGTTTACGGATGAAAAGATGAACGCAGAAAAGAGTAGCCGATCGAAGGACCGACCCCACAATCGGCTACTTTGTGTAGCGGTGACCGGACTTGAACCGGTGACACAGCGATTATGAGCCGCTTGCTCTACCGTCTGAGCTACACCGCTTCGATGCCGGATCCCCTCGCCCGAGGGCGAGGATCACCGAACACCTGAGCCCCAATACGGAATCGAACCGTAGACCTTCTCCTTACCATGGAGACGCTCTACCGACTGAGCTATTGGGGCGAGCGATGAAGACATTACACGGTCCCTCGCCGATCGCCCAAATCCGTTTCGCGGCCCCTTCCGAGGCCCTGGTCCCCTGTGCCCCGTAGGCCACTGGTGGCCTCGCCGGTACGACTATTGCGCTCCTCCGCGAAGCCTGGCCGGGGCGCACCTAGGCTCGGTCCACTCTGCGTGATCCTGACCTCGGCGGAGACATCAATCACAGATCCCGACCCCTCTCCGCCCCCCTTTCGCTCTGCCCCTTCCGCCGCCCGTGGTGATCCCTCCAGGAGCGCGATGCCCGACAGTCACCCGCAGCCGCAGCCCCCGTCGCAGCCGTCCGACCGGGCCGGGGGCGGGCTCCTCCTTTCCGGCGCCCGGCTCCCCGACGGCCGGATCGTCGACGTGCGGCTGGGCGGCGGCCTGATCGAGGCCGTGGGTACGGCGGGCAGCCTCGCCACGCACGGCGCGCGCCTGGACCTGACGGGCCACCTGCTGCTGCCCGCCCCTGCGGAGCCGCACGCGCACAGCGACACGGCGCTGACGGCGGACGGGGCGAGCGCCGTGGACTCCCCCGCCGCGACCTCCCTTGCCGGTGCTTCTGCTCCCTCGTACTCCCCCGAGGACGTGCGGCGGCGGGCCACCGAGGCCGCTCTCCTCCAGCTCGGGCACGGCGCGACGGCCCTCCGTTCGCATGTACGGATCGGGGACGCGCAGGGTCTCGGCCGTCTGGAGGCGCTGCTCCAGGCGCGGCGTTCGCTGCGCGGCCTGGTCGAGGTGACCGCCGTCGCCGTACCCCGGCTGCTCACGGGGGTGGCGGGCGCCGACGGGCTGGCGATGCTGCGGGACGCGGTGAAGATGGGCGCCGGGGTGGTGGGCGGCTGCCCCGACCTCGATCCGGACCCGGCGGGGTACGTGGAGGCGGTGCTGGAGGTCGCCGCCGAGCACGGCTGCCCGGTGGACCTGCACACGGACGGCGCCGATCCGGCGCGGCTGGCCCGGCTCGCGGCGATGGCGGGCGGGCTGCGGCCGGGGGTGACGCTCGGGCCGTGCGCGGGGCTGGGCCTGCTGCCGGTGGAGGTGGCGGGACGGGCGGCCGACCAGCTGGCGGCGGCCGGGGTGACGGTGGTCTGCCTGCCGCAGGGGGCGTGCGGGGGCGTGGGGCAGGGGGAGATGGAGTGCGGGGGGAGGACGGGTACACGGGCGGGGACGCCGTTCGGGGGCGGCGGGGGCGGTGCGCCGTACGGGAGTGGCGGGTCGGGCGGGACGCCGTACGGGAGTGGCGGATCCGGTGGTACGCCGTACGGGAGTGGCGGGTGTGGCGGGACGGATCCGCGTGGTGTCGCGCCCGTCCGGCTGCTGCGGGCCGCCGGGGTGCGGGTGGCGGCCGGCAGCGGCGCCCTGCGTGACGTGTCCAATCCGGTCGGGCGCGGCGATCCGCTGGAGGCGGCGTACCTGCTCGCCTCCCGGGGCGGGCTGGCGGCGGAGGACGCGTACGACGCGGTGAGCACGGTGGCGCGGGCGGCGATGGGGCTGCCCGAGGTGCGGGTGGAGGCCGGGTTCCCGGCGGAGCTGCTGGCCGTACGGGGCGAGGGGATCGCGGGCGTGCTGTCCCTCGCGTACAGCAGGATCGTCGTGCACCGGGGGCGGATGGTGGCCCGTACGAGTGCGGTACGGGAGTACTGCGACTCCGAGGCGGCCGTCGCGCTCGAACTGCCGCGCCAGGGAGGGCCGGACGCGCGCCCGTGAGCGCGTTCGTGAGCGCGTCCGCGACCCAGCGGCTCCCCGCCGGCGGTGCTCCGGCCGGCTGCGTCCCTGAGCGGGACGGGCACGGCCGACGTACGGTCGGGAGCATGCGAATCGTCATCGCCGGAGGACACGGCCAGATCGCCCTCCGGCTGGAGCGGCTGCTCACCGCGCGATCACATGACGTCGCGGGCGTCATCCGCACACCGGAGCAGGCCGGTGATCTGCGGGCGGCGGGCGCCGAACCCGTGATCCTGGACCTGGAGTCGACCACGGTCGAGGAGGTCACCGAGGTGCTGAAGGGCGCCGACGCGGTCGTCTTCGCGGCGGGCGGCGGCGGCGACGGCAACCGGCAGCGCAAGGAGACCGTCGACAAGGGCGGCGCGATCCTCTTCGCGGACGCGGCCGAACGGGCCGGTGTGCGGCGCTACGTCGTCGTCTCGTACCTGGGCGCGGACGCCACCCACGAGGGCGACGAGGTCTTCGACCACTACCTGCGCGCCAAGGGACAGGCCGACGACTACGTGCGGTCCAGGACCGGGCTCGACTGGACGATCGTGCGCTCGGGCGCGATGAAGAACGAGGGCGGGACAGGTCTGGTCAGCCTGGCGGAGAGGACGGGGCGCGGCCCGGTCCAGCGCGACGACGTGGCGGCGGTCCTGGCGGAGCTGCTGGAGACGCCGGGGACGGCGGGCCTGACCCTGGAACTGATCGGTGGTACGACCCCGGTGAAGGAAGCGGTCGCGGCGGTGGCGGCGGCGAAGGGGTAGGTCTCGGCCCGGCGGGCCCGCCTACAAGCGGCCCCCGGTCGGCGGTCTCCGCCGGACGGGGGCCGTCCTGTACATCCGTGGGGCCGTGCTCAGCCGGCCGCCACGACGGCTGAGGTCGTGACCTTCGCTGCGGCTGCGCCTGCCACTGCGGCTGTGACCGCGACGCCGACCGCGACTGCGGTTGGGGCTGTGGCTGTCGCTGCGGCTGTCGCCTCGCCGAGCGGCAGCTCGGCTTCCGGGCTGGTGCGCGGCGCCGGAACGCCGTGCGCGGGAAGTCCGGGAATCCCGCGCGCGGGAAGGCCCTTCGCGGCAAGGCCGTGGGACGGGGCACCGTGGACCTCCGTGGCGGTCTCGGTGATCGCGAGCCGGCCGCCCAGCCGCGGGGCGGGGAGCGGGCCCGCGTCGCCGTGGAGCAGGAGTCGTACCGCCGCCCAGGGCAGGTTCACCCCGGCGAACGCCGTCTGGAAGATTCCCGCCGACGCCCGGGGGTTGGCCTCCAGCAGCACCGGTTCCCCGTTCCGCCGGCGCAGTTGCACGTTGGAGAGGTACGCGAGCTTGAAGTGGCCGACGAGGCGGCGGGCGATCGCGGTCGGCGCGGGGTCGTCGAGCAGGTACCGGTAGCGGCCCTGCTTGGACCTCGCGACGCCGGCGAGCAGGGTGCCGCCGGGGGTGGACAGGCAGTCGACGCTCACCTCGGGCCCGTCGAGGAAGGGCATGACGAGGAGTTCGGGAACGGTCTCCCCCTCGTCCGCCGCCCGTCGCAGGGCCTCGGCCACCGCGTCCACGGAGGCCAGCGGCGCGGGCGCGGCCAGCAGGTCCTTGAGGCGCAGGGGCCGGTCGTCCAGGATGCGGAACCCGAACGCCGAGTACTCACCGGCGGGTTTGACGCAGACCCTCTCCCCGGTGGCCGAGAGTTCCCCCACCGCTTCCCGGAAGCTCGCGGCGTCGGAGGCGACCCGCCAGGGCGGTACGGGGATGCCGGCCGCCCCGGCCTCCTCGTACGCCCGGCTCTTGCTGGTCAGCGCGTCGATCGCGGCGGGCGGCGAGCACATGAGGCGCGTGCCGCCCTGGGCGAAGACGTCGGTCAGCCCGGCGAGCGCGGCCAGGCGCCGGGGCGGGACGAGGACGTCTATCCCGTGCCGCCGGCAGAAGTCGAGGGCGAAGTCGGCGTAGGTGTCGTCGCTGACGTGGCGGGGCTCGACCTCGCCCACGTCGCAGGCCGAGAGCGCGGGCGCGTCCCGGTCGACATTGGTCCCGTAGATACGGACGTCAACGGCGTCCGGGTTGTCGCGCAGCATCCGCATCACCTGGGTCGTGGCCACCCCTGCGCTGCTGAGCCATATCCGTAGCGCTATCGCGAAGCTCCTTCGTCATCAGGGCGCACCCGCCCGGGGCGGCGGCGAAACCGCGCAGGCGAAGCCCGCCGGAGGCCCTGTGAAGCAAGGCCGCCCGACCATGTCCGATCATGTGTGAGCGGATCGTAGCCCGAAACGATGACGGTGAGATTTCACGCGCGCCGTGCCCGCCGACCGCCGGCCGGCCGTCGATCAGCCGTCGATCGGCCGCTGTTCGGCCGGGTACGACAACGGCCCCCGCCCCGCGTCTCCGCGGAACAGGGGCCGTTCGATGTGGCGGCGCCAGGATTCGAACCTGGGAAGGCTAAGCCGGCGGATTTACAGTCCGCTCCCATTGGCCACTCGGGCACACCGCCATGGGATGGTGCTGTCGCCTCGGGAGGACCGTTGGTGCCGGTGTCCCTTGGCGACGACGTAAACGATACCCGATGCCCGGGGGTGCTCCGCCACCCGATTGATCAGCGCTGGGGGCGGGTGCGGGTGACTAGGCTTTACGGCAGCGGTCGGGCGCCGCCGGTCGTGCGTCGGGCGCCTGACCGGCGCCCGGTTCGCGGCGGACGCGCACCCGGCCCGTACCTCATCGCACCCGATCGAAGGAGCCACAGAACATGGCCGACTCCAGTTTCGACATCGTCTCGAAGGTCGAGCGGCAGGAGGTCGACAACGCCCTCAACCAGACCTCGAAGGAAATCGCGCAGCGGTACGACTTCAAGAACGTCGGAGCGTCGATCGACTGGTCCGGCGAGAAGATCCTGATGCAGGCGAACTCGGAGGAGCGGGTCAAGGCGATCCTCGACGTCTTCCAGTCCAAGCTGATCAAGCGCGGGATCTCGCTGAAGTCGCTGGACGCGGGTGAGCCGCAGCTCTCCGGCAAGGAGTACAAGATCTTCGCCACGATCGAGGAGGGCATCTCCCAGGACAACGCCAAGAAGGTCGCGAAGATCATCCGGGACGAGGGCCCCAAGGGCATCAAGGCGCAGGTCCAGGGCGATGAGCTGCGGGTCAGCTCGAAGAGCCGGGACGACCTCCAGACCGTGATCTCCCTGCTCAAGGGGCGTGACTTCGACTTCGCCCTCCAGTTCGTGAACTACCGGTGACGACGGTGGTACGGGGGCGGGGCGGACGATCCGCTCTCGCCTCCGCCCCCTTCCTCCGCACGCCGGGCCTCTCCGCGCCGGGCCTCCGCGTCTCATGAGCGGCGAGCTGTTCCCGAGGCCGCGGGAGGAGGTCGCGCCCGGGGCGGTGCACGTACCGGCGTGGCTGTCCGGGGAGCGGCAGCGTGAACTGGTACGGGCCTGCCGGGAGTGGGCCCGGGGTCCCGTGCCGATCCGGCACACGGTGCTGCCGAACGGGGGCGTGATGTCCGTGCGGACCGTCTGTCTCGGCTGGCACTGGCAGCCCTACCGCTACACGCGCACGGCCGGGGATGTGAACGGCGTCCGGGTGGCGGCGTTTCCGCCGTGGCTGGTGGAGTGGGGCAGGGCGGCGGTGGCCGAGGCGTACGGCGATCCGGCGGGCGCGGCCGCGTACACCCCCGACACCGCGCTGATCAACTTCTACGACGGCGACGCGACGATGGGCATGCACCAGGACAAGGACGAGAGGTCCCTGGCTCCGGTGGTGTCCCTGAGCATCGGGGACAGCTGCGTCTTCCGCCTGGGCAACACGGAGAACCGGGGGCGGCCCTACCGGGACGTGGAGCTGGCCTCCGGGGACCTCTTCGTCTTCGGAGGGACGTCGCGCCTGGCGTACCACGGGGTGCCCAAGGTCCGCCCGGGGACGGGCGATCCGGCGACGGGGATGGCCGGCGGGCGGCTGAACATCACCCTGCGGGAGACCGGGCTCGGTGGGTGAGCGCCGGCCGGCGGGTCCTGTCGGCAGAGCCCCGTCAGCGGGTCCTGGAGCGGGAGTTGCCGAAGAGGAGCCGGTAGATGACCAGCAGGACGAACGCGCCGCCGATGGCCGCGAGCCAGGTCGGCCCGTCGTAGAAGTCCTTGTTGATGGGATGGTCGAGCCAGCGCGCCGATATCCAGCCGCCGACGAAGGCCCCCGCGATGCCGATGAGTGTCGTGCCGATCAACCCGCCCGGGTCGCGTCCCGGGAGCAGAATCTTGGCGACGGCTCCGGCGAGGAGTCCGAGAATGATCCAGCCGAGGATGCCCATGTCCTGAACCTGCCTTTCGTGCGGTGTTGTCCCGGAAGACGCCCAGCGGACCGGGCGCGGTTGCGGAGATCCGTAGCCTGCGCCTTATGACACAGGAGTTGCGGCGCACGCTGGGCGTGTTCGACGCGGTGGTGGTCGGACTGGGGGCGATGGTCGGGGCGGGGATCTTCGTCGCTCTGGGGCCCGCGGCGAGGGCCGCGGGGTCGGGTCTGCCGCTGGGCCTGGGGCTGGCGGCGGCGGTCGCGTACTGCAACGCCATGTCGTCGGCCCGGCTGGCCGTCCTCTACCCCGCATCCGGTGGGACATACATCTATGGGCGGGAACGGCTCGGCGCGTTCTGGGGGTACCTGGCGGGCTGGGCCTTTGTCGTGGGGAAGACGGCGTCGTGCGCGGCCATGGCCCTGACGGTCGGCGCGTACGTGTGGCCGGGGCGGGAGCACGCCGTGGCGGTGGCGGCGGTCGTGGCGCTGACCGCCGTGAACTACCGGGGCGTTCAGAAGTCGGCGTGGCTGTCACGGGTCGTGGTGGCGGTCGTGCTCGTGATCCTCTCCGTGGTCGTGGTGGTGTGCCTCGGCTCGGACGCGGCCGGGGCGGGGCGGCCCGCGCCGGTCGCCGACGCCTCCGCCGGCGGGGTGCTCCAGGCGGCGGGCCTGCTGTTCTTCGCGTTCGCGGGGTACGCGCGGATCGCCACGCTGGGCGAGGAGGTGCGTGATCCGGTCCGTACGATCCCGCGTGCCGTGCCCCTCGCGCTGGGGATCGCGCTCGTGGTCTACGCGGCGGTGGCCGTGGCGGTCCTTTCCGTGCTGGGGGCCGGGGAGTTGGGGCGGGCGTCGGCGCCGCTCACCGAGGCCGTACGGGCCGCGGGCGCGTCGTGGCTCGTACCGGTGGTGCGGGCCGGGGCGGCGGTGGCGGCGCTCGGCTCCCTGCTGGCGCTGATCCTGGGGGTGTCCCGGACGACACTGGCGATGGCGCGGGACGGGCATCTGCCGGGCGGGCTCTCCGCCGTTCACACGCGTTTTCACGTGCCGCACCGGGCGGAGCTGGCGGTGGGCGCCGTGGTGGCGGTCGTGGCGGCCACCACGGACCTGCGCGGGGCGATCGGCTTCTCGTCGTTCGGTGTGCTGGCCTACTACGCGATCGCCAACGCGTCGGCCTGGACGCTGGGCACGGGCGGGGCGCCCGGTGACCGGGCGGTCGGCACCCGGGTGGTGGCGGCGGGTGGGCTGGTGGGGTGTGTGGCGCTGGCCTGTGCCCTGCCGCTCGCCTCGGTGGTCTCCGGTGCGGGGGTGCTGGCGCTCGGGGCGCTCATCCACGCCGCGCGGCGGTCCCGGCCGGGGCGGGGGACTCAGGCCGCGGGTATGTAGGTGCGGAAGTCCGGCCACGGCCGGGCCTCCGCGTCGCTCTCCTCGTCCTCCGACCAGGACGTGCCGTCGACCCAGGCACGCTGCCACGCGGCGAGGGCGGGGAACAGGGCGGACTCGGCCGGGGCCGCGGTCTCCGGCGACTGCTCGGTTTCGGTCATGTGCTCATGGTGGACCATGCCACTGACAATGGACCCTGGAACCGCTCCGACCTGCGGTTTCTCTCCGCAGATCGGCTTGTTGGCCCGCCGCGTGCCGGTCCTGTGGCCCGTGCGGGCGGAACCCGCCTCAGCGCACCACGAAGGGCTGGTCGGTCGGGACGACCTCCTTGCCCAGCGGCATCAACGAGATCGGGATCAGCTTGAAGTTCGCGAGGCCCAGCGGGATGCCGATGATCGTCACGCACAGCGCGATGCCCGTGAAGATATGGCCGAGGGCCAGCCACCAGCCGGCCAGGACCAACCACAGGATGTTGGCGACGAACGAGGGCGCGCCCGCGTCGGGGCGGTCGATCGCCGTGTAGCCGAACGGCCACAGGGCGTAGAGGCCGATGCGGAAGGCCGCGAGGCCGAAGGGAATCCCGATGATCGTGACGCAGAGCACCAGCCCAGCCACGACATAGGCCAGGAACATCCAGAAGCCGCACAACACGAGCCAGACCACATTCAGGAGAGTTCTCATGATCGTCGACCTGCCATTCGCTCTAGTCGGGCGATACGTTCCGCCATCGGCGGATGCGTGGAGAACAGCTTGGACACCCCCTGGCCAGGGCGGAAGGGGTTCGCGATCATCATGTGGCTCGCGGTCTCGATCCGCGGCTCGGACGGCAGGGGCAACTGTTTCGTCCCCGCATCCAGCTTACGCAGCGCGCTGGCGAGGGCCAGCGGGTCGCCGGTGATCTGGGCGCCCGAGGCGTCCGCCTCGTACTCGCGGGAACGGCTGACGGCCAGCTGGATCACCGAGGCGGCGAGCGGTCCCAGGACCAGGACCAGCAGGAAGCCGACGATGCCGGGGCCGTCGTCGTCGTCCGAGCGGCCGACGGGGATCAGCCAGGCGAAGTTCACCAGGAACATCACGACCGAGGCGAGCGCGCCGGCGACCGACGAGATCAGGATGTCGCGGTTGTAGACGTGGCTCAGCTCGTGGCCCAGGACTCCGCGCAGCTCGCGTTCGTCGAGGATCTGGAGGATCCCCTCCGTGCAGCAGACGGCGGCGTTGCGGGGATTGCGGCCGGTGGCGAAGGCGTTGGGCGCCTGGGTCGGGGAGATGTACAGCCGGGGCATGGGCTGGCGGGAGGCGGTCGAGAGCTCGCGGACGATGCGGTAGAGCTGGGGGGCCTCGAATTCGCTGACGGGCCGGGCCCGCATCGCGCGCAGGGCCAGCTTGTCGCTGTTCCAGTACGCGTACGCGTTCGTCCCGACGGCCACGACCAGCGCGACGATCAACCCCGTACGGCCGAAGAAGCTGCCGATGACGATGATGAGCGCGGAGAGGCCCCCGAGGAGTACGGCGGTTCTCAACCCGTTGTGCCGGCGGTGCACGGTACGCCCTCCAGATCGTGCGGCAGGGGAACCCTCTGCGGAGTGCTGCTCCACTCTTCAGTGGACGCTTCCGTACTGGTCAACGCCAGGCGGAGGGTTCGGGTTCCCTGACGCCCCGGCCCGGGGCGTACGCCGTCCGGGTGGCGGGCCCCGCCCGGCGGAGGCGGGCCTACGGGCCCCAGGGGGCGCCAGGACCTCTGAGGGGGCACCCTCCGGTCAGCCGGGTGCCTTGGGGGACGCCGTACAGGTCAGAACAGGTTGACGTCGGCGAAGCGCAGGACGAGCTGGGGGGCTCCCGACAGGGCGACGCCGAGGGCGGCGGTCAGGGCGATCGCCACGGTGAGGGGGACGGGGGTGGCGGGCGCGGACAGTTCCCCGTTCCCGGCGGTCCGCACGGCCGCGCCGGACGGTGCCTCCTCGCCCTCCGGGGCGCGGAAGAGGAGCGCCGTCCACCGAAGGTAGTAGTAGAGGGCGATCACGACGTTCACGGCCATGAAGACGGCCAGCCAGCCGAGGCCCGCGTCGACGGCCGCGGAGAAGACCGTGACCTTGGCGAACAGGCCGATGATGCCGGGCGGCAGCCCCGCCAGGCAGAGCAGGAAGAACGCCAGGGCGACGGCGGCGGCCGGGCGGCGCGCGTACAGGCCGCGGTAGTCGGCGATCCGGTTCTCCGGTTCCGTACGAGCGACCAGGGCGACGACGGCGAAGGCGCCGAGGTTCACGACGGCGTACATGAGGGCGTACGCGACAGTGGAACCGATCCGGTCCCCGTCGGCGTACGCGGAGGACGCGATCGGCACCAGCAGGTAGCCGGCCTGGGCCACCGAGGACCAGGCCAGGAGGCGTACGGCGCTCCACGCGCGCGTGGCGGACTGCCGGAGGGCGGCGGCGTTCCCGACGGTCATCGTCAGCGCGGCGAGGAAGGCGAGGACGGGGCCCCACACGTCCGCGTACGACGGGAACGCGACGACCGTGACCAGGATCAGCCCGGTGAAGCCGACGGCCTTGCCGACGACGGAGAGGTAGGCGGCGATGGGCAGCGGGGCGCCCACGTAGGTGTCGGGGACCCAGAAGTGGAAGGGCGCGGCGGCGGTCTTGAAGGCGAAGCCGACGAGGGTGAGGGCGACCCCGGCCCGGGCGAGGGTGGCCAGCTGTCCCGGGACGTCGTCCAGCGCGCCGGCGATCTCCGTGAGGTGCAGGGTGCCGGTGGTGGCGTACACGAAGCTGACGCCCAGCAGCATCACGGCCGTCGCGGTGACCGACGAGAGGAAGAACTTCAGCGCGGCCTCGGAGGAGCGCCGGTCGCCGCGCTTGAGCCCGACCAGGGCGAAGGCGGGCAGCGAGGCCACTTCGAGGGCGACGACGAGGGTGGCGAGGTCGCGGGAGGCGGGCAGCAGGGCGGCGCCGGCCGCCGAGGAGAGCAGCAGGAACCAGAACTCCCCCGCCGGGAGGTCCTTGGTCCCGGTCAGGGAGAGCAGGGCGGTGAGCAGGGCCCCGCCGAGGACGAGCAGCTGGATGACGAGCGTGAAGTGGTCGGCGGTGTAGCTGCACGCGCCGGTCCCGCCGTTCTCGCCGGAGAGGCAGAACGTCGAACGGTCGTCGTTCCACAGCGGCAGCAGAAAGGCCATCGCGGCGGCGAGGCCGGCGATCGCGAGGCCGCCGAGGAGCTGCTTGCGCTGCTCGGGGACGAAGAGGTCGGCCACCAGGATGACGAGGGCGACCACGGCGGTGAGGGTGGGGGGCGCGATCGCGAGCCAGTCGACGGACTGGACGAGGCTGGCGGCGCCGTCGGCGGCCACGGTCACGACATGCCTCCTGCGAGGAGCTTCTGCACGGCCGGGTCGGTGAGGCCGAGGAGGACCGCGGGCCAGAGGCCGGCGAGGACGGTGAGGGCGACGAGCGGGGTCCAGGCGACGAGTTCGTACGTCCGTACGTCGGCGAAGCCCGGGGCGGCCGGGGTTCCCCGGGCGCCGGTGTCCGGGGCGGCGGGGGTGTCCGTGATGGCCCGGGTCGCCGGGATGCCCGGGGCGCCTGCCGCGCCGGTCTCGTGCGGGGCCTGCACGCCCATGCACACCCTGCGTACGACGATCAGAAGATATGCGGCGGTGAGAAGCGTGCCGAGGCCCGCGACGGCCATGAAGGTGAGGAAGGCGGGCCGGCTCAGGCCGTCGGCGGGGTCGAAGGCGCCGAACATCGTGAGCATCTCGCCCCAGAACCCGGCGAGGCCGGGCAGTCCGAGGGAGGCGACGGCCGCGAAGGCGAGCAGGCCGCCGAGGCGGGGCGCGCGGCCGTAGAGCGCGGCGCCCGTGGCACCGGCGAGGGTGTCCAGGTCGGCGGTGCCGTAGCGGTCCTTGAGCGCGCCGACCAGGAAGAACAGCAGGCCGGTGATGAGGCCGTGGGCGATGTTGGCGAAGAGCGCGCCGTTCACGCCGGTGGGGGTCATCGTGGCGATGCCGAGCAGCACGAAGCCCATGTGGCCGACGGACGAGTACGCGATCAGCCGCTTGAGGTCGCCGCCCGCGCCCTGCCGGGCGAGGGCGAGGCAGGCGAGGGATCCGTAGATGATGCCGACGACGGCGAGGGCCGCGAGGTAGGGCGCGAAGGTCCGCATCCCGTCGGGGGCGATGGGCAGGACGATCCGGACGAACCCGTACGTACCCATCTTGAGCAGGACCCCGGCGAGCAGGACGGACCCGACGGTCGGGGCGGCGGTGTGGGCGTCCGGCAGCCAGCTGTGCAGCGGCCACATCGGGGTCTTCACGGCGAGGCCGACGCCGATCGCCAGAACGGCGATGACCTGCGTGGAGGTGCTGAGCCCACGGCCGTTGTCAGTGGCGAGTGCCACCATGTCGAATGTGCCCGCCCTCAGCCCGATGAGGAGCAGGCCGAGCAGCATGACCACGGACCCGAGCAGGGTGTAGAGGATGAATTTCCAGGCCGCCGCCTGCCGGCCGCCCGGGACGCCTTCCGAGCCGCCCCAGCGGGCGATGAGGAAGTACATCGGGATGAGCACCATCTCGAAGGCCAGGAAGAAGAGCAGCAGGTCGAGGACGGCGAAGGTGGCGAGGGTGCCGGATTCGAGGAGGAGCAGCAGGGCGACGAACGCCTTGGGCGAGGGGCCCGAGGGCATCTTGAAGTAGCTGTAGAGCGCGCAGAGGAAGGTCAGCAGCGCGGTCAGGACCAGAAGGGGGAGCGAAATGCCGTCGATGCCGAGGTGGATGCGGACGTCCAGCGCCGCGATCCAGCTGATGTCCGTGGTGGCCTGCATCCTCGACGCGTGGTCGCGGTCGAAGCCGAGGGCCAGGACGATCGCGGCGGCGAGGATCGCGCCGGTGACGGTGACGCCGTGGCGGAGCACGGCCTGGTCGGGGCCGCGGCCCTTGAGTCCGGGCGGTGCGGGGAGGAAGACGGCGGCGGCGCCGACGAGCGGTCCGGCGACGATCAACGCCAGAAGGGCCTGCATCACGGATTCACTGATATCGATCACGGCTCACGCTCCGGCGGCGACGAGTACGGCGGCGATCGCCAGGACGACGGAGCCGGCCAGCAGGGCGCTCAGGTAGGTCTGCACGTTGCCCGTCTGGGCGCGGCGGACGGCGGCGCCGAGCCAGCGGGTGCCGGTGCCCGCGCCGCGTACGTACGTGTCGACGACCTCGCGGTCGAGGAAGCGGACGAGCTGGGCGGCGGCGAGGACGGGGCGGACGAACAGGCGGTCGTAGAGCGTGTCCAGGTGGAATCCGGCCGCCGCGTGGGGGTGGAGGCGGCCCAGGAGCAGACGGCCCGGGTCGGCCGGGTCGTGGGCCGCGCCGATGTCCCCGTAGGCGGCGAGGTGCGTCTCGATGGCTTCGATCTCCGATTGGGCGGGTTCCGCGTCGGGGTGCGCGGCGACGGCGCCGAGGGGGGTGCGGCTGGTCAGGGCCGAGGTGTGGCGCCAGACGCCGTAGAGGGTCAGGCCGCCGACGAGCGCGACGCCGGTGCCCAGGACGGAGGTGGTGAGGTTCGGCGCCAGGCTGTCGCCGTCGAACCAGTCGGCGATGTAGCCGACGGTCAGGCCGAGTGCGAGGGAGGGGACGGCGAGGACCCAGAGGACGGCGTTCATGGCGACGGGCTGTTTGCCGTGGTCGGGGGCCTCGGCGCCGCGGCCCCGGAAGGCGAGGAGCCACAGGCGGGTGGCGTAGGCGGCGGTGAGGAGCGCGGTCACCAGGCCGGCGACGAGCACGACCCAGCCGGCGGCGCCGGGCGCGGTGTGGGCGGTGCCGAGGGCGGTGTGCTCGGCGACGACGAGGACGGACTCCTTGGAGAAGAAGCCGGCGAAGGGAGGGATCGCGGCGAGCGCGAGCAGGGCGACCGTCATCGTCCAGAAGGCGTCGGGGATGCGCTTGGCGAGGCCGCCCATGCGGGACATGGCGGCGAGCGAGTTGGTGCCGGCGGCGTGGATGATCACGCCGGCGCCGAGGAAGAGGAGGGCCTTGAACGCACCGTGGGAGATCAGGTGGAAGACGGCCGCGCTGCGGTCGCCGAGGGCCAGGGCGCCCGACATGTAGCCGAGTTGGCCGATGGTCGAGTAGGCGAGGACCCGTTTGATGTCGTCCTGGGCGAGGGCGGCGAGGGCCGAGCCGACCATGGTGACCGCGGCCATCACGGCGAGGACGACCAGCGCGGCCTTCGAGGCGGTGAACACGGGAAGGAGGCGGGCCACGAAGTAGATGCCGGCGGCGACCATCGTCGCGGCGTGGATCAGCGCGGAGACGGGAGTGGGGCCCGCCATCGCGTCGGGGAGCCACGTGTGGAGGGGGAACTGCGCGGACTTGCCCGCGACGCCCGCGAGCAGCAGCAGGGCGATCAGGGTGGGGTGGTCGAGGCCGCCCTCCGCGACCTTGTCCAGGATGCCGGTGATCCGGAACGTGCCGGTGTCGGCGGCGAGGGCGAACAGGCCGATCAGGAAGGGGACATCGCCGAGCTTGGTGATCAGGAAGGCCTTGAGGGAGGCGGCGCGCGCCTCGGGGGTCTCCCAGTAGTGGCCGACGAGGAAGTACGAGCAGATGCCCATGATCTCCCAGCCGACCAGGAGCACCATCAGGTCGCCGGAGTAGACGACGAGCAGCATCGCGGAGGTGAAGAGGGAGACGAGGGCGGCGTACGACGGGTAGCGGGCGTCGTCGCGCAGATAGGCCGTCGAGTAGATCTGAACGCAGGTGGCGACGGTGCCGACGAGGACCGCGACCAGGGCGGCGAAGCCGTCGATGTGCAGGGCGAGGTCGATGGGGACCGAGCCGGTGGGGGTGAGGCGGGTCGCCGCGTCCAGCGGCGTCGTGCCGTTGCCCGCGCCGCCGCCCTGGCGTACGGCGACCGTGATCGCGAGCGCGGTGGCCGTCAGGGTGGGCAGGACGGCCAGGGGGCGGACGAATCCCGGGGCGGTGCGGCCCAGCAGGAGTCCGGCGGCGGCGCCGAGGAACGGCAGGAGGGGGACGAGAACGGCGAGGGTGGTGGTGGTCACGCGGTGGCCTCAGTCTTGGTGCCGTCGGGGGCCTCGGCGGTGTCGCGGAGCCGGTCGACGTCCGAGGTGCCGCGGTTGCGGTACACCATCAGGACGATCGCCAGGCCGATGCCGATCTCGGCGGCGGCGACGGCGATGACGAACAGGGTCAGGGCCTGGCCGGAGTGCAGGGTGTCCCGGAGCCATACGTCGAAGGCGACCAGGTTGAGGTTGACGGCGTTGAGCATCAGCTCGACGGACATCAGGACGAGGATCGCGTTGCGGCGGGCGAGGACGCCGTAGATCCCGGTGCAGAACAGGAGGGCCGCGAGGACGGCGGGATAGGCGAGGTGCATCAGCGCTTCTCCTTGCCGGGGCCGGGGCGGGAATCGGTGGCCGGGCCGGTGCTGCCGGGGCCGGCCGGGGTGTCGGTCCTCTTGCGGGAGAGGACGATCGCGCCGACCAGTGCCGCCAGCAGCAGGACGGACAGGGCCTCGAAGGGCAGTACCCAGTGGCGGAAGAGGAACTGTCCCGACACCTTCGTGGAGCCCTGCGCCGGTCCTTCCAGGTCGACCCAGGTCGTACGGAACGCGTCCACGACCACCCAGACCAGCGCGGCGGCCGCCGCGACGGCGACGGCGAGAGCGACCTTGCGGTTCTCCGAGTCGGCGTCGGGCGAGTGCCCGATGGGCGCCTTGGTCAGCATCAGTCCGAAGAGGAGGAGGACCACGACGGAACCGACATAGATGAGGACCTGCACCCAGGCGATGAACTCCGCCGTCAGCAGCAGGTATTCGACGGCGAGGCCGCCGAGGGTCACGACGAGCCAGAGGGCGGCGTGCACCAGCTGCCGGGTCGTGACGGTGACGAGGGCCGCGCCGAAGGTGACCAGGCCGACGAGGACGAACGCGATCTCCACGCCGCTCGGGGACAGGAAGCCGTGGCCGGCCGTGGCGGCGGCGGTTGCTGCGAGGGTCACTCGCCGGCCTCCTGACCGGGCTGCCCCGGCTCGTCCGCCGCCGGTGCCGGTGCTGCTGACGCCGCTGCCGATGCCGCCGCGAGTTTGTCGGCCGTCTTGTGGGCCGCGGTGAGCTCCTTGGGCTCCTCGGCGCCGGGGTCGAGGGCGGGCGGCGCCGGCACCGTCCACATCCAGTCGCGGAGCTTGTCCCGCTCGTGGGTGAGGTCGCGGATGTCCGTCTCCGCGTACTCGAACTCCGGTGACCAGAACAGCGCGTCGAAAGGACAGACCTCGATGCAGATACCGCAGTACATGCAGAGCGAGAAGTCGATGGCGAACCGGTCGAGGACGTTGCGGCTGCGCTCCCGGCCCCCGGGGGCGGCGGCCGGGACGGTCTCCTTGTGGGAGTCGATGTAGATGCACCAGTCGGGGCACTCACGGGCGCACAGCATGCAGACCGTGCAGTTCTCCTCGAACAGGCCGATCACCCCCCGGGAGCGGGGCGGCAGTTCGGGCTGGGCGTCCGGGTACTGGGCGGTGACGGTCTTGCGCGTCATCGTCCGCAGGGTGACGGCCAGCCCCTTGGCCAGGCCGGAGCCGGGGATCGGGGACATCAGTTGATCGCCACCTTCACGATGCCGGTGAGCGCGATCTGCGCGAGGGCGAGGGGGATGAGCACGGTCCAGGCGAGCTTCTGCAACTGGTCCTCGCGCAGGCGGGGATAGCTCACCCGCAGCCAGATGACGACGAAGGCGAGCACGGCGGTCTTGAGGAGGGTCCAGACCCAGCCGAACCCGTCGCCCCCGAGGGGGCCGTGCCAGCCGCCGAGGAACAGGACGGTGGTCAGACCGCACAGGACGACGATGCCCGCGTACTCCGCGAGCAGGAAGAGCGCGAAGCGCAGCCCGGTGTACTCGGTGTACGCGCCGAAGATGATCTCGGAGTCGGCGACGGGCATGTCGAAGGGCGGGCGCTGGAGTTCGGCGAGGCCCGCGACGAAGAAGACCAGGGCGCCGACGATCTGCCACGGCACCCACCACCACGCGAACGCGTGGAGGATGCCGGGCAGCGAGACCGTGCCGGCCGCCATGGCCACGGAGGCGGCGGCGAGGAGCATCGGCAGTTCGTACGCGAGCAGTTGGGCGGCGGTGCGCAGGCCGCCCAGGAGGGAGAACTTGTTGGCGGACGCCCAGCCCGCCATGAGCGAGCCGAGCACGCCGATCCCCATCACGGCGAGCACGAAGAAGATGCCCGCGTCGACGACCTGGCCGACGGCGCCCTCGCTCGGGCCGACCGGGATCACGACCAGGACGAGGAGGTACGGGAGGAGGGCGACGGCGGGGGCCAGTTGGAAGACACGGCGGTCGGCGGCGGCCGGGACGATGTCTTCCTTCTGGGCGAACTTCACGCCGTCCGCGACGAGTTGGGCCCAGCCGTGGAAACCGCCCGCGTACATGGGGCCGAGGCGGCCCTGCATGTGGGCCATCACCTTGTGCTCGGCCTGCCCCACGACGAGCGGGAGGACGAGGAACACAGCGAAGACGACGATCAGCCGGAGGGCGATGTCGAGCACGTCGTTCACGCGTCTCCTCCGGGCCGGTCGGTGTCGGGGGCGGGTCGGTCGCTGCCCGGGGCGGGTCGGTCGCTGTCCGGGGCGGGTCGGTCGCTGTCCGGGGCGGGTCGCTCGCTGTCGGGTGCGGGACGGTCCGGCTCCCTGTCGGGGCGCTCGGGTTCCGGCGCGGGACGCTCCGGCTCCGGGGCGCGCCAAGGGGCGTCAGGCGTAGGGGGTGCGGCGGGTGTGGGGGCCTGGGTGGTCGAGCCCTCCGTGACGCTGCGGGTGCGGCGCGGCGGGCGGTCGGCCGGGGCGCCTCCCGCGCGGGCCCCCCGGGCCGGGCGGGCCGGGGCGGCGGGCAGTTGGCCCTTGAGCGGGCCCCACTCGTTCGGGTCGGGCACGCCCGGCGGCAGCATCTGGCGGCGCTTGGGGCCGCCGTGCTCGGACTCGCCCGGCTCCTTCGCCCCCGGCCACGCCTTCGCGACCCGGGCCGCGAGGACGAAGTCCTTGCGCAGCGGGTGGCCCTCGAACGTCTCGGGGAGCAGGAGGGGGACGAGGTTCGGGTGGTCGGTGAAGGAGATGCCGAACATCTCGTGGGTCTCGCGTTCGTGCCAGCCCGCGCCCGCGTAGACCCCGAGGGCGGTGGGCAGGGCGGGTGCCTCATGCGGGACGGTCGTACGGACGAGGAGCGCGCGGACCGTACCGGCGCCGAGGGCGGCGACGTGGGCGCAGACGCGGAAGCCGGTGCCCGGTTCGTCGACGGCGCTCAGCCAGTCGAAGTAGGTGCAGCCGAGGGTGGTCCGGGCGGTTTCGAGCGCGGTCAGCCAGGAGGCGGCGGGCACGTCGACCGTCAGGAGGCCGTACGCCCGCTCCGCCGTGGCCCCCTCGCCGAAGATCTCGGCGGCGGCGTCCGGCAGCCGGTCGTACGCGCTCACGAAACGCCCTCCCCCGGGGGCGGCGGCGGAGGCACCAGTCCGCTGCGCAGCGCGGCCGGCGAGGGCCGGCCCGCCGAGGCGTAGCGGTCGCCGAGCGACTCGCGGGAGATCTTCTCCTGGAGCTTGAGGATGCCCTGGAGCAGCGCCTCTGGGCGCGGCGGGCAGCCCGGTACGTAGACGTCGACGGGGATGATCTGGTCGACGCCCTTCGTCACGGAGTACGAATCCCAGTACGGGCCGCCGCAGTTGGAGCAGGCGCCGAAGGAGATCACGTACTTGGGCTCGGGCATCTGCTCGTACAGCCGCTTCACGGCCGGCGCCATCTTGTCGGTGACCGTGCCGGAGACGACCATCAGGTCGGCCTGGCGCGGCCCCGGCGCGAAGGGGATCACACCGAGCCGGATGAAGTCGTGGCGGGCCATGGACGCGGCGATGAACTCGATGGCGCAGCAGGCGAGTCCGAAGTTGAAGACCCAGAGGCTGTAGCGGCGCCCCCAGTTGAGGACGACCTTCATGGGCTCGGGCGCCAGCCGGGAGAGCACACCGAGGCGCTGGGGAGCCGCCACCGGCACCGGGGCCGGCGGCGCTTGGGGGGTCACGTCCATTCGAGGACGCCCTTCTTCCATGCGTAGAGCAGTCCTACGGCCAGGAAGCCGAGGAAGATGAACATCTCGACGAGCGTCGTCGCGCCGTAGCCGGGGGCGGCGAACACGGTCGCCCACGGGAACAGGAAGATCGAGTCGACGGCGAAGATCACGTAGAGGAACGCGTAGACGTAGTAGCGGACCTGGGTGTGGGCCCAGCCCTCGCCGACGGGGTCCACGCCGCATTCGTACGTGAGCAGCTTCTCCGGCGTCGGCACCACGGGCCGCAGCAGCCGGCCCGCCCCGAAGGCCACGGCGACGAACAGCACGCCGACAACCGCGAGCAGCCCGACGACCGAATAGCTCCGGAAGTAGTCCGCCGCGAGAACGGTCGGTTCCGACACGTCCGCCCCTCGCTCCCTGACTCCGTAGCAGCCGTAGCGGCCTCTTCGACGATCTGTACGGACGGGAGTCTAGGCCCTGCTAAAGAAAGGGTAAGCAGCCCGTCCACCGTAACCTTCCGGAACTCGTACGAACCTTTCGTACGAAGGTGGGGTTATCCCTACTTCCCGCGCACCCAGCCACCCCATGGCGCGGGTGTCCGCGGCCCGGCAGTCTGGTTCCTTATGACCGTGAGTTTCGATGATCCCGAGGCCAAGAACGACCGGCCGCCCCCCGTGCGCCCCGCCTTCGACCGCCAGACCTGGAAGGAGATCGCGCATCTCCTGGCGAATCTGCCGTCGTCGCTGGTCGGGTTCGTCTATGTGGTGGTCACCGTGTCCACCGGCGCCGGGCTGTCGGTGACGGTGATCGGTCTGCCGTGGCTGGCCCTCGGGCTGGCGGGGGCCCGGCTGCTGGGCCGGGGCGAGCGGGCGCGGGCGCGGAAGCTGCTGGGGGTACGGATCGACGAGCCGAGCCGGCTGGTCGCGCGCGGCCGGGGGCGGGGGCAGTCCGGAGGAGGGTTCTTCGCCCGGCTGTGGACGGGGATCAGCGACCCGGTGGCCTGGCGGACGGTGCTGTACGAGTTCATCCGGCTGCCCTGGAGCGTGCTGACGTTCTCCGTCACGCTGGTGGGCCTGTTCGTGCTCTGGCCCGTCCTGCCGTACGTGGCGCGGGGGCTCACCAACGTGGACCGCGCGATGGTACGGGGGCTCCTCTCGCCCTCCGACGAGCTGGAGCGGCGGATCGCCGAGCTGGAGTCCGACCGGGGTGTGGTGGTCGACACGGCGGCGGCGGACCTGCGCCGTATCGAGCGCGACCTCCACGACGGCGCGCAGGCCCGGCTGGTGGCCCTGGCGATGGGGCTCGGCCTGGCGAAGGAGAAGCTGCTGGAGGACCCGGACGCGGCGGCGGTCATGGTGGACGAGGCGCACGGCGAGGTGAAGCTGGCGCTCCAGGAGCTGCGCGACCTGGCGCGCGGCATCCACCCGGCGATCCTCACGGACCGCGGTCTGGACGCGGCCCTCTCGTCGATCGCCTCCCGGTGCACGGTCCCGGTGAAGGTGACCGTGGACCTGACGGAGCGGCCGGCGGCGGCGATCGAGGGGATCGCGTACTTCACGGCCTCCGAGCTGCTCCAGAACGTCAGCAAGCACAGCGCGGCCCGTACGGCCTCGGTGGACGTGTGGCGGTCGGAGGAGCGGCTGCTGATCCAGGTCACGGACGACGGCAGGGGCGGCGCGAGCCTCGACGGAGGTACGGGCATGTCCGGCCTCGCCGAGCGGCTGGGCGCGGTCGACGGCCTCTTCGTCCTGGACTCGCCGGTGGGCGGCCCGACGACGGTCACGGCGGAGCTGCCGTGGCGGCGGCGCGGGACGGCCTGAGGACGGCACGGGCGCGTGGGCAACGCGCGGGCGACGGGCGGGGCGTGCGGGGCGCTCCGCCCGTCCGTGTGTAAGGGGCCCGGGGCCCCGAGGTAGGGAAAACCCCAGGGTGAAGAGGGCTACCGGCCTCATGGTGACGAGCGCGGCGGGCCCGGAGCATGGAGACATGCCCGTACAGACCGCACCCGCACCCCCGCCCGCACCGGCCCCCGCCCCCGCCCCGCTCGCAGATCGGAATCCGGCCATGGCTCTCGACTACGGATCGCCCACCCGGCGCCCCCTCGTCCCCCAGGTGCTGCGCGCCCCGGTCGGGGCCCGGACCTGGCGCGAGTTCGGGTACCTGATGCTCAGCCTGCCGATCAGCGTGGTGTTCTTCTCCTACGCGCTGACGATGTTCGCCGCCGGTGTGGGCCTGCTCGTCACCTTCCTCGGCGTGCCCGTGCTGGCGGCCGGGCTGGCCGGCTGCCGCGCCCTCGGCGCCGTGGAGCGGGCGCGGGCCCGGGCGCTGCTGGGCATGGACCTCCGGGACCCGGAGCCCGTACGGGGTACGAGGCCGGGGCTCATGGGCTGGGTCGGCGCGGTCCTCAAGAGCGGGGTGTCCTGGCGGCACCTGGCCTACGCGCTGGTGCACTTCCCGTGGGCGGCGTTCGCGTTCACGGTGGCGCTGGCGTTCTGGTCGACGGCGTGGTCGCTGTTCCTGTACCCGCTGTGGCAGTGGGTGTTCCCCCGCTACCTGGACCAGCCCGGGATCTCCTTCACGGGTGAGATCGACGGCCGGGACTTCTACCTCGACACCCCCTTCGAGATCGGCGCCACCTGCGCGGTGGGCCTGGTGCTCGTGCTGGCCACCCCCTGGCTGATCCGGGGCCTGACGAGCGTGGACCGGCTGCTGGTCGCCGGCCTGCTGGGGCCGTCCAGGATGGCCGCCCGCGTGACGGAGCTGGAGTCGGACCGGGGGGTCGTCGTGGATACGGCGGCGGCCGACCTGCGCCGTATCGAGCGGGACCTCCACGACGGCGCGCAGGCCCGGCTGGTGGCGCTGGCCATGGACCTGGGGCTGGCGAAGGAGAAGCTGGCGGAGGACCCGGAGGCGGCGGCGCGGATGGTGGACGAGGCGCACGGCGAGGTGAAGACCGCCCTCCAGGAGCTGCGTGACCTGGCGCGCGGCATCCACCCGGCGGTGCTGACGGACCGCGGTCTGGACGCGGCGCTCTCGGCCGTCGCGTCGCGCTGCACCGTACCCGTACGGGTGGAGGTGGAGCTGCCGGCCAGGCCCGCGGCGGCGATCGAGGGGATCGCGTACTTCACGGTCTCCGAGCTGCTCCAGAACGTCAGCAAGCACAGCGCCGCCCGTACGGCCTCGGTGGACGTGTGGCGCTCGCGGGACCGGCTGATGCTCCAGGTCGCGGACGACGGCAGGGGCGGCGCGGACGCCTCCGCCGGCAGCGGTCTCGCGGGGCTGGCGGAGCGGCTGGACGCGGTGGACGGGATCCTCGCCGTGGAGTCGCCGGCGGGCGGCCCGACGACGGTGACGGCGGAGCTGCCCTGGCGGGGCTGACCCCACGGGCACATGGGGGCCGACCCCCAGGGTGCGTGACGGATTCGCCCGGGTGCGCGCGGAGCCGTTCGAATACTGGGATGCTGGAGTCGCGGGGGCAGACATCGGCATCAACAGGGGGAGCAACAGCGTCGTGGTGGAGGACAGGGTGCGGGTCGTCATCGCCGAGGACTCGGTACTGCTCAGGGAGGGCCTGACCCGGCTGCTCACCGACCGCGGGCACGACGTGGTCGCCGGGGTCGGCGACGGCGAGGCGCTGATCAAGACCGTGGGCGACCTGGCGGCCCAGGGGGCCCTGCCCGACGTGGTGGTCGCGGACGTACGGATGCCGCCGACCCACACCGACGAGGGCGTACGGGCGGCCGTACGGCTCCGCAAGGACCACCCCGGCATCGGGGTGCTGGTTCTCTCGCAGTACGTGGAGGAGCAGTACGCCACCGAACTGCTGGCCGGCAGCTCACGCGGCGTGGGGTACCTGCTCAAGGACCGGGTCGCCGAGGTCAGGGAGTTCGTGGACGCGGTGGTACGGGTCGCCAGGGGCGGTACGGCCCTGGACCCGGAGGTGGTGGCCCAGCTGCTCGGCCGCAGCCGGAAACAGGACGTGCTGGCCGGGCTGACCCCCCGGGAGCGCGAGGTCCTCGGTCTGATGGCCGAGGGGCGGACGAACTCCGCGGTCGCCAAGCAGCTGGTCGTCAGCGACGGCGCGGTGGAGAAGCACGTGAGCAACATCTTCCAGAAGCTCGGGCTCTCCCCGAGTGACGGGGATCACCGGCGGGTCCTGGCCGTCCTCACGTACCTCAGGAACTGACCGCGGGACACGGGGGCAACTGCCCCTGGGACATTGGACCTAGAACCAAAGGACCAGAGCGGCACACGGCGCGCGCGCCGTGATCGTACGGACAAAATAGTCCATACGCTGACATCGCCGGGTCCGAAAACCACGTCTGTCCTACGATCGGTCCAGGGTAGGTGACCCTTACCGACGTAGGGTGGTCTCCGGGACTGCCGGGCAGCCGGTGGTCGCGAGCCGCCGCCTCGAGGGAGGTCCAGTTCAGTGACCAGCCAGGTCAGTAGCCCAGCCGAGCGTGCCGATGAGGCCGACGACGTCAGTGAAGGCACCGTGGGGGAACAGGGAGCCGCGCTCCCCGCGCCCGAGGGTGACGGCACGAAGGAAGTCCGCCGCCTGGACCGGGTGATCATCCGCTTCGCGGGTGACTCGGGCGACGGCATGCAGCTGACGGGTGACCGCTTCACGTCGGAGACGGCGTCGTTCGGGAACGACCTGTCGACGCTGCCGAACTTCCCCGCCGAGATCCGGGCACCCGCCGGGACCCTCCCGGGTGTCTCCTCCTTCCAGCTGCACTTCGCCGACCACGACATCCTGACCCCGGGCGACGCCCCGAACGTGCTGGTCGCGATGAACCCGGCCGCCCTCAAGGCGAACATCGGCGACGTCCCGCGCGGCGCCGAAGTCATCGTGAACACCGACGAGTTCACCAAGCGCCCGATGGCCAAGGTCGGCTACGCGGTCTCCCCGCTGGAGGACGGGTCCCTGGACGGGTACCAGGTCCACCCGGTGCCGCTGACCACCCTCACGATCGAGGCGCTCAAGGACTTCGGGCTCTCCCGCAAGGAGGCCGAGCGCTCGAAGAACATGTTCGCGCTCGGGCTGCTGTCGTGGATGTACCACCGGCCGACCGAGGGCACCGAGAGATTCCTGCGGGCCAAGTTCGCGAAGAAGCCGCAGATCGCCGAGGCGAACGTGGCCGCCTTCCGGGCGGGCTGGAACTTCGGCGAGACCACCGAGGACTTCGCGGTCAGCTACGAGGTCGCCCCGGCCTCGACCGCGTTCCCGACCGGCACGTACCGCAACATCTCCGGGAACCTTGCCCTGTCCTACGGCCTGATCGCCGCCGCGCACCAGGCGGAGCTGCCGCTCTACCTGGGCTCGTACCCGATCACCCCGGCCTCGGACATCCTGCACGAGCTGTCCCGGCACAAGAACTTCGGTGTACGGACCTTCCAGGCCGAGGACGAGATCGCGGCCGTCGGCGCCGCGCTGGGGGCCGCCTTCGGCGGTTCGCTGGCCGTGACGACCACCTCGGGTCCCGGGGTGGCGCTCAAGTCGGAGACCATCGGCCTCGCGGTCTCCCTGGAGCTGCCGCTGCTGGTGGTGGCCATCCAGCGCGGCGGCCCCTCGACCGGGCTGCCCACCAAGACCGAGCAGGCCGACCTGCTCCAGGCGATGTACGGGCGCAACGGCGAGGCGCCGGTGCCGATCGTCGCGCCGCAGACCCCGGCGGACTGCTTCGACGCGGCCATGGACGCCGCCCGGATCGCCGTCACGTACCGCACCCCCGTCTTCCTGCTCTCCGACGGCTACCTGGCCAACGGCTCGGAGCCGTGGCGGATCCCGGAGATCGAGGAACTGCCCGACCTGCGCGTGGAGTTCGCGTCCGGCCCGAACCACCAACTGGCCGACGGCACCCAGGTGTTCTGGCCGTACAAGCGCGACCCGAAGACGCTGGCCCGCCCCTGGGCGGTGCCCGGCACCCCCGGTCTCGAACACCGCATCGGCGGCATCGAGAAGCAGGACGGCACGGGCAACATCTCGTACGACCCCGCCAACCACGACTTCATGGTCCGTACGCGCCAGGCGAAGATCGACGGCATCGAGGTGCCCGACCTGGTGGTGGACGACCCGGACGGCGCCCGCACGCTGGTGCTGGGCTGGGGGTCCACGTACGGGCCGATCACCGCCGCCGTGCGCCGGCTGCGCAAGGACGGCGAGGCGATCGCGCAGGCCCACCTGCGCCACATCAACCCGTTCCCGCGCAACCTCGGCGAGATCCTGGCGCGGTACGACAAGGTCGTCGTCCCCGAGATGAACCTCGGCCAGCTCGCCACCCTGCTCCGGGCGAAGTACCTGGTCGACGCCCACTCGTACAACCAGGTCAACGGCATGCCGTTCAAGGCGGAGCAGCTGGCCACGGCTCTCAAGGAGGCCATCGATGTCTGAGGCGCACGCGGTGTCCGGGGCCCAGGCCCCGGCGAACGAGCTGCTGACGCTGGTCCCGCCGGCCCAGGGCAAGCAGTCCATGAAGGACTTCAAGTCGGACCAGGAGGTCCGCTGGTGCCCCGGCTGCGGTGACTACGCGGTCCTGGCCGCCGTGCAGGGCTTCATGCCCGAGCTGGGGCTGGCCAAGGAGAACATCGTCTTCGTCTCCGGCATCGGCTGCTCCTCCCGCTTCCCGTACTACATGAACACGTACGGGATGCACTCCATCCACGGCCGCGCCCCGGCCATCGCCACCGGCCTCGCCACCTCGCGGCGCGACCTGTCGGTGTGGGTCGTCACCGGGGACGGCGACGCGCTGTCCATCGGCGGCAACCACCTGATCCACGCGCTGCGGCGGAACGTCAATCTGAAGATCCTGCTGTTCAACAACCGGATCTACGGGCTGACGAAGGGCCAGTACTCCCCCACCTCCGAGGTCGGGAAGATCACCAAGTCGACCCCGATGGGCTCGCTCGACGCGCCCTTCAACCCGGTGTCGCTGGCGCTCGGCGCGGAGGCGTCCTTCGTGGCCCGTACGGTCGACTCCGACCGCAAGCACCTCACCGAGGTGCTGCGCCAGGCCGCCGACCACCCGGGCACCGCGCTGGTGGAGATCTACCAGAACTGCAACATCTTCAACGACGGCGCCTTCGAGGTCCTCAAGGACCGCGACCAGGCGCAGGAGGCCGTGATCCGGCTGGAGCACGGGCAGCCGATCCGCTTCGGCGCGCCGCTGGAGAACGGGCTGGGGTCCAAGGGGGTCGTACGGGACATGGCGTCCGGGGACCTGGAGGTGGTGACCGTCACCGCCGAGAACGAGTCGCGCGTGCTGGTCCACGACGCGCACGCGGCGAGTCCGACGACCGCGTTCGCGCTGTCGCGCCTCGCGGACGCGGACACGCTGCACCACACGCCGATCGGGGTGCTGCGCAGCGCGCGGCGGCCGGTGTACGACACGCTGATGTCGGACCAGCTCGACCGGGCGGTGGAGCGGCAGGGCAGGGGCGACCTGGCGGCGATGCTGGCCGGGGGCGACACCTGGACGGTCGCGGGCTGAGCCCGTCTTCCTTCGCGCGGTTCACCCGGAGCCCGGATCTCTCAGGAGGTCCGGGCCCTTCCGTACGTACGCTCCACCTCTCGTACGTACGCTCTAGGAGGTCCGGGCCTCGTCGTACGTCTCCCGCGCCGCCTCGACGTCTCCCAGCCGCCGTTCCGTCCAGCGCGCCAGCCCCCACACCTGCTCGGCGGCCTCGCGCCCCAGGTCGGTGAGGCTGTAGTCGACGCGCGGCGGGATCACGGGCTTGGCGTCGCGGTGGACGAAGCCGTCCCGCTCCAGGGTCTGGAGGGTCTGGGCGAGCATCTTCTCGCTGACGCCGCCGACCGTCCGCCGCAGTTCGCTGAAGCGGTACGAGCGCTCCAGCAGGTTGGCGAGCACGAGCACCCCCCAGCGGGAGGTGACGTGTTCCAGCACCAGCCGGGACCCGCACATGGGCTCGTTGACGTTCGCCCGGGGCGGCCGGGCGTCCAGATCCGCTTCGCTCACTGCCATGCCAGTACCTTACTTGAAAGTGGGTACTTTCGCGGAGAAAGTACCGCCCCTAGGGTGAGTGTGCAGAGCATGACGGAGCACACACAATCCCCCGAAAGCGAGCAGACCCCCCATGAGCATCGTCGTCACGGGAGCCACCGGCCACCTCGGCCGCCTCGTCCTCGAGTCCCTGCTGGCGTCCGGCACGGCGCCCGGCGACCTCGCCGCCGTCGTTCGCGACAAGGAGAAGGCGGCGGAGCTGGCGGCGCGCGGCGTCGAGCTGCGGGTCGCGGACTACGACCGGCCCGAGACGCTCGCGGACGCGTTCAGGGCCGGCGACCGGGTGCTGCTGGTCTCGGGCAGCGAGGTAGGGCGGCGGGTGCCGCAGCACGCCGCCGTGATCGACGCCGCGCGGGCGGCGGGGGTGGAGCGGTTCGCGTACACCAGCATCCTCGGCGGCCCCGACTCCGAGCTCCAGCTGGCCGCCGAGCACCAGGCCACCGAGCGGCTGATCCTCGACTCGGGCCTGCCGTACACCCTCCTGCGCAACGGCTTCTACACCGAGGTCTACACCGAGGCCCTCGCGCCGGTCCTGGAGCACGGCAAGGTGGTCCACAGCGCGGGCGACGGCCGGATCGCCTCCGCGAGCCGCGCGGACTTCGCGGCCGCCGCGGCCACCGTCCTCACCGGCGAGGGGCACCTGAACCGGGCGTACGAGCTGAGCGGCGACACCGCCTGGTCCTTCGCGGAGTACGCCGCCGAGCTGTCCCGGCAGACCGGCCGGACGATCACGTACGACAACGTGCCCGCCGAGGTGTACGGGGAGATCCTCGCCGGCGCGGGGGTGCCGGCGCCGGTCGTCCCGGTCCTCGTCGACCTCGACGCCGGGATCGGGCGGGGGCAGATCGCGCACGTCACCGGGGAACTGGCCGCGCTCATCGGGCGCCCGACCACGCCGCTCGCGCAGAGCGTGGCGGAGGCTCTGGCGTCCCACCCGGCCTGACGTACCGCGGGGGCGCGCGGGTGTCATGACCGTATGGCGACACGGACATGACACCCACCCCCTCTCGGCGCTACCTTCATCGGGATGTCGCGTGCGGGATGCCGCGTGTGGGGTGGGGAGGGCCGGGCCGGTGGAATCACCGATGAAGTCGCGGGTGACGTCGGAGTCGACGGCGCAGGGCGAACAGCGGACAGGGCTGCTGTACGGGTTCGGCGCGTACGGGATGTGGGGGCTCGTCCCGCTCTTCTGGCCGCTGCTCAAGCCGTCCGCCGCGCTGGAGATCCTCGCCCACCGGATGGTGTGGTCCCTGCTGTTCGTCGCGGTCGCGCTGGTGGCGCTGCGCCGCTGGGCCTGGATCGGGGATCTCGTACGGCAGCCGAAGAAGCTGGCGCTCGTCGCGGTCGCGGCGATCGTGATCAGCGTCAACTGGGGCCTCTACATCTGGTCGGTCAACTCCGGCCATGTGGTGGAGGCGTCGCTCGGCTACTTCATCAACCCGCTGGTGACGATCGCGATCGGCGTGCTGCTGCTCAAGGAGCGGCTGCGGCCGGCGCAGTGGGCGGCGGTGGGCATCGGGGTGCTGGCGGTGCTGGTGCTGACGATCGGGTACGGCCAGCCGCCGTGGATCTCGTTGACGCTGGCGTTCTCCTTCGCCACGTACGGCCTGGTCAAGAAGAAGGTCAACCTGGGCGGCCTGGAGTCGCTGGCGGCGGAGACCGTGATCCTGTTCCTGCCCGCGCTGGGGTATCTGGTGTGGCTCCAGGCGCGGGGCACGGCGACCTTCGGGGCGGAGGGGGCGGGGAACGCGCTGCTGCTGGCGTCGACGGGCCTGGTCACCGCCGTGCCGCTGGTGTGCTTCGGGGCGGCGGCGATACGGGTGCCGCTGTCGACGCTGGGGCTGTTGCAGTATCTTGCGCCGCTCTTCCAGTTCGCCCTGGGGGTCGCGTACTTCCACGAGGAGATGCCGGCGGAGCGGTGGGCCGGCTTCTCGCTGGTCTGGCTGGCGCTGACGATCCTGACGTGGGAGGCGCTGCGGACGGGGCGCAGGGCGCGGGCGGAGAAGGCGCGGCTGACGGAGGCGGTACGGGTGGCGGGGGCGGAGCGGGCGGCGGAGGCCGGGCGGCCGTCGGCGGCGGGTCCGGGGGCCGGTGCGGAGGCGCGTACGCCGTACACCGCCGTCACCGCCGAGACGCCCACCGCCGAGCCGAACTGAGACCGCGGCGGCGAGGGAGGCGTACGACGCGAGGGCATCACCCCCCACGCCCGCGGACACTCCCCCACAACTGATTCCATGACTCCATGACACTGCACTGGAAACTGGTCATCGACGCCGCCGATCCGCACGCCCAGGCGGACTTCTGGGCGGAGGCCCTGGGCTACCTGGTGGAGGACAACAGCCCCCTGATCGAGCGCCTGCGCGCACTGGGCCAGATCTCGGACAAGGACACGGTGGAGTCCCACGGCCACAGCGCCTGGCGCGACCTGGCCGCCGTCCGCCACCCGGACGACCCGTACCAGGAGGACAACGGCCTGGGCCTCGGCCGCCGCATCCTCTTCCAACGCGTCCCGGAGCCGAAGACCCAGAAGAACCGCCTCCACATCGACCTCCACCCGGACCCGGCCGCGGACCGCCAGTCGGAGATCCACCGCTTGGAGTCCCTGGGCGCCGCGGTCCTCCGCCACGTCCAGGAACCGGGCGGCACCTGGTCGGTCCTGACGGACCCGGAGGGCAACGAGTTCTGCGTGTCGTGAACACCCCGACGGGCCGGACCGCGGACGCCGGCCTATCCGACCTCGCCCCGTCCCACTTCGAGGAGGAGCAGGTCGAACTCCGGGCCGTCGGTGGTGTTGCGGTACGGGCCCGCGTAGGTGTAGCCGAGCCGGTCGTACAGTCCGCGCCCGCGGGGATTGTCCGGCCGGACGAGCAGACTCGACCACTCCGGGTCGATCGCCTTCAGGAGTTCCGCGTGGAGGCGTGAACCGATCCCCCGGGATTGACGGGACGGCAGGACGGCGAGCTCGCACAGTCCCATGAGCCTGCCGCTCCTGACGTGTTCGGCGATCCTGGGGAGCAGGTCGGGCCCGAACCAGTACGACGGCTCGCAGGGAAACGCGTAGCCGAAGCCGACCATCGTGCCGTGATGGTGGGCGGTGACCAGGGTGAAACCGTCGCGCTTCGCGTGGCCGAGGATCTGGCGGCGCAGCGCGACGGCGGACAGGCCGCCGGTGCCGATGCCGGGGGTGTCGGCACCGGCGGGGCCGGTGAGTTCGGGGTGGGCGTCGGACCAGATGCCGACGAGGGTGTCGAGCAGCGGTTCGACGTCTCCGGAGCCGTACGCGCGGATCTCGACGTCGGTCGGAATGGTCACGCCCGGCCTCCTTCAGTGGCGGTGACGGTGCTGCGATACGCGTCGATCCAGTCGGCGATCGCGGGGACGCCCGCGTGCCCCTGGAACGCGTCGGCGATGTCGTGCAGGGACTGGAGCAGTCGGTCGGAGCGCACTTCGGGGAAGTGGGCCAGGACGCGGCCGGCTGCCTCGGCGGCTGCCTCCGGCTCGGGCCGGTCCCTCACGGCCTGGTGAATCGCGATGTCCGCCGTGTACAGGGCCCGGTTCCTGGCGAAGGTCTCGCCATGGAGGAGCACGGCCTGCTCGGCGCCGCTGACGGCCCGCTCGTGCTGACCGAGGGACGCACGCGCCAGGGATTCGAGACCGGCGAGCTCACCCGGGGTGAAGAACTCCAGCCAGTCGGGGTCGGCGTCCGCCGGGCCCTTGGCGTACAGGCCGTGGGCACGGACGATCGCCTGATCGGCCGCCGTACGGTCGCCCATCAGGGCCCAGCCTCCGGCTTCGCGCAGGTGCATGAGGGACAACAGGCGGGGCGAGCCGCAGGTGCGGGCGGCGCTCTGCGCGCCCTGGGCGGCGGAGATCGCTTCACGCGGGCGCCCGCCGGCTTTGGCCAGCAGGGACAAGCAGCCGAAGGCGTGCGCCTCCAGCTCACGGTCGTCGGCGATCCTGGCGGCGGCGAGCGCCTCCCCGTACAGGCTGTGGGCGTCGGCGGCGCGCCCTGAGTCGAAGGACAGCCAGCCGGCGGCGATCCCCAGGGCGCCAGTGGCGGAGCGGAGCTTGCGCCCGGTCCTCTCCGTGTAACTCCCGCTCCTCAACCACTGGTAGGCGATCGACAAGGCCTCGCCGGCGGCGCGGCGCACGGGGGCGGATCCGTAGTCGTGGTCGTGCGCGTAGAGGGTGCTCACGGCGGTGATGACGGACCGGATCTCCCCCGCGCCGATCCGGCCCGGCATGTGGCGGCCCGCGCCGAGGGGAAGTGCCAGGACGGCGCCGACGCCGTCACGAAGCAGGGCTCGACGTTCCATCGGATCGTGCTCTGTCTCGTGCGAGAGGGACGGTCCGGCCGGCTGCTCCGCCGGGACCGCCGGGAGAGGCAGGCGGAAGCCGAGCTCGGCCGGACCGCGACCGGTCATCCTGGTGAGGATCCGCCGGTACACCGCGCGCGGGCACGCGACGTCACCGTCTTCCCAGGCGGCGATCAGCCGTGCCCCGCAGCCGACTTCTCCTTCACCCATCTCCTGGCCGGTGGCGACGATTCGTCTGGCGAACTCGTCACGGCTCATCTGGAGTTCACGCACGCGCACATGGCGCAGTCGTGTGTTGGGGGGATTGCGGCGTTCAGCCATACGAGGACTCCGGGCATCCACGCGACGACGGGGCGACGACCGTACCGCTCCCGTCTGCGTGATGCCCCGCGCGAGGGGCGGGATCACCCCCTGGGGGCTTCTTTCATCGTCCTTGCATCGTCGTGACATCGCTCCGGTGCGAAGTGGGCTGGTTGCGTGGACCGTGCCGACAACCGGTCCGGGAGGAATCGTTCATGACGCTCGAAGGCAGCTCGCTGGGCACCACCCCTGCCGCGCCCGCCATCAGGGAAGTTCTCTCCTTCGCTCGTAGCGAGATCCGTACAGCCGCCGCCGGACTCTGGCCGACCGCCACGGTGGAGGTCGTGGCGCACGTGCCGAGTGTGACCGGCTACGTGTGCCGGGTGCGGGTGGGGGACCGCGATCTGTACGCCAAGTACTCGTATCTCGGGATCTCGTTGGTATCGCTGTCGCGTGGGGCACGGGGTGGCTGGCCATGTGTCCGGCAGGCCCAGCGGGCGTACACCGCGCGGCAAGACGCAGTGCTGGTACGTGAGGCCGCGCAGCTGCGGTTCCTGGGCGCTCTGGGTCGGCCGCGGGTGTGTGCGGTCGCCGGACTGCACCCGTCCGGCGTCCTGTTCACCGAACGCGTGGCCGGGCCCACCCTCGCTTCCCTCCTGCTGGACCGCCCGCAGGACACGGCCGTTCTGATGGAGAGCACATGGTCGGAGCTGGACCGCCTTCATCATCCGCAGACCGTGAGGAGGCTGACGCCGGCCGACGCCATCGGCGAGCGCGGTATCACCTCCACCTTCCGGCGCAAGTTCGACGGCGTCGGCGGCAGTCTCTATCTGGACCGGCTCGGTGACGAGCGCTGCTCCATGGACGGGCGGGCCGAGTTGGTGGGGACCGTACGGCAGGTGGTGGCCCGTCTGTGCGGGGTACGCGGTCCCGCCCGGGTCCCGGGGCGGCCCGTCCTGGTCCATGGCGACCTCAAGCCGGAGCATGTCTTCTTCCCCCAGGGCCCCGCGCACCGGCCGGTGTTCATCGACCCAGGACTACGGCAGGCCACCGGGCCGGAGGCCGACGCGGCGAAACTGATCAGCCGCTGCGTCCTGCTGCTGGCCGCCACCGCACCGGGTCCCTTGGTCGCGCCGCTCGTCATGCAAGGCGTCGGTGCCTTCGCCGAACAGCGGATGAGTGTGCTGACCGGGCAGGATCCCCACCTCTGGGTGAGAGAGGTGCTGGCACTGTGGCTGATGGACACGGTCAACGTCCTGACCACCTGTCTGTCCGCACCGAGCGCTCTGCCGTTGCCCGCGCACGGTGAGGCACTGGCCAGGAGGGCGGCGGCAGTCGCCGCGCTTGCCGACCGGCTCAGTGCACACCTGGTCAGCCCGACGAATGACATGGCGCTGTGGGAACGGTCCTTGGACACGGCGGCCGGCATCGGCGGGGTGGGCCGGTGAGCGTGGTCAGGGTCGGTGTGATCGGTGCGGGCGCGGTCGGGCAGAGCGTCGCCGCCGCCCTCATCGCCTCGGGCGTCGCCGATCGCGTGCTCGTGGCCTCACGCACGCGGGAACAGGCCGCCGCGCTCGCCGCGGACCTGGACGACATGCGGCAGGCGGCCGGTTCGTCCGTACGGCCACGGGCCTGCGACATCGCTGAACTGGTCACGTGTGACGCCGTGGTGATCGCGGTCCGCGCGGCGTTCACCAACACCCGCCGCGGTGACGTACGGATGGGTGGGGCGGCGGCCAACGCCCCTGTCATCACCGCCTTGGCCGGGACGCTGGGCGGTTACCCCGGCACGGTACTGATCGTCACCAATCCCGTTGATCTGATGACCCGGCTCTTCGCCGAGGTCTCCGGCTGCGTGCGGGTCTTCGGAATCGGCTCGAACCTCGACACCGCCCGTTACCGGCTCGCCCTGGCGGCGATCCTCGGCGTGCACCCGCGCTCGGTCCGGGGGCACGTCATCGGCGAACACGGCGACGGCGCGGTGATCTGCGCCTCGGCCACCACCGTCGGCGGCCGGGCGGTCGACGTCCCGCTCCGGCGGATCCACGAGGAGCTCCGCTCGCGGCCGGGTCGCATCGCCACCGGCGTCGGGCGCACCCGCGCCGGACCGGCGGGTGCCGTCCTGTCCGCCCTGCGCAAGTCCCTCGCCCTCACCGACGGCGTCGAGGAACTGTCCGTACGTCATGGCGACACCTGGCTCGGAAAACCGGTGCGCTTCACCGCAGGACACCCCATGGCGTTCCTGCCGGATCTCGACGCCCGCGAACAGCGGCGGCTCGATGCCACATCCCTCCGCCTGCGCGACGCACATCACGTGCTGCGCACCGCTCCCGGCCCCGAAGAGAGAACCACGTGAACCCCGTCTCCGCCACCCACATCCAGGCCGCCCACGCGACCGTCACCGTCCTGAGCAACACCGTCGAAGTCACCGACTGGGCCCTGCGCTACTTCGGCCCCTGGTGGAACGCCGCCCGTGTCGCGCCGGACGCCGCCGACGCGGGGCCTAGGGTCCTCGCGGACGTCGACGACGTCGCGTACACGCGGCTGACCGCGCTCGTCCACAACGGCCGCGACCATGAGGACGTCACCTTCGCCAAGGCCCGTACCCGCGTCGCGCGTGACGGCGACGACGTCGTCGCGGCTTCCCCGACGGAGGAACTCGCCTATCGCTCCGACCGCGCCACCGGCCGGCTCACCGTCGTCGGCCGCCGCGCGGAACCCGTGGCCCTCGCCGCCGCGCGGCTGGCCCGCGAGAGTGTTCGCGGCCAACTCCTGCGCGGGGGCTGGGCGGTCCTCCACTCGTCCGCCGTCGTCCGGCCGGCCGACGGCGCCACCGTGCTCGCCTTCGGCGACAAGGGCTCCGGCAAGACGACCACGGCACTCCTCCTCGCCTCCCGGGGCTGGTCCCTGCTCGCCAACGACCGGATCTTCGTCCGGCCCGCGTCCACCGGCGTCGACGTGGCACCGTGGCCATCGGCCGCCGCACTGGGGCTCGGTCTGCTCGACGCTCTGGGGTGGTACGACATCGCGCGCGAGCGGCTCAAGGCCGGAGATCACCTGCACCCCACCCAGCACCAGCAGGTGACCGACGCGCTCCTGGTCGGTCGCAGGGCGCCCCTGTGGGAAGCGGACGGGAGGCGGGAGAGGAAGGTGCAGGTCTTCCCCGACCAGTTCCCGGGCTGGTTCGACGTGCCCCTGGCGACCGGCGGGCGGGTGGCCGCACTGCTCTTCCCCCAGGTCAGGGCCGACGCCGTACCAGGCGTCACCCCAGGAGGCCGGACGCTCGGCGCGCACGACTTCATGAGCGGCAGGACCGAGGACCGCTATCCCGACATCTTCCGCCTCGCCCAAGGCATCGACGGCGGCGGTCACCCGGACGTCCGGGCCGAGGTGGCCGGCCGTCTCGCGGAGCTCCCCCATCACTCCGTCATCCTCAACCACGACACCGCGGGCAGCGCGGACTTCCTCAGCGAGCTCACGGAGGGACTGACCGTGTCGCACGGGTGACCGCGAGACTGACGGGCCGAATACACCGGCGGGCTGCCCGAGACGTTCTCGGGCAGCCCGCCGGGCCGGACATCGTTGCTCAGGTCCTTTTTTTCTGACGAGACGTCACCAAGCCGTGGGAGCCGGGGGTACGACCACCGGGGGGCGGTCGTCGCAGGTGATGGTGTTCGGGAGTTCCCAGGGGGCCAGCCAGGGGCCTGTGGTGCCGCCGCCGTCGTTGCCGCCCAGGTCGGTCAGGGTGAACTCCGAGCCCGCCGGGGTGAAGTTGAACGAGCCGCAGTTGTTGACGCCGACCGCGCCGACGTTGCGGGCGTCCACGTTCTCGAAGGACGCGGAGCCGGCCACGCGGGCGCTGACCACCGAGGTGCCGGTGCCGTCGACCCTGATGTCCTTGAAGCGGACGTTCTTGATGGAGTAGAGGTCCTTCACCGGGAAGTCGCTGACCAGCATGATCGCGTTGTAGGTGTTGTCGAGGTAGTGGTCCCCGGTCACCTGGACGTCCGCGTCGATGTCCTTGTCGAGGGCGTAGAACCAGATGGCGCCGAGGCCGATGTTCCAGTTCAGCTCGTACGTGCCCGCGCGGACCGTGGTGTTGTCGGTGATCCGCAGCTTCCCCGCGAACGCCTCCGCGCCGAAGCGGGAGCCGACGTGGATCGCGCTGCCCTCCCTGACCGGGTCGGCGACGAGGTTGCCGGAGACCGTGAGGTCCGTACCGCCGTAGATCGCGATGCCGTTGGCGAGGACCGGGGACTGGACGGTGTTGTGGGCGAAGGTGTTGTTCGCGTTCGACTTCTTCTCCGACCACATCGCCAGTCCGTCGTCACCCGAGTTGCGGACGAAGTTGTTCGCGACTGTCGAGTTCGTCACGCCGGTGTGGAAGTTGAGGCCGTCGGCCATCTGGTCCACGATCACGTTGTTCGTGACGCGCGTGTTGTTCATCGGGCCGTCGAACCACAGGCCCACCTTGGTGTGGCGGATGTAGAGCCCGTCGATGGTCGAGTCGCTCATCGCGCCGCCGACGCCGTTCACCTGGTCGGTGTCGACGCGCTCGCGCACGTCCCCCTCGATCGCGAAGCCCGACAGGTGGACGTCGCGGCTGCCGCCCGCCGACGCGTCCTTGCCGTAGAAGCCGACGCCGGTGTGCACCGAGCCGTCGGGGGCCGGGGTGCCGAGCGCCACCTCGCGGCCCTTGAAGATCGTGTACCAGCTGCCCGCGCCCTCGATCGTCACGTCGTCCACGATGATGTGCCGGTTCACCTGGTACGTGCCCGGCGGGACGTACACCGTGAGGTGGGCGCGCTTGGCGAAGGCGATCGCCCGGTCGAGCGCGGGCGCGGAGTCGCGCCGGCCCGTCGGATCGGCCCCGAACGCCAGGACGTTGGCCGCGTTGAGCCGCACGCGCGGCGCGCCGACGAGCTGCGAGTCGAGCAGGTCGACCACGGTCCACGCGGCCCTGCTCCCGGCGGGGACCGTCAGCCGTACCTTGTCGCCCGCGCCGTACGTCTTCCCGAGCAGCAGCCGCTGCTCGTCGTAGAAGTGGTTCGGGCGGAACGGCTTGCTGATCACCGGCGCCGGGGTGGTGGCGCTGGGCACACACGCGCACTCGGTGATCCACCAGTCGGGGTGCAGCAGGTCCGCGCCGGGGTCGTTGGAGAACGGGTACTGGTTGTACAGCCACGCGTACTGCGACGTCAGCGTCAGGGTCGAGCGGTTCTTGCCGTTGACCGTGACGTCGAGCGGCGCGGTGATGCCGCCGCCGCCCGGCGCGTCCGGGATGCTGTAGCGCACGGTGATCGCGTTGGCGGCGCTCGGCAGCGTGAACTCCACGTACTTGCCCGGGGTCAGCCGGACCGCCTGCCGGCCGGAGGCCTCCGCCGGGAGGGTGTAGGCGGTACGGTCCGGGCCGATCACCGTCCCGTTGGTGACCGCGCCCTCCGCCTCCTGCTCGGCGAAGTCCACGTCCGCGCCCCGGCCCGCGACGAGCGAGGGCGCGAGGGCGGCGCGGGTCACGGCCGACGCGGCGGCCTTCGCGCCGGTGACCCCGGCCGCGCCGGTGACCCCGGCCGCGCCGCTGTCACCGCCCGGCCGCGCCACCGCCGTACCACCGGCCAGGACGCTCAGACCGACCGCGGCCGCAGTCATCGACGCGACCACCACCGCCGCCCGTCGCGGGGGTCTGCCGGGCCGTCTCGCGCCGGCACCTCTGATGCTCCACGACATCGAAAGCTCGTTTCTCTCGGGAGGCTCCACGGCTGAACGCTCCACGGCGCGGACGCCCGGCGGGAGCGGCCGCCATGAGGGTGAGGTGACATTAGGACCCGGCCCCCTCTCTCCACAAGGTTTCTGCGAACTCATTTCGTAACATTGCCGTCCAGCTACGTCAGTTCGTTGGTTTCTTGCGTCGACTGCCTTAATTCATTGCGAAGTCGGCCGGGCTTCCGAGCCGGCCGCCCACCCCGTCCGTTCAGCGAACAGCCGTGTCCGGTTTGCACTCTTGACGTTGAGTCAAGCTCTCCCCCACCATTCAGCACGCACCGCCACACTCAGCACACGCACAGCTCCAACGCCCCACGTCACCGTTGTCGTGGGGCGCAGTCACGTTCCGTCCCACCCCCGTTCGGAATCCGGAGCCCCCCCATGAAACTCTCCGTTCACGGAGCGCCTCACCTGTCCGTCCGTACGGCGGCCGCCGCCGGGCTCGCCCTGGCCGGGCTGCTGGCCGCCGGCGCGAGTGCCGCGACCGCCGCCCCCACGACCGCGGTGGCCGGACAGAGATCCGCGGCCGCGCCCGCGCTCGCGGCCCCCGACATACCGCTCGCCAACGTCAAGGCGCACCTGACGCAGTTGTCGTCGATCGCCGCCGCCAACGGCGGCAACCGCGCCCACGGCAGGGCCGGTTACCTCGCGTCGGTCAACTACGTGAAGGGCAAGCTGGACGCCGCCGGATTCACCACCACGGTCCAGCAGTTCACCTCCAGCGGCGCCACCGGCTACAACCTGATAGCCGACTGGCCCGGCGGGGACGCGAACCAGGTCATCATGACCGGCTCGCACCTCGACTCGGTGACGTCCGGCGCGGGCATCAACGACAACGGCTCGGGTTCGTCCGCCACCCTGGAGACCGCCCTCGCCGTCGCCCGCTCCGGGTACCAGCCCGTGAAGCACCTGCGGTTCGCCTGGTGGGGCGCGGAGGAGCTGGGCCTGGTCGGCTCCAAGTACTACGTCAACAACCTGCCCACCGCCGATCGCTCCAAGATCAAGGGCTACCTGAACTTCGACATGCTCGGGTCCCCCAACCCGGGGTACTTCGTCTACGACGACGACCCGACCATCGAGCAGACGTTCAAGGACTACTACGCCGGGCTCGGCGTCCCGACGGAGATCGAGACCGAGGGTGACGGCCGCTCCGACCACACCCCGTTCAAGAACGTCGGCATCCCGGTCGGCGGCCTCTTCGCGGGCGCGGACTACATCAAGACCGCCGCGCAGGCGCAGAAGTGGGGCGGCACCTCGGGCCAGGCCTTCGACCGCTGCTACCACACGTCGTGCGACACGACCGCGAACATCAACGACACGGCGCTCGACCGCAACAGCGACGCGGTGGCGTACGCGGTCTGGGGGCTCTCGGGCGAGACCCCCGTACCCCCGGCGGGCACGGTCTTCGAGAACCTCGCCGACGTGGCCATCCCCGACAACGGCGCGGCCGTCACCTCGTCGCTGACCGTCTCGGGCCGCACGGGCAACGCCCCCACCGCGCTGAAGGTCGGCGTGGACATCAAGCACACCTGGCGCGGTGACCTGGTGGTCGACCTGGTGGCCCCGGACGGGACGGCGTACCGCCTGAAGCCCTCCAGCAGCGGCGACTCGGCGGACAACGTGATCGCCACGTACACGGTCAACGCCTCGTCGGAGGTGGCGAACGGCGTCTGGAAGCTCAGGGTCCAGGACATCGCGTCGTCGGACACGGGCTACATCGACAGCTGGAAGCTGACCTTCTAGCGGTACGAGTCAGTCGTACGGGACAGCCGTCCGGACGGCCCAGGACACGCGGGAGGCCCCGCACCCCCGAGAGCGGGGGTGCGGGGCCTCTTCACGGACCGGCCGAAGCGGCCTAGCCGAACAGGTTGTACTGGCTCCAGCCCGTCCCGATCTTGACGCGATCGGCCCAGATCCCGCTGGTCGCCTTGCCCGTGCCCTTGTACAGCCACAGGACCCCGCCGGTGTCCCGGGCGAGCAGGTCCGCGATGCCGTCGCCGGTCACGTCACCGGTGGTGATGAGCTTGTTGTACGTCCAGCCGGTGCGCAGCTGCACGCGGGGGCCGAACGGCTTGGTGGCCGAGCCCGTGCCCGGGTACAGGTAGACGGTCTTCGTCTTGGCCTTGACGATCAGGTCGGCGAAACCGTCGTTGGTGAAGTCGCCGTGGCCCACGACGGAGTTGTACTGCGTCCAGCCGCTCTTGCCGAGCGTGGCGCGGGTGCCGAAGGTGCCGTTGCCCTTGCCCGGGTAGAGGTAGAGCGCGCCCGCGGTGTCGACCGACAGGAGGTCGGGGAGGGCGTCACCGGTGACATCGCCGGGGGCGATGATCGCCACGCGGGTCTTCCAGCCGGTGAAGAGCTGGGTCCTGATCAGCTTTCCGGTGGTCAGGTTGGGATGCACCCAGTAGACGGTGCCGGCCGTGGACCTCACCACGAGGTCGTTGTAGTCGTCGCGGTTGAGGTCGCTCTGGAGGACGACGTTGTACCCGCCCCAGCCGCCGGCCAGCGTCCCGGCGAGCGACCGCCTGGCCGCGAAGGTGGTGCCCTTCGAGTCGTACTCGTACGCGCTTCCGCCGGAGGTACGGGCGAACAGGTCGGCGCGCGCGTCGGCGCTCAGGTTGGCGTCGTTCAGATGGGCGTTGATCTGCCCGGCGTACGTGCTCGCCTTGGCGAACACGCTGTACGCGCCGGCCGCGACGCAGTCCTCGACCCCCCACGACACCACACCGACGAGCTTGCCCGCGACCACGAGCGGACCGCCCGAGTCACCGTTGCACGCGCTGACCGTCCCGGTGTCGGAGCCGGTGGCGGGCGTGCCCGCGCAGACCATGTGGCCCTTGATGAAGTCCCTGCCGTACGCGCTCGTGCACGTCGTGTCCGAGTTGACCGGCAGCGTCGCGGTGCGCAGGGTCTCCGAGATGTCCTGGGTGGTCGAGGTCGTCCTGCCCCAGCCGTACACCTTGGCCTGGGTCCCGGCCTTGTACGAGGCGGTGTCGGCCGAGGTCGTCACCGGCAGCGGCTTCACCCGGACCGGGGTCTCCAGGGTGAGGACGGCGACGTCGTTGTCGATCTTGGAGCTGGAGTACGAGGCGTGCCGCCACTGGCGCCACACGCCCACGGGGGATCCGCCGTGCAGGTTCACGGTCTGGTCGGCGTTGAGCGTCGGCAGTTGTGACGTGCCGACGAGGATCGTGCCGAACTTGCTCCAGTTGGTGTCCGCGACACAGTGCGCGGCGGTGACGATCTTGCTCGGGGAGACGACGGTCCCCCCGCAGAAGAAGCTGTCGTCGTCCGCCGTGGTGTTCGTGCCCTTGTCGTCGTCGTACCAGAGCTGCGCCATCCACGGGGCGCTGGTGATCGGGGAGGTCACCCCGCCGATGATCTTCGGGTCCACCTTGCCCTTCACCGTGCCGGTGGTCGCCGAGAGCGCGGCCTTGCGCGAGGCGGACACGTCCACCGCACCCGCCTTGACGGCTCCGGCCACGCGGGCGGTCAGCTCGGCCGGGGTGGGGCCGGCGTCACGCGCGGCCGCGAGGCCCGGGCCCGGCTCGGTGGCCTGCGCGGGGGCCAGCAGGAAGGCTCCGGCGACACCCACCGCGAGGGCGACGGCCGCGGTGGGTATGACGATCCGTGCCTTGCGTCTGTGCTTACGGTCCTTGCCTGCGAACACGCGTGACTCCTGTCCATGGACCCGCACGGCGCGCCTGTCGCACCGGCAGGAGAGGTGCACGAGGACAGAGGGAGAAGAAAAAGGGCGGATCGACGGCAGCGCTGAGCATGCCGGTCCGCAGGGCGGACGCGATCCGGAGAGGTGGCCCCCCACCCACGGCTGAGTGATCCTATGACCGATCCATCGGCTTTCACCAATGCTTTACGATCACTTAAGGGAACTTCTGCGCGAAATTGCCCTTTGTTCTCAGACCGTGATGTCGTTTGTCGATGAGGCCCATCGGCATGCGGATGGTCGTGGTCCTGCCGGAGCCGTTGGGGGGCCGTTCAGCGTGCCGCCCCGCCGTACGAAGCGTACGGCGGGGCGGTACGAGCGGGTTGTGCGTGGCGCGGCGCCGGTGGAGCTACTGGGCGCCGTCCGCCGCCTTGACGAGCGTGGCGGGGGTCACCGCGCCGACGTAGATCTTGCCGTCGTCCGTCATCAGGGCGTTGACCAGGCGGGTCTTGTAGACCGTGCCCGAGCCGAACTTCCCGGTGACCTTGTCGCCCAGCGCGTCCAGGAAGCCCTGCGCCTCCTTCGGCAGACCCGCGGTGTCCTTCGCGGTGGGCGCGCCCTCCGGGGAGGTGAACGCGTACACCGCGCTCCAGCCCTTCCCGATGACGGTCGGGGGCGCGGTCTTCCCGGCGCCCTCGCCACCCTTCGGGAGCTCGGGCCGGACCGCCCGATCGCCTTCGTGCGCCTCGTCGCCCTGGGTGACCTTCGCGCCCTTCGGCGGGGTGAAGTCGAAGGTGGAGGCGGCCGGCTTGCCGAAGTCGACCTTGGTGAAGCCGACATCGAGGACGGCCTTGCCACCGCTGCTCGGCGCGAGCGTGAACTTGAGCGGGGTGCCGGTCTCGGCATCGACCGCGATCTTGACGGACTCGACCGTCGAGCCGGCCTGCTTGGGCTTGAGGACCAGGCGGTACGCCTCGCGCCCGGCGACCCGCGCGGTGCCGTCCACGGTGACCGACGTGGTGTCGCCCGCCGCCGCGAGCGCCTGCTCGGCGAACTCCTTGGGAGTCGCGGGCACGTCCTTGCCGGACAGGCCCTTGTCCTTCTTCCCCGGCGCGCCCTTCTCCGTGCCCTCCGAGGAGGTCGCGTGGAAGGCCTCGTTCGAGGCGCTGTCGTACGCCCAGACGTCGTCCCCGTTGTGGATCAGGCTGTACTCGGCCGCGTCCTCCTGGATCGAGACCCGCTGCTTGTCGGGGCCGTCCGCCGCCACCCGCAGGGTGTGCGTACCGGAGCCCAGCTCCATCAGCTTGCTGCTCGGGTCGGCCGTGGAGTCCGGACTCCCGCCGCCCGCGCCGCCCTTGGGGGCGAGCGAACCGCCCGCCAGGTCCCCGAGGCCGGCCAGCGAGGGCAGCCCGAGGTCGGTGCTGATCCTCACCGAGCCGGAGAGCCGCTCGGTGTCGGAGGCGGCGATCTTCTCGATGAGTTCCTGGGCGCTGATCTTCGGCAGGCTGGGGTCGCCCGCGGCGGCGAGGGCCGGCACGAGGCCGATCGTCACCGCGGCCACTCCGATGACCGCGACCGGGACCGCGTACCGCGCCGCCCTGCGGCGGCCGGTACCGAGGTCGTCCTCCTCGGCGATGTGCGCGCTGTCGTTCGGTGCCATGTGTGCCCTACCTCCGGGTCGGCGGTGCTCTCGGTCTTCTCCATCTCACCAAATCGGCGGAGCGTAAGCGTCAGTCCGCGGGAGCAACTTGTCGTACTGCTGAAGGATGAGAGCCGGACGGCCGCCGCCCCCGACCCGTAGGGGGCGGGGGTCAGGTCCGGGGTGGTACGAGGGTCGGACCGGTGCGGTACGGGGCTCAGCCCGCCCGGTGCACGACCGCGTCGCACAGCTCCACCAGCGCCGACTTCGCGTAGCACTCCGGCAGCGGGGCCAGCGTGGCGCGCGCCGCCTCCGCGTACCGGACGGTGTCGCGCCGGGCCTGCTCCATCGCCGGATGGGCCCGCAGCAGCCGCAGCGCCTCCGTCAGCCGGGCGTCGTCCGACAGGTCGCCGTCGAGCATCGCGACCAGGTCCAGGTCCGCCTGTCTCCCGTGCGCCTCCGCCTGGGCGCGCAGCAGCAGCACCGGCAGCGTCGGGATGCCCTCGCGCAGGTCGGTGCCGGGGGTCTTGCCGGACTCGTGCGAGTCGCTCGCGATGTCGAGGACGTCGTCGGCGAGCTGGAAGGCCACGCCGAGCCGTTCGCCGTACTGGGTGAGGATGTCGACGACCGACTCGTCGGCTCCGGACATCAGGGCGCCGAAGCGGCCCGAGACGGCGAACAGGGCGCCGGTCTTCCCGGCGAGCACGTCCAGGTAGTGGCTGACCGGGTCGCGTCCGTCGCGGGGGCCCGCCGTCTCCAGGATCTGCCCCGTGACCAGCCGCTCGAAGGCCTCCGCCTGGATGCGGACGGCCTCGGGGCCCAGGTCGGCCAGGGTGTGCGAGGCACGGGCGAAGAGGAAGTCCCCGGTGAGGACGGCGACGGAGTTGCCCCAGCGGGTGTTGGCGCTGTCCACACCCCGGCGTACGTCCGCCTCGTCCATCACGTCGTCGTGGTAGAGCGTCGCCAGGTGGGTCAGCTCGACCACCACGGCCGCCGGGACGATGCCGGGCGCGTACGGGTCACCGAACTGGGCGGCGAGCATCACGAACAGCGGCCTCAGCCGCTTGCCGCCGGCGCGCACCAGGTGCTGCGCCGCCTCGGTGATGAACGAGACCTCGCTCTTGGTGGCGTCGAGCAGACCCGCCTCCACGGCCGACAATCCGGCTTGGACATCGGCTTCAAGAGCCGGGTCCCGCACGCTCAGCCCGAACGGCCCGACGACGGTCACGAGGGGTACTCCTGTCTGCTGACTCTTACGCTGATTGTCGATGTGTCGCTGTCCTCACTCAAGTCAGCGTATCCGGTCGCCTTTCGATCACCATGGGCGCCTTCCCGGCACCGCCCGTATGGTCGCGATCAGTCCGCTTTTCGGGCATTGCGGGCCTTTCGCCACTGCCGCGGCGGGGTGGCGCCGACGTAACGTGTCCTGCATCGATCCGGAAAGCGAGGCAGCACATGCCCGAGCAGAGCCCGCTCGAACCGGTCGAAGGTGACCCCTTCGGCCCCCACAACCTCCCGTACGGCGTCTTCTCGACCGCCGACGAGCCCGGCAGGCGCCGCCTCGGCGTCCGCCTGGGCGACGCGGTGCTCGACGCGGGAGCGGCGGCGCACGCCCTGGGCTCTCCGTACGCGAAGCTGCTCGACCAGCCGGGCCTGGGCCCCCTGATGGCGGCCGGCCGCACGGCCTGGCGCGACGTGCGCCGGGCCCTGACCGCCTGGGTCACCGTGCCGGCGCACCGCGCCGAGATGGAGCCGCTGCTGCACCCCCTCGGCACGGTCACCCTGCACCTGCCGTACGAGGTCGCCGACTATGTCGACTTCTACGCGAGCGAGCACCACGCGACCAACGTCGGCCGGATCTTCCGCCCCGACGGGCTCGCGCTGCCCGTCAACTGGAAGCACCTGCCGATCGGTTACCACGGCAGGGCGGGCACGGTCGTGGTCTCGGGCACGGAGGTCGTACGCCCCTCCGGGCAGCGCAAGGCGCCCGCCGACGCGGCGCCGGTCTTCGGCCCGTCGGTCAAGCTCGACATCGAGGCGGAGGTCGGCTTCGTCGTCGGTACGCCGTCCGCCCAGGGCACTCCGGTGGACCTGGCGTCCTTCCGCGACCACGTCTTCGGCCTCTCGCTGCTCAACGACTGGTCGGCGCGGGACATCCAGGCGTGGGAGTACGTGCCCCTCGGCCCGTTCCTCGGGAAGTCCTTCGCCACCTCGGTCTCCGCGTGGGTGACCCCGCTGGAGGCCCTGGACGCGGCCCGGGTGGCGCCGCCGGCCCGTACGGAGGAGCTGCTCCCCTATCTGGACGACGCCGAGGAGGAGGACCCGGGCGGGTTCGACCTGCGGATCTCGGTGGCGCTCAACGGGAAGGTGATCTCGGAGCCGCCGTTCTCCTCCATGTACTGGACGGCGGCCCAGCAGCTCGCCCACCTGACGGTGAACGGTGCCTCGCTCCGTACGGGAGACCTCTACGGCTCCGGTACGGTCAGCGGCCCCGGGCGCGAGCAGCGCGGCTCCCTCCTCGAACTGACGTGGAACGGCACCGAGCCCGTCGAACTGCCCGACGGCAAGCGGACGTTCCTGGAGGACGGCGACGAGGTGACCCTCACCGCCTGGGCCCCCGGGCCCGACGGGACCCGGGTCGGCCTGGGCGAGGTGAGGGGCCGGATCGTCCCGGCGGCCTGAAAACGCCCCTCGGAGCGGGCCTTCCCGGAGCAGGTCTCCTCAGAGCAGGTTCTTCGACGTGAGCCAGGCGCGGGCGACCGCGAGCGCGTCCTTGTGCTCGTACTGCACCTGCGCGTCGAGTTCCATCAGCTCGGGGGTGTCGAGCGCGGCGGACAGGGTGTTGAGCACGTCCTGTCCGGCCTTCGGCACATCGGCCTTGCGGATCAGCGGAGTCACGTTCTCGAAGGCGAAGAGATTCTTCGTGTCCTTGAGGACGACAAATTTCTCCTTCTCGATGGACGGGTCCGTGGTGAAGACGTCGGCGGCCTGGATGTTGTTCTTCTTCAGGGCCGCAATCGTCAGCGCACCGCCCGCGTCCAAACCCTTGAAGGACTTGAAATTCAGGCCGTACACCTCCTTCAGCCCGACGAGACCCTGCTGCCTCGACTGGAATTCCGGTGAACCGCCGATGACCAACTCGGGTGCGGCGTCGGCCAGATCGGCGATCGAGGACGCGGTGGTGAGGTCGTACTTCTCCGCCGTCGCGGCATTGACCGCGACGGCGTCCTTGTTCTCGGCGGAGGCCGACTTCAGGACGGCGAGATGGGACGGCAGCTGGGCGGTGACGGCGGCGGTGGTGCCCTCCGCCGTCTTCGCGACGGCCTTCGGGTCCAGGTAGGCGAGCAGGGCGCCGTTGTACTCGGGCATGACCGTCACGGTGCCGTTCTTGAGCATGCCGTACGTCGTCTCGCGGCTGCCGATGTTGTGCTTGTACGTGACGTCCAGGCCCTTGGACCTGAGCGCCTCGCCGTAGAGGTAGGCGAGCAGGATGCTCTCGGGGAAGTTGTTCGACCCCACGACGACCTTGCCCTCGGGCACCGCGGCCGGCTCCAGCGGGTCGGCGGGGTCGCCGGACGAACCGCACCCGGCCAGCAACGCGGCGGCGGTGAGGGAGGCGAGTGCGGCGGCGACGGCGCGGCGCCGGGGCCTGTTCGCGGTATCAGTCACGTTTCCCGATCCTGTGTGGCAGTGAGGGTGGCGACATGGCGTACGGGGCCGTCGTGCGGCCCGTTCGCCGCACGCATCGATCCAAGCCACCCGTCTCACACATCGTCAAGTGCCGCCCGATTACCGATTGGCATCGGATCACGACAAGGCGTGTTGAGGGCGGGGGCGGGTGAAGAACAGGTGCGTGGAATGGTGAGAGTAATGACGCGTCATTCGCCGATTGATTGAAACGTTTTCTTCGCCGCGACCCGTCGCGAAGTGCCTGGAGCGCGGTAAAGTCCCCGCTGTCGGCGCCCCGTCCACCGGCTTCCGGCCCAATGCCCCCACAGTGCTGGGCCGTTCGCACCACTGTGGTGAGCCCTTCGCACCACAACCACCTCATTCAGCCTCACGGTCGGCAGGCGCCCACGCCTGGGCGCCCGTCGGGGAGTACCCGCTCAAGGAGCCCTGGTGTCCTCGCAGGAAGGGACCGCTTCCGGACAGCCGCCCGCCCCGTCGCGGAGCCGCCGCCGCGGGATCGTCACGCTCCTGGAGCGCTGGCCGTTCGGCCGGAAACTGCACCTTCTGGTGCTGGTGCCCGTCCTGGTGGTGGCGGGCATGCTCGCCTATGTCGTGAACGACGACATGTCCCAGGCCAGGGCGGCCGCCGACACCGCCGCGCTCGTACGGCACAGCGAGAGCGTCGCCACGCTCGTGGACGACCTGCAACGGGAGCACCGGCAGGCCCTGTTGCTCTCCGTACGCCACCAGGCGGCCGAGGGCGGGGCGGCCGAGCCGTCGAGCATCCCGTACCTCCAGGCGCAGCAGCGGGTCGACGTCCAGGCGCGGGTGGTGCGCGAGGCGTTCGGGTCCCTGCTGCCCGCCGCCGAGGACGAGGCGGTCGCGACGATCGGCGGGCTGACCGACCTGCGGCGGCTGATCCAGCGGACGTACGTCCCCGCGGGCAACATCGACGTCACCTACTCCGACCTGGTCGAGCAGCTGATCAGCGGCCTCGGGCTCGGTGAGTCCACCACGGCGTCGCGGGGATCCCCGGAGGGCCGGCTGGAGACGCTGCTGGGGGCGGACGCGGCGCACGCGGCCTTCGAGACCAGTGTGTTCGGCGCGCAGACCGGGGACTCCAACGCGCTCCTAGAATTCCTCCGCGCGGTCGGGGACCACCGGTCGTACGAGGACCGGGCGGAACGGTTCAAGGCACTGTCCTCCGAGGCGGAGGGCACGACCCTCGACGGCATCGAGCGCAGCGCGCAGCGGAAGTTGATCGAGGAGCGGTACAACGCCCTGCGGGTGGACCCGAGTTCGCTCCAGGCGCAGACCCCGGAGCGGCTGCGGACGGCCATCACCGAGGCGCTGGAGGCGGAACCGGTCTACGCCCGGCAGGCCGAGGACCGGCTCAGGATCACGCACACGCTGATCCACCGGATCGCCGCCCAGTCGGACGCCGCCTCCGACCGGGCGTGGCGGCACACGCTCACCCTGGTGGGCTCCGCGGTGCTCGCCCTGGTGGCCTGGCTGGTCTTCTCCTTCCTGGTCCGGCGCTCGGTGGCCCGGCCGGTACGGATCCTCACGGCCGCCGCCCGGCAGGTCGCCGACGCCACCGGCAAGGAGCTGGCGCGGGTCGCGGACGACGAGTCGGCCGAGACGGGGCCGCCGCGGCTGCGGGAGATCCCGGTGCCGGTACGGGACGAGATCGGCGCGCTCGCGGAAGCGTTCAACCAGGTGCAGTCGACCGCGTCGGCGCTGCTGGAGCGGCAGATCACGGTGCGCGCGAACGTGGAGCAGATGTTCGGCAACATCGGGCACCGGGTGAGCAACCTGGCGTCGCGCCAGCTCGACCTCATCGAAGGTCTGGAGCGGGCCCAGACCGACCCGGCGACGCTCCGCCCGCTCTACCAGATCGACCACATCGCGACGCGGCTGCGCCGTAACGCCGAGAGCCTCCAGGTGATCGCCGGGAAGCGGCGGGCCGCGGAGGACGTGGACGCGCCGCGGCCCACGGGGCTCTCCGACGTGCTGCGGGCGGCGCTGTCCACCATCGGGGGGTACGAGCGGGTCTCCCTGCGGCCCTCGGCGGAGGTGATGGTCGTCCCGGCGGCCGTCAGCGACCTGACCCTGATGCTGGCCGAGCTGCTCCAGAACGGCGTCTTCTTCTCGCCCACGCACACGAAGGTCGACGTGGCGGTGCGGGTACGGCCTCCGGCGGAAGGCGCGGTGATCGAGATCATCGACCACGGGCTCGGGATGCCGCCGGAGCAACTGGCCGAGGAGAACGCGCGGTTGCTCCGCAGGGAGCGGCTCGACCTGGCGCCCACGCATGTGCTGGGCCTGTTCGTGGTGGGCCGCATAGCGCGCCGCTTCGGCATCGGGGTCGAGCTGAGCCGCACCCCCGGCGAGGGCGTGACGAGCACGGTGACGATTCCGTCGACCCTGCTGCTCCCGACGGGCGCGGTCTCCCCACCCCCGTCCCCCACGACCCCCCTCGCGACCATCCCGCCCCCGCGCTCGGAACAACGCCCACGCGCGGCGCTGGTGGCAACCACCCCGAGCGGCAGCGGCCTCCCCCAACGCCTCCCCCACACGCGAACGGACGACCCGGCCGACGAACCGGCCCCCACCGCGGACAGGGCCGCCGACGTACACGGCGTGGGCGCCAACAGCCCCGCCCCGGGCGAAGGCAGCGGCCCAAGCCGCACCACCGACACCGGCGCGGGCCGGGAAGCCGGCGCCGTCGCAGACCCGGACGCCGGACCGCACCACCTCGCGGCCGACAGGGCCGCCCCGGGCGCGAGCGCGAGCGCCCGCATGGGCCGGACGGCCGGAGAACCGGCTGCCGAACCCCACGGCGTCGCCGCCCACAGACCCGCCCCAGGCGCAGGCAGCACCGTGCGCCGGACAGCCGACGCAGCCGCGGACCCGGACGCCGGACCGCACCACCTCGCCGCCGACCGGCCCGCCCCGGGCGGAAGTCGCGGCGTGGGCCGGGCGGCCGGCGCGGTCGTGGGGCCCGGGCCTGGGTCGTACGCCTCCGCGGCCGACAGGGCCGCCCTCGGCGGGAGCCTCAGCGTGGGGCGGGTGGGTGTGGAGCCCGACGCGGCCGGCGGCGACCCCGGCGGTGACCTGCCTCGGCATGATCGTGGGGGCGAGACCGGAGCCGGGGTTCGGGACGGGGCGCCGGAGCGGCCCGGTGGCGAGTCCCGGCCGCTGCGGCGGCGGGTGCGCGGGGCGACCCTGGCGGCCGACGCCGCGGCCCGTACCGCCACCGCCGTCTCCCCCGCGCAGCACCCCGCCGACGCGGCACACGTCCGTGACGAGTTGGAGGACCTGGAGGCCGCCACCGAGCGGGCTCGACGGGACTCCGCGCGTGACAGAACAGCACCTGGGCCCCAGGTATCGCTCACCCCGGAAGGACCTGGCAATGACGGATGACCTCACCACCGACCCGGCGACGGCCGAGGGGCTCGGTGAATCGGCGGCGAATTTCACCTGGCTCCTCGAACGGTTCGCCGCCGAGACGGCCGGTGTCCTCGACGCCATCGCCGTCTCCTCCGACGGCATGCTCATCGCGGTGTCCCGCCGGGACGGCCACGCCGACTCCGAACGCCTGGGCGCGGTGATCTCCGGCATCCTGAGCCTCGCCGCCGGCGCCTCCGCCAACTACGGCCTCGGCGACCTGAGCCGGGTGATCATGGACTACCTGGGCGGCCGCCTCCTCGTGTCCGCGCTCGGCGGCGGCGCCGTCCTCGGCGTGGTCGCCTCGAAGGAGGCCAAACTCGCCGACGTCGCCTACGAGATGACCCTCTTCACCGAGCGGGCCGGAGCCGTCATCAGCCCCGAGCTGATCGTCGAGCTCCAGAAGCGCGTCTCCGCCCCGGCCGGCTGACCCACCGGCCGGCTGACCCGCCCCGGAGAAGCCCCAGAGGAAGCCCCAGAAGCTCCAGAAGTCCCAGAGGGAAGGAGGAAGGACCGTCATGGCGGCCGGCGCACCGGGAGCCGACGAGGATCAGGACGCGGCAGCGGCCACCGGCACCGTACCGGAGCGGTCCGGCCGCGCCCCGGCGATCCGCCCGTTCCTGCTCACCGCGGGCCGGGTCGCCGACGCCGGCACCGCGCTGCCCCTGGAGACCCAGGTCGTGGCGACCGCCGAGGCCCTCGCCGTACTCGACACCCTCACCTTCGAACCCCTGGCCATCGTCTCCGTGTGCCGCCGCCCCCAGTCCCTCGCGGAGATCGCCGCACACCTCTGCCTGCACCTCAACGTGGTCCGCGTTCTGGCCGAGGACCTCCGGGTCCAAGGACATCTGGCCGTGTACGAGCCCGACACCAGGACCGCCCAGGACCCCTCGATTCTGCAAAGGGTTATCGATGGGCTACTCGCCATCCCCGACTCCCCCGCCTGACCGCGGCCGTCCGCGACCCGGCACGGACACCGGCGCCCAGGGCGCCGTCCAGCCGCCGGTGCCGGTGAAGATGGTCGTCGCGGGCGGCTTCGGCGTGGGCAAGACCACCACGGTCGGCTCGATCTCCGAGATCACCCCGCTCACCACGGAGGCGTCGATCACGTCGGTCTCCGCCGGGGTGGACGACCTCGCGCACACCCCGCGCAAGACGACCACCACGGTCGCCATGGACTTCGGCTGCATCACCATCGACCCGACGCTGAAGCTGTACCTCTTCGGCACCCCGGGCCAGGACCGTTTCAAGTTCATGTGGGACGACCTCGTCCAGGGCGCGCTCGGCGCGCTGGTGATCGTGGACACCCGGCGCCTGGACGACTGCTACGTCGCCGTCGACTACTTCGAGGCGAAGGGCATCCCCTTCGCGATCGGGATCAACACCTTCGAGGGCGTCGTCACCCACACGCTGGACGAGGTGCGGTGGGCCCTGGACGTCGACGCCCGGGTCCCGCTGTTCGCGTTCGACGCCCGGGAACGCGGATCGGTACGGGACGCGCTGCTGACCGTACTGAAAGTGGCCCTGGCCAGGACGACGGCCTAGCCGGGGCACCCCGGGACGGGCCGGTCAGCGGCGGCTGACCCCCGGGGACACCGCCAGGCGGCCCGCCAGCCAGAAGACGCCGAGGGTGAGCAGCGCCAGGGAGGCGACCAGCGTCGCGCCGCCCACCACCTTCTCGTAGTCGCGCTGGTAGAGGCCGTCGACGACATACCGGCCGAGGCCGCCGAGGCTCACGTACGCGGCGATCGTGGCGGTCGAGATGATCTGGATCGCCGCCGTGCGCAGCGCGCCGAGGATCAGCGGGAGCGCCACGGGCAGTTCGACCCGCAGCAGGATCTTCGCCTCGTGCATGCCCAGGCCCCGCGCCGCGTCGACCGGCGAGGGGTCCACGCTCCGCACGGCCTCGCACGTGGTCACCAGGATCGGCGGGATCGCCAGCACCACCAGCGGGATCATCACCGGCGTGAGCCCGATCCCGAACGCGAGGAACATCAGCACCAGCAGCCCGAAACTGGGCAGCGACCGGGCGGCGTTGGCGATCGTGCCGAGGACGTTGCCGCCCCGGCCCGTGTGGCCCGTGACCAGACCCACCGGCAGCCCGATCCCCGCCGCGACGGCCAGCGCGCCCAGCGAGTACTGGACGTGCTCCCAGAGGCGCTGCGGGATGCCGTCGTAACCGTGCCAGCGGGAGCCCTCGCTGAAGAACGAGGTGATGAAGTGGAGGACGTTCACCGGCTGCTCTCCAGCTTCTGGCGGGGCGCGGGCAGGGTCGTCGTGCCCGGCACGACGCCGGCCGGGTTCCTCGCCTCGCCGCCGCGCGGCAGCCACGGGGTGAGCAGGTTGCGGCCGACGACGAGCAGGACGTCCGCGAGGACCGCCAGCACGGCCGTCGTGACGACGGAACTCACCGCCAGCATGGGCCGGTGGTAGAACATCGCGTCGGTGAGCATGTTCCCCAGCGCCCCCTGGTTGCCGATCAGCGCGCCCACGCTCACCAGGCTGATGCTCGCGGCGGTCGCGCCCCGCAGTCCTGCGAAGATCGCCGGGACGGCGATGGGCAGTTCGACGCGGAGGAAGCGGCGCCAGGGGCCGAAGCCCATCGCGGTGGCGGCGGCCAGCGTCTCCTCCGGTACGGATCTGATCCCGTCCACGATCGCCGGGACGAGCACCACCAGGGTGTAGAGGGTCAGCGGGATCATCACCGTGGTCCGGCTCTGCCCGGTGTAGTCGATCAGGACCACGAAGATCGCCAGTGACGGGATGGCGTAGACGACCGTGGCACCCCAGAGCACCGGCGGGTACAGCCACCCGTGCCGTACGCACAACTGGGCGAGCAGCAGGGCCAGTACGAGCCCGCCGGCCACCGGGATCAGCGCCTCCTCCAGGTGCAGGGCCACCAGGCCGAGGTAGCTGTGCTGGAGGTCGCTGGGGACGTCGAAGAAGCCGTCGCCGCTCATGTCCGGGCCCCCGCGGGCGCGTTGGGCCCGTTGGGCTCGTGGGATTCGGCGGAGGGGGCGCCCGGCCGTTCGTGGGCCGCGTGGGCGGTACGGATCGCCGCGGCGATCATCTCCTGGGAGGCGACGCCCGCGACCCGGCCGGTGTCGTCCACGGCGACCGCCCAGCCCGTCGGCGACAGCACCGCGCCGTCCAGCGCGGCCCGCAGGGAGTCCCGCCGCGCGTGGAACGGCCGCCCGCACGGGATCAGCGCCGTATCGGCACCGCTCCCGGCGCCCTCCCCGGCCGCCGGGTCCCGCCAGCCGAGCGGCTTGCCCGCCGCGTCGGTGACCAGCAGGTACGGTACGGCCGAACGCGCCCCGGCCGTCTTCTCGGCGGACACCTTTCCGCCGGCGACCACCACCGGCGCCGGTTCAAGGGCCAGCGCCTCGCACGTGAAGAACGACAGCCGCCGGACCCCGCGGTCGTTGCCCAGGAAGTCCTCGACAAACGCGTCGGCCGGCGCCGAGAGCAGCTCCCCGGGCGGCGCGAACTGGGCGAGCCTGCCGCCCGTCCGCATCACCGCGATCCGGTCGCCCAGCTTGATCGCCTCGTCGATGTCGTGCGTCACGAACACGATGGTCTTGCCCAACTCGGCCTGGATGCGCAGCAGCTCGTCCTGGAGCCCCTTGCGGACCACCGGGTCGACCGCCGAGAACGGCTCGTCCATCAGCAGCACCGGCGGATCCGCCGCCAGCGCCCTCGCCACCCCGACCCGCTGCTGCTGTCCGCCGGAGAGCTGGTACGGATAGCGCCTGGCCAGGGCCGGGTCCAGCCCGACGCGCTCCATCAGCTCCACCGCCCGCGCGCGGGCCCGCTTCCGGTCCCAGCCGAGCATGCGCGGCACGGTGGCGATGTTGTCGGCCACCGAACGGTGCTGGAAGAGCCCGGCGTTCTGGATGACGTACCCCATCGACCGGCGCAGCGCGGTGACCGGCCGCTGCCTGAGGTCGTCCCCGTCGAGCAGGATCCTGCCCTCGGTGGGCTCGGTCATCCGGTTGATCATCCGCAGCGTGGTGGTCTTCCCGCACCCGGAGGGGCCCACCAGCACGGTGATCGAACCGTCCGGAATGTCCAGGGAGAGCCGATCGACCGCGACCGTCCCGTCGGCGTAGCGCTTCGTCACCGCTTCGATGCTGATCAAGGTCTCAAATACCCTTCGGCATGGCCCTGTTACGGCTGTTCCGGACGCGTGCCCACCGTATCGGGCACGGCCCGCCGATCGGGCGGCAGGGCGAAAATAAGCCAGGGCCCGACACCTCGACGAGGTGCCGGACCCTGGCCTGTCCGCCCACGAGCGGCCGGTGCTCCCTACCGCACGAACATTCCGGCCTGGTTGGCCAGATCCAGGAAGTACTGCGGCGCGACACCGAGCACGACCGTGACCACGCCGCCGACACCGATCGTCGTCCTCGTCAGCAGCGAGGGCACGGCGACCGTCGGGCCGTCGGCCTTGGGCTCGCTGAAGAACATCAGCACGATGACCCGGATGTAGAAGAACGCGGCGATCGCCGACGAGATCACACCGACCACCACCAGCGCTCCCGCGCCGCCGTCGGCCGCCGCCTTGAAGACCGCGAACTTCCCCGAGAAGCCGGAGGTCAGCGGAATACCGGCGAAGGCCAGCAGGAACAGCGCGAAGAACGCGGCCACCAGCGGCGAACGCCGCCCCAGCCCCGCCCACTTGGACAGGTGCGTCGCCTCGCCGCCCGCGTCGCGCACCAGCGTGACCACCGCGAACGCGCCGATCGTCACGAACGAGTACGCCAGCAGGTAGAAGAGGACGGACGAGATGCCGTCGGGCGTCGTCGCGATCACACCGGCCAGGATGAAGCCGGCGTGGGCGATGGACGAGTACGCCAGGAGGCGCTTGATGTCGGTCTGGGTGATGGCCACGATCGCGCCGCCCAGCATGGTGATGATCGCGATCGCCCACATGACGGGACGCCAGTCCCAGCGCAGGCCCGGCAGCACCACGTACAGCAGCCGCAGCAGCGCGCCAAAGGCCGCGACCTTCGTCGCCGCCGCCATGAAGCCGGTGACGGGGGTGGGCGCGCCCTGGTAGACGTCCGGGGTCCACATGTGGAACGGCACCGCGCCGACCTTGAACAGCAGCCCCATCAGGATCATCGCGCCGCCGATGAGCAGCAGCGCGTCGTTGCCCATGGTGTCGGCGAGGGCCGGGTTCACGGTCTGGACCGTGCCGTCGACGACCTCGGCGATGCGCGCGTACGAGACCGAGCCCGCGTACCCGTACAGCAGCGCGATCCCGAAGAGCAGGAACGCCGACGAGAAGGAGCCCAGCAGGAAGTACTTCACCGCGGCCTCCTGCGACAGCAGCCGCTTGCGGCGGGCCAGGGCGCAGAGGAGGTAGAGCGGGAGGGAGAACACTTCCAGCGCCACGAACAGCGTCAGCAGGTCGTTGGCCGACGTGAAGACCAGCATGCCCGCGATCGCGAACAGGGCGAGCGGGAACACCTCGGTGGTGGTGAACCCGGCCTTGACGGCGGCCTGTTCGCTGTCGCTGCCCGGGACGGACGCGCCCTGCGCGGCGAACGAGTCGACGCGCTTGCCGTGCGCCTCCGGGTCGAGCTTGCGCTCGGCGAAGGTGAACACGGCGGCGATCGACGCCAGCAGGATCGTCCCCTGGAGGAAGAGCGCCGGGCCGTCGACGGCGATGGCGCCCATGGCCGCGATGTGCGCCTTGGTCGTGCCGTAGCCGGTGTTGGCGAGGGCGATCACCGCCGCGAACCCGGCGGCCAGGGCGACCACGGACAGCCACACCTGCGTGTGGTAGCGCTTGCCCCGGGGGACGAAGGCCTCGACCAGGATCCCCAGGATCGCGGCGCCCAGCACGATCAGCGTGGGCGACAACTGCGCGTACTCGATATGGGGGGCCGGGATCTTGTCGATCCCCCCGGCCGCCGAAGTTGTCCACAGGCTGTGGACGACTGTCGCACTCACGGAGCGGCCTCCACCTCGGGCTTGGGGTCGGTCTTCTTGACGTCCGACATCGTGTGTTTCACGGCCGGGTTGACGATGTCGGTCAGCGGCTTCGGGTAGACACCCAGGAAGAGGAGCAGTGCGATCAGCGGGGTGACGACCACCAGCTCACGGACCCTCAGGTCCGACATGCCCTGGACCGCCGCCTTCACCGGCCCGGTCATCGTGCGCTGGTAGAGCACCAGCACGTAGAGCGCGGCGAGCACGATGCCGGAGGTCGCGATGATGCCGACCGCCGGATACCGGCTGAACGTGCCGACCAGGACCAGGAACTCACTGACGAACGGGGAGAGCCCCGGCAGCGAGAGCGTGGCCAGACCGCCGATCAGGAACGTACCGGCGAGGACCGGTGCGACCTTCTGCACTCCGCCGTAGTCCGCGATGAGCCGCGAGCCGCGCCGGGTGATCAGGAAGCCGGCGACCAGCATCAGCGCGGCCGTCGAGATCCCGTGGTTGACCATGTAGAGCGTGGCGCCCGACTGGCCCTGGCTGGTCATCGCGAAGATGCCCATGATGATGAAGCCGAAGTGCGAGATCGACGCGTAGGCGATCAGGCGCTTGATGTCCCGCTGGCCGACGGCGAGCAGCGCGCCGTAGACGATGCTGATCAGCGCGAGCACCAGGATCACCGGGGTGGCCCACTTGGAGGCCTCCGGGAAGAGCTGGAGGCAGAAGCGCAGCATCGCGAACGTGCCGACCTTGTCGACCACGGCCGTGATCAGGACGGCGACCGGCGCGGTGGCCTCGCCCATCGCGTTGGGCAGCCAGGTGTGCAGCGGCCACAGCGGGGCCTTCACGGCGAACGCGAAGAAGAAGCCGAGGAACAGCCACCGCTCGGTGCTGGTCGCCATGGACAGCGAGCCGTTGGCCCGCGCGTCGGCGATCTCGGAGAGCGAGAACGTCCCGGCGACGACGAACAGGCCGATGACCGCGGCGAGCATGATCAGCCCGCCGGCCAGGTTGTACAGGAGGAACTTCACGGCCGCGTACGAGCGCTGCGTCGCCGCCGCCTCGTCCCCGCCCGCGTGCGCCCGGTCGCCGAAGCCGCCGATGAGGAAGTACATCGGGATGAGCATGGCTTCGAAGAGGATGTAGAAGAGGAAGACGTCGGTGGCCTCGAAGGAGAGGATCACCATCGCCTCGACCATCAGGATGAGCGCGAAGAAGCCCTGGGTCGGCCGCCAGCGGCGGTTCGGCGCGGCGTCCTCCAGCGGGTCGGCGTCGTGCCAGCCCGCCAGGATGACGAACGGGATCAGCAGGGCGGTCAGCGCCATCAGCACGACGCCGATGCCGTCCACGCCCAGTTCGTACCTGACGCCGAAGTCCTTGATCCAGGCGTGCGACTCGGTGAGTTGGTAGCGGTCGCCGCCCGGCTCGAAGAGGGCCAGGACGACGGCGGCCACCGCGAGCGTCGCGAGGGAGAACAGGAGCGCCAGCCATTTGGCGAAGGTACGCCGGGCGGCGGGCACGGCCGCCGTGGCGATCGCGCCGACCGCCGGCAGCGCCGCCGCCACCGTCAGATAGGGGAACGACATGTCCGTTTACACCGCCCTCATCAGCAGGGTCGCGGCGATGAGCACTGCCGTACCTCCGAGCATCGAGACCGCATAGGAGCGGGCGTAACCGTTCTGGAGCTTGCGCAGCCGGCCCGAGAGCCCGCCGAAGGACGCCGCGGTGCCGTTGACCACGCCGTCGACCAGGGTGTGGTCGACGTACACCAGGGAGCGGGTGAGGTGTTCGCCGCCGCGGACCAGGACGACGTGGTTGAAGTCGTCCTGGAGGAGGTCGCGGCGGGCGGCGCGGGTGAGCAGCGAGCCGCGCGGGGCGACCTTGGGCACCGGGCGCCTGCCGTACTGCGCCCAGGCGATGCCGACGCCGATGAGCAGCACCACGACCGTGGAGGCGGTGACCGTCGCGGCGCTGACCGGCGAGTGGCCGTGGTCGTGTCCGGTGACGGGCTCCAGCCAGTTCACGAAGGCGCTGTTCAGGGAGAACAGCCCGCCGGCGAAGACCGAGCCGAAGGCGAGCACGATCATCGGGATCGTCATCGACTTGGGCGACTCGTGCGGGTGCGGCTCGTGGCCCTCGGCGTCCGGCTCCCAGCGCTTCTCGCCGAAGAAGGTCATCAGCATCACGCGGGTCATGTAGTACGCGGTGATCGCGGCGCCCAGCAGGGTGACGGCGCCGAGGATCCAGCCCTCCGTGCCGCCCTTGGCGAAGGCCGCTTCGATGATCTTGTCCTTGGACCAGAAGCCGGAGAGGCCGGGGAAGCCGATGATCGCCAGATAGCCGAGGCCGAAGGTGACGAACGTGACCGGCATGTACGTGCGCAGGCCGCCGTACTTCCTCATGTCCACCTCGTCGTTCATGCCGTGCATGACCGAACCTGCGCCGAGGAAGAGCCCGGCCTTGAAGAAGCCGTGCGTCACCAGGTGCATGATCGCGAAGACGTACCCGATCGGGCCGAGGCCCGCCGCCAGGATCATGTAGCCGATCTGCGACATTGTCGACCCGGCCAGGGCCTTCTTGATGTCGTCCTTGGCGCAACCGACGATCGCACCGAAGAGGAGCGTCACCGCGCCGACCACCACGACCACCAGCTGGGCGTCGGGCGCCCCGTTGAAGATCGCGCCGGAGCGGGTGATCAGGTAGACGCCCGCGGTCACCATCGTCGCCGCGTGGATCAGGGCCGAGACCGGGGTCGGGCCCTCCATCGCGTCGCCGAGCCACGACTGGAGCGGCACCTGGGCCGACTTGCCGCACGCGGCGAGCAGCAGCATCAGGCCGATGGCCGTCAGCTTGCCCTCGGTGGCGTCCGTCGCGTTCTCCAGCACCGGGCCGAAGGCGAAGGTCCCGAAGGTCGTGAACATCAGCATGATCGCGATGGACAGGCCCACGTCACCGACGCGGTTGACCAGGAAGGCCTTCTTCGCGGCGGTGGCCGCGCTGGGCTTGTGCTGCCAGAACCCGATCAGCAGGTACGAGGCGAGGCCCACGCCCTCCCAGCCCATGTACAGCAGCAGGTAGTTGTCGGCGAGGACCAGCAGCAGCATCGCCGCCAGGAACAGGTTCAGGTAGCCGAAGAAGCGGCGGCGCCGCTCGTCGTGCTCCATGTACCCGATCGAGTAGATATGGATCAGCGTGCCCACACCGGTGATCAGCAGGACGAACGTCATCGACAGCTGGTCGAGCTGGAAGGCGACGTCCGCCTGGAAGCCCTCGACGGGGATCCAGCTGAACAGGTGCTGGTGCAGGGCGCGGTCCTCACCGCTCCTGCCGAGCATGTCGCTGAACAGCACCACGCCGATCACGAACGACGCGCCGGCCAGCGCCGTACCGAGCCAGTGGCCCAGGCGGTCGAGCCGGCGCCCGCCGCACAGCAGGACCGCCGCTCCGAGCAGAGGCGCCGCGATGAGCGGCGCAATCAAGTTCTCCACGATTCAGCGACCCCTCAGAGCTTCATCAGGCTGGCGTCGTCGACCGAGGCCGAGTGGCGGGAGCGGAAGAGCGACACGATGATCGCGAGCCCGACCACGACCTCCGCGGCGGCGACGACCATCACGAAGAAGGCGATGACCTGCCCGTCGAGATTGCCGTGCAGCCGGGCGAAGGCGACGAACGCGAGATTGCAGGCGTTGAGCATCAGCTCGATGCACATGAACACCACGATCGCGTTGCGCCGGATCAGCACACCGGTGGCCCCGATGGTGAAGAGCAGCGACGCGAGGTAGAGGTAGTGGACCGGGTTCATCGCTTGATCTCCTCCTCGCGGCCGAGCCGGTCGGTGGACCGCTGCTCCAGCGCCTTGAGGTCCGCGATGGCCTCGCTCGACACGTCGCGGATCTGGCCGCGGTCCTTGAGGGTCTTGTTGACGGTCAGCTCGGAGACCGTGCCGTCCGGCAGCAGGCCCGGGATGTCCACCGCGTTGTGCCGGGCGTAGACACCCGGGGCGGGCAGCGGCGGCAGGTGGACGCCCTTGCGGACGCGGTCCTCGGCCATCTCCCGCTGCGTCAGCGCCCGTTCGGTGCGCTCGCGGTGGGTGAGGACCATGGCGCCGACGGCCGCCGTGATCAGCAGCGCGCCGGTGATCTCGAAGGCGAAGACGTACTTGGTGAAGATCAGCGCGGCCAGTCCCTCGACGTTGCCGCCCGCGTTGGCCTGGCCGAGGCCGGCGAACGAGTTCAGCGACGCGTTGCCGATGCCCCCGATCAGCAGGGCGCCGAAGCCGAGTCCGCAGACCAGGGCCAGCCAGCGCTGGCCCTTGAGCGTCTCTTTGAGGGAGTCCGCGGCGGTGACCCCGACCAGCATGACCACGAAGAGGAACAGCATCATGATCGCGCCGGTGTAGACGATGATCTGGACGACGCCCAGGAAGTAGGCGCCGTTGGCCAGGTAGAAGACGGCCAGGATGATCATCGTCGCGGCCAGGCTCAGCGCGCTGTGCACGGCCCTCTTCATGAGGATCGTGGCGAAGGCGCCGACCACCGCGACTGTACCGAGGATCCAGAACTGGACGGCCTCGCCGGTCGACGTGGCGGACGCCGCGAGGGTGGTGGAGGCGGTGAGTGCGTTCACGACCCGATCACCTTCTTCGACGCCGGCTCGTCCTCACCGAAGGTGGACGCGGCCTCCTGCGGCCGTTCGCCCTTGCTCAGCGCCACCTGACGGACCGTGCCGGGCGCGGCCTCCGTGACCAGCCCCCGGTAGTAGTCCTGCTCGTCCGTGCCCGGGAAGATCGAGTGCGGCGACTCGACCATGCCCTCGTCCAGGCCCGCGAGGAGCTGCTCCTTGGTGTAGATGAGGCTCTCGCGCGAACTGTCGGCCAGCTCGAACTCGTTGGTCATCGTGAGCGCCCGCGTCGGGCACGCCTCGATGCACAGGCCGCAGAGGATGCAGCGCGCGTAGTTGATCTGGTAGACGCGGCCGTAGCGCTCCCCCGGGGAGTAGCGCTCCTCCTCCGTGTTGTCCGCGCCCTCCACGTAGATCGCGTCCGCCGGACACGCCCAGGCGCACAGCTCGCAGCCGATGCACTTCTCCAGGCCGTCCGGGTGCCGGTTCAGCTGGTGACGGCCGTGGAAGCGCGGCGCCGTCACCTTCTGCTGCTCCGGGTACTGCTCGGTCAGCCGCTTCTTGAACATGGCCTTGAAGGTCACGCCGAAGCCCGCGACCGGGTTCTTCGGGGCGCGGGGGTTCTCCGCCTGCGAAGCGTCGTTCGACGCGTCCCGCGCGGGGTTCCGCCGGGAGACCTGCGAGGAGTCCCGCGTGGAGTCCTGCGAAGAGTCAGACACTGTCAGCCTCCTTTCCGTCACTCTCGGTACCGTCACTCACAGTGTCGACCCCACCACTGACAACGAGCTCGCGCTCGGTGCGCGGACGCCTGCGCGGCACCGGTGGCAGCGTCTGCCCGGGCAGCGGTGGTACGGGGAATCCGCCCGCCATCGGGTCGAAGGCCGGGGGCTCCGGCTCCCGTTCGGCGTCGGCCCGCTCCTTCTTGTCGCGGAAGATGTCGGCGACGAAGGAGAGCAGCAGGATCGCGACGACCGCCCCGCCGACGTACAGCACGATCGACTGGAAGTCGTAGTTCTCGTTGCGCAGGGCCCGTACGGTCGCGACCAGCATCAGCCAGACCACCGAGACCGGGATCAGGACCTTCCAGCCCAGCTTCATCAACTGGTCGTAGCGCACACGCGGCAGCGTGCCGCGCAGCCAGATGAAGAAGAAGAGCAGCAGCTGGACCTTGACGACGAACCAGAGCATCGGCCACCAGCCGTGGTTCGCGCCCTCCCAGAAGGTGGAGATGGGCCACGGAGCGCGCCAGCCACCGAGGAAGAGGGTGGTCGCGACGGCCGAGACAGTGACCATGTTGACGTACTCGGCGAGCATGAACATCGCGAACTTGATGGACGAGTACTCGGTGTTGAAGCCGCCGACGAGGTCACCCTCGGACTCGGGCATGTCGAAGGGGGCGCGGTTCGTCTCGCCCACCATCGTGATGACGTAGATGATGAAGGAGACCGGCAGCAGCACGACGTACCAGCGGTCCGCCTGCGCCTCCACGATCGCCGAGGTCGACATCGACCCCGAGTAGAGGAAGACGGAGGCGAACGCGGCGCCCATGGCGATCTCGTACGAGATCATCTGCGCGGCCGACCGCAACCCGCCGAGCAGCGGGTACGTCGACCCGGAGGACCAGCCCGCCAGGACGATGCCGTAGATGCCGATCGAGGCGACCGCGAGGACGTACAGCATCGCGATCGGCAGGTCGGTCAGCTGCATCGTGGTGCGCTGGCCGAAGATCGAGACCTCGTTGCCGGACGGGCCGAACGGGATCACGGCGATCGCCATGAACGCGGGGACCGCGGCGACGATCGGCGCGAGGACGTAGACGACCTTGTCCGCGCGCTTGACGATCAGGTCTTCCTTCAGCATCAGCTTGATGCCGTCGGCGAGCGACTGGAGCATGCCCCAGGGACCGTGCCGGTTGGGGCCGATCCGCAGCTGCATCCAGGCGACGACCTTGCGCTCCCACACGATGGAGAACAGCACGGTGACCATCAGGAACGCGAAGCAGAACACGGCCTTGACGACCACGAGCCACCACGGGTCGCGGCCGAACAGCGACAGGTCCTCGGCGGCGAGGACGGTGTGGACGGTGTGAGGAGCCGCCGCGAGGGGGGCGAAGGCGGTCATGCGCGCACCTCCGGCGCTTCTGCGTCCGCGGCCGGCGCACCGGCCGGGGCGATACGGACCAGCGTTCCCGGCTGGGAGCCGGTGTCCGCCGGGATGCCGCGGCCCGTGGAGTTCAGCGGCAGCCAGACCACCCGGTCGGGCATCACCGTGACCCGCAGCGGGAGGGTGACCGTGCCCGCCGGGCCCGTGACGGCCAGCGGGTCGCCGTCCTTGACGCCGGTCTCGGCGGCCGTCGTGGCGGAGAGCCGGGCGACCGCCGCGTGCCGGGTGCCGGCCAGCGCCTCGTCGCCCTGCTGGAGCAGGCCCTGGTCGAGGAGCAGCCGGTGGCCCGCGAGGACCGCCTCGCCGTCGCCGGGGCGCGGCACCGGACGGGCCGACTCGCGCGGCGCGGTGGCCCGGGAGCCGTCCCAGCCGCCGAGCCGGTCCAGTTCGGACCGTACGGCCCGGTGGTCGGGCAGCGCGAAGTGCACGTCCAGCGCGTCCGCCAGCATGTGGAGGACACGCGCGTCGGAGGGGGCCAGGCGCCGCGTCATCTGCTCGGGCTTGAGCGCCGCCTCGAACAGCCGCGCCCTGCCCTCCCAGTTGAGGAACGTGCCGGGCTTCTCGGCGACGGCCGCCACCGGGAAGACCACGTCCGCCCGGTCGGTGACCTCGCTCGGCCGCAGCTCCAGCGAGACCAGGAAGCCGACCGCGTCGAGCGCGGCCCGCGCGCCCGCCGGGTCCGGCAGGTCGGCCAGTTCGACGCCCGCGACGACCAGGGCGCCCAGCTCGCCGGTCGCGGCGGCCTCGACGATCTGGCCGGTGTCGCGCCCGTAGGCGTGCGGCAGTTCCCGTACGCCCCAGACCGCGGCGGTCTCCTCACGGGCCCGCGGGTCCGTGGCCGGGCGTCCGCCGGGCAGCAGCGACGGGATCGCGCCCGCCTCCACCGCGCCGCGCTCGCCGGCCCGCCGCGGGATCCACACCAGCGTCGCGCCGGTGGCGACCGAGGCGCGGGCGGCGGCGGTGAGGCCGCCGGGCACGGCCGCGAGCCGTTCGCCGACGACGATCACGGCGCCGGGCGCGCGGAGCGCCTCGGCGGCCCGCGCGCCGTCACCGTCCAGGGCGGTGTTGCCCGCGAGGGCGTCCAGCCAGTCGGTCTCCGTGCCGGGAGCGGCGGGGAGCAGGGTGCCCCCGGCCTTCTCCAGGCCCGGTGTGACGTGCGTGGCCAGGGAGTACGTCCGCTGTCCGTGCTTGCGCGCGGCCTTGCGCAGCCGCAGGAAGACGCCGGGCGCCTCCTCCTCGGACTCGAAGCCCGCGAGGAGGACGGCCGGTGCCTTCTCCAGCGTGGTGTACGTGATCCCCGTACCGTCCAGGTCCCGTCCCCGGCCCGCCACATGGGCGGCCAGGAAGTCGGCCTCCTCGCTGCTGTGCACGCGCGCGCGGAAGTCGACGTCGTTCGTGTCGAGCGCGACCCGGGCGAACTTGGCGTACGCGTACGCGTCCTCGACGGTCAGCCGGCCGCCGGCCAGCACCCCCGCCCGGCCGCGCGCGGCGGCCAGCCCCAGGGCCGCGGCCTCCAGCGCCTCGGGCCAGCTCGCCGGCTCCAGGTCACCGTCCGCGTTCCTGATCAGCGGGGTCGTGAGCCGGTCGGGCTTCTGCGCGTAGCGGAAGCCGAACCGCCCCTTGTCGCAGACCCATTCCTCGTTGACCTCGGGGTCGTCGGCCGCCATCCGCCGCATGACCTTGCCGCGCCGGTGGTCGGTACGGGTCGCGCAGCCGCCCGCGCAGTGCTCGCACACGCTCGGCGAGGAGACCAGGTCGAACGGGCGCGACCGGAAGCGGTACGCCGCCGAGGTGAGCGCGCCGACCGGGCAGATCTGGATGGTGTTGCCGGAGAAGTACGACGCGAAGGGGTCGCCCTCGCCGGTGCCGACCTGTTCGAGCGCCCCGCGCTCCAGCAGCTCGATCATCGGGTCGCCCGCGATCTGCTCGGAGAAGCGGGTGCAGCGCGCGCAGAGCACGCACCGCTCGCGGTCCAGCAGCACCTGCGTGGAGATCGGGACGGGCTTCTCGTACATACGCTTCCTGCCCTCGAAGCGCGTGTCCGGGTCGCCGACCTGCATGGCCTGGTTCTGGAGCGGGCACTCGCCGCCCTTGTCGCAGACCGGGCAGTCCAGCGGGTGGTTGATGAGCAGCAGCTCCATCACGCCGCGCTGCGCCTTCTCGGCGACGGGTGAGCTGAGCTGCGACTTGACGACCATGCCGTCGGTGCAGGTGATGGTGCAGGAGGCCATCGGCTTGCGCTGGCCCTCCACCTCCACGATGCACTGGCGGCAGGCGCCGACCGGGTCGAGCAGCGGATGGTCGCAGAAGCGCGGGATCTCGATGCCGAGCAGCTCGGCGGCGCGGATGACCAGCGTCCCCTTGGGGACGGAGATCTCGATGCCGTCGATCGTCAGCGAGACGAGGTCTTCCGGCGGGAGCGCCGCCTCGCCGCCTCCGGAGGGGGCCGACGTGGTGACTGTCATGCGTTCACCTCCTGGTGCGGGTTCCGGTCTGCCCACGCGGTGGACTTCGCGGGGTCGAAGGGGCAGCCCTTGCCCGTGATGTGCTGCTCGTACTCGTCGCGGAAGTACTTGAGCGACGAGAAGATCGGGGCGGCGGCGCCGTCGCCGAGCGCGCAGAACGACTTGCCGTTGATCGTGTCGGCGATGTCGTTGAGCTTGTCGAGGTCGGACATCTCGCCCTTGCCGGCCTCGATGTCCCGCAGCAACTGCACGAGCCAGTAGGTGCCTTCGCGGCAGGGCGTGCACTTGCCGCAGGACTCGTGGGCGTAGAACTCGGTCCAGCGCGTCACGGCCCGTACGACACAGGTCGTCTCGTCGAAGCACTGGAGCGCCTTCGTGCCGAGCATCGAGCCGGCCGCGCCGACGCCCTCGTAGTCCAGCGGGACGTCAAGGTGTTCGTCGGTGAACATCGGGGTCGAGGAGCCGCCCGGCGTCCAGAACTTGAGCCGGTGGCCCGCCCTGATCCCGCCGCCCATGTCGAGCAGCTGGCGCAGGGTGAGGCCCATGGGGCCCTCGTACTGGCCGGGACTGGTGACGTGGCCGCTGAGCGAGTAGAGCGTGAAGCCCGGGGACTTCTCGCTGCCCATCGAGCGGAACCACTCCTTGCCGCGGTGCAGGATCGCGGGAACGGACGCGATCGACTCGACGTTGTTCACCACGGTGGGGCTCGCGTAGAGACCCGCCACGGCGGGGAAGGGCGGACGCAGCCGGGGCTGTCCGCGACGGCCCTCCAGCGAGTCGAGCAGCGCGGTCTCCTCCCCGCAGATGTACGCGCCGGCGCCCGCGTGCACGACGACGTCGAGGTCGATCCCGCTGCCCAGGATGTCCTTGCCGAGGTACCCGGCCGCGTAGGCCTCCCGTACGGCCTCGTGCAGCCGGCGCAGGACGGGGACGACCTCGCCGCGCAGGTAGATGAAGGCGTGCGAGGAGCGGATCGCGTAACAGGCGATCACCATGCCCTCGATGAGGGAGTGCGGGTTGGCGAAGAGCAGCGGCATGTCCTTGCAGGTGCCGGGCTCCGACTCGTCGGCGTTGACGACGAGGTAGTGCGGCTTTCCGTCGCCCTGGGGGATGAACTGCCACTTCATCCCGGTGGGGAAGCCGGCGCCGCCCCGGCCGCGCAGACCCGCGTCCTTCACGTACGCGATGAGGTCGTCGGGCGTCATGGCGAGGGCCTTCTTGAGGCCTTCGTACCCGTCGTGCCGTTCGTACGTCTCCAGCGTCCAGGACTCCGGCTGGTCCCAGAACGCGGACAGGACGGGGGCGAGGAGCTTCTCGGGGCTGGTGCCGTTCTCGTCGATCTCGGGTGCCATCGTCATCACTTCCCCTCCTCGGCGGTGGGGCCGGCCGGGTGGTCCGGGTCGGAGTCCGAGGTGCGCTGCGGTGCGTCGTGCGAGCTGAGGTGCTGGGAGCCGGGCTGCGGCGGGGCGTCCTGGGGCGGCGCGTCCTGCGGGTGCGCGTCCGGGGAGTGCCCGCCGTCGCGCGGCCTGACCACCCGCTGCGGGGCCTCGCCCTTGGCGAGCCGCAGGCCGATCAGCGAGGCGGGGCCCGCGCCGCCGGTGGCCCCGACGGCGCCGGGGCGCTCGTCGGGGAAGCCGGCGAGGATCCGCTCGGTGTCCTTGTACGTGCAGAGCGGCGCGCCCCTGGTCGGCTCGACCGGGCGGCCCGCGCGCAGGTCGTCGACGAGCTGCTTGGCGCTCTGCGGGGTCTGGTTGTCGAAGAACTCCCAGTTGACCATCACGACGGGCGCGAAGTCGCAGGCCGCGTTGCACTCGATGTGTTCGAGCGTGACCTTGCCGTCCTCGGTGGTCTCGTCGTTGCCGACGCCGAGGTGTTCCTTCAGCTCGTCGAAGATGGCGTCGCCGCCCATCACCGCGCAGAGCGTGTTCGTACAGACCCCGACCTGGTAGTCGCCGCCCGGCTTGCGCCGGTACATGGTGTAGAAGGTCGCGACGGCCGTGACCTCGGCGGTGGTCAGGTCGAGCAGCTCCGCGCAGAAGGCCATGCCCGTACGGGAGACGTACCCCTCCTCCGCCTGTACGAGGTGCAGGAGCGGCAGCAGCGCGGAACGCGCGCCGGGGTAGCGGGAGATGATCTCCCTGGCGTCCGCCTCCAGCCGCGCGCGCACGTCGGCGGGGAAGTCGGGGGCCGGCAGCTGGGGCATCCCCAGGCTGACCTCGGAATTGGTCGGTTGGACGGTCACCGGTCGACGCCTCCCATCACGGGGTCGATGGACGCGACGGCGACGATGACGTCGGCGACCTGGCCGCCCTCGCACATCGCCGCCATGGCCTGGAGATTGGTGAAGGACGGGTCGCGGAAGTGGACCCGGTAGGGGCGGGTGCCCCCGTCGGAGACGACGTGCGCGCCCAGTTCGCCCTTGGGCGACTCGACGGCGGCGTACGCCTGCCCGGCCGGCACGCGGAAGCCCTCCGTCACCAGCTTGAAGTGGTGGATGAGCGCTTCCATGGACGTGCCCATGATGTTCTTGATGTGGTCGAGCGAGTTGCCGAGCCCGTCGGGTCCGAGCGCGAGCTGCGCGGGCCAGGCGATCTTCTTGTCGGCGACCATCACCGGGCCCGGCGCGAGCCGGTCCAGGCACTGCTCGACGATCCGCAGCGACTGCCGCATCTCCTCCAGGCGGATGAGGAAGCGGCCGTACGCGTCACACGTGTCGGCGGTCGGGACGTCGAACTCGTACGTCTCGTACCCGCAGTACGGGTCCGACCTGCGCAGGTCGTGCGGGAGTCCGGCGGCGCGCAGGATCGGCCCGGTGGCGCCCAGCGCCATGCAGCCGGTCAGGTCGAGGTAGCCGACGTCCTCCATCCGGGCCTTGAAGATGGGGTTGCCGGTGGCGAGCTTGTCGTACTCGGGCAGGTTCTTCCGCAGGGTCCGCAGCAGCTCGCGCAGCTGGTCGACGGCGCCGGGGGGCAGGTCCTGGGCGAGTCCGCCGGGCCGGATGAACGCGTGGTTCATGCGCAGGCCGGTGATCAGCTCGTAGGCGTCGAGAATGAGTTCACGATCACGGAATCCGTAGATCATGATCGTCGTCGCGCCCAGCTCCATGCCGCCGGTGGCGATGCACACCAGGTGCGAGGAGAGCCGGTTCAGCTCCATCAGCAGGACGCGGACGGCGGTGGCCCGGTCCGGGATGTCGTCCTCGATGCCGAGCAGCTTCTCCACGCCCAGGCAGTACGCCGTCTCGTTGAAGAACGACGTCAGGTAGTCCATGCGCGTGACGAAGGTGGTGCCCTGCGTCCAGTTGCGGAATTCGAGGTTCTTCTCGATGCCCGTGTGCAGATAGCCGATGCCGCAGCGGGCCTCGGTGACGGTCTCGCCCTCGATCTCCAGGATCAGCCGCAGCACCCCGTGGGTGGACGGGTGCTGGGGACCCATGTTGACGATGATCCGCTCGTCGTCGGACTTCGCGGCGGACTGGACGACCTCGTCCCAGTCCCCACCGGTGACCGTGTAGACGGTGCCCTCGGTGGTCTCGCGGGCCGACGCATGTGAAGTGCTCATCAGGAGTACGACCTCCGCTGGTCCGGAGCCGGGATCTGGGCGCCCTTGTACTCGACGGCGATCCCGCCGAGCGGATAGTCCTTGCGCTGCGGGAAGCCCTGCCAGTCGTCCGGCATCATGATCCGGGTCAGGGCGGGGTGGCCGTCGAAGATCAGGCCGAAGAAGTCGTACGTCTCGCGCTCGTGCCAGTCGTTGGTCGGGTAGAGCGAGACCAGGGACGGCACGTGCGGGTCGGCGTCCGGCGCCGACACCTCCAGGCGGATCAGCCTGCCGTGCGTGAGCGAGCGCAGGTGGTACACGGCGTGCAGCTCACGGCCCTTGTCCCCGAGGTAGTGGACGCCCGACACCCCCGTACACAGCTCGAAGCGGAGCGCCGGGTCGTCGCGCAGGGTGCGCGCGACCTGGAGCAGGTGCTCGCGGGCGATGTGGAAGGTGACCTCGCCGCGGTCCACGACCGTCTTCTCGATCGCGTTGCCGGGGACGAGTCCCTGCTCCTCCAGCGCGCCTTCGAGCTCGTCGGCGATCTGGTCGAAGACCCCGTTCGGGCCGCCGAAGGGGCGGGAGGTCGAGCCCGGCAGGGCGACCGTCCTGCGCAGACCGCCGTAACCGGAGGTGTCGCCGCCGTTGTTGGCGCCGAACATGCCCTTCCGTACGCCGATGACCTCGCCGTGGTCGTCGCGCGCGGAGGGAACGTTCTTTCCGTCCTGCCCGTCCGCGCCGGACCCGTTGTTCCGCCCGGACGTGCCGGGACGCTGCTCGCCGCTCACCGCAGCAGCCCCTTCATCTCGATCAGCGGGAGCGCCTTGAGGGCCGCTTCCTCCGCCTCGCGGGCCGCCTCTTCGGCGTTGACCCCGAGCTTGGAGTTCTGGATCTTCTCGTGGAGCTTGAGAATGGCGTCCAACAGCATCTCGGGACGCGGCGGGCAGCCGGGCAGGTAGATGTCGACCGGCACGATGTGGTCGACGCCCTGCACGATCGCGTAGTTGTTGAACATGCCGCCCGACGAGGCGCACACCCCCATGGAGATCACCCACTTGGGGTTCGGCATCTGGTCGTAGACCTGCCGCAGGACGGGCGCCATCTTCTGGCTCACCCGCCCGGCCACGATCATCAGGTCGGCCTGCCGCGGCGAACCGCGGAAGACCTCCATGCCGAACCGTGCCAGGTCGTACCGCCCGGCGCCGGTCGTCATCATCTCGATGGCGCAGCAGGCGAGGCCGAAGGTGGCGGGGAATACGGAGGACTTCCGCACCCACCCCGAGGCCTGTTCGACCGTGGTCAGCAGGAAACCGCTAGGCAGCTTCTCTTCGAGTCCCATTGGTGGCCCCTCAGCCCCTTTAGTCCCATTCCAGACCGCCCCGCCGCCACACATACGCGTAGGCGACGAAGACGGTGAGCACGAAGAGCAGCATCTCCACGAGCCCGAAGATCCCCAGGGAGTCGAAGGTGACGGCCCAGGGGTAAAGGAAGACGATCTCGATGTCGAAGACGATGAAGAGCATCGCCGTCAGGTAGTACTTGATGGGAAAGCGGCCGCCTCCGGCCGGCGTAGGCGTGGGCTCGATGCCGCACTCGTACGCTTCAAGTTTGGCCCGGTTGTACCGTCTTGGGCCGATAAGCGTGGCCATGACCACGGAGAAGATCGCAAACCCAGCACCGAGCGCGCCGAGCACGAGGATGGGTGCGTAGGCATTCAACGCCCCTCAGCTCCTTCCAGTCGTCCTTGACCGTTGGACCGCACCGGGCGATTTCGTGTCGCCGCCCCACCACGGATTCCCGGCACCGGATCACCGAAGATCGTGTACATGTGAGGCAGTTCACAAGCCCGACTGCCCCGCATCCTATGCCTGGTGGTCTGTGATCTGCGACACGGGGTACACCACCGACTTTGTGATCTCCACCACCTGACGAAGGATCATGAAGTCGGATGAGCGGTGATCTTCGCACACGAAGCGTCCCGGCGGTTACGAGATGTGACATCCGTACCGGTCGTCGCTGGTGGGAGGGGGTTCGCATTATCAAGCGATGTCATATACAAGCAAATTGGCGACGGAACGCTTTGGGGTGATAAGGCATCCGCCGTCACCCGGGCGAGGGGGTCGGCGGGAGCGAGGTGGACACGTGCGCGCGTTCACGAGCGACAGAGGGCGACGAGGGTGACGGTGGTGACGGGGCTGACAGGGGGCGCCCTTCCCGGCCATTCGGGCCCGGCGGTGGCGCCGTAACCATCCGGTCGCAGCGCGGTGACCATCCTGTGACCTGTACCACTCGGGCCGACTGCCCGAAAAGGCGGGCTTGGCCAAGGGTGTGAAGGGATGGTAAGTCAGGGGCAATTCGGGCGTTTGACGAAAAGCATGTGATCACAGCCATGATCACGTGTGCCCGTTTTGCCCGTTACGGCGTCAATAAAGGCCGTTCGAAAGCGGATTCACAGATTCCAGCCACAAATGTGGCGCAGGACACGTTTCTTGACGCCCACCCGGGACCGCCTGATAGCGGTATGACCATGTCCCACACCGCTCAGATAACCAGCCACCGGAAACCCCGCCGCAGCGCGTCGAAAACGGCCATCCGCGCCGGAGTTGCCGGGGGTGTTCTCAGCAGCATCGCGGTCGCCGGTGCCGCCGGGCCGGCGCACGCCGAGCCGGTGACCGAGAAGACCATCGAAATGCCCACCCTGACCGCCGGGCTCGCCGACAGCGTCGCGCAGTCCGCGGCGGCCACGCAGCAGGTCGCGTCCGTCCTCGAACTCCGGGCGCAGGAGGACGCGGCGGCCACGAAGGCCGCGCACACCGCGAAGGTCGCCAAGGCGAAGGCCGAGGCGGTCCGCAAGGCCGAGGCCGAGAAGAAGCGCGAAGAGGCCGCCGCGAAGGCCGCCAAGGCGAAGGCGGCGGCGCAGGCCGCGGCCGAGAAGGCCACGTATTCCACGCAGTCGGCGAGTTCCGGCGGCTCCGGCAGCTCCACCGGCTCCGGCTCGGCCACCGCGAAGACCGCCTCGTACACCTCGACGGCCAGCGGTTCCGCGGGCGCGCTCATCGCCTTCGCCCGGGCGCAGGTCGGCGACGCCTACGTGATGGGTTCGACGGGCCCCAACGCGTGGGACTGCTCGGGTCTGGTGCAGGCCGCGTACAAGCAGATCGGTGTGGACCTGCCGCGCGTCTCGCAGGACCAGTCGACCGCGGGCACGCAGGTCTCCCTGAGCAACCTCCAGCCGGGCGACATCCTGTACTGGGGAAGCGCGGGCAGCGCGTACCACACGGCGATCTACGTGGGCGGCGGCGAGTTCGTGGGGGCGCAGAACCCGGGCACGGGTGTGGTCGAGAAGTCCCTGGACTGGGACCCGCCGACCGGTGCGGTGCGGGTGCTCTGAGTTTTTCGTACGTACGACGGCCCGGGTCCCGTTCAGGGGGAGGCGGGCTGTCGGCGTGCGGGCTCCGGCTGTACGGGGTCCACCAGCGCGGCCGCGAACTCGCCCCGTTCCCGGGGGTGGTCGCGCAGCCACAGGCCCAGCTTGTGGTCCGCTCCGGCGTGCACGAGGTGCGTGAAGTAGGCGCGCGCGCCCAGCGCCTCCGCGACCGCCCGGGTCACCGCGGCCGGGATCACCGTGTCGTGCGCCGGTACGAGCAGGACCGCGCGCCCGGTGAACGTACGGAAGGTGTCGAGCGCGGCCGAGTCCCGCCAGCTCTCCGGGGTCCTGATGACGCCGGTGAACCCGTCCGCGAACGGCAGCCGCCACGCCCGGCGCGCGTACACCGCCGGGGCGCAGAGGCCGAGGGCCGTCACGCGGCGCCCGTAGTGGGCGGTCAGGTCCGCCACCGTCTGGCCGCTCATGCTGAATCCGGCGAGCACCAGCGCGTCGCCGGGCGGCGCGTGCGCGTCGATCACGGCCCGCGCCTGCGCGAACCGCCGCCGCAGGCTCAGCTCGCCGAGGGAACCCGAACTGCCGCCGTGCCCGGAGAAGTCGAAGGCGACGACCGTGTGCCCCCGAGCGGCGAGGTCCCCGGCGAGCGCGTCCAGCCGCCGGTGCTCGCTCGTGCCCGCGCCGTGGAGCAGGACGGCGGTCGCCCGGCGCGCCGACGGTTCCGCGGGCGTGGTCACGGAGCAGGTGAGCGTCTCGCCGTCGCACGGGAAGGGGAAGCGCCGTACCCCGCGCTCCTCGCCCCGGACGTCACACCGCATCGCACCCTCCCCCTGACCCCGTGATCGTACGCCCGGGAAAAAGCCCCGACGCTCGCCGTACAACCCGGGAAAGAGCGGGGCGGGACCCGTACGCTGGGCGCTCCACCGGAGCCGTGGCGCCGACACGCCACCTGCTGTCGCCCTCCCCCCAAGGACGCCCCCGTGAGCACTCCCCGCCATGTCATCTTCGGTACCGGCGCCATCGGCCGGGCCACGCTCGCCGCGCTGCTGCGCCGGGGCGAACAGCCGCGGGACGTACGGATGGTCAACCGCTCGGGCTCCGCGCCGGTGCCCGACGGGGTCGAGGTCGTGGCCGGGGACGCCACCGACCCCGCCTTCACCACCGCCGTCGCCGAGGGCGCGCAGGTGGTGTACCAGATCCTCAACCCGCCGTACCACCGCTGGGCCGAGGAGTTCCCCGGCCTCCAGGCAGGGGTGGTGGCCGCCGCGGAGGCCGCCGGGGCGCGGCTGGTGAGCATGGACAACGTCTACATGTACGGGCCTCCCCAGGGCCGCCCCCTCACCGAGGGCCACGCCGACGCGCCCACGACCCGCAAGGGCGCGGTCCGGGCGCGGATGGCCCAGGACCTGCTCGCCGCGCACCGCGCGGGCCGCGTCGAGGTCACCATCGGCCGCGCCTCGGACTACTACGGGCCCGGCGGCGGCCGGCAGTCCGTCCTCGGCGACACGGTCTTCAAGGCGGCGCTGCGCGGCCGGACGGCCACGGTCCTCGGCGACCCGGACCAGCCGCACACGTACACCTACATCCCCGACATCGGCGAGGGCCTCGCCCTCCTCGGCGAGCACCCGGACGCGGCGGGCGAGGTCTGGCACCTCCCGAACGACCCGGTCACCCGCACCACCCGCCAACTCGTCGCCCTGGTCCAGGAGTCGGCGGGCCACCCCGGGGCCAAGGTGCGCTCGCTCCCGCCCGTGGTGATGCGCACGCTGGGCGTCGCGAACCCGCTCATGCGTGAACTGACCGAGATGCTGTACGAGTTCAAGGAGCCGTTCGTCGTCGACAGCACCAAGATCACCAAACACCTCGGCGCGACGGCGACCCCGGCGGAGCAGGCGGTGCCCGACACGCTGGCGACGTACCGCACGGCGGCCGGCAGCTAGGGCGTGTCCTGCCGGGCTCCAGGGCGGGGCCCGCGCGAGGTGGCAGCGCGGACCGCCTGCGTGGTCAGGCGTTCTCCTTGACGAGCGCGGCTCCCAACGGGGTGAGGGTGTGGATCACGGTGTTGTTCCGGCGGGTGGAGACGACCAGCCGCGCCTCGCGGAGCACGGCGGCATGCTGACTCGCCGTCGGTGGCGTGACGCCGATGCGGCGGGCGAGTTCCCCCGTCGAGCAGCCGTCCTCGATGACGCACAGAGCCGCCGCCCTGGTCGGCCCGAGCATCGCGGCGAGGGCGCCGCGACCGGCGCGGCGGCCCGGGTCGCCCCACCAGCCCGGTTCCTGGACGACCGGATAGACCAGAACCGGGGGGAGGTCGTCGTCGATGAAGGTGACGGGGGTGCGCCAGCAGAACACCGAGGGCACCAGAAGCAGGCCCCGTCCGGCCAGGTGGAGATCGCGGTCGACGGGATAGTCCGCCTCCAGCACCGGGGGTGACCACCGCAGGATCGGCCGCAGGCTGTTCAGCAGTCCGTCCATGCCGTGGTCGAGCAGGGCACGGGCGCGCACAGCCCGGTCGGCGTCGACGAGCGCCTGAATCCTCGGCCAGAGGGGTGCGATCGCGGCGTGGTGGTACCCGTGGAGTGCGTCGCCGAGACCGGCGAGGGCGGTCCCGTCGGCGTCGGCCAGCGGCCTGGCCCAGGAGGGCGCGGTGGCGAGAACGCCCAGGTCGCGGCGTAACTGCCGGGCCGGCGTGGTCATGACTGTCTCAATGTCCGTCGCCACGTCAGGGGCCGTCGGCGTCGGGGTCAGGAAGTCGGGGAAGGGCCCTGTTCCGGGGGCCAGATAGCGGAGCAGCCGGACCTGCGGCCTGGGCAGGCCGGATAATCGCTCCCTGCTGCGTGCGCGCCAGGGGTCGAATACGGCCCGGCCCTGGGTGTTCGCCAGGATGTTCAGGCTCAGCACGATCTCCCAGAGCGGGTCCGGGCTCCTGGCTATCCTCAGCCGCGCCAGATCCTCGGTGGTGAAGTGCAGCCGTATCCGCACAGGTACCCCTTTCCCACGCCGGCCCTCCTCCCATTCTCGACGCTCCGCACCTCCCTCGACCAGCGTCTTTCGGCCGGGACGACAGGACCTCGCGAACCGGCCCGGAGGCCGGTCACTCTGGTGTGCACCCGAGTCAAACACCCTGTTCCGCTTGACGATCAAGGCATCGACGGCACGGGCGGGCAGGCCACGAGGGAGGGAACAGACCAGATGAATCCGGTACAACGCATAGGCACGGCGATGGCCGTGAGCATGCTGATGGCGGCCACGCTGCTGGGCATGACGGGCTCGGCCGCCGCAGCACAGGACAACGGGCTCAGCGAAGTCCAGGCCACGGTCGCTTCGGTCATGGGCGCGGACGTCGCTGCCCAGGGCCGCCGGGTCGACGCGAAGACCATGGACTACAACGGGTTCACCGCGACCAAAGCTGTGCCCAATGCTGATCTGATCTGTAGCTACAAGTACCTGTGCATGGTCGTACGCGGCACCACGTTCAGCTTCACCACCTGCAAGGTGTGGACCGTTTCCAACTGGTACGGCACGGGTCCGTGGGAGAACAACCAGACCCCGGGGACGATCGCCCGGTATTACGGGCAGTCCGGCGGCGAGCTCGTCAATATGCGATCGACCGCATACAGCGAAGGTACGGCGGACTGGGGTCCGGTGTATTCACTGCGCCCCTGCTGACCGAGCTGTCCGGTCGCCGTCCGCCGGGCCGCTCGGCCTTGTGCCGTGCGGCCCGGTCGGGCCGGTCGTGGACCGTCGGCCCGGTCGTGGGCGGTCACGCCTTCGGGGCCACCTTCGACAGGCCGTTGATGATGCGGTCCGACGCGTCGCCGCCCGTCGGGTCCGTCAGGTTGGCCAGCATCTTCAGCAGGAACTTCATCAGCAGCGGGTGCGTCAGGCCGCGCTGGGCCGCGATCTTCATGATCTTCGGGTTGCCGATGAGCTTCACGAAGGCGCGGCCCAGCGTGTAGTAGCCGCCGTACGTCTCTTTCAGGATGCGCGGGTAGCGCTGGAGCACCAGCTCCCGCTGGGCCGGGGTCGCGCGGGCGTGGGCCTGGACGATCACCTCGGCGGCGATCTGGCCCGACTCCATGGCGTACGCGATGCCCTCGCCGTTGAACGGGTTGACCATCCCGCCCGCGTCCCCCACCAGCAACAGGCCCCGCGTGTAGTGCGGCTGGCGGTTGAACGCCATCGGCAGCGCCGCGCCGCGGATCGGCATCGTCATGTTGTCCGGGGTGTAGCCCCAGTCCGCCGGCATCGACGCGCACCACGCCTTGAGCACCTCGCGCCAGTCCAGCTCCTTGAAGGCGTCGGACGTGTTGAGCACGCCCAGGCCGACGTTGGACGTACCGTCGCCCATGCCGAAGATCCAGCCGTACCCCGGCAGCAGCCGGTCCTCGCCGGGACCGCGCCGGTCCCACAGCTCCAGCCAGGACTCCAGGTAGTCGTCGTCGTGGCGGGGCGAGGTGAAGTACGTACGGACCGCGACGCCCATCGGCCGGTCCTCGCGCCGGTGCAGGCCCATGGCCAGCGACAGCCGCGTCGAGTTGCCGTCGGCGGCCACCACGAGCGGCGCGTGGAAGGTGACCGGGGTCTTCTCCTCGCCCAGCTTCGCGTTCACGCCCGTGATCCGGCCCGTGCGCGCGTCCGTGATCGGCGCGCCCACGTTGCAGCGCTCGTACAGCCGCGCGCCGGCCTTCTGCGCCTGGCGGGCGAGCTGTTCGTCGAAGTCGTCCCGCTTCCGGACCAGTCCGTAGTCCGGGTACGAGGCGAGATCCGGCCAGTCGAGCTGGAGCCGCACCCCGCCGCCGATGATCCGCAGACCCTTGTTGCGCAGCCAGCCCGCCTCCTCGGAGATGTCGATGCCCATCGACACGAGCTGCTTGGTGGCGCGCGGGGTCAGACCGTCGCCGCAGACCTTCTCGCGCGGGAACGCCGTCTTCTCCAGCAGCAGGACGTCCAGGCCCGCCTTGGCGAGGTAGTAGGCGGTCGTCGAACCGGCCGGACCGGCGCCGACGACAATCACATCCGCGGTGTGTTCGGAGAGGGGCTCGGTCACAGCGGGTTCTCCCGAAGACTCGAAAATGGCGTACCGGACGGCACGGGACCTGTGCAGTCTATTCGTGCGCACCGACCGCCACGTTGAAGGGCCCGCCCGTGAAGGACCTGACCAAGTCGCCGCCCGTCGTGCACCTCCGCGTCCCCACCGAGGAGGACGCCCTCGCGTGGCACCGGCTCTTCGACCACCCCGAGGTGATGGAGTTCCACGGCGGCGCCTCCGCCGAGCACTCGGTGTACGAGGAGCTGACCGCCCGCCAGCGCCGCCACGACGCCGAACGCGGCTTCTGCTTCTGGACGCTGCTGGACGAGCGCGGCGACGCGATCGGCTTCACCGGCGCCCAGCCGTGGCCGCACGAGAGCTTCGGCCCGGTGGGCGAGATCGAGATCGGCTGGCGGCTCGGACGGGAGTACTGGGGGCACGGGTACGTCACCGCCGCCGCGCGCACGACGCTGGAGCGGGTCCGCGCGGCGGGCGTCGACCGGGTGGTGGCCATGGTCCGCCCCGAGAACACCCGCTCCGTGGCGGTGATCCGGCGCCTCGGCATGGAGCCGGCGGAGACGTACACGAGCACGGTGTCGGGGGTCGAGGCGCACTGCTACCGGTTGGAGCTGTGAGCCTGTAGGGAGAGAGGGAGGCAATCTCAGCCCGTACGCCCCGGTTCAGTCCCGTACGCCCCGGTGCAGCGCCACGATCCCGCCCGTCAGGTTCCGCCACGCCACCCGCGACCAGCCCGCGCCCTGCAACCGCTCCGCCAGCGCGGGCTGGTCGGGCCACGCGCGGATCGACTCGGCGAGGTACACGTACGCGTCCGGGTTGGAGGAAACCGCCCGCGCGGCCGGCGGCAGCGCCCGCATCAGGTACTCGGTGTAGACGGTCCTGAACGGCGCCCACGTCGGGTGCGAGAACTCGCAGATCACCACCCGCCCGCCCGGCTTCGTCACCCGGTACAGCTCACGCAGCGCGCGGTCCGTGTCGTGGACGTTGCGCAGCCCGAAGGAGATCGTCACCGCGTCGAAGACCTCGTCCGCGAACGGCAGCTTCGTCGCGTCCCCGGCCGTGAACGGCATCCACGGGTGGCGCTTCTTGCCCTCCCGCAGCATGCCCAGGGAGAAGTCGCAGGGCACGACGTACGCACCGGTCGCGGCGAACGGCTGCGAGGAGGTGGCCGTGCCCGCCGCCAGGTCGAGGATCTTCTCGGCGGGGCGCGCGTGGACGGCCTTCGCGACCGCCTTGCGCCACACCCGGTCCTGCCCGAGCGACAGCACGTCGTTGGTCAGGTCGTAGTTCGCCGCCACGTCGTCGAACATCGAGGCGACTTCGTGCGGCTGCTTGTCCAGGGATGCGCGCGTCACTGGCGTTGGCCTCGCTTGTCTCGGATCCGGTGCGTTCTGGTGCGTACTACTGCGTCCTGCGGCCCATTCTCGCAGGCCCGCCCCCGCCTCACGCGCGCCGGTGCACCAGCCGCCCGCCCAGCACCGTCGCGACACAGGTGACCGCGCCGTGCCGGCCCAGGGCCGCGTACGGATCCCCGTCCACCGGCACGTCGAACACCGCGAAGTCCGCGTAGAGGCCCTTGTCACCCAGAAGAGGCAGCAGGAACGCCTCCGCCGCCGGCCGTCCCGCGAACGGGTCGAGCGTGGCCGGGCCCGGCGGCTCCGTGGAGCGCCGCTCGATGCCGAGCCCCGAGCGCTGTACGGCGTCCACGACCGTCTCCCGCCCCAGGTCACCGGCGACCGCCACCGCCCCGTGGGCGAGCAGCCGCCGCACCCCGCGCCGCGCGCTCGCGCCCCACCGGGCGTCGGTCATGCCCAGCGCGTCGAGCGCGTCGCCGGTGAGGGGTGCGGTCCCGAGGGTGTCCGCCTCGCGGGGGTCCGGGTGGTAGGCCCGCTCCAGCAGCTCGGGGCCGTACGGATTGCACAGACCCGGGGTGATGATCCCGGGCCACGCGCGCACCCGCGCCTCCGGACGCGCCGCCGCCAGCCGCTCGTACGGGCCGACCGCCGCCAGGACGGACCCGTCCACGAGAACCGCGCCACCCGGGACCGGTTCCTCCCCGGCCCCCGGCAGCAGCAGCTCCGCCCGGTGGATCGTCAGCACGACGGCCGCCCCCGCCCGCTCAGTTGGACGCGAGCAGCTTCAGCTCCGGGTGGGCCGTGCCGCCCTCGATCGCCGTGGAGGAGATGTGCGACTGGACCCGGTCGTCGACGGGGTCGTTCGCCGGGTCGTCGTGCACGACGAGGTGTTCGTACGTCGTGGCGCGCTGCGCCGGGACGCGGCCCGCCTTGCGGATCAGGTCGATGATCTCCAGCCGGTTGGAGCGGTGCCTGGCACCGGCCGACGACACGACGTTCTCCTCCAGCATGATCGAGCCGAGGTCGTCGGCGCCGTAGTGCAGCGACAGCTGGCCGACCTCCTTGCCCGTGGTCAGCCAGGAGCCCTGGATGTGGGCGACGTTGTCGAGGAAGAGCCGCGCGATGGCGATCATGCGCAGGTACTCGAAGAGCGTGGCCTGCGTCTGGCCCTTCAGGTGGTTGTTCTCGGGCTGGTACGTGTACGGGATGAACGCGCGGAAGCCGCCCGTGCGGTCCTGCACGTCCCGGATCATCCGCAGGTGCTCGATGCGCTCGGCGTTGGTCTCGCCGGTGCCCATCAGCATCGTGGACGTCGACTCGACACCGAGGCCGTGGGCGATCTCCATGATCTCCAGCCAGCGTTCGCCGGACTCCTTGAGCGGCGCGATGGCCTTGCGGGGCCGCGCGGGCAGCAGCTCGGCGCCAGCGCCCGCGAACGAGTCGAGCCCGGCCGCGTGGATGCGGCGGATGGCCTCCTCGGCGGAGACGCCCGAGATGCGGGCCATGTGCTCGACCTCGGACGCGCCGAGGGAGTGGATGACCAGCTGGGGGAAGTCCTTCTTGATGGCCGCGAAGTGCTCTTCGTAGTACTCGACGCCGAAGTCCGGGTGGTGGCCGCCCTGGAACATGATCTGCGTGCCGCCCAGCTCCACGGTCTCCGCGCAGCGGCGCAGGATGTCGTCGAGGCCCCGGGTCCAGCCCTTCTCGGTGTCCTTGGGCGCGGCGTAGAAGGCGCAGAACTTGCACGCCGTGACGCACAGGTTGGTGTAGTTGATGTTCCGCTCGATGATGTACGTCGCGATGTGCTCGGTCCCGGCGTAGCGGAGGCGCCGGGCCGCGTCGGCGGCGGAGCCGAGGGCGTGGAGCGGCGCGGAGCGGTAGAGGTCGAGGGCCTCTTCCGGGGTGATACGGCCCCCGGCAGCCGCACGGTCGAGGACACCAGTGACGTATTCGGACGTGAGGTCGGCCTTCTCGGTCACCGGGGCGGGTCCTTCCCAAAGGGGGTACAGCGGCCGATCCAGCCTACGCCAGGCTCATGGGCCGCCCGGGTCGGGGCGGGCGCGGCCGCGGGCCCCCGGCCGCTCGCGGTCGCGCCCGCCCCTCGCCGCTACCGCTTCGTCAGGACGCCGGTGGGGTTCCCCGCCGCCGCGTCGTCGGAGTCGTAGTGCAGGCCGTCCTTCTCCAGCGACAGCCGCAGCCCCGTGGAGCTCGCCGTGCAGAGGCTCTGGCTGCGCGGGCCGCTCTTGACGTCGACGACGATCGCGCGGTCCTCCACGCCGGTGAGGGTGAAGAGGTCCTGGCAGGTGAAGTTCCCCAGGATGTCGGTCTGTTCGCCCGTGCCGACCCGCTCCCCGGTCGCGCCCTTCCTGATGACGACCTTCATCGTGCCGGCCGGGATGCCGGCGGAGGTGATGGAGCCGTCCCAGGTCCCGATCAGGGCGTCCGGCACGGAGCCCGCGCCGGGGGCGGGTCCGCCGGGGGCCTCGGAGTCGGAGGCGGAGGCGGAGGCGGAGGCGGAGGCGGACGGGGAGTCGGGGGCCGGGGACGAGCGCGTCGGCGTGGGTGCGGGGCGCCCGGGGGTGGCCGGGGCGCTCGACGTGGAGTCGGTCTTTCCCCCGCCCTGGGCCGTGTCGGACCTGTTGTTGTCCTGGACCTGGTTGAGCAGGATCCCGCCGCCCACGGTCACCGCCGCCAGCGCGCCCGCCACGGCCAGCACCACCGTGCAGCTGACCTTGCGGCCCCCGCGCCCGTCCTGGCGCCCGGTGTCGCCGGACACGGACAGGGAGAACCCGCCGTCACGCGGCGGCCGCTGCGCCGGTACGGAGGCGTCCCGCGGCGGCTCCGTCGGCGGCCCGAAGACCCCCAGGGGCGCCGGCCCGTGACCGCCGGAGCCGGTCACCGGGCCCGGAGCCGTACCCCCGTGGCCCGTACCCCCGCCCGACGCACCCTCGGCGGACGCCCCCTCGGTCGTCGCGCCTCCCCCCGTCGACGCCTGCGTGAACGGCACCGGCCCCGTGGCCACCGGCTCCTCCACGGCGGCCGGTACGGATCCGGCGGCGCGCGGCACCACGTCCAGGTCCAGGATCGCCACCGCCGCCCGGCTGACCTCCTCGACCAGCGGCCCCGGCAGCCAGCCCGCCGCCACCGCCCGCTCGGCCCCGCCGGGCGCGAGCCGCCGCGCCACCTCGGCGGGGGTGGGGCGCGCGGCCGGGTCCTTGGCCAGGCAGTGCGCGACCAGGTCGCGCAACGCGCCCTCCATGGGGCCCAGTTCGGGCTCCCCGTGCACCACCTTGTAGAGCAGCGCGGCCGACGAGTCCCCGGCGAACGGGCCCGCCCCCGTCGCCGCGTACGCGAGCACCGCGCCCAGCGAGAAGACGTCGGCCGCGCCGGTCACGGATCCGCCGATGATCTGCTCGGGCGCCATGTAGCCGGGCGACCCGACGGACACGCCGGTCGCGGTGAGCGAGGCGGTGCCGTCGGTGGCGCGGGCGATGCCGAAGTCGATGAGGCGGGGGCCGTCCAGGGCCAGCAGGACGTTCGACGGCTTCACGTCACGGTGGACCAGACCGAGCCCGTGCACCGCGACCAGCGCCTCGGCCAGGCCCGCGCCCAGCGCGTCGACGGACCGCCCGGGCAGCGGCCCGTGCCCGGCGACCGCCTGGGTCAGCGAGGGGCCCGCCACATAGCCGGTGGCCACCCACGGGACGGCGGCCTCGGGGTCGGCGTCGAGCACCGGCGCCGACCAGCGGTGCGCGCCGGGGCCCGTCCCCACCAGCCGCGCGGAGGCCACCTCGCGCCGGAACCGGGCCCGGAACTGCTCGTCCGCCGCGTAGTGCGGGTGGACGACCTTCACCGCGACCGTACGGCCCCCCGCGGAGCGGGCGAGATACACCCGGCCCATCCCGCCGGCACCGAGCCTGCGCAGCAGCGTGTACGGCCCGATGGTCTCCTCGCCCGCCTCCAGCGGCTGCATGCTGTTCCCCCTCGGCTCGCGCGCGTCCGTACGGAGCAGCGTAGGGGGTCTTCCGAACGCCCCCCAGGCCCACGGGTGTCAGGGGCGGAACCAAGGGGTCACGGCCTGAGCAACTCCACGCGCACGTCCGCCGGGTAGCCGGTCGCCGGGCCGGTGCGGCGCGCGAACTCCCGTACCCCCGCCAGCTGGTCCTCGCCGAAGCGGAAGTCGAGCGTCGTGAAGTAGCGCTCCAGCAGTTCCGCGTCGAAGGACTCCCAGCGCGCCGCCTGCTCGGCCACCTTCGTGACCTCCTCCAGGGACACGTCGCGCGACGCGAGGAACGCCTCGTGCACCTTCCGTACGACCAGCGGCTCCCGCGCCAGGTAGTCCTTGCGGGCCGCCCAGACGGCGAAGACGAACGGCAGGCCCGTCCACTCCTTCCACATCAGCCCCAGGTCGTGGACCTGGAGGCCGAGCCGCGGGGCGTCGTGCAGCGAGGCGCGCAGGGCGGCGTCGCCGATCAGGACGGCCGCGTCGGCCTCCTGCATCATCACGCCGAGGTCCGGCGGGCAGGTGAAGTAGTCCGGGACCACCTGGTACCGCTCCTCCAGGAGGAGCTGGGCGAGCCGTACCGACGTACGGGACGTGGAGCCGAGGGCGACCCGCGCCCCGTCCAGCTTCTCCAGCGGCAGCTGCGAAACGATCACGCACGACATGACGGGGCCGTCGCAGCCGACCGCCAGATCGGGGAATGCGACGAGTTCGTCGGCGTGACGGAGGAATTCGACCAGGGTGACGGGGCCGATATCGAGTTCGCCCCGGACGAGCTGCTCGCTGAGCTTCTCCGGGCTGTCCTTGGAAAGCTCCAGGTCGAGAAGGGTTCCGGTCCTGGCGAGCCCCCAATAGAGGGGCACGCAGTTCAGGAACTGGATATGGCCGACCCGCGGCCGGCTGCGGCGGTGGCCGGCGTCGCCCGCACGGGGTCCGTGGTCTCCATGGCCTCCGTCCCCCTGGTCCCCCTGAGCGGATCCGGCGGCCTCTGCGTTTGCGATTCCTTCGGGACTGTCCACATCCCGAGGCTAGACCCGGCCCCCGCGGGGGCCCGCTCCGGGGGCTTCCCGGGTGTGTCCCGCACGCGCCCCGGCTGTGGTTCCGCGTGCGCCCCGGGCGCGGTTCCGCGTGCCTCCCGTCAGCACGTCAGGGCCCCTGTCAAACGTCCGGGTGAAGTGATCTTTCCCTCTACCGCTGCGCCTACGCTGCGTGCTAGGCTCGCCGCAAGTTGCAGTTTGGTTTCCCTTGCAGTACAGAGCCTGCGGAGCATGTGACCCGCAGGCTTTTGTAGTTTTCAGACTTCTTTGCAGGTTCTGGAGCAGGGCAACCCTTTGGCCCAAGGAGGGCTTATGGCTACCGGAACCGTCAAGTGGTTCAACGCTGAAAAGGGCTTCGGCTTCATCGCCCAGGACGGCGGCGGCCCGGATGTCTTCGTCCACTACTCCGCGATCAACGCGTCCGGTTTTCGCTCCCTCGAGGAGAACCAGGTCGTGAACTTCGACGTCACTCAGGGACCCAAGGGTCCCCAGGCGGAGAACGTCACCCCGGCCTAGTCTTCCGGGTAGGCGATCGCGAAGATCTTGAAGAGCAGTACCCAAGGAGCCCTGCGTCCCCCACTCGGGTGGGGAAAGCAGGGCTCCTGCCCTTGCCGGGGCCGTATCCGGGCGTCGTAATCCGCGCGTCGTATCCGGGCGTCGTATCGGGCAGCGGACCTACGCGTCCGCCCCCGCCGACCAGCGCTCCCCCGCCATCAGGCCGCCGAGCCCGGTCCAGGCGAAGTTCATCAGCGTGGCCGCGGCCTCCCGCGACGAGACGCTGGGGGTGTCGTTCGCCCAGCCCGCCAGCGACTCCGCGGCCCCCACCAGCGCCTGCGCCAGACCGGTCACGTCCCGCCCGCCGAGGTCCGAGGGGGTGGGCGGGACAGCGGGCGCGACGGTGGCGCGCGACTCCCGGGCCGCCGCGTCCACCAGCTCCGCCACGTACGCCACCAGCCGGTCCCGCAGCAGGGTCACCTCCCCGGCGAAGGGCTCCCCGTGCGTACGGGCCTGGCGGTGCAGCACCGCCCAGCCGTCCGGGTGGTCCGCCGTGTGCCCGAAGAACGCGGTCAGCCCCGCCCACAGCTGCCGGTCGGCCGGCAGCCCCGGCTCGGCGCCCGCCCGTACCGCCTCGATCAGGGCCTCCCCCTCGCGCCGGACGCACGCGGTGAAGAGCTCTTCCTTGGAGTGCAGGTACAGGTACACCAGCGGCTTGGAGACCCCGGCGAGGTCGGCGATCTCGTCCATCGACGCGGCCCGGTAGCCGCGCTGCCCGAAGACCCGTACCGCGGCGTCCATCATCTGCCGCTCCCGTACCGCCCGGGGTAAGCGCCTGTTCCTGGAAGCACGCGCGACACCCACGTCAGACATCCCTCCCCCGCTGCCGCCGAACTGCCCGGTAGGCCTGATAAGCCTACGACTTGACGGACATGTGAACGACGGCCCGGCGTGCGGAAACCGCGCCTACCGCTGCGCCGCGCCGTCCTCCTGGGACTTGCTGGCCTCCAGCTTGGCGCGGGCGGCCGCGACCTTGTCGACCAGCTGCGCCGACATCGCGTCGCGCTGCCTGCGCAGCAGGACGAAGCTGAGCGGCGCCGACAGGACCAGGGCCAGGAGCAGCACCCAGATCACGTTGGAGTCGCCGAAGCCCTTGGGGACCACGCCGAAGTGGACGAGCACGGCGGAGAAGACGAGGCAGCCCATGAAGACGCCGATCCGCATCGCCGTGTAGCGGAGGGTGGGACTCGGATTCGCGAGGGTCACAACAGCCTTCTCTCTTCCCGCGTTCAATGCTGGGGGTGGAGCGGGAGCAGCATGATGATGTCGTCACGGTCGTCACCGGGCGCGACCCGGATCGCGTCGGGCACCCGCCCGACTTCCTTGTAGCCGCACGACGCGTAGAAACGGTCGACGCCGGTGCCGCCGCGGCAGGTGAGGCGGATCGCCTCGATGCCCCCGATGCTCCGGGCGGCGTCCGCGGCGGCGGCCATCAGGTCACGGCCGTACCCCTGGCCCTGATGCCGGGGGTGGACCATCACCGTGTACAGCCAGAGCCAGTGGTTCATCAGCCGGTGGGTGTTGAGCGTGAGGAACGCCGTCGCGGCGACGGCGCCATCCTCGTCGTACCCAACCAGCAGCCGGCAGCGCCCCTCCGCCATGGCGGTGAGGTGCTTGACCAGCTCGGGCCGTATGTCGTCACCGGTCACCGGCGGTACGAAACCGACGGAGCCACCGGCGTTGGAGACGTCCGTCCACAGCGCGACGAGTCCGTCGTGCAGGGTGCGGTCCACCGCCGGATCCAGTTCGAATATGAGCGACATCCCTCTGTTCTCCGGACTCAGAGCCGCATGGGCTGCGGGGACTCGCGGCGGCCGGCGTCCGGCCCCGGGTACTCGCGGATGATCTCGTAACGGGTATTGCGCTCGACCGGCCGGAAGCCGGCGTCGCGGATCAGGTCGAGCAGGTCCTCACGGCCCAGCTTGTTGGGCGTGCCGTAGTTGTCCGCGTCGTGCGTGATCTTGTACTCGACCACCGACCCGTCCATGTCGTCCGCGCCGTGCTGGAGGGCCAGTTGCGCGGTCTGGACGCCGTGCATCACCCAGAAGACCTTCACGTGCGGGACGTTGTCGAAGAGCAGCCGCGAGACGGCGAAGGTCTTGAGCGCCTCCGCGCCGGTGGCCATGGTGGTGCGGGCCTGGAGGCGGTTGCGGATCTTGCCGTCCTTCATGTCCACGAAGTCGTGCTGGTAGCGCAGCGGGATGAAGACCTGGAACCCGCCGGTCTCGTCCTGGAGCTCACGCAGCCGCAGTACGTGGTCGACGCGGTGGCGGGGCTCCTCGATGTGCCCGTACAGCATCGTCGCCGGGGTCTTGAGCCCCTTCTCGTGGGCCAGCCGGTGGATGCGCGACCAGTCCTCCCAGTGGGTGTGGTGGTCCACGATGTGCTGGCGGACCTCCCAGTCGAAGATCTCCGCGCCGCCGCCGGTCAGCGACTCCAGGCCGGCCTCGATCAGCTCGTCGAGGATCTCGGACGCCGAGAGGCCCGAGATCGTCTCGAAGTGGTGGATCTCGGTGGCGGTGAACGCCTTGAGGGAGACCTCGGGGAGGGCTTCCTTGAGGGCGCTGAGCGAGCGCGGGTAGTAGCGCCAGGGGAGGGTGGGGTGCAGCCCGTTGACGATGTGCAGCTCGGTGAGGTTCTCGCCGCGCATCGCGGTGGCGAGGCGGACGGCCTCCTCGATGCGCATCGTGTACGCGTCCTTCTCGCCCGGCTTGCGCTGGAACGAGCAGTACGCGCACGACGCGGTGCACACGTTGGTCATGTTGAGGTGGCGGTTGACGTTGAAGTGGACGACGTCGCCGTTCTTCCGCGTCCGCACCTCGTGGGCGAGCCCGCCGAGCCAGGCCAGGTCGTCCGTCTCGTACAGGGCGATGCCGTCCTCGCGGGACAGCCGCTCTCCCGCCCGGACCTTCTGCTCCAGCTCGCGCTTGAGACCTACATCTTGAATAGATGCAGTCATCAGGCCGCCTCCCATATGTCTGCCAATCGGGCCTGTCGAGCCTACGCCCCTCACGGCACGAGAACGACGCGCCCCATGCTCCTCCGCTCTTCGAGCAGGTCATGGGCGCGCGCCGCCTCGGCCAGCGGGACGCGCGCGTGGACGACCGGCCGTACGGATCCGTCCTGTACGAAGCGGAGCAGGAGCCGCACTCCTTCCGCCGCCTCGTCGGGCCGGGCGCCCAGGAGGGTGGGCATGCTGAAGCCCATGACCTGCCGCATGCCCATCAGGGACAGGACGGGGAGGGAGGGCTGTGCGGTGTCGCCGCCGGAGGCGCCGTAGAAGACGAGCCTGCCGTACGGGGCGAGCAGCTTGACGTCGTCGAGGAGCTGCCGGCCGCCGATGCCGTCGAGGACGACGTCGACCCCGCCGGGCCCGGCCGCCTCGGCGGCCCGCTCGGGCCAGTCGGGGGCGGTGTGGTCGACGGCGGCGTCCGCGCCGAGGGAGAGGACGAAGTCGCGCTTGGCCGGGGAGCCCGCCGTGGCGATGACCCGGGCGGCGCCGAGCGCGCGGGCGGCCTGGACGGCGATGTGGCCGATCGCGCCGGCGCCCGCGTGGACGAGGACCGTCTCGCCCTCGGCGACCCGGGCGGTACGGAGCAGGTGGACGGCGACGCGGCCGGTGGAGCCGAGGAGCGTGCCCTCGGCGGGGTCCAGTCCCCCGGGCAGCGGCAGGAGGTGCGCGGCGGGCGCCGCCACGTACTCCGCGTAGGCGTTCCGCGCCTTCCACACGACCACCCGCTGACCGGGCGCGACGTCGCGCACGCGGTCGCCGGCCGCGACGACCGTGCCGACGACATCCGTGGACGGGCAGTGCGGGAGGGGCGGCGGGCCGAGGGGGAAGGTGCCGAGCCTGCGCTGGACGTCGGCGTGGTCGACGCCGATCGCCTCGGCGCGGACGAGGACGTCCTCGGGGCCGTACGCGGGCCGTTCCGCCTCCTCGGTGACCAGGACCTTGGACGGGCCGTACTCGTGGTGGCGCACGATGCGCACGTTGTCTCCTCACTCGGGGGCGGGCGCGGGCGCCCGGGTGTCGGGTGCTCGGGTGCTCAGGTGCTCAGGTGCTCAGGTCACCGGCAGGTGCGCGACGACCGGTGGCTCGGACCGTCCCGCCTTCTGCTCAAGATCCCCGCCCGCGAGCACCCGCAACCGGTCACACGTGTCCCACACGTCCACGTGCAGGGTGTGCCGGGCGCAGCATTCCAGCACGGTCACCCCGGCGGCGGGGTGGGTGAACACGAACCCGCCGCCGACGTCCTCGGACCGTACCCGCAGCGGTCTGAGCCACGACTCGTACAGCGTGCGGGCGATGTGCCGCAGCCGCCGCTCCTTGCCGGCCACGGCCTCGGGGTCCCGTCCCACGCCGTGCGGTGTCCAGCGGTCGAGCACCTCCAGGTCCTGGCGGGTGATGCCGGTGCGCGGGGTGCAGTCGATCAGGACGACGGGCCCCGCGAGGGGTGTCCCGCCGTCCCGGTGCACGTCGTTGTGCTCCATGGTGGAAACCGACCGTTCAGTGGCCCATGCCGATGCCGCCGCTCACCGGAACCACGGCCCCGGTGACGAACGACGCGGCGTCACTCGCCAGGAACCGTACGACCGCCGCCACCTCGTCGGCGGTTCCGGTGCGCCGCAGCGGGGTGTTGCCGATCAGCTCCGCCCTGCGCCCGTCGGTGATGTGCTCGATCATGTCGGTCTCGATGAGGCCCGGCGTGACGACGTTGGAGGTGATCTTCCGGGCGCCCAGCTCCCAGGCGAGCGAGCGGGCGAGGCCCACCAGGGCGCTCTTGGACGCCGCGTAGTTGGTCTGCCCCGGCGAGCCGAGCGAGCCCATCACGGAGGACATGAACACCAGCCGTCCCCAGCGCTTCCTGAGCATGCCGCCGGTGGCGTGCTTGGCGAGCCGGAAGGCGCCCATGACGTTGGTGTCGAGGACGTCCTTGAAGTCCTTCTCGCTCATCATCGGCAGGAGGCCGTCCCGGGTGATGCCCGCGTTGGCGACGAGCACCTCGACGGGCCCGTACTGGGCCTCCACGTCAGCGACCGCCCGTTTGACGGACTCCTCCTCGGTGACGTCGCACGCGACACCGAACAGGCCGGGCGGCGGGGCGCCGGTGCGGTAGGTGACGGCCACCTTGTCGCCCGCCTCGGCGAACGACCGCGCCACGGCGAGTCCGATGCCCCGGTTGCCCCCGCTGATGAGAACGGTGCGGCTCATGCCAGTTCCTTTCGCAGTACGCGGACGGCATCCGCGGTGTCGGTGAAGTGCAGCCCGTGCCAGCCGGCCAGGACCGCTCCCTCGCAGTTCTCCACCAGGTCGTCGGCGAGGAGGCTCTGTGCCGCGGGGATGCCCGAGCGCCGTACGGCGAGGTCGAAGATCTCCCGGTCGGGTTTGCGGCACCCCGTCTCGAACGACATCACCAGGGCGTCGAAGAGGCCGGGGTCGACCATCTGCCGCCAGTACGGGTCCCAGCCGGGCGGCATGTTGGAGAGCAGGCCCACGAAGACACCCGCGCCGCGGACGCGTTCCAGCTCCTCGATCCACGGTTGGTTGACGCGCCGGTCGGCGAACCAGCGTTCGGCGAAGCCCGACATGTCGGCGCGGATCCCGAACTCGTCCAGGAGCGCGGCCTCGACCTGCCGGCCCCACTCGTCCTCGTCCACGAGCGGGGTGTCGAGCGGGGCCATCGAGCCGGTGCCGTACCGGCGGCCGACCGTGCGCATCGCCGCGTGCAGCGCGGCGGGCTCCAGGCCCATGGGCTCGCAGAAGGAGGCGACGGCCCAGGGCAGCGGCGGGGTGAGGACGCCGCGGAAGTCGGTCCAGACGGCGCGGACGCCCGTCCCTTCGGCGCTCGTCATGCCTTCGCCTCCCCGTAGAGCCGTACCGACGCCGTGGCCACGCTGCGGCCCGACTGCTGGAACGCCACGTCCACGGTGTCCTCGCCGCTCCCGGGCATCTCGGCGCTCAGCACGACCGGCGCGTCGAGTTCCGCGAAGCGCAGGAACGCCGCGTCCATGCCCAGCACATGGGTGACCGACAGCTGGCGGCCGCTCCAGAACGCCGCCAGGAGGGCCAGTTGCCGGGCCCCCTCCAGCAGCGTCATGGCCGGGAAATGGTCGTACTGGTGGTCGAAGAGGCTGCGGTTGTCGAAGTCCGGCAGCAGCCGGGCCGTCAGGCGCCCCGCGTCGAAGACCGGTTCGGCCAGGACGACGTTGCCCGGTGACGTACGGCCCACCTGGGCCGGGGCGAGGATGCCCGAGCGGTCGGGCCGGGGCACCTCGCGCGTGGAGGGCGCGACGCCCCCGCGCTGGTAGGTGCGCAGCGACCCGTACTCGTGTTTCGTCATGGCGCTCACCCGCATGGACGAGACGCCCACGGCCGCGCCGTTGAAGGTCAGTTCCTGCTCGACGCCGACCTGCCGGACCCGGCCGCCCTTCATCCGTACCGCCGGGTACTCGGTGAGGATCTGGAGCTCGCCGGGGTCGCTCCCCGTACGCAGCGCCTCGGGGTCGCTCAGCTGCACCGACACCTCGTTGACGAGGAACGACGTGTCCATCGCGATGTCGAGGAAGGTGTGGCCGCCGCAGACGGCCGCCTGCCGGCACGCTTCGAGGACCAGCAGGACATCGGTGAGCGCGCCCCGCTGGATGTGGTCGTTGTAGTAGCTGTGCGAGAGCGGCGTCTGGGCGCCCGCGAGATAGACGGACTCGCCGATCTGGCGGGTGTCGGTCACGAACACCTCGGCCACGGCGGCCCGGTGGACCAGATGGCGGTCGACGGTGTGGGCGAAGCGTATGTGGAAGGGCGGTTCGGCGAGCGTACCGACTGCGTTCTCGGACATGTGCGGTCTCGGTCTCTCTTCGTCCGTCATGGATGTCGCACGGCGGAGGCGGGCACACGCGGGCCGCCGGAGCGCGGGGCGCCCCGGCGCAGGACGACCGCCGTCGCGGCGGCGGCCGCCAGGACGAGCGCGCCCAGGGCGCCGAGGGTCACGGCGTCCGGGTGGACGAGTGACTGGCCGCGCAGTGCCTGCCAGGTGACCAGGGCGAGCAGGCCGGCCCAGGCCGCTCCCGTGATCAGGACGAGACGGGCCTGAATCCCCTCGTCCGCGAAGGTCGTACGGCGGCGGCCCGCCAGGGCCAGGGCGGCGCCGGCCAGCGGGATCACCTGGAGCGCGTGGATGCCGACGAAGTGCGGGATCCGCAGATCTCCGCCGACCGTGCTCCAGTTGGTGAGCGGCATGCCGGGACCGCCGTCGTCCACCCCCACGTTGTGGGCGCCGACGAGGGTGGGCAGCCCGGCGTCGACGGCCTGCTGCTGCTCGGGGGTGGGGATGTTCATCAGGAAGCCGAGGGACATGCCGACGACCGCGAGGACCAGCCCGAGCCGTACGGCCAGGCGCAGCGGCCTCGCGAGCGACCGGTCGCGCAGCACGACCACGGCGGCCACGAAGTTGGAGGTCCACAGGACGATCACCGCGACGGTCATGCTGTTCATGAAGGCGGTGTTCGTCGGGGTGAGGGTGTTGAAGTGGCTGTACGTGCCCCGCCACGCCTGGACGGAGATGATCACCGCTTCGGCGAGGGAGCTGACGGCGATCAGCGTCCCCGCCCACCACGCCGTGCGGGGGAAGCGGCGGATCCGGGGCAGCAGCCAGGCCAGCGTGGCGCTGTAGACGGCGAGCGAGAACGCGAAGTGCAGTGGTTTCAGCCAGATCGGCGCGCCGTTGAGGATTCGGTCGTCGGCGGCCAGGCCGATGAGGGTGGCCAGGCTCAGCACGCCCATCGACAGGGAGAAGGCGGTCAGCGGCCCGTGCAGCGGAGGGAGCCGGGCGCCGGTGCGCGGCCCGTGGCCGAATGTGTCACCACTGGGGTCGATGGGGTCGGTAGGGGCGGTAGTGTCGGTGGGGGAATTGTTTCCCTTTACTGCCACGGCCTGCGGGTCGCCGGGTATGTCGCCGGATATTTCTGGCTCCGTTCCGGCGCTTCCCCTGCGTGTCGAGGACATCGATCTCCCTTTCCAGGATTCTGTTCCGCGGATTCCCTTTCTCCGCCGCGCACGGACATACGTACGGACGCTCGCGGGAATCAGCATGCTGAGGCGCCGGTCCGCTCCTCAACGGCCGTACCACCAACAGATTCCGCACTGCCTCGAAAGTGACATCGGGAGGTATCCCGGAAGAGGTACGGGGGGTACGCCCGACGGACCCGCCTGCTACCGCCTGGGGAACAGCGCCCGGCGCCTTGGGAGCAAAACCCTTCTCGTGGCCGCCGCCACCTGCCTAATTTCCTTCTGCGGCCGGTGAAATACGCCGGCGGCGAGAGGGGGATCCACCATGTCTCAGAAGGCTGTGACGCTGTCGTCCGACGAAATCCTCACGCGTGTCCGGGTCATCGTGGCGGAGGAGCTGGAGCTGGAGGACGAGCCGGCGGCCGTCGACCCGGACGCCCGCTTCGTCGAGGACTTCGACGCGGACTCGCTGGCACTGATCCAGATACTCGCGCGGATCGACAAGGAACTGACCATATCCGTGCCGGTCGAGGAGGCGGAGAACCTCGTCGACCTGCGTACTCTCGCGGACCACGTCATCGCGCTCGCCGGGGCCGAGCGTGTCTGACCTCGGCCCCCGACGTGTCGTGGTGACCGGGCTCGGCGCGGTGAGCAGTCTCGGCAAGGACGCCGAGACCCTCGCCGCGGCCGTACGGGAGGGCCGCAGCGGCATCGCCCCGGCCCGCTCCTTCGACACCACCGGCTTCCCCCAGGTGATGGCCGGCGAGGTACCCGACTTCGACGCGCACGCGTCCCTGCGCACGCTCGACCCCGCCCGCTGGGGCAGGTCCGCGCTCCTGGCCGCCGCCGCGGCCACCCAGGCTGTCGCCGACGCCGGCCTGGACCGTGCCGAACTCTCCCGTACGCGTGCCGGATCCGCGATGGGAACCACCAGCGGTGAGGCGCCCGTGGTGGACCGGCTCACCCGGCAGTGGATCGGCGAGGGCCTCAAGAGCCTCGACCCCGGCCTGGTCGCGCAGGTGCCGGCCGGCCGTATCGCCGCCGCCGTCAACACCGAACTCGGCCTGACCGGCGAGGCCCAGACCATCCCCACCGCGTGCTCCGCCAGCAACTACGCGATCGGCTACGCCGCCGACCTGGTGAGCACCGGCGAGGCCGACTACATGCTCGCGGGCGGCGCCGACTCGGTGAACCGCTACACGCACGCCGGCTTCCTGCGGCTGGGCGCCCTCGCCGAGGACGTGTGCCGGCCGTTCGACAAGGACCGCGACGGCATCATCACCGCCGAGGGCGGCGTCGCCCTGCTCCTCGAACCCCTGGACCGCGCCCTGGCCCGCGGCGCCCGCGTCTACGCCGAGGTCCTCGGCTACGGGCTGAGCTGCGACGCCAAGCACATGGTCCACCCCGACTCCGGCAGCGTCGCCGAGTGCATCCGCAGAGCCCACCGCAGCGCCGGGATCACCACCGACCAGGTGGACTACATCTGCGCGCACGGGACGGGCACGCCCACCAACGACCTCACCGAAGTCGCCGCCGTACGCGAGGTGTTCGGCGACCGGCTGCCGCCCATCAGCTCCATCAAGTCGATGCTGGGCCACACCATGGGCGCCGCCAGCGGCTTCGGCGCGCTCCTCTGCTGCAAGGCCATCGAGCAGGGCTTCCTGCCGCCCACGGCGAACCTGCGCGAGGTCGACGCCGCCCTCGGCCCCGGCCTGGACCCCGTGCCCAACACGGCGCGCCCCGCCGAGGTCCGTATCGCCCAGAACCACGGCTTCGCCTTCGGCGGCAACAACGCGATCACCATCCTGGGGAAGGTGTCATGACGCTCTCCACCACGACCGCCCCCACGCCCGTTCCCGCGACCGCCCCGTCCGCCGGCACGCTCCCCCGCGTCCGGCCCCTCGCGGTCACCGCGCTCGGTGTCGTCTCCCCGGCGGGCACCGGCCTGGACGCCCTCGCCGACGCGCTGCGCGGCGCCACCGCGCCCTGCTCCGACCCGGCGGAGCTGCCCCTCGGGCCCGCCGAGCCCGACGGGCTGCCCGACAACGTCAGGGTGGTGCCGGAGTTCCGGCTCGCCGACCACGTGGGCCGCAAGCGGACCCGCCACCTCGACCGCACCACCGGTCTCGGACTCGCCGCCTGCGCGCTGCTGCGCACGGCGGCGGGTCCGCCCGTCGGCGACGACACGGACCCGGCGTGGAACACCACCGGTGTGGTGCTCGGGTCCACGTCGGGCAGTGTCCGCAGCAGCAGCGAGTTCGCCCGGGACACCCACGTGCACGACCGGCCCTTCCTCGTCGACGCGGCGGCCTTCCCCAACACGGTGATGAACTCCTGCACCGGCCAGATCGCCATCTGGAACGGGCTGCACGGCATCAACGCCACCCTGTCCGGCGGTACGACCGCGGCCCTGGCGGCCTTCCGCTACGCCCGCAACGCCCTGGACCGCGGCCACGCCGAGCGGCTGCTGGTCGGCGGCGTCGAGGAGCTGTGCCCGCAGACCGCGTGGGGCTGGGCGGCGTCCGGCGCGCTCGCCCAGGGCTTCCCCGTGGGCGAGGGCTGCGCCTTGTTCGCCGTCCAGGACGCGGAGGCGGCCCGCCGGGACGGCGCGCCCGTCCTCGCCGAAGTGCTGGCGAGCGAGACGGCGTTCTCCCCGGAAGGCGTACGTCCCGGAGTCACCGCCGTGCTCGCCGGGTGCGTCACCCGCGCCCTGGAGCGCGCCGGAGTCGCCCCTGCCGAGGTCGGCACCGTGTCGCTCGGCGCCACCGGCCTCGTCGGGTTCGAGGAGGCGGAGCGGCGCGCGGTCCGCCGGGCCCTCGGCGGCCGTACGGTCACCGAGCTGCGCGTCAAGGAGGTCACGGGCGAGGCGTACAGCGCGGACGGCGCGTTCCAGCTCGCCGCCGTCCTCGCCCGTACCGCCCCCGGAGCGCTCTCCCTCGTCACCGGCATCGGCCAGGACGGCCACGTGGCCTGCCTCGTCGTACGGACCGGGGAGGGCGCGTGACGGCGGACGGCACGGCGCACTCCCCGGGCCCGTCCGGGGTCCTGGTGGTCGGCGCGGGCCCGGTCGGGCTCACGGCGGCCACGGCCCTGCTCCAGCAGGGGGTACGGGTCCGGCTGATCGACCGGGCCGACCGCCCCAACCCGCACGCCAAGGCCATCACGCTGTGGCCGCGCGCCCTGGAGGCGCTGCACCGGCTGGGCGCGGGCGCCGAGATACTCGCGCGCGGGCTGCCGCTGCACGCGCAGAACTACCACTCGGCGGGCCGCCGGGTGGCCCGGCTCACGTTCCGCAAGGTGCCCGAGACGCGGTTCCCGTTCGCCGTGTCCCTGCCGCAGCAGGAGACCGAACACGCCCTGCGGCAGCGGTTCGAGGAGCTGGGCGGGAAGACCGAGTTCGGCGTCGGGCTGACGTCGGTGACGCAGTCCCCCGACGATCCCGACGGCGTCACCGTGGAGCTGACGGACGGCGGGGGCTCCTCGGAACGCGTCCGCGTGGACTGGCTGATCGGCGCGGACGGCGCGCACAGCACGGTCCGCGAGGCGATCGGCACGGGCTTCGAGGGGGAGACGTACCCCCAGCGGTTCCTGCTGTCCGACGGGATGTGCGACACCCCGCTCGCGCAGGACGAGGCGCACTACTTCATGACGGCCAAGGGCGTGCTCGTCGTGGTGGGGCTGCCGGGCGGCCACTTCCGCGTCTTCACCAGCCTCGCCCCGAACGCGGAGATCGCGGACGACATCCGGGCGGAGGTCCAGCGGGCCGCCTCGGAGCGCTGCCCCGTCCCGATCCTCCTCACCGGCGAGCACCGCACCGGGGTGTTCCGGGTCCACCGCAAGATCGCGGACCGGTTCAGGAAGGGCCGGGTGCTGCTCGTCGGCGACGCCGCCCACATCCACAGCCCGGCGGGCGGCCAGGGCCTCAACACCGGCATAGAGGACGCGGCGAGCCTGGCCGGGCCGCTGGGCGCGGTGGTACGGGGCGAACGCCCGGCGGACGTCCTCGACGGCTGGGAGCGGGAGCGGCGCGCGGTCGCGCGGGAGGTGCTGAGCGACACCGACCTCCAGACCCGGCTGTGGACGATGCGCGGCTGGCGCAGGAACGTCCGGGACCGGGCGCTCGGCATCGGCGAACGCACGGGGCTGCTCGACCGGTTCATCACCCCGCGCCAGACCCAGCTCTCCCTGGTGCACGCCGTACCGGGCCGCCCCAGGGGGCGGCTGCGGGAGGGCGCCCGCCTGCCGGACGTCCCGCTGGCCCCGGAGGGTACGGGAGCGCTCGCCCCGGACCGTACGGGAGCGCCGGCCTCGGACCGTACGGGCACGGCCGCCCCGGACCGTACGACCTCGCCGGGCACCGCCGTACCGCGCCTGCACGACCTGCTGGACGACGGGCGGCCCGTGCTGCTGGTCCTGGCCGCCGACGGCCGGAACGCGGCGCGCACCGCGCGGGCCCGGGTCCTCGCGGAGGGGCTGACGGGCCCCGGCCACCGCACGGTCCTGGTCTCGGCGGCCGGGACGGGCGCGGTCACGGGAGCCGGCGCGACCGGCGCCCCCGGCGCCACCGGCCCCGTGCGCGTCCTCGCGGACCCCGGCGGCCGCGTGCACGCCGCCCTCTCCGTACGTACCCCCACCGTCGTCCTGGTCCGCCCGGACGCGGTGGTCTCCGCGGTCCGCCCGCCGGGCGGACCCGAGCTGTTCCAGGAACTCCGCCTCGTGCCTCCACAGGCGGAGCCCGTCCAAGAAGGAGTCTGAATCCTGATGTCCACCCCCGACGCCCGGCTCGAAGCCGGGCCCCGCCCAGGGCTCACCCTGCTCGTCGTGTGTCTCGGCGTACTGATCGTGCCGCTCGGCGTCAGCGGCACCCCGGTCGCCCTCCCCGACATCGGGCGCGAACTCGGCGGGAGTCTCGCCTCGCTCCAGTGGGTGGTCAACGCGTACAACGTGATGGCGGCCAGCCTGATGATGGTGGCCGGCTCACTCGCCGACCTGATCGGCCGCAAGAAGATGTTCGCCTTCGGCACCGGCCTGTACGCGGTCTCGCTCGTGGCGACCGTCCTCGCGCCCAGCGTCATCGTGATCGACATCGCCCGCGGGGTCGCGGGGGTCGCCGCCGCCGCGCTGATGACCTCGGCCACCGCGATCGTCGCGTCCAGCTTCGACGGGGCCGCGCGCGCCAAGGCGTTCGCCGTCGCCGGGGTCACCCTCGGCTCCGGCCTCGCGCTCGGACCGACCACCAGCGGACTGCTCGTCGGCGCGCTGGGCTGGGAGTCGGTGTTCTACGCGCACCTGGCCCTCGTCGTCCTGTCCATGCTGGGGCTGCCGTTCCTCCAGGAGTCGCGCAACCCGCAGGCGGGCGGCGTCGACTGGCCGGGCACGATCACGTTCAGCCTGGCGCTCGTGCTGTTCACGCTGGCCATCATCCAGGGCCCGCAGAGCGGCTGGGGCAGCCCGACCGTGCTCCTCCTGCTGGCCGGGTCGATCCTGCTGGTCGTCGCCTTCGCCCTGGTCGAACGCCGCCAGGAGAACCCCATGTTCGACCTGTCGCTGTTCCGCGAGAGCCGCTTCCTCTCGGTGAACCTGCTCAACGTCGCCTTCTCGTTCGGCTTCATCGGACTGCTGCTGGTCCTGCCCGCGTACCTGATCGGCGCCAACGGCGAGAGCAGCCAGGGCGCCGGACTGATCATGCTGCTGCTGACCGGACCTGTGCTCTTCCTGCCCCTGATCGGCGGCCGGCTCGTCGCCTCCGGCGTCCACATGCGGGTCGTGCTCGGCCTCGGCCTGCTCCTCATCGCGGCCGGCTGCGCCTGGCTCACCGTCGTCCACCCGGGCATCGGCGTCCTCGGCCTCGCGGGGCCGCTCCTCGTCGCCGGGGTCGGGGTCGGCCTGATCATGGGCGTCCTCGACGGCGCCGCCGTCAGCACCGTGCCGCCCGAGCGGGCCGGCATGGCGGCGGGCATGTTCAACACCATCCGCCTCGCGAGCGAGGCCATCGCGGCCGTCGTCATGGTCGCGGCCGTCGCCTCGATGATCCGCTCGCGCATCTCGGACGGGCTGTCGGAGTACGTGGCCAAGGGCGGCGACTCCGCCTCCACGACGGCCGACCGGGTGGCCAGCGGTGACGTGGCCGGCGTGGTGAAGGACGCGCCGACCGCCCTGCGCGACGGCTTCGGCGACTTCCTGTCGCAGGGCCACACGGACGCGCTGCGGGTGGTGCTGTGGGCGTCCGCCGCGCTCTGCGCCGTCACCGCCGTCATCGTGTACCAGATGCTCGCCGACCGCCCCGCCGCCGCCGCGAAGCCGGGCGAGCGGGCCCCCTCGCGGCCCGCGGACGCGGACGGCGCCGCGCGCGAACGGACCCTCGTCGACGACTGATCCCCCCACCCGCCAGGTCCCCGGTGCGCCCCCCGTGCACCGGGGACCCGGCGGGTCCCAGAAGGGAACAGGACATGCCCCTGCCCGAATCCACCGACCTCTGGATCGTCCCCCTCGACACGGACCCGGCCCGCCACGAGGCCCGCCTTCCCGAACTCGGCGCGTACGAACGCGACCGCGCCCACCGGCTGGGGCTGCGCAGACCCGCCGCGCGCCGCCGCTACCTCGCCGCCCACCTCGCCGCCCGGGACATCGTGGCCGGCTACCTGGCGTGCGAGCCCGCCGACCTCACCCACGTGCGCAACGCCTGGCGCGGCAAGCCCGGTTACGTACTCGGCTGGTGCCCCGGACCCGCCGTCAGCCTCTCCCGCTCGCACGAACTGGCCCTGCTCGCCGTCCGCGCGCCGGGCGCCGTGGTCGGCGTGGACCTGGAACACGTACGCCCGGGGGTCGACTGGTCCCGGGTCCTCGGCCGTCCGTGCCCCGACCCGGCCGACGGATTCCGCGCCTGGACCCGGCTGGAGGCGGCGGTCAAGGCGTCGGGACTGGGCCTCTCCGCGGCGGCGGGGGCGAATCTGGACCACCGTTTCTGGCCCGCAGCGGACCTGGCCCTGCCCCGGCCGTACGACGGATATGCCGCCGCGGTCGCCACGGACCGCGCCGGGCGGAACAACCCCGTCCGGATACGCCTCCATTCGACATCAGATTTTCGTGAACTGGTGACACTGCCTTAACACCCTCCGAACGCCCTGCGAGAGGCCCCTGACCTGCCGGATCAGCCGGTAATGAAACGGTAAAGACTGACGTCGGGACGCACGTTGTTGTGAGGTATGACATCGAGTGCGGAAATCCGTTTCCCCTAGACTCCCCCTGCACGATGTGTCAGGTCGGGCGGCTCATCGGAGAGCCGCCGAAGCTGGACCAGTGACCTAGGGGGACTTCAGCGGTGCTGAAGATACAAACGCAGATCGAGGAGACCGATCCTTCCGTAGCTTCCGCGTGCCTGCTCGCCGACCGGCTCGCGCTCGGCAGCGATGAAATCATCTGCCAATTCAGGCAATCCCTCGACGGCGTGTCCAGCCCGCTGATCTCCACCACGGAGCTGTGGGGAGAGGCGCGGGAACACGCCAGACTTGTCATCCAGGAGTGCGCGGAGGCGCTGCGGGAGAGTGAGCGCCCCTCCGCCGCCAACGCCGCGCTGGGCCTCTCCGTCGGCCTGAGCACGCGCGGACCGCTCCAGTCGGTCCACCCGGCCGACACCCTGCGGTCGTCGGGGCTGCTCTTCCAGATCTGCCTCCAGTACCTGGTGACGGCGGCGGCCGGCCTGCCGCCGGAGCAGTCGTCCGCCTGCCTCGGGCGCGCGGTGGCGGCGCTCAACCACAGCCTGGCCACCTGCTTACAGGTCTCGGCGGCCGGCTACGACGCGTACCTCCTCAAAAAGGTGGAGGAGAGCGCCACGGGCCACCGCCAACGGCTCGCCCGCGACCTGCACGACCGGCTGGGCCAGAGCCTGGCCCTCGCCTACCGCTGCCTGGACCTGCACGACCAGGCCATGGCCGAGGGGTACGGGCCCGCCACCCGCGACCGCCATCTCGGCCGGGTCCGGGGCGCGTTGGACGAGGCGACCGGCTACACGCGCGGGCTCATCTCGGATCTCCGGACGCGCCCCGGCGCGACGGGCCTCGCCGAAGCGCTCCTGGAGTACGCCGAGGCGCACCAGGCGCCCGGGGTCCGGGTGCACATCGAGGTGAACGGCGACGAGTCGTGGGTCCCGGCGGGGCACGCCGAGGAGTTGTTCCTGGTGCTGCGGGAGTTCCTGCGCAACTCCCTGACGCACGCGGCCCCGAGCACGGTGGCGCTGGAGGTCGACGTGGCCCCGCACCGCGTGGACTGTTTCGCGCACGACGACGGAATCGGCTTCGACCAGGCGGCGCCGCCGGCGCGCGACGGGCGGTCGGGGACGGGTCTGCTGTCGATGCGGGAGCGGGTGCAGGCGCTGGGCGGGACGCTGCACCTGACGAGCGCGCCGGGGGTGGGCACCGGGATGCGGCTGTCCCTGCTGCTGCCGGAGCCGGATCCCGCCACCGCGCCGGACGGACGCGGATGACCACGTACAGCATCGTCATCGCGGACGACCACACCCTGCTCAGGGACGCGCTGGCCGAACTGATCCGCGGCGTGGGCGGCTTCGACGTGGCGGCGGCGGTCGGCGACGCGCCGGGCGCCGTCGCCATGGCGGCCGAACACCGCCCCGACGTCCTGCTGATGGACATCGAGATGCCGGGGAACGAGGATCCGGGCCGTACGGTACGGGCGGTCCAGGCCGCCTCGCCCGACACCAAGATCATGGTGCTGACCATGCACGACGACCCCCGGCTGCTCCAGAGCCTGCTGCCCCTCGGCATCCGCGGCTACCTGCACAAGACGGCCACGCACCACTCGCTGGTCGCGGCCCTGCGCGACGCGTGCAGCCAGGACGGCCTGACCGTCTCGCTGCCGCCCCGGCCCAAGTCGGAACCGCAGCCGGCGCCCGAGCCCGCCCACCACACGCTGAGCCCGCGCGAGGTGGAGGTCGTCACGCTGGTGGCGGCGGGGCTCAGCAACCGGGGGGCCGCCACCCAGCTCGGGCTCACCGAGGGCACGATCAAGCGCCATCTGCGGAACATCTTCGCCAAGCTGGGAGCGGTCTCGCGGGTGGACGCGGTCAACAAGGCCGTCGTCGCCGGGCTGATCCCCCCGCCGTCGGCCGCCCCCCGGCGGCTGCGCCCGCCGCTCGGCTGACGTACCCGAGGTCCGAGGGGGCCACCGGGCCCGGCGCCCGGCCCCCTCGGACCGTCCGTCAGTCCTCCTCGGGCAGTTCACCCACCCGGTTCTCCCACTTGGTCGACAGTACGATCGTCGTACGGGTCCGGGAGACGCCCTTCGTGCCGCTCAGCCGGCGGATCGTCCGCTCCAGGCCGTCCACGTCGCTCGCCCGTACCTTGAGCATGTACGAGTCGTCCCCCGCGATGAACCAGCAGTCCTCGATCTCCTGGAGGTCGCGCATCCTGCGGGCCACGTCCTCGTGGTCGGCGGCGTCCGAGAGCGAGATCCCGATCAGCGCGATGACCCCGAGGCCGAGCGAGGCGGAGTCGACCGTGGCGCGGTAGCCGGTGATGACGCCCGCCGCTTCGAGCCGGTTGATGCGGTCGGTGACACTGGGTCCCGACAGTCCTACGAGGCGCCCCAGCTCGGCGTACGAGGCCCGCCCGTTCTCCCTGAGGGCCTGGATGAGCTGCCTGTCCACGGCGTCCATATGCCTGAAGCCTTCCATTGTTCAACGAGCTCACACGGTACGTATAGAATCTAAGGCATAGAAGGCTCGATTCCTACGAATCCGCCAGACTTTCGGCGTTTGACCTTCACTCGGGGGCCGTCTGGCCTTCACTCGGGGCCTGCGGTCGGCTCAGGTGCCGGTCCGCGCGCCGCCGAGTTCACCCTCCCAGCGGCGGTACAGCCGGTGCGGCACCCCCGCCGCGTCGAGCACCCGCCCGGCGACGAAGTCCACCAGGTCCTGGATGTGCCGCGCCCCCGCGTAGAACGCCGGGGACGCCGGAAGGACCACCGCGCCCGCCTCGTCCAGCGCCACCAGATGCCGGAGCGTCTGCCCGCCGAGCGGGGTCTCCCGCACGGCGACCACCAGCGGGCGCCGCTCCTTGAGCGTCACGCTCGCGGCCCGCTGGAGCAGGTCCTTCGACAGGCCGAGCGCCACCCCGGCCACGGACGCCGTGGACGCGGGCACGATCAGCATGCCCTTGGCGGGGTACGACCCCGAGGACGGGCCCGCGGCCAGATCACCGGCGGGCCAGTGGCGTACATCCGCCCCGTACTCCGCCACCCTCTTCGCGAAGGTGTCGGGACCACCGTCCGCGCCGCGCGCCAGCCAGTCGGCGAGATCGCTCTCCCAGTGCGCGTCCCGGAACGCGATCCCCGTCTCGTCCAGCAGCGTCAGCCGCGACGCCCTGCTGATCACCAGGTCCACGCTCTCGCCCGCGTCCAGCAGCCCGCGCAGCACGGCGGCGGCGTACGGCGTCCCCGACGCACCGGAGACCCCGACGATCCACGGGCGCCGGGGCGCCGGTCGCGGGCTGGGGGTGGCTGGGTACGGTCCGGGCTTCACGGAACCGAGCCTATCCGGCACTCTGGTGACGGAACCGACGGCGGTGCCCCATACGTTCCCATGGCGCCGGGACGGGACCGCGATGGGCGCCGGGATGGGGGCTGGGATGACGTATCCGAAGACCGAGGTCACGACGCCGAGCCGCGCGGACCGGGTGAAGGCCGCCGGCGGCGTGATGATCCTCTGGGTGGCGCTGCTCTGGGTGCTCGAAGTGGTGGACACCGCGTCGGGCGGCGCGCTGGACACGTACGGGCTGAGCCCGCGCAGCCCCGGCGAGCTGCGCGACGTCATCCCGATGGCCTTCCTGCACCACGGCTTCGAGCACCTCGCGTCCAACACGGTGCCGCTGCTGGTGCTGGGCTTCCTCGCGGCGCTCGGCGGGATACGGCGCTTCGCCGCCGTGGTCCTGACGATCATGGTGGTGGGCGGCCTCGGCGTGTGGCTGACCGCCGCCGACCACTCGAACACGGTCGGGGCGTCGGGCGTGGTCTTCGGCCTGCTCGGCTACCTGCTGGTGCGCGGGTTCGTGAACCGCAGCGCGGTGGACCTGGTGGTCGGCCTGGTCGTGCTGGCGGTCTACGGCTCGGTGCTGTGGGGCGTCCTGCCGACCGACCCGTCCATCAGCTGGCAGGGCCATCTGTTCGGCCTGATCGGCGGCGTCCTGGCGGCGTTCCTCTTCCGTAGGAAGCGGCCTGTACGGGCGCGGGCGGCGGTCCCGCTCATACCGTGAGGCCACGCACCAACAGGTCGAGCAGGGCGAAGAAGAACAGGCTTATGCCCACAAAACCGTTGACCTGGAAGAACGCGCGGTTGAGGCGCGACAGGTCGTGCGGCTTCACGATCGTGTGCTCGTAGAGGAACGCGCCCGCGACGATGACCAGCCCGGTCCAGAAGAACCCGCCCGCGTCGGTGGCCAGCGCGTACCAGACCAGGAGCCCCAGCGTCACGACGTGCGCGCCGCGCGCGCCGTACAGCGCCGCCGGGATCCCGAAGCGGGCCGGCACGGACAGCACGCCGTGCGCGCGGTCCGCCTGGACGTCCTGGCACGCGAAGATCAGGTCGAAGCCGCCGATCCAGATGCCGACGGCCAGCCCCAGGATCACCGCGTCCCACGACCACTCGCCGGTGATCGCGATCCACGCGCCGATCGGGCCCATCGCCTGGGCGATGCCGAGGATCGCGTGCGGGAAGTTCGTGAACCTCTTCCCGTACGGATAGAGCACCATCGGGACGACCGCGACGGGAGCGAGCGCCAGGCACAGCGGCCCCAGCAGCGCCGCCGCGCCCAGGAAGAAGAAGAGGGCGACGAGCGCCCCGGTCCAGGCGGACCGTACGGACACCGCGCCCGTGACCAGTTCACGGCCGGCGGTCCGCGGATTACGGGCGTCGATCTCGCGGTCGATGATCCGGTTGCACGCCATGGCGAACGTCCGCAGCCCGACCATGGCGACCGTCACCAGCAGCAGCCGCAGCCAGTGGATGTTGCCGTCGAGCTGGGTCATCGCCGTCAGCGCGGCGATGTACGCGAAGGGCAGGGCGAAGACCGAGTGCTCGATCATCACCAGCCGCAGGAACGCCCGCGTCCGGCCGTGGGGCTGCGGCCCGAGGACTCCTTGAACAGCGCTCATGAGAGGCCGTACTCCCTCCACCGGCGGTCGACCTTCGCCGCCGTCTCCGGGTCGGACTCGACCATCTCCGGCCAGCCCCCGTCCCGTGTGTACCCCTCCTCGGGGAGCTTCCGCGTCGCGTCGATCCCGGCCTTGCCGCCCCAGAACTGCTGGTACGAGGAGTGGTCGAGGTGATCGACCGGTCCCTCCACGACGGTCAGGTCGCGCGCGTAGTCGGTGTTGCCCAGCGCCCGCCAGGACACCTCGTGCAGATTGTGGACGTCGCAGTCCGCGTCCACGACCACGATCAGTTTGGTCAGCGACATCATGTGCGCGCCCCAGATCGCGTGCATGACCTTCTGCGCGTGCTTCGGGTACTTCTTGTCGATCGAGACGATCGCGCAGTTGTGGAAACCGCCGGACTCCGGCAGGTGGTAGTCCACGATGTCCGGCACGATGATCTTCAGCAGCGGCAGGAAGAACCGCTCCGTCGCCCGCCCCAGCGGCCCGTCCTCCGTGGGAGGCCGGCCGACGACGATCGACTGGAGCAGCGGACGCTTGCGCATCGTCACGCAGTCGATGGTCAGCGCCGGGAACGGCTCCTGCGGCGTGTAGAAGCCGGTGTGGTCCCCGAACGGGCCCTCCGGCAGGGTCTTCCCGGGCTCCAGCCAGCCCTCGATGACCACCTCGGCCTGGGCCGGGACCTGGAGCGGCACGGTCTTGCAGTCGACCATCTCGATCCGCCGGCCCTGGACGAACCCCGCGAACAGGTACTCGTCGATGTCGCCGGGCAGCGGCGCGGTGGAGGCGTACGTCACGGCGGGCGGACAGCCGAACGCGACGGCCACCGGCAGCCGTTCGCCGCGCCTGGCGGCGACCTGGTAGTGGTTGCGGCTGTCCTTGTGGATCTGCCAGTGCATCCCGATGGTGCGGCGGTCGTGGCGCTGGAGCCGGTAGAGCCCGAGGTTGCGGACGCCGGTCTCGGGGTGCTTGGTGTGCGTCAGCCCGAGGTTGAAGAACGAGCCGCCGTCCTCCGGCCAGGTGAACAGCGCGGGCAGCCGGTCCAGGTCCACGTCGTCCCCGGTGAGGACCACTTCCTGGACGGGCGCGTCCTTCACCTTCTTGGGCGGTACGTGCACCATCGTGCCGAGCTTGCCGAACGCCTCCCGTACGCCGACGAAGCCCTGCGGCAGCTCCGGCTTGAGGAGTCCGCCGATCTTGTCGCTGATCTCGGTGTACGAGGTGAGGCCGAGCGCCTTGAGGAGGCGGCGGTCGGTGCCGTACACGTTCATGGCCAGGGGCATCGAGGAGCCCTTGACGTTCTCGAACAACAGGGCGGGGCCACCGGCCTTGTTCACGCGGTCGACGATCTCCCCGACTTCCAGGTACGGGTCGACCTCTGCCTTGACACGGGTGAGGTCGCCCTCGCGCTCCAGCGCCCTGAGCAGCGAGCGAAGATCGTCATAAGCCATGCCGTCCAGTGTGTCATCCCCGGCTCCGGGACCCGCCGGGGCTTCCCCGTTCTCGCTACTGTGGTCCTGTCACGGAGGCCGCGATCCGGTCTCGATCTTCATGCGCAGGGGGTCCGCCATGCTTAGGGTGCTGATGATTCTGGTGCCGCTGGGCCTCAGCGTCTACGCCTTCATCGACTGCCTCACGACCGATGAACAGGACGTCCGCTACCTGCCCAAGCCGGTCTGGGCGATCCTGGTGCTCCTCTTCCCGCTGGTCGGCTCCCTCTCGTGGCTGATCGCGGGCCGGGACCGCCGGGTGACGGGGGCGGCGGGGCGGCGCGGCGGCTGGGTGGCGCCGGACGACAACCCGGAGTTCCTCAACTCCCTCAAGGACGAGGCGAAGCCGTCCGGCGGGGACGACGACGCGGAGGCCGCCGCGCACCTGGAGCAGTGGGAGGCGGACCTGCGGCGGCGCGAGGAGGAGATCGAGCGCCGCGAGAAGGGCGGCGGCGCCACGGAGGACACGCCGCCGAAGGCCTGAGCCCCCGGGCAGGTCCGGGACACCGGCGGGCACGGGACACGGCCGTTGCGGGATGCTGGCCCGCATGGTGATGAGGCCGGGACAGGCACGGGAATGGCTGGCGACGGCGGTCGCCGAGGCACGCGCGGGGCTCGCGGAGGGCGGCATCCCGATCGGCGCCGCGCTGTACGGCGCGGACGGGGCGCTGCTGGGCCGGGGGCACAACCGCCGCGTCCAGGACGGCGATCCGTCCCTGCACGGGGAGACGGCCGCGTTCCGCGCGGCGGGGCGGCAGCGCTCGTACCGGGGGACGACGATGGTGACCACGCTCTCGCCGTGCTGGTACTGCTCCGGGCTGGTCCGGCAGTTCGGGATCTCCCGGTTGGTGATCGGCGAGGCGCGGACCTTCCACGGCGGGCACGACTGGCTGGCGGAGCACGGGGTGGAGATCGTCCTGCTGGACGATCCGGAGTGCGTCGCGCTGATGCGGGCGTTCGTCGCCGACCGTCCCGGTCTCTGGAACGAGGACATCGGACACGACTGACCCGAACGCTCCCCGTCACCCGGACGCCCCGCCGGACCGGTGGTCCTCGCGGGGCGTCGTACGGTGAACGGGTCGGTCAGACCCCGGCGTAGGAGTGCTTGCCGGTGACGAAGATGTTCACGCCGTAGTAGTTGAACAGCCAGCAGCCGAAGGCGATCAGCGCCAGGTAGGCGGCCTTGCGGCCCTTCCAGCCGGCGGTGGCGCGGGCGTGCAGGTAGCAGGCGTACGCGACCCAGGTGATGAAGGACCAGGTCTCCTTGGGGTCCCAGTTCCAGTAGCGGCCCCAGGCCTCGCCCGCCCAGATCGCGCCCGCGATGATCGTGAACGTCCAGAGCGGGAAGACGGCCGCGTTGACGCGGTACGCGAACTTGTCGAGGCTCCCCGAGGCGGGCAGCCGCTCCATGACGGAGGTGGCGAAGGCGCCGGGCTTGCCGCCGGCGGCGAGCTTGGACTCGTACCGCTCACGGAACAGGTAGAGCAGCGTGGCGACCGCGCCGACGTAGAACACGGCGCCGCAGAAGATCGCCGTCGAGACGTGGATCCACAGCCAGTACGAGTGGAGCGCGGGCACCAGCTGGTCGCTGGCCGTGTAGAGCACGGTGACGGCGAGGCCGAGGTCCAGGAGGACCGTGGTGACCAGCGGCAGCCCGAGCCAGCGGATGTTCTTCTTGAGCACGAGCAGCGTCAGGTACACCGCGACCGCGACGGTCGAGAAGGTGATGTTGAACTCGTACATGTTGCCCCAAGGGGCGCGCTGTACGGAGAGGGCGCGGGCGACCACGCCGGCCGCCTCGACCACGAAGGCGAGGACGGTGAGCGACACGGCGATCCGGCCGTACAGGTCGCCCTGAACGTCGTCGCCGGCCGCGCCGGGGCCGTCGGGCAGGTCGCGGGAGCCGGAGGCCGAGCGCGTGACCACCTGGGGGCGGTCCAGGACGGCGGTGGTACCGCCCTGCGCGGCCTTGGCCTTCACGGCCGGGGCGGCGGAGGCGCCCGCGTCCCCGGTCAGGGCCGAGGCGGTCCTGGCGACCTTGCTCCTGCTGCCGAACAGCCACTCCGCGATGTGCGCGAAGAAGGCCAGCATGTAGACGGCCATGGACGAATAGATCAGCACGTTGCTGGTGTGCGCCAGGCTCTCGTTGGTTGCTGCGGCGGCGAGACTCACTTCTCAACCCCTTCGACTTCGACGGACGCCCGGGCGGTCTTGTCGACCGTCTCTTCGGCGGGATCAGGCTCTTCGGCGGGCTCGGCCGCCGTCGGCGCTTCTGCGTGGAGGATGCCGGCCAGGTCGGCCAGTTCCTCCGGGAGTCTGGCGGACTCGCTGCGGCCGAGGCCCGCCATCTCGACGACGGTGACGCCGTCGGCGCCCCGCACGGCCCGGACCCAGACCCGGCGCCGCTGGATGAAGAGGGAGCCGGCCAGTCCCGCGATCGCGGCGATCGCGCCGGTCAGCGCCCAGCCGTCACCGGGCTGGTGGGTGATCTGGAAGCTGGCCCACTCCTTGATGTCCTTCTCGAAGGTGATCGACCCGGCCCCGTCAGGGAGGTCGAGCTTCTCGCCCGGGAGCAGGGACTTCTTGAGGATGTCCCCCTTGGCGTCCTTGAAGGGCGTCATCTTGGAGGTGTTCAGCTGGTACACGTTCTGCGCCAGCCCCGAGTCGACCCCGAGACTGCCGTGGTACGCCCCCAGGTTGAGGACGGGCAGGTCGAGCGCGGGGAAGCGGGAGAACATCTGCCCGTTGCCCTTCCCCGCGTAGGTCGGCACGAAGAACGCCGCGAAGCCGAGCTGGTCCCTCTTCCCGGCCTTGTCCTTGTAGCCGTTGACGACCTTGATGGCGCCGGTGGACGTGAAGTTGCCGTCGATGGGCAGCAGCGGCACCGCGCCGCTGAAGACCACCTTGTTCGCGCGGTCCCTGACCGTGACGACCGGGGCGTATCCATGGCCGATCAGGAAGACCTTGGAGCCGTCGATCTTCAGCGGTTCGTTGACCCTGACGACCGTCTTGTGCTCCTTGTCACGCGGCCCGCTGGTGTACCGGATCGCCGCCTCGAACGTACGGGGCGTGCCGAGCTGCGGCCCGCTGCGCTCGTACGTCCCGGTGAACCGGTCCAGCGTGAAGCTGAACGGCGCCAGGTCGTCCGTGTTGAAGAGCGAGCCGGACCGGAAGTCGTCGTACTGGGTGAGGGTGTTGGAGAAGCCGTCGCCCTCGACGACCAGCTTGCCGCCGTCGGACTTGAAGAGCTGGCCGGTGGCGAACGCGATCAGCAGCACGATCAGCGCCACGTGGAAGACCAGGTTGCCGGTCTCGCGGAGGTAGCCCTTCTCCGCGGCGACCGCGTCGCCTTCCCCGTACACCCGGAAGCGGCGCCTCTTGAGGAGGGAGAGCGCGGCTTCCCGTACGGCTTCCGGCTCGGCCGCGGTGCGCCAGGTCGTGTACGCGGGCAGCCGGGTGAGGCGCTTGGGCGCGCGCGGCGGGCGGGCGCGCAGCTGGCCGACGAACTGCCAGGTGCGCGGGATGATGCAGCCGATGAGAGAGACGAACAGCAGGATGTAGATCGCGGAGAACCACACCGAGCTGTAGACGTGGAAGAGCTGGAGCTGGTCGTAGACCGGCGAGACGACGGTGTGCTTCGCCTTGAAGTCCTGGACCTTGAGCTCGTCCACGTTGGTCTGCGGGATCAGCGAGCCGGGGATGGCGCCGAGGGAGAGCAGGAAGAGCAGGATCAGCGCGACGCGCATGGAGGTGAGCTGGCGCCAGAACCAGCGCGCCCAGCCGAGGACGCTGAGGGTGGGGCCGGTGAGCAGGGACTCCTCGCGGGGGGCCGTGGAGAGCTGGGAGCCGGCGGCGCCCAGTTCCCGTACGTCACGGGCGTCGCGCGCCTCGGCTGCGTCACGGGCGTCACGTGCCTCGGCGGACCGCTCCGCTTCCTTCGTGCTCTCGGACGTTGTCGTGCTGCCGGTCTCTGACTCTGTCGTGCTCATGGACTAGATCCCCACCGTGAAGCCGTTGGACCAACCCTGCATCTCCTGCACGATGCCGTCCCACGCGCCGGTCACCAGCAGCAGCCCGGTCGCGATCATCATGCCGCCGCCGATCCGCGTCACCCAGGTGTAGTGCTTCTTGATCCACCCGAACGCGCCCAGCGCCTTGCGGAAGGCCACGGCGGCGAGGACGAACGGCAGACCGAGGCCCAGGCAGTACGCGACGGTCAGTATGGCCCCCCGGCCCGCGGTCCCCTGGTCGAACGCGAGGAACTGCACGGAGCCGAGGATCGGGCCCATGCAGGGCGTCCAGCCGATCCCGAAGAGCGCGCCCAGCACCGGGGCGCCGGCGAGGCCGGCCACCGGACGCCGGTGGAAGCGGAACTCACGCTGGGTGAGCCAGGGCATCAGCCCCAGGAAGAACACGCCCATCAGGATCATCAGCACGCCGAGGATCCTGGACAGGACGCCGCGCTGGGCCTGGAGTTCCGAGCCGAAGTAGCCGAAGAAGGCGCCGCCGGAGACGAAGACCGCGCTGAACCCCGCGACGAAGAGCGCCGACCCGGCGACCATCCTGCCGCGTCTGGCCTCCGCCAGGTCGGTGCCGCTGATGCCGGTCACGTACGACAGGTAGCCGGGCACCAGGGGCAGCACGCAGGGCGAGAAGAAGGAGACCAGACCGCCCAGCACCGCCAGCGGGAACGCGAGCAGCAGCGCTCCCGTGACGATGGTGTCGTTCGAGTCCGTCACCGCGGCGAGAAACTGCACAGGATCACTTCTCCGCAATCAGCGGGTCGATCAGCTTGCGCAACTGCTCCTCGTCCACGGCCTTGAGCGAGCGGGCCGCGATCTTCCCGTTCCGGTCGAGGACGATCGTGGAGGGGATGGCCTGGGGGTTGAGGCTGCCCTTGGGGAACCCGTACACGAGCAGCTTGCCCGCGGGGTCGTACAGGCTCGGGTAGGTGATGCCGAAGTCCTGCTCGAACTTGACGGCGGGCTGCTTCTCCAGGTCGCGGGTGTTTATCCCGACGAAGGCCACGCCCCGGCCCGCCAGCTCCTTGGAGACCTTGGCGAAGTGCGGCGCCTCGGCGAGGCACGGGCCGCACCACGAGCCCCAGACGTTGAGGACGACGACCTTGCCCTTGTAGTCCGCGACGTCGAGCTTCTTGCCCTCCAGGGTCTCGCCCGAGAGGTCGTTGACGGACCGGCGGTCGGCCTTGGCGACGGTGGAGATGCCGCCGGTGTTCGACACAAAACCGGTCTGCCCGCCCCCTCCGGACTTTCCGCCGCCCCCGCACGCGGAGAGCGTCAGCGCGCCCGCGGCGACGGCGACCGGCAGGAGGGCGCGGAGTCGGCGGCCCGGGCTGCTTCGAGGAGCGCGGCCAAAGTTCATGTGAAAAGTTTCGCATGGGCGTTTCGGGGGATCTTGCGCACCCCCCTGGGTGACCGCACTGCCCGTAAGGCCCGTTGTCAAGCCGTCTTAAAGAAAGCGTTCCACCCGCCGTCCGGCGCCTGGCCGACGTCCAGCGAACGGAGCTTGGCGAGTACGGCCGGGTCCTGCGCGTCGATCCAGTCGGTGAACTGGCGGAACGAGACCAGCCGTACGTCCTTCTTGCCGGCCATCTCCTTGAGCGCCTCTTCCACGGCGTCCATGTAGATTCCGCCGTTCCACTGTTCGAAGTGGTTGCCTATGAAGAACGGGGCGCGATTCGTTTTGTACGCGCGCTTGAACCCGTTGAGGTAGGCGCCTTTGGCCTGCTCACGCCAACGCGGGTAGTTCTCGGGCATCCCCTTGGTTGAATTCACCGACTGGTTGGCGAGCATGTTGTAGTCCATGGACAGGACTTCGAAACCGTGTCCGGGGAACGGGACGCCCTGGAGCGGGAAATCCCACAGCCCGCCCTTTTTATCCGGCCATTTCTGGGTGCCGCCCGGCGAGCTGGCGTCGTACCGCCACCCCAGTTTGCGCGCGGTCGGCAGCAACCGCTCCTGGCCGAGGAGACAGGGTGTACGGCCGCCGGTCAATTCCTCGCGGTAGTCGAAGGGCAGCGGATCGAGATCGGTCCAGCCGCTGTTCGTACGCCACTCCGTGACGAACGACACGGCCTGTTCGACCTCGCTGTGCCACTGGGCGGGGGTCCAGCGGTCCACCGTGCCGTGGCCGGCGCAGAAATGTCCGTTGAAATGGGTGCCTATCTCATGCCCTTCGAGCCAGGCGCGGCGGACGTTCTTGAGCGTTTCCCTGATGTGGCCGTCGGTGAGATAGCCGATGTCGGAGGCGCCGGTGGCGTTGTTGGGCGGGCGGTAGAGCGTCTTCTTCGACTCGGGCAGCAGGTAGATCCCGGAGAGGAAGAAGGTCATGGCCGCGCCGTGGTCCTTGGCGAGGTCGAGGAAGCGGGGGAACAGGCCGTTGCCGACCTCGCCCGCCCCGTCCCAGGAGAAGACCACGAACTGCGGCGGGGTCTGGCCGGGCTCCAGCGGGACCGGGGCGGGGGGCTGGTGCGGCTGTTTTCCCGTGTCGGACGTGGAACCGTCGCCTATGAGCCGGACCTCTTTGGCGAGAGGCTTGGCGGAGGCCTTCCCGCTCCCGCTCCGGCCCCCGCCCTTCCCGTCCGCCGTGCCCGTGCCCGTACGCGGTGGACGCGCGTCGCTCGGGCCGTCGGAAGAGGTCCCGCAGCCGGCGATCCCGATCGCCGCCGCGGCTCCGATTCCCGCCCCCAGCAGTCCCCTTCGGCTGATGTCGCGCATACCGTCCCCATCCGCGCTCGCACGTCCCGTGAGCCGCTCAGGCAGGTTTTACAAGCGGCAACCCATGAGATGTCGTACCGAACGCGGAGGTTCCAGGACTTGTCATCTTTTAACAAAAGCAGACACAGGGAGACCAGAGACAGGGAGGGCGGACGCGGAGGAGACGCCTACGCGCCGAAGGCTTTGGTCCCGCCCTTGACCGGCTTGGCGCCGGCGAGGAGATGCGCCGGTACGAGATCGCGCGCCGGCTCCGAATAGCCGACGGAGACGATCTTGTCGCCCTGGAAGGTGAAGCTCGTCAGGGAGGCGAGGGTGCACTGCCTGCGCCGCGGGTCGTGCCACAGCCTGCGGTGTTCGACGAAGCTCCGGACGATCCAGATCGGCAGCTGGTGGCTGACGCAGACCGCCTCGTGGCCCCGGGCCGCGTCGCGCGCCGCGGTGAGCGCGCCCATCATCCGTACGACCTGGTCGACGTACGGCTCGCCCCAGGACGGCCGGAAGGGGTTGGTGAGGTGCTTCCAGTTGGCGGGCTTGCGCAGGGCGCCGTCGCCGACACCGAACGTCTTGCCCTCGAAGACGTTCCTCGCCTCGATCAGCCGGTCGTCGGTGTCGAGGGTCAGCCCGTGGCTCTTGGCGATCGGGGCCGCGGTCTCCTGGGCACGCTCCAGCGGGGACGCCACGACGTGAGTGATGTCACGCGCGGCAAGGTGCTCGGCGACCCGGTCGGCCATCTGCCGGCCCAGCTCGGAGAGGTGGAACCCGTCGCGGCGGCCGTAGAGCACGCCGTCGGGGTTGTGGACCTCGCCGTGCCGCATGAGGTGGACGACGGTCATTTCGCTGGGGTCGCTCATGCGGTGCTCTCCGTTGCTTCTACGGCTTGGGCGGCGGCGCGGGCCGCGGCCGGCAGGGCGGCGGCGATCCGCTCGATCGCGCGGTCGTCGTGGGCGGTGGACACGAACCAGGACTCGAAGGACGACGGCGGCAGGTAGACGCCGTCGGCGAGCAGGGAGTGGAAGAAGGGGGTGAAGCGGAAGGACTGCTGGCGCTTGGCGCCGTCGTAGTCGTGGACCTCGTCGGCGGTGAAGAAGACGGAGAACATGTTGCTCGCGCTCTGCACGCGGTGGGCGACGCCCTCCTTGCTGAGCGCCTCGCCGACGAGGCCCTGGATCTCGGCGGAGACCCGGTCGACGGTGTCGTACGCCGCGTCGTCCAGCAGCCGCAGCTGCGCGAGCCCGGCGGCGGTGGCGACGGGGTTCCCGGAGAGCGTGCCCGCCTGGTAGACGGGGCCCACGGGGGCGAGGTGGCCCATGATGTCGGCGCGGCCGCCGAACGCGGCGGCCGGGAACCCGCCGCCCATGACCTTGCCGAAGGTCATCAGGTCGGGCGCGACGCCGTCGATGCCGTACCAGCCGGCCTTGGAGGTACGGAAGCCGGTCATCACCTCGTCGGAGATGTAGAGGGCGCCGTCGGCGGCGCAGATCTCCTTGAGCCCGGCGTTGAAGCCGGGGCGGGGCGGGACGACGCCCATGTTGCCGGGCGAGGCCTCGGTGATCACGCAGGCGATCTGGCCGGGGTGCGCGGCGAAGGCCTGGCGCACGGCGTCGAGATCGTTGTACGGCAGGACGATCGTGTCGCCGGCCTGGGCACCGGTGACGCCGGGGGTGTCGGGCAGCCCGAGGGTGGCGACGCCGGACCCGGCGGCGGCCAGCAGGGCGTCCACGTGCCCGTGGTAGCAGCCGGCGAACTTGACGATCTTCGCCCGCCCGGTGAAGCCGCGGGCGAGGCGGATCGCGGACATGGTCGCCTCGGTCCCCGACGACACGAGCCGGACCTGCTCGACGGGCGCCACGCGGGCCACGATCTCCTCGGCGAGCGCGACCTCGCCCTCCCCCGGCGTACCGAAGGAGGTGCCGCGGGCGACCGCGGCCTGGACCGCTTCGACGACCTCTGGGCGTGAATGACCGAGAATCATCGGCCCCCAAGAACATACGAGGTCGACATATTCACGGCCGTCCGCATCGATCAGGTATGGACCGTTACCGGACACCATGAACCGGGGCGTACCGCCCACGGCCCGGAAGGCCCGGACGGGGGAGTTCACGCCGCCGGGCGTCACGAGGGCCGCACGGTCGAAAAGCGTCTGCGAAACTGGGGCGTCATAGGGGAAGCTCACGCAATCCATGGTGTCAGAGCCTCGGACGTTCTTGCGGACAGGTGTTTCACCGCACGCGCGTGGGGGAGGTCACTGTCACGATGATCGGGTTGCGCGGCCGGGGCTGCGAGTGGTCGGGTGGAGATATGCATCGCGGTGGCGGACTGGGCGAGGGAACCGATGATCTCGGTCCGGAGCCTGCCCGGCGTGGTAAGCACCGGCGACGCGAGCGCGAGGCGCGCGAGCAGATTCCGGAAAGCAGGAGTGGTGGCCGGGTGGGGGTGACCTACAAATATTTCGGCGCACCCGACGGGGCGACGGCTGCCCGTGTCCCGATTTCCATGCGTCCGGAGGAATTGGGCGGCGATGAACTCGGCATGGGCGGCATGTTCTCGAAGGTCAAGCCGGAGACGATAGCCGCGATGGTCCTGACGGGCATACAGGGCATGCCCCTGAACAAGGTGCCCCCACTCGAACTGGTCGTCCTGCACCCGGACTACGCGGTGGTGAAACTCCCCATGACGGTGGTGGACCCGCTCCGCGACATCGGCGAGGAATCCGTGGGCGCGGCGGCTTTCATCTGGTCCACGGTCCCGGACCGAGGCGGCCCGAGGGACGCGTTCAACGTCTACCAACTCCTGCACGAATGGCAGGACTTCAGCCACCGCCTCCACGAGGCGGGCCACCAGCCGTACTGCCTGGTGTGGCCCTGACCCGGCGTCGCGGGGCAGGGGCCCGGACAGTGGACAACTTGACTGCCGTCAGTTGGGGCCGGACGGCCGCAGGGTAGGCAGGTTTCCGTCGGGACCGCTTTCCGCCGACGTCGACCGACTGCGGGGTGCTCGACGCGGTCCGCTTGCTGGCACTGCGCGGGCGCCCGCAAGTTCCTCAGCGCCTAGAGTGCGTGGCCGGAACGCGACGCCGACCTGGTGATCGGCGTCGCGGGCAACCCCTTCGTGTATTGCTCCGTCACACGCGCGTACTGCCGCCACCAATCGTCCATGTAGCCCGTGCGGGACAGCGCCTGCTCTGAGAGCGCTCGCACGCACCAGTGCTCGGCAGTCCTGCTGTTGCCGATCTGTGGCGAGTGCGGCGAACAGAGGGTGCGCCAGAGTCTCGCGGGCTGCGTAGCCGTCTTCGGAGTCCTTCGTCCTGCGCTGAAGTTCCTTGACGATGTGCTGCGCCGCGGTCTCCTCGGGGGAGCCGATCGCATCAAGGACGGTAAGGCCGAGCCGAATGTCGAAGACAGTCATCCCGGGTTCAGCCGTCCGCTCGGAGTAGGCCCTCACCAGGTCGGCCAGGTGGTCCTGGACCGACTGACCGGCGGCGCGGCGGCATAACACGGTCAGGCATGCTGCGACGGCTTGTTCCCACGGATCACCAGGTGTCGTATCGGCAAGGAGAACTGCGGCTCCCGCCGTGTCACCCCTGACGAGAGCGGCGAGCACAGCAACCTGGCGCCCGTCGAGCATCCGGCTGCCTACACCGCGGTGAGCCTCGATGTGTGTGAGGGCTTCGGCCCAGCGTCCCTCGGTCGTGAGAGTGCGTGTGCCGTCGGCCAAGAGCACGCGCCATAGCCACGCCCGGACCTCCTGCCGATCCTCGTCGGTCGCAGTGAGGTCCGCCGGAATCGCGACTCCCTCGAACCGAACCGTTGAGCCCGTTTTGACGGCCTCGTACAGGTCGAGCAGTCGCCGACGGCCGTCATCTCCACGGCCTGCGCGGATCTGGAGGCGGGCGAGGTTGACCACCGGTTCCAGCCCTCGGATCGCGCTCATGGCGGGCAGGGGGCAGGCGTGGAGGTAGGCGGCAGCGTGCCGGTGGCACAACTCGCGTGCGAGGTCGGGCAGGCCGATGTCGGAGGCGATGAGTGCCGCCTGGTTGTAGACGGCCGACGCCAGGCCCTGGTCGGTCTTCCTCACCGCGGCGTCCGCCAGGTCGACGAGCGCGCTCACACGCTTGGGGAGAGGCAGGCAGGCGGGCCGGAATCGGGCGACGAGCGGGAAGTGTTGGGCGATGCGTCCGTGCGGGTCCATGGATCCCCCGGGCGTGAGTGGGGTGACGGTGCTCCGCCAGCTGAATGTGCGCCGGTAGAGCACCGTCTGTTGCTCGGCGGGCATCACTGCCAGTTGACTACGATGCGGTTCAACGGGGTGTCGAGAGCGAAGCGGCCGGAGCGCGGCTCCATGGCGGGGGCTTCGAGAGGGTGGATCTCGAACGTGGGCTCGAGACCCCGGTATTCGTGGTCCCACGTGCGGATGGCATCGGCGACTCTGACGGCCAGTTCCTCGCTGCCGGGGCCATGGCCGAACACGCCGAACTCCCAGAGCTTGCCGCCTTCCGGGGTCCTCTGCTCGGACAAGCGCCTTGCCAAGTAGGTGACCGCGCCCTTGTCGACGGCCGCGGTCGACGAGGGGTAGGGGTCGTCGGCGAGCAGCCCGCCCTTGGCACTCTGAGGGAACAGCATCCGGATCAGGCCGGAGGGAAGGGAGCAGGTGACGAACAGCTCCATCCATTCCGGTGACTCCATGGCGCGGACCGTCACACCGGTCCACTCCTCGGTACGCGGCTGGTTGAGGACTCCGGCGAGAGCAGATGTGTCGATGTTCTGCCCGGCAGATGCCTGGAGCCGTACGCTGCCGTCCGCGCTGAGGGGGATGACTCGGCGGTTGTCGTCGGCGATGCCCCGACGAAGCGGCATGAAAGTGTTCATCTCACTGCCGAGGGACACCCATCGGCCTCCGCGCTTCTCGTAGGCGATGGAACGGGAAACGCTGCCCTTGAGTCGCTGGGGGACGAGGAGCCGACCGCCGGGCGCGAGTTGTCGCAGCCAGGCGTGCGGTACGCCGTGCGCCCCCACGGTGGCGATGATCCGGTCGTACGGCGCTCCTTCCGCGTAGCCGAGGGCGCCGTCCCTGGTCACGGCTTCGACGTTGGTGATCCCGGCGGCGGCCAGATGCACGCGGGCACCTTCCACCAGGTCGTCATCGACGTCGAGCGTGGTGACGTGTCCGCTGTCGCCGACCAGGTGGGCGAGCAGGGCCGCGTTGTAGCCGGTGCCGGCCCCGAGTTCGAGGATGCGCTCGCCCGGCTGGGCGTCGAGCTGGTCCAGCATGAGCGCGACAACTCCTGGCTGGGAAGCGCAGGAGATCGAAGTCCCGTCGGTGTCGTATTTGATGTGCACCGGCGCGTCGGCGTAGGCGTCTTCGAGCGGCGCCTCGGGCACGAACACGTGGCGTGGCACGGTCCGCAGCGCGGTCTCGACGGCGCTCGTGCGTACGTGCCCGTCAGCGCGAAGCCGGTCGACCAGGGCGTCACGGAGCCTGTCGGCGTGTGCCGCGGGAGTGGTCATCGTGTCGTTGTTCACAGCGGTGACGCTATCGATCTCGGTCCTGGGCCCGTCGGACGACGGGGTGTTGTCACTCGTTTCCATGACTACCCTTCTGGCGATGGTGGACAGGGCGTTCTGGTCGTCACGGAGGAGACCGGCCCGGTTGGCGTGGAAGATGACGTGGTGAGCGAGGACGGCTCGAAGGCCACGGGTAAGGGCGCCGCGGTGGGCAAGGTCGGCGAGCGCGGCTCCCGCACCTTCGAAGGAGTCCACCCATGCGTCGTGTCCGTGGAGCGGGCCGTTCGAACGGCAGAGGCTGCGGGCGTCGGCGAGCATCAGCCGGCGTAGTGGCGGGACCAGTTCGGCGGCCCGTTCGGGTGGTAGTGGGGTGGCGGCCGGCCGGAGGGCGGCCACCTTTGCCCACACGTCACCCTGCTCGTACCAGTCGAGTCGCGCACCGCGCATCATCGCGCTCACCAGCAGGACGGCGGTCTCCCGACGCCCCAGGTGCTCCGGGCTCGGCTGGTAGGTGAGCAGATGGCGGGAGTCGCGGTGGAACAGTTCGTGGGCGGCGTCCATGGCGTTCGGACCACCGAAGGCATCCGCTTCGGGCTCATAGACGCAGGGCAGCCACGAGACGGACGCACCTTCGCCGACGAGATTGCTCAACAGTGATTCGATGATCGAGGAAGGCTCTTCGGCGAGGTATCTCAGCGGCCAGGGCTGCTTGTTCATGAACCACCAGGTGCGGAGCTGCCCGCCTTGTTCGGCCGCGAGAAGAGCCGGGCCGAGACGCTCGGTAATAACACGTTGAGCACGCTCACGATCGGCGAAGGTGATGTTGTGCTGCTGCCACTGGTCGGGAGGCACAGGAGGATCCTTCGATCGGAGATCAGGCGATGACGAGGCAGGCGTCCCAGGCGGACTGCGGCGGAATGGAGGTACTGGGTCCGATGACCGCCAGCGCCGTACCGGCGGCGCCATCCAGGAAACCGGGGCCCCGGTCGGCGTCCTGCACCAGCGCCACGGCGGCGAGTTCGGAATCTGTGTCCGGCGGGCAGATCGCGGCCAGGAGTGCCTGGCTCGCGGCGCGGAGTTGATTCACGGTCGACGGATGGGCATCGTCGGCTGTGCGAGCGGCAACGTGGGCGAGACCGGCAAAGCCGTGGCACAGCCCGTTGTCCGTCGTGGCTTTCAGTTGCCCTGGATCGGTGAGGGCCGCGACGAGCGCGTTCTCGGCGCCGACCTGACGACCGGTGTCTCCGAGAGCAAGCGCGGCAAGTTGCTGGGCTCGGGCGAGACCGGCGGTGCCGTAGCACCAGGACGGCCGTCGGGACGGGGGCGGGGTGAGGCTGCCGGTACGCAACTCGTCGCGGGTGATCCAGTACAGCCAGGTCGGTCCGCGGTGGGTTTCCTCGCGCCAGCGATCCAGCCACCTCAGGATGGTTCGCAGTGCCGTTCGGTGTCCCTCAACAACAACGCCTTGCCGTGCAGCGAGGGCCAGAAGCGCAAGCACGCCCCCGACGCCGTGTGCCATGCCGGTGTTGGCGTGCCCACCAGGAAATCGCTCGTCCGGACCGCCCGAGGGTCCGCTCTCCGTCCACCAGCCCGGCAGTGTCTCGTCGTAAGGGGTGATCGGTTCGGTGAGACGTACGCAGTAGTCGAGAACCGCGCTCGTCACGCGGCTGCCGGGGTGGCACCGCAGGAGGTAGACACCGTATCCGGCGAGACCCCGCACGGCGTCGAACTCGGCGAGTTCCGGCAGGCGCCCGGTATCAATACGACGGTGTGCGGCATCGAGACGGCGCCGGACGTCTACCGCGATCTGTCGGTCCACCATGCTCAGGGCACGCTGGTAGGAACCTGGCCGGTGATCGGCGGCACAGGCCAGGGCATGAGCGAAGGCGGGTGCCCCGTAGAAGGGATAACTGTCGGGGCCGCCGGTGAGCGGACGGCAGGAGGCGGCGGAGAGCCAATCGTGGGCCGGCTGCCAAGGCCCGAGCCCGCTCGCAGCTCGTTCGATGTGCAGGAGTGCGATGCCGGGCGGGCCGTAGGCGAGGTGCTGCTGGTATGCGGAAGCTGACCCGCGGCCGAGGGACACTGTCTTGGGATCCGTGAGTTGGAAGGCGATCGCGTCGACCAATTCCTGCGCGGGATGGGTGGTCACGACGCGCTCCCCGCGGCTCGGGCAATCCAGGCCAGAGCGGCGGCGCGCGCCAGGTAGAGACAGACCTCTTCCTCCGGGAAGTTCACCGCGACGTGTCGCACGAAGTGGACGTGCAGAAGGGAAGTCAGGACGTCATCGACGCTGATGCCTCGGGTGTCCGGGCCCGGCAGGTGCGACCGGTACACGGCAAGGGCAGTATCCCGGTCTGCCCATCCCGACACGATCGCGTCTCCGCCCGGGACGCCACGTAGGGCCGCCCAGTTGTCCCGGGGATCTGCGAGCCGCACAGCCTCGGTGAAGTGCGGTCGTGGAACAGACGTGGGAGCCGTCGGCCGGACGTGGTCGATCAGCCACCGCATCGCGGCTTCGGTACCGCCGAGAAACGCGGCGACCACGGCGACCGTGTGAGCCGCTACCAGGGTGCGGGGAGCGGGGCGCTGCGGTTGCGCGAGCTGGACCAGGATGGCGCTGGAGTCCGTACGGAACACTTCTTCGGCCGCTTCCCATGCGGTGCCGGATCCCCAGCGGCCCATCTCTCGGTACGAGGTGGGGTACTTGAGATCGGCCAACAGGCCGACGCTCCGCAGTTCGTCGGCCCACGCGCTCACCGTACGGACCGTCATGGCGAAGGCTCCCGGGTCGGAAACGGCAATGCGCAGGCGGAGGTGCTGGCCAGGGTCGCGGAAGCGGATGAACCACCACGGTGGGTTGCCCAGCCGTTCGAGGAGGTCGGGCAAGTGCCGCGAGAGCAGGACGTCTTGGCGACGGGGGTCTCCGTACACTGCGGCCAGAAGGACCGAAGAAGAGGCAGGGGTCTGGATCTGGTCCGGAGAAAGGCTGCGGGCCTGGGTGGGAGCGGGGAGGGACGGCCATGCCGGCGGACGGCTCGCCTTGAGAGGCACCACGACCTCGTGGGCACGGCCGTCGCACCACCCGTACGCCTCCGGTTCCGGGGCCTCGACGAGCACCGCCAGGCGCCTACGGTCGAAATGTCGGCGCAGCAGCGTCCGGTGGCCGGCCTCATCAAGGTCGAGGAAGAGGCGCCGGTCGTCCTCGACGAGGTGGACTCGGCTCGGCACCCTTCGTCGGGCCCGCCAGTCGGTGAGCGCCGCATCCCATTCGGCCCGGGGGCTGGCGCCACCGGGCATCTCGGGTTCCTCCAGCCGCCAGCGTGCAGGGGCCAGCACCGTGCGCCCGTGTCGCAGGCGTGGAAGGAACGGCATCGCTGTCGCGGCGCCCCAGTCGAACATGGTCACCTGCGCGTACTGAGCGCGAGACAGCTCGGTGAGGAAGCGCGCCAGCGGCGGGGTGTGGGTGTGCGGGTTCAGTGCGTTCATGCCGACCGCCTCGACACGGTGACCTCGCTCGGGGGCGGCGAGATACATGCGGCGGCCGTCGCACCCCAGCGCCAGGTCGCCCGGGGTGAGGACGGCGTCGTCAGGGGCTCGGTGCTCCTGGAGGCTGATGAGGGTGGGTACGACCTGCGGGGTACGGGTGACGTGCGCGCTCTCGGGTAACAGCGGCGGGAAAGAGAGCTGCGCGGGGACGGTGTTGCTGTCCGCAGCTGGGAGATCGACCAGTTCCGCGGCCAGGGCGTCGGAGTCTGCGGGGGCCAGGATCCTGAGAAAGCGGCCGGTCGATACGCCGGCGCCCCGGGACACGCTCACCACCTCCAGCCGGAACAGGCCACGCTGCAAGTCCCCCGGGCCACCCGCGTACACCCGCACCCCCATCTCCATGTGTGGCGGTGTCCGCGGCTCGTCGGGCCCGATGTCCAGTGCCGCGACGAGTTCGTCCGTGAGGACCACCTCGTCGCGACCGTCGAGCGCGGCGGTCTGGGCCAGCCGTACAAGGGTGTCGTCGCGAGCGGAAGTACGCGGGCGACGCGCGTCGGCCGAGGTGCCCAGGTAGCTGTCGGGATAACCGGCGCCGCTGTCGGCCACCGCTTCCTGGAGCGGCACCATCGTGCCGATGCCGTAACGCTCATAGAACCGCTGGTGGTACTCATGCCACGCCGCTGTCCCGTATGGGCGGGGGCTCAGCCGGGTCAGGACAAAAGCGGCGCGTGCGATCTCGCGTGCGACTTCGTCCGGCAGAACGATCTGCGCGTCCAGGCGCAGGTCGAGCGCGACGGGATGGCGGTGCAGGTCAGACGCAAGGGCTCGCATCCGGGCTACGACGGGTTCCCGGCCGCCGCGCATGGCCCACTTCTCAAGGCCGGCCCGGACCACACGTAGCTCGCGTACGGTCTCCGCGACCGAAGCCAGATGTCCGGCGTCGACCGCGTCGAGCTGGTCGAGCAGATGTCCGAGGGCGTCGGTCTCGGTGCTCGGCGCGTGCAGACTCGTGATCAGCACCCGCCGCCGGATCAACTCCCCGAGTAAGCGTTTCATTTTCTCCGGGCCGGCCTCGGGGAACTCCGGCCCCAGCTTGTCCACGAGCGCGCTGACCTGAAGGGGAGCCCGCGTCGCGGCCAGGACGGAACGCACCGGTTCGGTCAGGGCGAGGGACGCTTCGACCGCACGAGTCCGGGTGGCTTGGGCGTCGGACTGGAACGGCACGATGAGCCGGTCTCCCCTGCTCGTCACGGTGTTGTTCGCGACGACAGGCAACCGGTCGAGCAGGACCGGACAGGACTCCAATCGCTCGATCACGGCAGCCAACCACTCTGCCCCCGCGCGGGCGACGGCCACGTGCCGCGTACCCCAGGTTGAACGCGCCTGCGGGCCGAACGCCGCGGTGGCCACTCCTGCGAAAAGGCCAAAGGGTGTTGCCCGGTGCTGTGACCGCAGCAGATAGCGGGCGACGGACAGCGCCGCGCGCCGCGTGTCCCGTGCGGAGGGTTTTTCGGTCGCGCACGAGGTTCGTACCTGCATGGCCAGGGCAGGGCTGGAGTGTCTCAGCGCCTCGGCGACGTCCTCGTTCGCCCAGACCGCGCGCAGCCACGTCACGCAGGCTGCCGAGCCGCTGGGCGAGCGGTCGTCGAGGTCAGGAATCGGAAGAATCGACAGCGTCGGCAGGGTGACGGCGCGCAGGAGAGCGGTTGTGCCGGTTCGGAACGCATCGGGCGGAGCACCCACCGACTACCTCCGTAGGACGAGAGAACGGGAGGCTGGTGCCGCACGCCGTAGCGCCGCGGCACCAGCCGGGAGACCTGAGGTACGGGTCAGGCGACGTTGGTGGTGCAGGCACCGCAGGTGCTGCCGCAGCCGTCGTCGGTCAGGTTGACCAGACCCGCCGGGTCGGCGATCTCGACGAGAGTGACGTCCAGGTCGAAGCCGTCCGATGCCTCGGGGCTTTGCTGGGGTGCCTGGACAGAGCTGAGAACTACGGTGCTTCGTGTCATTCCTGTCAACTCCTCATAGGTGGGGGAGGCTTGCTGTGCCCGCAGAGGCAATCGGCGGGCATCGCGGCGCCGACCAACAACCAGGTAACTCCGGTTGGCTGTGCATCGGTTAGGACAATCACCGAGCCTTCCCACCGGATGACCTAGGGCGATTTGACCTTCTCATTACCTGGAGAATGAGTGACGTGAGAGCTACCGTGCGTGGATGGACATCGCGCGCAACACCACTCTTGCGGTGTGGATGACCGAACACGGCTACAGCTCCAACAGCCTTGCTGACGCGGTGAACAGGGCCTTGGAGCACCTGACCGGCCGAGCCGGCGGGCTCGACGGCTCGTCGGTCCGGGCTTGGAAGGCAGGCCGGGTGACGTGGCCGAAGTCGGCGACCCGCAGAGCACTTGAGGACATCTCTGGCCTGCCCGCCACGGCTTTAGGGTTCGTGCCACGGAGCCGGACTCCGTCCACCCCGGCCGCGCCGCAGCAGGAGGACTTCGACATGAAGCGCCGTACCCTCGTCGGCGGCATCGCCGCGGCTGCCGCCGCGGCAGCGGCCGCTCCCGGCACCGCAACGCGCCGTGTCGGCATGAGCGATGTCGACCGACTACAGCGGCGCTTCGCCGAGATCATCGCCAGCGACCACCGCCACGGCGGACAACTCGGCATCGAGCAGCAGGCCGCCGCCCTCGCCGACGAGGCTCTGAACCTCCAGCACGTGGGCAGTGCTTCGCAGCGTGTACGCGGCAGCCTCTACGCCTCCGCCGCCGCGTTCCGCTCCTCGGCCATGTGGGCCGCCATCGACGGCCGCCGCTACGACGTCGCGAAGGCGCACATGCGTGAGGCCCAGTCCCTCGCCGAGATGTCCGGCGACCAGGCGATCAAGTTCCGCATCTGGAGTCACGCGGGAACCATGTACCGGCACATGGGCCGACCTGCCGACGCGATCGCTGCCAACGACGTCGCCCGCAACCTGCACCTCACCCGCCGCGACCCCCTGTTCGCGTCCCTCGGCCTGGCCCGACAGGGGGCCATCCAGGGCACCGCGCAGGACCGCGCCGGCACCCGCCGTACGTTCGACCAGGCGCAGGAAGCGATGCTGCGCGCCGACCCCGCCGACTACCGGCCGGTGTGGATGCGCGCCTTCTACGACCAGGCCGAACTGGACTCTCTGGCTCTCTCCGCGCACTTGGCGCTCGGCGACCACCCGACCGCCGAGTTCCACGCCCACCGCTGCCTGTCCGCGCTGCGACCCCACATGGTTCGCTCCCGGGCCATCGCCACAACCCGCCTCGCCCACGCCCAGCTCGCACAGGGCGCCCCCGACGCCGCCACGGCCACCGCGATGAAGGTCCCCACCGACGCCGCCACCCGTCACCCCCGCGTGGCACGCATGCTGCAAGAGTTCGGAGCCGCGCTGCGCGCCACCGCCCCGGGCAGTTCCACCGTGCACACGTGGAACGAGCACGCCGCCCTCTGGAGGACTCCCGCATGACCACTGCACCCGCCATCGAACTCCGCACGTTCACCACGCTCGACACCGTTCGCCGCGATCTCATCGACGTGTACGCCGACGTACGAGCCCCACTCCTCCACCTGCCGAACTACGCGGTCACCGCCTTCGGCGAACGCCTGGACCGCCACGGCACCGAACCCGGCTTCGTAGCCGTACTCGCATACGCGGACGACCACCCGGTCGGCTACGCCTACGGCACCACCATCGAGCACGGCAACCGCTACTGGCACCGCACCACCCCCGCGCCGGCGGCGCGGTATACCGAGCGTCCGGCCGTAGCCCTCAAGGAAATCGGCGTCCGATCGCCCTGGCGAAAGACAGGCACCGCCATCCGCATCCACGACACCTTCCTGACCACCCGAGACGAACCCTTCGTCACGCTCATGGTCAACCCGGCCGCAGGCGACGGAAAGGTCCACGCGCTCTACCGGACGTGGGGCTACGAGGACATCGGCCAAAGCCAACCGTCACCAGCCTCGCCGGTCCTCACCGTGATGATTCGCGCCAGCCACTGATCAGCCCAAAGACTCTACCGCCCGAGAACATGGTCGAGCGGCGGAACAACGAAGTAAGCCGTTGTCGCAAGCGGGGCAGTGCAGACTGGATGCCGTGACGATACCCGCCGTCCAAGGGCTGGAGCAGCTTCAGCGCGCCGTCCTGGACGACACCGCCTCTGTTGCGGCCGCCCTGTGCCTCATGCTCGCTGGCTACGGCCCCACGCGGAGCTGCGTGCCTGGGCGCTGAAGGAGTCGGAAGGGTACGCAACGACAGATGAGCTGCCCCGTACCGCAAGGTGCCAGCAGCACTCGAAGTCGCGGTGGATCTCAGCCTTCGCGCCGACAGCAAAGGGGATGCCATGGCAATGCTCTTCGGCACGCTGCTCATTCGTCGTCTGAACTCGTCGAACAGTGAACGGAGGACGAGAGCGGAGACACGGTTGGGGGTTTCCGGTCCACGCAGAGCGATGGACAATTCCCCATCCGGCGGAGCTCAAGTTGACGCAGCTGTCAACGAAGTGGAAGTCCCCTTGCCTGCTGCTGAGTTCGATGAGCGGGTGGATCTGGTCTTTCGGACTCCGAAGCGTGGGCGCGATCAGCTGCTCGCCAAGGGGTTGTGCGAGCAGCAAGGTTGGGCGATCCGACCGGCCGGGGAGCAGGAGGATCCCGGACGGCCGGAGAACCAAGCTGCATACGTCGTAGAAGTGCGAATTCCCGGCTCGCGCAGGGGCGCTGAAACTGGCGCCCGCCAGCGTCTCCTGGAGGTTGTGGGCAAGCATGTGCCTGTGACCATCGTAGGGGGGTCTCTCGTCCGTGCCCAGGCGACTGAGCCGTTGGTGACATGGCGCGTCTTTCGGGAGCCCCATTGGCGGAGCAGACGGGGCCTCGGCTGGTTGGCCTCGCTGCGTACCCAGTCAGGGCTCGCTGACGAGCAGCGCACCATCGGCGTTGCTCCATCCGTTGAAGAAGCGGCGGTCCGCGAACTACTCGGTCGACAGCGGCTCGGAGGTTTCGAGTTTGACGAGTCGTGCCACGGCGTGCGCAAGAGCGTGGGACCCAAAGCCAATGAGACGGGGGAGGACGGAAATCCGTGGTGGCACGGCCGTCAAGGGGTAGCACTCCGCCTTGCCGTGGCATCCCTGCTCATCTTCTACGGCTGGTTTGCGTACGACCGTTCCTTGCTCGGCCAACTGGTCATGTTCGCGCCACTCGCCGTCGCAGCGTGGTTCGTCGGCAACTGGTACATGAGCAATCAGCGGCGCCCTTGGCCCTTGCGCTGGGCAGCCGGGACATTGATCCTCGCCAGCACCGCAATACCCGGATACATGTGGCACCAACAGAACCCCTACGGCGTCGCCGCGCAGATCAGAAGTGTTCTGCTCACGTTCGCCGGTCTGGCTCTGTTGTGGTACATACCCCGGGGGTGCTGGTTCGCCATTCGCCAGACCTGGATCAGCAGGCACGCCGCCGGCCTACTCACCGTGCTCGTCCTGCCCCTGCCGTGGGTGCTGCCGTTCGTCGGCTCATTCTTGCAGTTCCTGTATGTGGAGGATGCTTTTGGAATCCCCACCGACTCGGTTTCCGCCCCCGTCTATTGGACCGGGGCAGCCGCACTGCTCCCCACGCTCGGCTGTGTAGGTCTGCTCCTGCCGCCTCTGGCCCTCTACGGCTGGGCGCGCCACTTCCACTGGGCCTGGGAGAGGAGCATTGTGAGCGTCGTGTCCGCGAGTGCCGCCGTCGTGCTCGTCGTCACTGGAGGAGTTGCGTTCATGAGCCAGACCTCCGAAGCGGCCCACCGCGCCGCGCGTGATGTAGTGAACGCGACCGCACCGGCCTCCTACTTCGGCATCCAGGGCAAACGCATGTGCGTACAGCCGCTCACAGGCAAGCTCTCCGTGCACAACGGGCCGCTCCCGACCAATCGTCCGCTGCTCGCTTTCAGCACAGATGGCGATGTCCTCTACCTGTGGGACCCGGTGCGCGCCCGGGAACGTGGCGGACCTGATCCCGTAATGTCGGTGCACTCGGCGGAGGTCTCGACATACGCAGTAAGCGACGGTGAGAGCCGCTGCCCGGAGCGGGCATGAGGCGCAACAAACAGAACTCCAGAGCACCGACGGAAAACACACTGGCAAGACGAACGAAATTGCGTGCTCAACGCCTGAGCGGACGCAAAACACCAGCCGTCACGAGCAGCATTGGATGACACGCCGGAAAGTGCCGACATGCAAGGACAGCACCATCCGGCACTCATGAGCATGCTCGGTCGGATTCCGTTCCTCCCCCGGAACAGGGGCCGTGACGGATCCGCTCGACCGCTCCGGCGAGCCAACTCCTGCGCGGCATCGGAGAATCCACGACGGGCCATGCGTCGTCCGGCTTCGGAAGCCGGGATCGACTGATCAGGGTGTCGGGGTGTGCTGGTCGCGCAGGGCCTGTTCCACCGCTTCCTGGACGCGGGCGTCCTCGCGGAGTTTTCTGTTCGCTCGGTGGCGGCGGGTCAGGTGGAGGGTCGTCAGGAGGAGGGCGATCAGGGCCGCGGCCAGGAGGAGGAGCGGCCAGGGGATGGACCAGGCGTGGGCCGTGGCCTCCGTTGGTTTCAGGGAGGTCTTGGAGCCTGAGGCGTCCGTCAGGACCGGGGTGAGCGTCACCGTTGCCTTCAGGCGGATCGCCGAGGCCACTCCGTGGACCGGGACCTTCACCTTCCAGGTTTCCCCCGGGAGCAGTTCCGGGGGTGCGGGGATGCGGGTCGCGTCCGTTCGCAGCCAGTTGAAGGGGCCCGCTATCGCCACCGACTGACGCGCCGACAGGATCGCGTTGCCCGTGTTGTGGATCGTGTACGTGACCGTCGCGTCGCCCTTGGTGAAGGGGTTCGCCGGGGTCGAGTGGTCCAGGTGGACGTCCTCGACGGCGAGTTGGGGTTTGAGTGTGCCGCCCACCCGGAGCTTGACCTTAATTCCCAGGCGTCTGTCCACGTTGATGCCCTCCGCGTCGTCCGGCTGCTTGAGCGACGTGAGGATGCCGCCCACGTAGTCGCCGGGCGGGGCGTTGGCGGGGATCTTCGCCGTGAAGGGGAGTTGGGCCGACTTGCCCGGCTTGATCGTGACGGTGGCCCGGGTCGCGTGGATCCAGGCGCCCACCCCCACCGACTTCTTGTCCCGCGTCAGCAGGTCGAGTTGACCCGTGTCCGTCGTGAAGCCGTCGGCCGTGTAGACCGCGAGGTCGAGCGGGGTCCTGCCGTGGTTGGCCACCACCATGGCGTCCTTGAGCTGCCCGCCCGGGTTGACGGCGTAGCTGAAGCTGGACCGGTCGTCGCCGTAGCTGTTCGCGGCCGTCCTGACCGTCCAGGTGACGTCGCCGTCGGCCGCAGACGCCGACCCGGTGGACCCGGTGGGCAGGCCGAGAGCGATGACGAGCGCGGTCAGCAGAGTGGTGGCCGCGGTGCGGATACGGGGGGTGGTACGAGCGGTACGGACGGGCGCGTGCATCGTGAGGTTCTCCTGGAACGGGAGGCGGGGCAGGCGCCGGAGGGCGCCTGCCCCGCCCGGTCGAACGGGTCCGGTCAGCTGGTCAACGCGAGGTCAGCCGGTCGTCAGCGCGACGTCAGCTGCTCAGCGCGGTGATCGTCAGCGTGGCGCGGTAGCCACCCTTCTGAACGCTGTCCGGGATCTTCAGGTCGAGGTCGGCGCCCAGTCGCGCCGAACCCCGCGGGTGCCCCTGCTCGGCCGAACCGAGGCCGCGCGCGATGGACAGACCCTTGCCGTGGTCGTCGTACCCGGAAGCCACCGGGTCGCTGGCCTTGGCGCCGGCGCCGCCGTCGAGGACCATCGGCGACCAACCGAGGTTGGCACCCGAGAACGTCTTGTCGGCGTCCTTGAAGTCGCTCACGCTGGCCGACACCGACCAGGGAGCGAGCGAGCGGCGGCTGTCCGAGACGAGCAGCGGGTTGATCTTGCCGGCCGCCTCGAAGTGGTCGCCGTTCCGCTCCTGCGCGGTGCCGAGGTCCACCAGGCCGTTGTAACCGTCGATCGTCCAGCCGAACTCACCCGGAGCGACGTTCGGCACGTTGACCGCGAGCGACTGGCTGTCGCCGTGGTACGGGTGCACGCTGACCTTGTCGACCAGCGAACCGACGGGCTGGTCGGTCGTGGTGTTGTTGCACCACGAGCCGCGCGAGACCGCCGAGTTGGGAGCGGCGCAGGTACCGCTGCGGACGTTCTCGACCACGAGCTTGTCGTTGCGCACCTGCACCTTGACGTAGGTGCGGACGTGCTCCTGGTTCTGGACCGAGTTGTACCAGTAGCTGTCCGGGTTCAGCGGGTCGGCGCCGTTGCCGGCCCCGCTCGTCCCGCTGGTGTCCGGCTTCGTGATGTCGTAGTACTTCGAGCCCGAGGACGAGTTGCCCGTGACGTACAGGACACCGCCGGGACCCGGGTACACGTCGGCGGCACCGGGCTTCTCGGCCGGGTCCGCCTTCTCACCGTTCTTGATCAGGTAGCTGCGGGAGTAGCTGTGGTCGTGGCCCTGGAGGACCAGGTCCACGCCGAGCTTGGAGAACGTGGTCGGGAAGTCGACACGCCGCGCCTTGTTGTCGCTGTCCTTGGCGTGGTCGGCCGGCGAGTAGATGGAGTGGTGGTACGTGAGCACCTTCCACTTCGCCTCGGAGCCGTGCTTGTTGATGACGTCGGTGACGTACGCGAGGTGCGCCGCGTCACCGCCGCCGCCCTGCGAGGTGGCGTAGCTGTTGCTGTTGAGGTCGATGAACAGCACATCCTTGTAGATGTACCAGTAGTCACCGCCGGACGTGTTGGACGCCGGGTTCCCGTTGGAGTACAGCGGGGCCGAGCGGTCCGTGTTCGGCGTCGAGAAGTGCTGCTCGTACGCCTTGCCTCCGACGTCGTGGTTGCCGATGGTGGCCGCCCACGGGTAAGAGCGCAGCTTGTCGGGTGCCAGGAAGGAGTTCCACTGGGACTCGTTGTTCGCGGTCTCGACCTGGTCACCGCCCGACACCAGGAGTTCGGCGTTCGGGTTGGCCGACGTCGCGACGTCCACCGTGTCCTGCCAGCCGGCCTGGTCCTGCGCCAGGTCGCCGGACGAACCGATCTGCGGGTCGCCGAAGAACAGGAAGTCGTAGTCGCCTTCGAAGTCCTGCGTCTTGAAGGAGTACGCCGGGGACCAGTTGCCCTCGGAGCCGACACGGTACGTGTACGCCGTGTCCTCCTTCAGGCTCGTGATCGTCGCGTGCCGGTTGAACCCACCGCTCGTGGCGATGTTCGCCGCGCCGGTGGCGTCGAAGGTGGCCGCGCCGGCGGGGAATTCGCCGTTGACGAGCTCCGCGGTCGGGGCGACCTGGAGCTTCTGCGCCGTGTCGGCGGAGGAGTACCACGTCACGGTGCGCTGGGTCTCGTTCGCGCCCACACCGAGGATGATGCCGGAGAGCGTGGCCGGTTCGGCGGCGGCGGCAGGGGACGCCATCCCGCTGCCGAGAGCGACGGTCAAGCCCAGGACTGCCGCGGTGACCCCGGTGGCCACGCGGCGCCGCACAAGCCCGGAGGCCTGTGTCGAGGTGCTCAATTTCATCGGTTCTTCGTTCCTTTATGTGCACGGGGGGGTGCATGTAATGACGTTGTTAAGGTCTCTCCACAGAGTGAACCGGCCGAGAATGCGATGGTGGGATTGGCTGAACTTCGCCGCTCGTACGGGCAGTCCGCCCCGTACGCCCACTCCGTCCCGGGTTCAAACCCCCAACAACCGCTCCACGCACCAGATCAGGCCCATCGCGGACACCCCCGCCGATATCGCCCCGGTCACCCACAGCCCCGCCCTCGGCGCCCGGTGCCGCAACAGCGTCAGCAGCGGGAAGACGAGCGCGATGATCGTCAGCTGTACGGTCTCGATGCCGACGTTGAACACCAGCAGCGACCACAACAGCGTCCACGACCACGCCTCGTCGATCCCCAGCGCGCCCGCGAACCCCAGCCCGTGCACCAGCCCGAAGCAGAACACCACCCCCAGGCGGGTCCACCCCGCGCGGTCCAGGCTGAAGTGACCGCGCCCCTCCGTCTCCAGGTCCGCCGCGTGACCGCCCTGCCGCCAGATCCGCCACAGGTACCACCCCGCGACCACCGCGATCGACAGCGCGATGACGGGCTCCACGACCCGCGCGGGCACGTCGACCAGGCCGAGCGCGGCGAGCAGGAACGTCACCGAGTGGGCCAGGGTGAAACTGGTCGCCGCGAGCACGATCTCCCGCAGCCGCCGCGACCCGGCGATCAGCGCCAGCAGGAACAGGATGTGGTCGATGCCGCTCAGCAGGTGCTCGGCGCCCAGGCGGAAGAACTCCCAGAACCGCTCGTACCACGCCTGCCCGGTCGAGAAGGACGGGTGCTCGGCGTCGATCGCCGCGCTGCCCGACCGGCCGTCGAGGTCGTACGTGACGATCGTCTTCGTACCGGTGACGTACTTCTCGGAGTCGGGGAACAGCCCGCCCCGCACCTCGTGCGCGTCGCTCCGCTCCGGGCAGGTCCAGTCGAGCAGCAGATCGGTGTACGGAACGCCCTCGTGCCGGCTCATCGTGAAGGGGCCGACCCGGGCCGGCGTACAGGCCTGGCCGCCGGAGGCGACCGAGAAGCGCCGGGTGACGTACGCGACGGCCGCCTTCGCGTGGGCGTTGAGCGCCGCGCCCTGCCGGGCGGTGTCACCGGCGTCGAACGCGGCTGTTCCGGTACGGAAGAGGGCGTCGTCGTCCTCGAAGTCGGCGGTGGACACGACGAAGAGGTCGTATTCGAGCTTGAGCTTCGTCCGTACATGACCGTCGTCGCCCGCGGCGACGTCGACGTACACGGTCGACGAGAAGCCGTGGGCGGACGCCGGCGGTGCGGTGCCCAGGAAAACGATCAGCGCCGCGGTGATCCCGATGATGACGCGGCGCACCCGTGGTGACATGTGACTCCTTCAGGTTGCGTGTGCACGCTGCATGTCGGGGATGAACACGAACCGGCCCGGCGGCGAACCGTGGAAAAACATGCGTGAGAACGACACCTGCGGAGGAAGCGGACGGGAAATCTGATAGGAGGATGTAGGCGCACCATCCGCCATCACTCGGAGGACGATCCCCTTGCGCCCCCACCTTCGGGCCCTCGCCGCGTCGGCCGCGACCGCCGCCACGGCCGTCCTGGCCGCCGGATGCGGCTTCGGCCTCGGCTCCATATCGGGCTCCGGCTCCGACGACTGGTCGCGGCCGCATCCCGCGCCCTCGGCGGTCGGCGCTCTCGGCCGGGACTTCGCGGCCGCCTCGCCCGCCCCGGAGGCGACCGTCACGCCACGGCCCGGCTCGTGGAACGACGTTCACCCGTCCGAGGACTACCGGGTGGTCCTGCTCACCACGGGGGACGACCGCCCGACCAAGGCCCTGGTGAAGGCGGTCCAGGACTGGGCCGGGGACGAGGACGTCGACCTCAGGACCGTGGTCGCCGACCGCCCCTCCGACTACATCCCCAGCATCACCAAGGCCATGGACATGGCCCCGGACCTGATCGTCAGCGCGGGCAACGACCTGGTGGACCCGCTCGCGATGGTCACCCCCAACCACCTGTCCCAGCCGTTCCTCGTGGTGGGCGCGGAGTTGGCCGAACCGACGGGCAATGTCACGGCGGTCGACTGGTCCGGCGCGTCCTTCCGCGGGGAGGGGCTCGGCGCGTCCTCGACGTACGACCCGGCGTCGTTCACGGCGGCGCGGTGCGCGGCGGCGATCAGGGCGGGGGTCGCGGCGGTGCTCAACGACCTGACGGGGATCGTGATCTGGCTGGACCAGCACTGAGGGCGGCGGTCCGGCGAAGGACCGTCGGCGTTCGGCGGGATGAAAAGACCGTCAGCGTTCGGCCGGATCGAAGGCCGTCAGCGCTCGGCGGGATCACGGGACATTACGGGACCCGAACACCCGAGGCTCCAGCAGGTCCAGCGCCTCCTCCCACCGGAAGGCGTCCTCGGCGCCGCTCTCCCCGGACGGGTGGGGCGCGAGGGCGCTGATCAGCACCCCCATCTCGCGGAGTTGACCGAGGCTCCGGTGGTACGCGGGGTGCGCGGCCAGATCCGCGTTCACGTACGGCAGTACGGCCGTGGGCACGCCCGTTCCGTACGCCTCGCACAGCGTCCCCAGCGCCAGCGTGTCCGAGATGCCCGCCGCCCACTTGTTCACCGTGTTGAACGTGGCCGGCGCCACCGCGATCGCGTCCGGCGGCGGCAGCGGGCGCGGTTCCCCGGGACGCCTCCACGCCGACCGCACCGGAAAGCCGGTCCGCTCCACCACCGCGTCGGCGTCGATGAAGCCGAGCCCCTGGGGCGTGGCGATCACCCCGACCGCCCAACCCCGCGCGTGCGCGGCGCTGATCAGCGTACCCACACCGCCCGCGACGCCCGCCGCGCAGACGACGACGTACAGGAACGGCTTCTCGGACCGAACTGTCATCAATGCTCCAGAGTGGGGATCACGGCGGGCCCGAACCGTTCAGCCAGAACGCGCCGTACAGCGCGGCGACCGTCGTCATCACGGTCAGGGTGAGGTACGTGACCCACGGGCGGGAGCGGGCCAGCACGACCGCCAGGGGCAGGAGGAGGGGGAACGCGGGGAGCAGGAGCCGGGGTTTGGAACCGAAGTAGCCCGCCGCGCCCACCGCCAGGAGCGTGACCACCGCGCTGTAGACCACGAGCGCGGGCGGCTGGAACTGGCGCAGGCCGATCCAGTGCGGCCACGCCGCCAGGAGAAGAAGGGCGACGAGGAGTACGGCGGCGAGCGCGGCGGACGGGGTGCCCGTGATGCCGTCCGCCAGGAAGCGGGCGAACGCCAGGCCGCCGTCGAAGCCGTTCCCCCACCCGGACTGCACGTCCAGGTAGCCGAAGAGACTCCCCTGCCGGGCGCCCACCCAGAGGATGAACCCCACCGCCCCCAGCGGCGCGAGGGCGCAACCGGCGAGGATCCGTACCGTCGGCCGCGCGGTGCGCGCGCCGAGCGCCGCCGTCACGATCAGCGCCGCGCTCACCGCGAGACCCACCGGCCGGGTCAGCCCCGCGAGGCACGCCAGGGAACCCGCCACGATCCAACGCCCGGTGAGCACCGCGTACAGCGCCCACGCGGCGAGCGCGACGAACAGGGACTCGCTGTACGCCATCGACTGGACGATCCCGACGGGCAGCGCCGCCCACAGGCCGACCAGGACGATGCCCGCCCCGCGGCCGTAACAGTGCGCGGCGACCGCGAAGACGCCCCAGGCGGCGGCCACCGAGGCCAGGGCGCTGATCAGCAGGCCGGCGTCGGCGGGGCCGAGGGGCAGGACCGTGGAGAGCGCCTTCTCCAGCCACGGGTAGAGGGGGAAGAAGGCCATGCTGGACAGGTTCCGGCCGTCCGGCGCGTGCAGGGTGTAGCCGTAGCCGAGGTCGGCGACCCGTACGTACCAGAGGGAGTCCCAGCGCCGCGCGAGCAGGTCGTGGGCGCTCCGGCCGGCGAGCTGCGACCAGACGAGCAGGGTGGCGAAGCAGAGGACGCGGATCGTCACGAACAGCGCGAGGGCGGGGGCGGCCTGGCGGGGGCTGGGGCGGGGCGGGAGGAGGGGTGGGTCGCCGAGGTCGCTCGGGGGGCGGAGGGAGATCAGCGGCACGGCACCATTCTCCGGGGGGGCGGGGGCGGGTGGCCGGGCGGGGGCCCGGGCCGGCTCAGCCTAGGGGGTGTACCCCGGCCGTACCCCCGCGTCAGAGCCGCGGCTCGTCCCACTCCGTGACGTCCACCAGGTCCCCCAGCGCGAGCTTGCCGGGCCGCAGCACCGCGTACTTGGTGCCGAACGCGACCCCGCCCACCGTCGCCCTGCGGTACAGCGCGAGCGTCCGCAGCGGCTCGGGCCCGACGCGTACGCCCGTCGGCTGGTCGACCAGGGTGACCGCGCACCGGATGGCGAGCTTGGTGAAGCCCAGTTCCGTGTCGCCTATGGTCAGCCGGCGGAAACCGTCCTCGTGGTGCGGTACGGAGACGTCGCCCGTCCCGGCCCCGGCCTCCGGCGCCCGGTCGTCGTCGATGACGATGTTCGGGCGGAAGCGGGACATGGGGAGCGGCGTTCCACCGCCCTCCGTGATGCGCGCGTTGAGCGCGGTGAGCGACGCGCGCGATATGAGGTGTACGGCTCCGCTGTCGGCGAAGCCACAGGTGCCGGGGGTCAGCCCGTCGGTCGCCCTGGTGTGGTCGGGCGGTACGCGCACGAGCCGGCTGGGCGCGCCCAGGACGCGGGTGAGCCAGCGGGCGGCCGCCTCGCCCTGGTCGACGGCGCGGTAGGGCGTACCGAACATCTCGACGTCGACGGGCGGGGACGTACGGTCGACGTCGACGCACAGGTCCTCGACGCCCAGGTCCGCGACGGGCAGGTCCTCGACGCGCAGGTCCGCCACGTGCGGATCCGCGACGCCCGGGTCCCCGACGCCCCGTACCCCCAGCGTCAGTTGGTCACCGCTCGCGCCGATCCCCGGCCGTATCACCGCCAGTCGCGGATCGCGCCGCTGGCTGCGGAACACCCCGTCCCCGTCGACCACCATGAAACAGCGGTCGTGGGCGAGCCCCGCCTCGGTCATCAGCGCCTCGGTCAGCTCCACACCGGCGCATCCCTTGACGGGGTACGTAGTCAACTCCACGACTCGGGCCACCCGGCCAGGCTAGGGCCTGTGCGGGGTCCGGACGCCCTCGGTTCCGAACTTCACCGCCGCACGGCTCACCGCTGCCGTACCAGAGGCACCGACTCGCAGCCGCGCAGCCGCGCGTCTCTGCGGGCCCGGCCTGCCGACTGCCCGCTGCCCACCACCCGGCCGTCGACCACCGCGAGCCAGTCGCCCGGGGACAGGTCCGCCCGCAGCGCGTCCGTGCCGGTCGGTTCGAGGGCCTGGAGCAGTGCCGGGTCGGGGTCCCGGGGGATGTCGACCGCCGCCGGACGCGGAGTTCCCGCGCGCCACTCGGCGGTGGTCCGCTCGCCCGACCTGGCGCGTGACCAGAACACGTGCTGGAGCACGATCAGCGGTCCCAGCGCGGTGAGGAGCGGGAACGCCCCCGTCAGCACGCCCAGGCCGAACAGCAGGCTGACGCCCGCCGACACCGCCACGCCGACCCCGGCCGCGAGAAGGCCGGCGGCCCGGCCGAACGCCTTGAGCGCCACCAGCGGGAAGAGCACCAGGAGCAGCAGGTCGCCCAGGCCGAGGGCCACCGGCGGCCTGCCCTGGGTGACCGCCAGCAGCGGGGCGAACGGCAGTCCCATGACCTGGGCCGCGAACCGGTCCATGAGGGAGGTGAGTCCGGTCGCCACCAGGTCGTAACAGCAGAGGACGCCCGCGAACCACGCCGCGTGGAGGGAGCGCATCCCGCTCTGCGCCCACATGTTGGCCACGCCCACCACGGCGACGGCGAGCAGGATGTCGGTCAGGACCGTCACGGCGACCGGCAGGTCCGCGAACGCGCACACGGCGGTGGCGGCCACGGGGACCACCGAGGCGAGCCAGGCCCGCCCGCCGCCGATGAGCGGCGCGAGGGTGAACTGGAGCGCCGCGCACAGGACCAGGCCGAAGACGACGGCCACCAGGGTGCGGGGCATGGACAGATACGCCAGCGGAGCCACCACCACGACGGCGGTCATCACGGCGACGTCGGGTAGTTCGTACTTGCCGACCGGGGGGCGGGGCATCCGTACGCGTGTGAAGTAGACGGCACCCGCCGCCGTGATCGCGGCGACCGCTCCGTTGAGGCCCACGAGGGCGGCGGCCGTACTCACGCGGGGCTCGCGACGCGTGCGGCGGCGGGGCGGGCCGACTCGAAGGTGTGCTCGCGCAGATCGGCGCGGACCGGGCCGGTCGGCGGCAGCGTCGCCGGATCGTCGTGGAGCACGATGGCGTCCAGCGCGAGGCCGGCCGCCGTGGCCCGCTCCTCCAGCCTGCCGAGGAGGGCGGCGGCGGGCAGCCGGCGGACGAGGACGTGAAGGACGGTGCTGCCCGGGCGGTCGGCCCGCGGGCCGTCGGCCCCTGCGCGGTTGGCCCCCATGCTGTCTGCCCCCGCGCTGTCTGCCCCCGCGCGGCCGGCTCCCGGGCCGTCGGCCAGGGCATAGCGCGCCGGCAGCGGGACGTCCGGTTCCGACTCCAGCAGGTTCAGCACCGACCGGGTGGGTACGGCGACGCTCCGCGGACCCGACCAGCGGCCGAGTACGGGCGAGGTCGCGGGCAAGTGGGCCAGCTCGCAGGTGGGTTCGGCGTCAGGGCGCGCGACCAGGTCGCCGGTCGCGTACCGCAGCAGCAGCGTGCAGTCCCGGTACGGGACGTACGGCGTCTGCACGATGACGCCGACGGACCCGGGCGGCGTGGGCTCGTGGGTCACGGGGTCGAGGATCTCCAGGTGCCCGAACTCGGTGGTGTGGTGCAGATGTCCCTCGGTGCACGGCGTCCCGCCCGACGGGATGCTCTCGGTCATCATGTACGCCGTGGTGATCCTGGCCCCCAGCGCGGCGGCGGCCCGCTCCCGCAGCGGGTCGGAGAGCACCTCACCGCCGACGCCGATGGATTCGAGGCCGAAGTCCGACGCGTGCCAGCCGTTCCGCTCCGCCTCCTCGACGAGGGCGGCGAGGTAGGACGCGGAGACCGTGAGGTGCGTGATCTGCGGGGCCTTGCCCGGCAGGCCGAGCGGGGCGGCCAGCCGGTCGAGCGCCACGGCCGGGTCCACGGTGCCGATCTGGACGAAGGAGGCGCCGATACGGGTCACCGACTCCTCCACGTTGAGCAGCGGCAGGGTCGCCCGGGAGCAGCCCGCGTACGCCAGGGTGTGGCGGGGCCGCAGGCCCATGCCGAGCACGGCGGAGACGGTACTCATGGCGACCGAGATCTCCACCTCGTCCCGGGAGAACCAGACGGCGGTGGGCGTGCCGCTGGTCCCGGTGGTGAGCGCCATCAGGGCGGGGGTGGAGGCGGCGGACACGAAGGCGGCGGGCAGCGCGCGCAGGGCCTCTTTGGGGGTGACCGGGACGCGGTCCCAGGTCTCCGGAGTGAGGGTGGCCGGGTCAAGTCCCAGGACGTCGAACGTCCGCCGGTAGTGGGCGGTGTGCCGGGCGGCGGTCACGGCGGTGGCCCGCAGGCTGCGTTCCGTGACGGTCCGTCGTACGGCGGGGTCGACCGAGCCCGCCTGGCCGGGCAGCAGGGCCGAGTCCGCGCCCGGTTCGCCGAACTCGGCGAGGGTCGCGATCAGGTCGTGGGCGATGCGTTCTATGTCCTGCGGGCGGATGCGGCGGTTGGTGAGGACCGCCATGCCGTACCGGAGCTGACTGAGGGCGGTGCCGAACACGGGGCCTCCTGTTGCCTGGACCGGGTCTTTCCTCCCGGTCCAGGCCGGGGCCGAACGTCAGACCATGCTGGCGAACATGGCCGCGGTGAGTGTGCTGAACGCGTACTTGACGTAGTGCTTGACCATGATGGATCTCCCTTGTTCGGCGCCGTCCGGGGACGGCTGGGCTCCTGGTGGTGCACTCCCGACCGGGGGCGGTCGTTCGATGAACGCGACCTTAGGGGACGTCAGTTGACTGATCAACGGTTTCTTCCGACGAACTGGATTCGCGGTCGGGCGGCGGGTGACACGTGTCGTACACGGCCGCGGGCCCCGGGGATCACTCCCCGGGGCCCGCGGTCGGTCGTGCTTCGCTTCGCCCTGCTGACTGCTGACTGCTGCCTACTGTCTGCTGCCTGCTAGCGGCGCGGCGCCAGCACCTGACGCAGCACGTCGTGCACGTACGTGTTCGGGTGCTTGCCCGAGAAGCGGTCCGAGAGGGGCCCGCTCGCCGTCACCGGAACGTCCACGCTGGTGTGGCCCGACGTGGTCCAGTCGATGGTGAACGTACGGTCGCTGCCGCGAATGGTGAACGGCCCGTCCTCGGCCGAGATCGCGTCCCCGGACTCGTCGGCGGCGTCGTTCTCCTCGACCGCGAGACCGCCGGTCTCGTGGTCGCCCGTCACGACGAGCAGGGTGTCGGGGTGCGTCGCCACGTAGGCGCGGGCGACCGCGACGGCCTTCTCCAGCTGCTGCATCGACTGGAGGACGCGCGTGCCGTTGTTGGAGTGCGCGAACTCGTCGGTGCCCTCTTCCTCGACCACGAGGAAGAAGCCCTTCTTGCTCTTGTCCAGGCTGCCCAGCGCCTTGCTGGTCATGGTCCCGAGGTCCACGACCGGGCTGTAGACGTCGCCCTGGCCCTCGGGGTGCTGCTGGAACATCTCCTCGTTGGCGAACAGGCCGAGGATCTTGCCGTTCTTCGCCTTGTCCAGTTCCTTCGCACTCGTGACGTACGAGTAGCCGGCCTTCTTGGCCTTCTGGATCAGGTTGCCCTTGGTGCCCTTGCTCGCCTCGGACGTGTCCTCGGCGGGCTTGTCCTTGAAGGCGCCCGGCGTACCGGCGGGCAGCCACCAGTCCTCGCCGCCACCGAGGATGACGTCGGGCTTGCTGACGTCGAGGTACTGGCGGGCTATCTCGTCCTGCTTGCCGCGGTCGGCGGTGTTCGAGAAGAACGCCGCCGGGGACGCGTCGGTGACCTGGGCGGTGGTGACCAGGCCGGTGGCCTTGCCGGCCGCCTTGGCCTGCTGGCCCAGGGTCGCCAGCGGGTTGCCGTCCACGTCGACGCTGATCGCGCCGTTGTACGTCTTCTCGCCCGTGGCCCACGCGGTCGCCGCGGCGGCGGAGTCCGTCACGACGGCCTTCGGGTCGTGCGGGGTGGTGGTGAGCTGGCCGGACGCGGTGAGGCGGTCCATGGCCAACTGGCCTTCCAGGCCGGCGAGGTGCAGGCGCCCCGCCTCGCGCATGGCGGCTCCCATGCCGTCACCGTTGATGAAGATGACGTTCTTCGCGGCGGGCGCCTTGGCCTTCGCCGCGGAGTGCGGAGCAGCGGCCGACGCACCGAGCGTCGGGTTGAGCACCATCGTCGCGACAGCGGCGGTCACGGCCGCGGCGACGGGTGCGCCCCATCGCGTACCAAGCACGCGTGTGTTCACAGCAGCTCCTCATGAATGGCACAGCTTTCACCGAGGAAGCTAAGCGGAGGGACAGTCTCCGCAGTGAAGGAAAAGTGACGGCGGGGGAAACACGGGGCGGACACCACCTGGTCCGTACACCTACCTGGCCCGTCCGCCCCGCGTTTCCGGCCGCCGCTTCTGGTCGGCGCCCGCGCTCAGTCCTCGGCGCCGTTGTCCTCCAGGTCGCCCTCGGTCTCCAGGAACACCTGCCGCAGCGCGTCCAGGACCGCCGGGTCCGGCTTCTCCCACATCCCGCGCGACTCGGCCTCCAGCAGCCGCTCGGCGATCCCGTGCAGCGCCCAGGGGTTGGCCTCCTGGAGGAACTGCCGGTTCTCCGGATCCAGTACGTACGTCTCCGTCAGCTTGTCGTACATCCAGTCGGCCACGACGCCGGTCGTCGCGTCGTACCCGAAGAGGTAGTCGACGGTCGCGGCCAGCTCGAACGCGCCCTTGTAGCCGTGGCGGCGCATCGCCTCGATCCAGCGCGGGTTGACCACCCGGGCGCGGAAGACCCGCGAGGTCTCCTCCACCAGCGTGCGCGTACGGACCGTCTCGGGGCGGGTCGAGTCGCCGATGTACGCCTCCGGGGCGGTGCCCCTGAGCGCGCGCACCGTGGCCACCATCCCGCCGTGGTACTGGAAGTAGTCGTCCGAGTCCGCGATGTCGTGCTCGCGGGTGTCGGTGTTCTTGGCGGCCACCGCGATGCGCTTGTACGCGGTCTCCATCTCGCCGCGCGCCGGGCGGCCGTCCAGCTCGCGGCCGTACGCGTACCCGCCCCAGACCGTGTAGACCTCGGCGAGATCCGCGTCCGTGCGCCAGTCGCGGCTGTCGATGAGCTGGAGGATGCCCGCCCCGTACGTACCGGGCCGGGAACCGAAGATACGGGTGGTGGCGCGCCGTTCGTCGCCGTGTTCGGCCAGGTCGGCCCGGGCGTGGGCGCGGATGAAGTTGGTGTCGTCCGGCTCGTCCAGCGAGGCGGCGAGGCGGACCGCGTCGTCCAGCAGCCCGATCGCGTGCGGGAAGGCGTCGCGGAAGAAGCCGCTGATACGGAGGGTGACGTCGACGCGGGGGCGGCCCAGCTCGGCGGTGGGTATCGGCTCGATGCCCGTCACGCGGCGGGACGCGTCGTCCCAGACGGGCCGGATGCCGAGCAGCGCGAGGGCCTCGGCGATGTCGTCGCCCGAGGTGCGCATCGCGCTCGTACCCCACAGCGACAGCCCGACGGAGGTGGGCCACTCGCCGTTGTCGGTGCGGTACCGCTCCAGGAGGGAGTCGGCGAGCGCCTGGCCGGTCTCCCAGGCGAGGCGGGACGGGACGGCCTTTGGGTCGACGGAGTAGAAGTTGCGGCCGGTCGGCAGGACGTTGACCAGGCCGCGCAGCGGGGACCCGGACGGGCCCGCCGGGACGAACCCGCCGTCCAGCGCGTGCAGCACGTGGTCGATCTCGTCGGTGGTGCCGGCCAGGCGCGGGACGACCTCGCGGGCGGCGAAGTCGAGGATGTCCGCGACCGCCTGGCCGTGTCCCGCGGCGATACGGGGCGCGGCGGCCGGGTCCCAGCCGGCGTCCTCCATCGCCCGCACGAGCGCGCGGGCCTGTTCCTCGGCCTCGTCGGCGGTGGTGCGGGTGGCGGCGGACTCGTCCAGGCCGAGGGCCTCGCGCAGGCCGGGCAGGGACGACGTACCGCCCCAGATCTGGCGGGCGCGCAGGATGGCCAGGACCAGGTTGACCCGGGCGTCCCCGGCGGGCGCGCCGCCGAGGACGTGCAGGCCGTCGCGGATCTGCGCGTCCTTGATCTCGCAGAGCCAGCCGTCGAGATGGAGGATGAACTCGTCAAAGCCCTCGTCCTCCGGGCGGTCCGCCACCCCGAGGTCGTGGTCGAGCTTGGCCGCCTGGATCAGCGTCCAGATCTGGGCGCGGATCGCGGGCAGCTTGGCCGGGTCCATGGAGGCGATCGCGGCGTGCTCGTCCAGGAGTTGTTCCAGCCGGGCGATGTCGCCGTACGACTCGGCACGCGCCATCGGCGGGACGAGGTGGTCCACGAGCGTGGCGTGGACGCGCCGCTTGGCCTGCGTGCCCTCGCCCGGGTCGTTGACCAGGAAGGGGTAGATCAACGGCAGGTCGCCGAGGGCCGCGTCGGGTGCGCAGGAGGCGGACAGGCCCGCGTTCTTGCCCGGCAGCCACTCCAGGTTGCCGTGCTTGCCGAGGTGGATCATGGCGTCGGCGCCGAACCCGCCGTCCTCCTGGGACGCCTGGATCCAGCGGTAGGCGGCCAGGTAGTGGTGCGAGGGCGGCAGGTCGGGGTCGTGGTAGATCGCGATGGGGTTCTCGCCGAAGCCGCGCGGCGGCTGGATGAGGATGAGCAGGTTCCCGCGCCGCAGGGCGGCGAGGACGATGTCGCCGTCCGGGTCGCCGCCGTTGCCCACCCGGCTCTTGTCGAGGAACATCTCGCCGGGCGCCGGGCCCCAGTGCCGCTCGACCGCTTCCCGCAGGTCGGCGGGGAGCTGTGCGAACCAGCGCCGGTAGTCGGCGGCGGGTATCCGGACCGGGTTGCGGGCCAACTGCTCGTCGGTGAGCCACTCCTGGTCGTGGCCGCCGGCCTCGATCAGGGCGTAGATCAACTCGTCGCCGTCACCGGACTCCAGGCCGGGGACCTCTTCGTCGCCGAAGTCGTACCCCTCCTCCCGCAGGCGGCGCAGCAGGGCGACGGCGCTCGCGGGGGTGTCGAGCCCCACCGCGTTCCCGATCCTGGAGTGCTTCGTCGGGTAGGCGGAGAGCACCAGGGCGAGGCGCTTGTCCTGGCTCATGATGTGGCGCAGACGCCCGTGCCGTACGGCGATCCCGGCGACGCGCGCCGACCGCTCGGGGTCCGCGACGTACGACGGGAGACCGTCCTCGTCGATCTCCTTGAAGGAGAACGGGACGGTGATGAGCCGCCCGTCGAACTCCGGCACCGCGACCTGCGACGCGGCGTCCAGCGGCGACAGCCCCTCGTCGCTCTCCTCCCAGGCGGCGCGGCTGCTGGTGAGGCAGAGGGCCTGGAGGATCGGCACGTCCAGCGCGGCGAGCGCGCCCGCGTCCCACGACTCGTCGTCCCCGCCGGCCGACGCCTCGGCGGGCCGGGTGCCGCCGGCGGCCAGCACGGTGGTGACGATCACGTCTACCCCGCCCAGCGCTTCGAGCAGTTCGGGCTCGGGGGCGCGCAGGGAGGCGACGAAGATCGGCACGGCCCGCCCGCCCGCCTCTTCGACGGCCTCGCACAGCGTGTCGATGAACGCGGTGTTGCCGCTCAGGTGGTGGGCGCGGTAGTAGAGCACGGCGACGACCGGCCGGCGGCCGAGGGCGTCCAGCGTCTCCACCCGGCGGTGGACCCGGCCCCAGGCCGGCGCGGGCTCGGGCGGCTCGAAGCCGTGCCCGGTCAGCAGGACCGTGTCGGAGAGGAACCGCGCCAGCTGGCCGAGGTTGGCGGGCCCGCCGTGCGCCAGGTAGGCGTGCGCCTCGGCGGCGATGCCGATGGGGACGGTGGAGGCTTCCATCAGCTGCGCGTCGGGGGCCTGTTCGCCGGTGAGGACGACGAGGGGCCGGTCGTGGGCGAGGAGGAGGTCGATCCCCTCCTGCCAGGCGCGCAGCCCGCCGAGGAGCCGTACGACGACGAGGTCGGCGCCGTCCAGCAGCGCGGGGAGGTCGTCCAGCGCGAGCCGGGCCGGGTTCGCGTACCGGAACTCGACCGGGCCACCCGCCCCGTTGGCTGCGCGGGCGCTGAGCAGGTCGGTGTCGGAGGTCGACAGGAGCAGGATCATGCGGCGTCTGGCCTTCCTCGGGGTCCGCGCCCCGGGCGGTGGGAGGACGGCGGGAGTTCCTGACTCACCCGGCTGCTGCCGGGCTCACAGTGGCGGGACCGCGCCGGATTCGCACCGGGCTTCCTCCCCTGACGCCGTCGCTGGCGGTGGCGGACCTGGCGGCCCGCCGTCTGCATACGTCTGCATAGTAGGTGGTGCAGGTCACGGGCCGGGAGGGCGCCTGAACGAGCACACCGGCGGCCGGAGGGCGGCGGCCCCCGCGGGCGGGGCCGGACGGCGGACACGTGGGTATGCTCGCCGCCATGCCGCCCACCTCGCCAACACCCGTGAACCGGGACGAAGCTCCCGTGCGGGAGCGCGGTGACGCCTGCCCCGGCGCGCTCCGGCTGCACGCCGCCGACGACGGTCGGCTGGCGCGACTGCGCCTGCCCGCAGGGGTGTTGACGCACCACCAGGCGGAGGTGCTGGAGTCCGCGGCGGAGCGCCTGGGCGACGGACACCTGGACATCACCTCGCGGGGCAACATCCAGCTGCGGGGGCTGGGCGAGAGCTGTGGCGGGCAGCTCGCGCGGGTGCTGTACGACGCCGGACTGCTGCCGTCCGAGGCGCACGAACGCATACGGAACATCGTCGCCTCGCCCCTGGCCGGGCTGGACGGCCGGGGGTCTGCGGGGGGCCAGGACCGGGGCCGATCCTCTTCGCACTCTGTGCAGTTGTGGTCGAAGGAACTGGACGAGTTGCTGTGCGCGAGCGCGACCGCGACAGCCCTCTCCGGACGTTTTCTCTTCGCGCTGGACGACGGCCGGGGCGATGTGGCCGCGTTGGGCGCTGATGTGACCTTGCTCGCACAACGCTACGGCACCACCGCCCTGCACATCCAGACAAATCCGTCAGGCTGGCGAGTGTCCGCCACCGACGCGGCCCGGGCGGCGCTCGTGACGGCGGAGACCTTCCTCACCGTCGCGGCGGCGGGCGGCTCGGGCGCCTGGCGCGTACGGGAACTGCCCGCCGGCCACGGCCTGGAGGCGGCGGTGACCGCGCGGCTGGCGGAGGCGGGGATCCCGGCGGAGCGCGAACCGGCGGCGGCCCGGCAGCCCGGACCGGCGGCCGGCCCCCCGGCCCCGGGGGCGGTCCGCTCCCCCGACGGGACGGTGGCGCTGTCCGTCCACGCCCCGCTCGGCCGGCTGAGCGCGGCCCAGTGGCGGATGCTCCGGACGGCGGCAGGGGCTGCGGGGACGGCGGCTGCGGCAAAGGCGGCTGCAACGACGGCGGATGCGAATACGGACACGGACATGGGCGCCGCTGGAACCACGGCACGCGGAACCCTCCGCGTCACCCCCTGGCGCGGCGTGATCGTCCCCGGCCTCGCCCCCGACACCGCCGACGACCTGCTCCACCGCCTCCGTACCGCCGGACTGGTCACCGACCCCGCCTCCCCCTGGCACGGCGTCGGCGCCTGCACCGGCCGCCCCGGATGCGCCAAGGCGCTCTCCGACGTACGGACGGACGCGGCCCGCGCCCTGCGCCCGCCCGGAGGACACCTGCCGCCCCCCGACCTGCCCGTCCACTGGTCCGGCTGCGCCCGCCGCTGCGGCCACCCCCAGGGCACCTCCTGGGTGGACGTCGTCGCGACGGGCGAGGGCACCTACGACGTCTCCGTCGACGGAGACGCCCGTACGACCGCGGCGGGACAGGAACTCGCCGACGCGGTCGCGGCGGCACGGACGACGACCCCCACCCAGACGAGATGAGCGAGACCCCAGTGTCCACAGCGTTCGACTACGAGAAGGACGGCCCGGCGATATACCGCCAGTCCTTCGCCATGATCCGCGCCGAGGCGGACCTCACCGGGCTGCCCGCCGACGTCTCCCAGGTCGCGGTCCGGATGATCCACGCCTGCGGGATGGTCGACCTCGTGCGCGACCTCGCCTTCACCCCCGGCGTGGTGGCCCGTGCCCGCGAGGCGCTGCGCGCGGGCGCGCCGATCCTGTGCGACGTCGCCATGGTCGCCAGCGGCGTCACCAGGAAGCGGCTGCCCGCGGACAACGAGGTCGTCTGCACCCTGTCCGACCCGTCCGTGCCCGGCCTGGCCACCGCGTTGGGCACCACCCGCAGCGCGGCGGCGCTGGAGCTGTGGCGGGACCGCATGGAGGGCGCGGTGGTGGCCGTCGGCAACGCCCCGACCGCGCTGTTCCGGCTGCTGGAGATGATCGAGGAGGGCGCGCCGCGCCCGGCGGCCGTCATCGGCGTGCCGGTCGGTTTTGTCGGCGCGGCCGAGTCCAAGGACGCGCTCGCCGCCCATCCCTCCGGGCTGGAGCACCTGGTCGTACGGGGCCGGCGCGGCGGCAGCGCGATAGCGGCGGCGGCCGTCAACGCGATCGCGAGCGAGGAAGAGTAGTGAGCGAGAACAGCGTCCCCGGCACGCCCCCCACCGACAACAGCGCTGCCCCCACGGCCGCCACCGGCCGCCTCTACGGAGTCGGCCTGGGCCCCGGCGACCCGTCCCTCATGACCGTACGAGCCGTGCGGATCATCGCCGAGGCCGACGTGATCGCCTATCACAGCGCCCGCCACGGCCGGTCCATCGCGCGGTCCATAGCGGCCGAGCACCTGCGTCCCGACCACATCGAAGAGCCGCTGGTCTACCCGGTCACCACCGGCACCACCGACCATCCCGGCGGCTACCAGGGCGCCATGGAGGACTTCTACGCCGAGTCCGCCGCCCGCCTCGCCGTCCACCTGGACGCGGGACGTACGGTCGCCGTCCTCGCCGAGGGAGACCCGCTCTTCTACGGCTCGTACATGCACATGCACAAGCGGCTGGCCCACCGTTATCCCACGGAGGTCGTCCCCGGCGTCACCTCGGTCAGCGCCGCCGCGGCCCGTCTCGGCACTCCGCTGGTCGAGGGTGAGGAGGTGCTGACGATCCTGCCGGGCACCCTCCCGGAGGAGGAACTGACCGCCCGGCTGGCCTCGGCCGACTCCGCCGTCGTCATGAAGCTCGGCCGTACGTTCCCCACGGTGCGGCGGGCGATCGAACGCTCGGGCCGGCTGGCGGACGCGCGGTACGTGGAGCGCGCCACGATGGCCGGCGAACGCACCGGCGCGCTCGCCGGCATCGACCCGGAGTCCGTGCCGTACTTCTCGGTGGCCGTGCTCCCGAGCCGTATCGACGCGGTTCCCGCACCGGGAGCCCGCGGTGAGGTCGTGGTGGTCGGGACGGGCCCGGCGGGGCCGCTGTGGCTGACGCCGGAGGCGCGCGGCGAACTGGCGGCCGCCCAGGACCTCGTGGGGTACACCACGTACCTGGACCGGGTTCCGGTACGGCCCGGGCAGCGCCGCCACCCCTCCGACAACAAGGTCGAGTCCGAACGGGCCGAGTTCGCCCTCGACCTGGCGCGGCGCGGACGCCGGGTGGCGGTGGTGTCGTCCGGCGACCCCGGGGTCTTCGCGATGGCCACGGCCGTACTGGAAGTGGCGTCCAGGGACCCGTACCGGGAGGTGCCCGTACGGGTGCTGCCGGGCCTGACGGCCGCGAACGCCGCCGCGTCACGCGCGGGGGCGCCGCTGGGCCACGACTACGCCGTGATCTCCCTCTCCGACCGGCTCAAGCCGTGGGAGGTGATCGCCGAACGCCTGCACGCGGCGGCGGCGGCCGATCTGGTGCTGGCGCTCTACAACCCCGGTTCGCGCAGCCGCACCTGGCAGGTTGGCAAGGCACGCGAACTGCTCCTGGAGCACCGCGCCCCGGACACACCCGTCGTCCTAGGACGCGATGTCGGCGGCCCCGAGGAGAGCGTCCGAATCGTGCGCCTCGCCGACCTCGACCCGACGGAGGTCGACATGCGCACGATCCTGCTGATCGGCTCGACCCAGACGGTGACGGTACGGCGCGGCGAGGGCGACGGCGAGCAGATCGTGTGGACACCGAGGCGGTACCCGGAGGGCTGAGGGTGCGACGGGACGGCCCCGTCGGCGCTGTCGCGGTGGCGGGTCCCCGGGCACGGTGACAGGTCACCGGCTCCGCCGCGCCGTGGGACCGCTACATGTGCCGGGCCAGCCACGCCAGGGCCTCCGCCGGGGTCGCCGCCTCGGTCACGCCCTTTGGGACCGGCGGGCGCCGGACGACCACCACCAGGAGGCCGGCCTCCCGGGCGGCCGTGAGCTTGGGCGCGGTGGCCTCGCCGCCGCTGTCCTTGGTCACGACGACGTCGATCGCGTACCGCCGGAGCACCTCGCGCTCGCCGGCGAGGGTGAACGGGCCGCGGTCCAGCAGGGTTTCCATGCGTGCGGGGTACGGCGGCTCCGGCGCGTCCACCGACCTGACGAGGAACCACATCCCGCCGTCCCCGCCCGCGAACGCCGACAGCCCCGTCCGTCCCGTGGTGAGGAACACCCGGCGCGCGCCCAGCGTGGTGAGCGCGTCGGCCGCCTCCTCCAGCGAGCCGACGCCGTGCCAGTTGTCGCCGTCCGCCGGGGTCCAGGAGGGCCTGCGGAGGGCCAGCAGGGGTACGTGCGCGGAGGCGGCGGCGCGGGCCGCGTTGAAGCTGATCGTGGCGGCGAACGGGTGGGTCGCGTCGATCAGCGCGGTCACCCGGTGGGCGCGCAGCCAGTCGGCCAGACCCTCGGGGCCGCCGAACCCCCCGATCCGCACCTCGCCCGGCGGCAGCGTCGGCCGCGCGACCCGCCCCGCGAGGGACGTGGTGACACGCGGGCCGCCGTGGGGCCGGGCGGCGATCGCCTCGGCGAGACGGCGCGCCTCGGTGGTCCCGCCGAGGATCAGCAGGTGGGGCGAGCGTGGCACTTCCGTGGACGGCGTCATGCTTCGGCGTGCAGCGGGGCGTGGTTGGCCTTGAAGAGGCGCTCCCCCGCGATCCGGAGGGTGAGGTTCCGCAGCGGGGTGGGCAGGTTGCGGGCCTTGTCGCGGCGTTGGTTCTGGCCGAGGACCCAGCGCACGCGGTCCGCCCGTCGGGCCTGATAGGCGGCCAGTACGCCCCCGATGTCCGTCCGGGCGGCCGCCCCCGCCCGCGCCGCCCCGCCCAGCAGCTCCGCCAGGACGAGCACGTCTTCGAGCGCCATCGCGCCGCCCTGGGCCATGCTCGGCGAGCACGCGTGTGCCGCGTCGCCGACCAGCACCGCGTGGGGCCGCGCCCAGTCCGAGTCGTCGATCTCCGACAGAGGCGCGAAGTACGCGTCAACCCCCTGCTCCAGCAGGTACGGCACCGGCCCGGCGAAATCGGCGAACAACGCACGCCAGTCACCCGCAGGGGCCACCGGCTCCGCGCTGTTGACGTCGGCGTAGCAGTACAGGTGCCCGTCACCCAGCGGGACCGTCAGGAACGTACGGCCCCCGCTGCCCAGCCGCACCGTCCAGTCGGTGACCGGCGGGGCGCCGGGATCCTCGTGCGCGAGGAACCGCCAGCAGATCTGCCCCAGGAAGCGCGGCTCCGCGCCCCCGAACGCGCTGCGCCGCACCGCCGACCCGGCCCCGTCGGCGCCCACGACCACGTCGTACGTCTCCGACGAACCGTCGGCGAAGGTGACCGTACCGGCGTCGTCCACGGACGTGACACCGGTGCCCAGCCGCACCACGGAGTCGCCGACCGCCGAGCGGAGCAGGTCGTGCAGGCCGGCGCGGCTGATCGCCAGGCAGTCGCCGACGCCGCCCCAGATCGCGCGGACGGGAAAGTCCGCCAGGACGCGGCCCCGGTGGTCGAGCATCCGCTGGCGGGTCACCGGGTGGGCGCGCCGGGCCAATTCCGTACCGAGGCCCAGGCGCTCCAGGGCCCGTACGGCGTTGGCGGGGAGGTACAGGCCGGCGCCGGTCGTCCGCCAGTCGGGATCGCGTTCGACCACCTCGGCGCCGAGGCCCTGGTCACGCAGGGCGCGCACGAGGGCCAGGCCGGCGATCCCGGCGCCGACGACGAGTATGCGGGGCTGCTTCATGACCACGTCCTGGGGCTGCTTCATGACCACATCCTTAGGAGGAGCTGTTCCGCACACTCCTTAGGAGGAGCTGTTCTGCTCGCTCCTCAGGAGGAGCTGTTCCGCCCGACCGGCACATCCTCGTGCCCGTCGTCGTCCCGGTCCCGCGCGGCCGAGTACAGGTGGCTGTCGCGGAACGTCTCCGCCGCCAGCGTCCGGCCCACCAGGATCACGGCCGTGCGGACCACGCCCGCCGCCTTCACCTGGCCGGCGATGTCGGCGAGCGTGCCGCGCAGGACCAGTTCGTCCGGCCGGCTGGCCATCGCCACGACGGCCGCCGGGCAGTCGGGACCGTAGTGCGGCAGCAGTTCGTCAACGACGCGGTCGACGTACCGGGCGGCCAGATGCAGCACCAGGAGCGCCCCGCTGCGCCCCAGGGTCGCCAGGTCCTCGCCCTCCGGCATCGGGGTGGCGCGCTGGGCGACGCGCGTGAGGATCACCGTCTGGCCGACCGTCGGCACGGTCAGCTCGCGCTTGAGCGCGGCGGCGGCCGCCGCGAAGGCCGGGACGCCGGGGACCACGTCGTACGGCACCCCCGCCGCGTCCAGGCGCCGCATCTGTTCGGCGACCGCGCTGAAGACGGACGGGTCGCCGGAGTGCAGCCGGGCGACGTCGTGGCCCTCCGCGTGGGCGCGCACGAGTTCGTCCGTGATGCCGTCGAGGTCCATGCGGGCCGTGTCGACCAGACGCGCGTCCGGCGGGCACGAGTCGAGCAGTTCGCGCGGGACGAGGCTGCCCGCGTACAGGCACACGCGGCACTCCGCGAGGCGGCGGGCGCCGCGCACCGTGATCAGGTCGGCGGCGCCGGGCCCGGCGCCGATGAAGTACACGGTCAACGTTCTTCTCCAGACTCAGCGGACGCAGCGGACGCAACAGACCCAACGGGCTCGGCGGACTCGGCGGACTCGGCGGACTCGGCGGGCCCAACAGCCCCAACAGAAGCGGCCGGAGCGTCCGACCCCACGGACTCCCCGCGCCCGCCCTTGGTGACGGCCCACTGCGTGACCGGCATCGCCTGCCGCCACCCCGTGAACCCGCCCACCGGCACGGCGTGCGCCACCGCGAGCCGTACCAGCTCGCCGCCGAAACGCCCGTACCACCGCGCCAGCAGCGCCTCGGACTCCAGCGTCACGGTGTTCGCGACCAGCCGCCCGCCGACCGGCAGGGCGGCCCAGCAGGCGTCGAGCAGTCCCGGGGCGGTCAGGCCGCCGCCCACGAACACCGCGTCGGGCACCGGCAGTCCCGCCAGCACGGCGGGCGCGGCGCCGGTCACGACGGTCAGATCCGGCACCCCGAGAGCGTGCGCGTTGCGGCCGATGCGCTCGGCCCGTACGGGGTCGCGCTCCACGGACACGGCGCGGCAGGAGCGGTGCGTCCGCATCCACTCGACGGCGATCGACCCGGACCCGCCGCCGATGTCCCACAGCAGCTCGCCGGGCGCGGGTGCCAGCGCGCCGAGGGTGGCCGCGCGTACATGCCGTTTGGTCAGCTGGCCGTCGTGTTCGTACAGATGATCAGGAAGGCCTGGTACGGCTCCGATACGCGGCGCGTCCGCGTCCCTCCGGCACTCCACCGCGACGACGTTGAGCGGGTCGCCCGCCGGTTCCGCCCAGTCGTGCGCGGCGCCCACGGTGTGGCGTTCGCGTTCGGCGCCGAGCTGTTCCAGGACGTGCAGCCGGCTGGGCCCGTACCCCCGGTCGCGGAGCAGCGCGGCGATCTCGGCGGGGGTCGAGGCGCCGACGCTGAGCACCAGGACACGGCGGCCGTCGTACAGCGCGGCGGCCAGTCGCGCCGCGGGGCGGCCGACGAGGGTGACGACCTCGGTGTCCTCCACCGGCCAGCCGAGCCGGGCGCACGCGTACGACACCGAGGAGGGGTGGGGCAGGATCCGCAGGGCCGCCGCGCCCACCTCCTCGGAGAGGGCGCGGCCGATGCCGTAGAACATCGGGTCGCCACTGGCCAGCACGGCGATCCTGCGCCCCGCGTGTGCGGCCAGCAGCCGGGGCACGGCGGGCCGCAGGGGCGCGGGCCAGGCCACCCGCTCGCCGCCGCACTCGTCGGGGAGGAGGTCCAACTGGCGCGGCCCGCCGACGAGTACGTCGGCGTCGCGCAGCGCGTCCTTGGACGCGACGGACAGCCCGCGCCACCCGTCGGCGCCGATCCCGACCACGCACACGGGGGGCGCGGAGGGCGCCGGCGGCGGGGACGCGGGGGCTGCGGGGCTCACTACGGCACCTCTGAGCTGGGGGAAGACCGACCTCGCACTCTAGCGAAGTGGCCCTGGGGGGCCACGGGCACCCTGGGCGAGGGCGATACGGCGTGAACGGCGTTGACGTGAACGGCCACCCGTTGTCCTCAATCGCCGGACGGGCTTGAAAATCAAGCCCGTCCGGCGATTGAGGACAAGGGCACAGGCGACCCCGAGGCGCCCGCGCCCGCACCGCGCGGCCCGTGCTGAACTGGGGCCTGTCCGACGACGGTCGGACCCGTGGCCGGTCCCGGCGACCGGTACGCGCGGGGCGGACGAGGGGAGCCGTATGACCACCACCCGGGTGCTGCTGATCGCACCGGCCCTGAGCACGGCGCTGCGCGAGGCGCGCTTCGGGGAGGCGGCGGAGGCGCAGGCGGCGGGTGACGCCGGCCCGGGCGCGGACGACGGGCTCGATCCCGTCGGGCTGCGGCAGGCCGAAGCCGTACGGGAGAGCTTCCCCCGTACGTCCCGGCTCTACGTCACCCCCACCCGGCGCTGCCACACGACCGCCCGCGCCCTCGGCCTGGACGCCGCCGCCGTGCCGCTGACCGGCCCCGCCCCCTGGGCGATGGGCCGCTGGCAGGGCCGCACGCTGGACGAAGTGGCCGCGGAGGAGCCGGAATCGGTGGCCGCCTGGCTGGCGGATCCGGCCGCCGCCCCCCACGGCGGCGAGTCCCTGCTGGCCCTGCTGACCCGCGTGGGCGAATGGCTCGACGCCCTGCCGGACGCGTCGGCGGGCGGCGGGGCCGGCCAGGACGACCCCCGCCGGCGCGTCCTCGCCGTGGCCGAGCCCGACGTCGTCCGCGCCGCCACCGCGCACGCCCTCGGCGCACCTCCGGAGGCGTTCTGGCGGATCGACGTACGCCCCCTGTCCGCCGTCGAGCTGAGCGGACGCGGCGGACGCTGGAACCTGCTCGCGGGCCGCCCGCCGCACACCGGCTCGTAAAGACCGGACCGCGACAGAACCGGCCCCCAGCAGCACCGACGCCCGATTGTCAGACCCAGGTCCTACAGTGCGAGACATGGACATCGAAGCACCGGCGGTACGGATCGAGCCCTGGTCGGAGGACGACCTGGGCCTGCTCCGCGCCGCGAACGCGCCGGAGTTGATGCACCACCTCGGCGGCCCGGAGACCGAGGAGGCGCTTCTCAAGCGGCACGCGCGCTACGTGGCCCTGAGCGCGGACCGTACGAACAGGGGCCGGATGTTCCGTGTCGTGCTGCCGTCGTCGGGGGAGGCCGTCGGCACGATCGGGTTCTGGGAGCAGACCTGGCAGGGCGAGCAGGTGTACGAGACGGGGTGGACGGTGCTGCCCGCGTTCCAGGGCCGGGGGCTGGCCGTCGCCGCGACCAGGGCCGTGGTGGAGGCGGCGCGGGCCACGAAGAAACACCGTTACCTGCACGCCTTCCCCTCCGTGGGGAATCCGCCGTCGAACGGGGTGTGCCGCAGGGCGGGCTTCGTCCTCCAGGGGGAGTGCGACTTCGAGTACCCGGTGGGACACCCCATGCGGTGCAACAACTGGCGGCTGGACCTGGAGTCGCCGCACATACCGACGTGAACGGCGGAACGTCACAGCTGGCACCCGGCACCCGGCCCCCGTCACCTCACCCGCCCCTACACCCGGCACCCGTACACCCGGCAGCCGCACGCCCCGCACCCGTACGCCCGCAATTGCCTGGCCCGTTACCTCCCCCGGTGACATCCTGACGGCGTGAACGGACCCGAGATCCAGCTCAGCGTCGCCCCCGACCTGCACCTTTTCGTCGCGTCCGCCCGGCGCCAGGGCCCCACGACCCTCGTCACCGACGGCTCGTCCACCCTGGGCCACGTCGTGGAGTCGCTCGGCATCCCGCTCACCGAGGCGGGCCCCGCGCTGGTGGACGGCCGGCCCGTGCCCTTCTCCCACATCCCCGCCGAGGGCGAGACCGTGGAGGTACGGGGCGTGGCCCGGCCGCAACAGGTCCCGGGAGCGCCCCTGCGCTTCCTGCTGGACGTGCACCTCGGGACGCTCGCCCGGCGGCTGCGGCTGCTGGGGATCGACGCGGCGTACGAGAGCGAGGACCTCGGGGATCCGGCCCTGGCCACGCTGTCGGCCACCGAGCGCCGGGTGATGCTCTCGCGGGACCGGGGGCTCCTGCGGCGGCGCGAGCTCTGGGCCGGGGCGTACATCTACAGCGACCGGCCCGACGACCAACTCCGCGACGTGCTGGAGCGCTTCGCGCCCACGCTCACCCCGTGGACGCGCTGCACCGCCTGCAACGGCGTGCTCGGCCCGGCCGACAAGGAGGCCGTACGGGAACAGCTGGAGCGCGGCACGGAGCGTACGTACGACGTATTCGCCCAGTGCGAGTCGTGCGAACGCGTGTACTGGCGGGGCGCGCACCACACGAGGCTGGCGGCGATCGTCGAGGAGGCGGTCCGCGAGTTCGGACACCACGCGGCGGCGTGACGGGCCGAACCCACATCAGGGATCGGTATCGGTATCGGTATCAGGATCAGAAGATGTACGGGTCGCCGGTCGCCGGTGCCAGCACGCGGTGGTGGTCGTTCTCGGGGTTACGGTCGCTCGCGCCGCCGTTCCACGCGGTGTCGACGTCCACGACCACCTCGGCCGGGGCACCCGGCGCCACGAGGTCGAGCGCGGTTCCGCGGGCCCGTCCGCCCGCCCGCAGTTCGCCCGTACGGCACAGCACCGTCCTGTCCCCGCCCCACAGGCAGGCGGGGGGCAACGCCTGGCCGGGTGCCAGGGGGACCGAGAAGTCCAGGCGTACGGTCGCGTCGGGCAGCCCGGACGGGCCGTGGTTCTCGGAACCGACCCGGACGTGCAGCTGCCCGTCCCGCAACGACACCTGCCCGTGGTGGGCGAGGTCGGCCTCGGGGGCGATCGGCGCGGGAGCGGGGTCCGATGCCGGAGGGAGAGCGGAACCGGGGCCGGGAGCCACCGCCGTACCGGACCCCGCGCCCATCACCAGCGCCGTGACGGCGGACACCACGACCAGGAGCGACCTACGCATGACACTCATGGCGCGAACATAATCATCATCACACCGCGATCCTGACCACCCGTCAGCCCGGCGCGCCCCCCTCTCACCCGCGTGGCAGCCCGCGAACGCCCCCACGGGGCGGCCCACCGCCCCCGCGAGGCGTTCACCGCCCGCCTATCCTGGGGCTCTGTCGCTCACACGCACGAAGGGTTACGCCATGACCGCCCCGGAGACCACCCGCACCGCCGTCATCACCGGAGCGAGCAGCGGCATCGGCGCCGCGACCGCGCGGCAGCTCGCCGCCGCCGGGTACCACGTCGTCGTCACGGCACGCCGCAAGGACCGGATCGAGGCCCTCGCCGAGGAGATCACCGCCGCCGGACACCGCGCCACGGCCCACACCCTTGACGTCACCGACCGCGCCGCCGTCGACGCCTTCGCCGCCGACCTCGAAGGCCGGGGCTCGGTGGACGTACTCGTCAACAACGCCGGAGGCGCGCTCGGCGCCGATCCCGTGGCCACCGGGGACCCCGCCGAGTGGCGCCAGATGTTCGAGACGAACGTCATCGGCACGCTGCACGTGACCCAGGCGCTCCTGCCCGCGCTCACCGCGACCGGTGACGGCACGGTGGTCGTCCTGTCCTCCACCGCCGGCCACGCGACGTACGAGGGCGGCGCGGGCTACGTGGCCGCGAAGCACGGCGCGCACGTCCTCGCCGAGACCCTCCGCCTGGAGATCGTCGGCACCCCGGTCCGCGTCATCGAGATCGCGCCGGGCATGGTCAGGACGGAGGGCTTCGCCACCACGCGCTTCCACGGCGACGAGGAGAGGGCGGCGAAGGTGTACGAGGGAGTCGCGGAGCCCCTCACGGCGGACGACGTGGCGGACACGATCACCTGGGCGGTCACCCGCCCCAGCCACGTCAACATCGACCTCCTGGTGGTCCGCCCCCGCGCCCAGGCGTCCAACACAAAGGTCCACCGAGAACTGTGACCCAACGGGCGGGCCCCACACAGCCCCCGCCCCACTCGCCCAACCCGGCGGTTCACCCCTTCACGCAGATGACCTGCTTCAACTTCGCGACGACCTCCACCAGGTCCCGCTGCTGCTCGATCACCTTTTCGATCGGCTTGTACGCGGACGGAATCTCGTCCACCACACCCGCATCCTTACGGCATTCCACGCCCCGGGTCTGATCCTCCAGATCCCGGGCCGTGAACCGGCGCTTCGCCGCGTTCCGGCTCATCCGCCGGCCGGCGCCGTGCGACGCCGAATTGAACGACGCCTTGTTTCCGAGTCCCTTGACGATGTACGAGCCGGTCCCCATCGACCCGGGAATGATGCCGAAGTCGCCGCTTCCGGCGCGGATCGCACCCTTCCGTGTCACCAGAAGGTCCATTCCGTCGTAGCGTTCTTCGGACACGTAGTTGTGGTGGCAGGAAATGACCTCTCCGAAGGTCACATTCGCCTTCCGGAATTCGCGGCGAATCACGTCCTGCGAGAGCGCCATCATGATCGCCCGGTTGTACTTGGCGTACTCCTGCGCCCAGAAGAGGTCGTTCCGGTATGCGGCCATCTGCGGGGTGTCCGCGACGAAGACAGCCAGGTCCCGGTCGACCAGCCCCTGGTTGTGCGGCAGCTTGTGGGCCTGCTGGATGTGATAGTCCGCCAGCTCGTTGCCGATGTTGCGGGAACCCGAGTGCAGCATGATCCAGACCGAGTTGTCCGTATTGAGGCAAAGTTCCCAAAAGTGATTGCCCCCGCCGAGCGTTCCCATCTGCTTCGTCGCCCGGTCCTGACGGAACTTGACCGCCTCCGCGATTCCGTCGAACCGCTCCCAGAAGTCGTCCCACCGCGCCGCCGGGAAGCCGTCCATCCCGACCGGGTCCACCGCCTCGTCGTGCATCCCCCGGCCGACCGGGATCGCCTGCTCGATGCGGGAGCGGAGGCGGGAGAGGTCGCCCGGGAGGTCGTTCGCCGTGAGGGACGTCTTCACCGCCGACATGCCGCAGCCGATGTCCACCCCCACCGCCGCCGGGCACACCGCGCCCTGCATCGCGATGACCGAGCCGACCGTCGCGCCCTTGCCGTAGTGCACGTCCGGCATCACGGCCAGGCCCCGCACCCACGGCAGCGTGGCGACGTTCCGCAGCTGCTGCATCGCGATGTCCTCGACCGACGCCGGGTCCGTCCACATGCGGATCGGGACGTTCTCACCCGGTACCTCTACGTACGACATAATTCCTCGATCCCCCGAAAAGTCAGAAAGCGCAAAAACCGGAACCGCGGCAGTCAAAAGACCCACCCGACCAGCATCGACGGCGGCGCGTGCGATACACATTGTGTCCATCGACCGTCAGGCGGCGGCAAACTGTTTTCGTACGGCCTCCCGTCGGCCCCCCGCGCGCGACCACGTGCGGGGACCCGCCCGGGGTGCGTACGGGAACCACGCGGGCCGCCCGCCCGGCACCCGCCCCACCCCATAGCAGCACCCCCTTCACAGCACCTCGTGCGGCAGCTCGTGCAGCACCTCGTACAGAACGGAGCCCGGGACCGTGCAGCGAAACGCGCGAAAGGCGTACGTACCCGGCCTGGTGGCGCTCCTCGTGGCGGTGGCCGCCGGCTGTACCGGCGCCGGAGGCGGCGACGGTTCCCCGACCGACCCCAAGCCGGGCGGCCCCACCCCCGTCGCCTCACCGGGCAAGTACCGCACGCTCCGGGAGCCCTGCGGATCCGTGCCGCTCGCCACGCTCCAGGAGCTGCTGCCCACCACCCCCGGCCTCGCCGAGGAGCAGCAGGAGAAGATCTACCGGGGCACGGCCGCCGTGACGTACGACACGGACCGCCGCGTCGGATGCAGTTGGAAGGCCGACTCCCCGGACGCCTCCCACCAGCTGGTCATCGACGTCGAGCGCGTGGTGTCGTACGACCCCGCCGTGAGCGACGACGACCGGGCGCAGGAGGTCTACGCGCGCAAGGAGTCGGCGGCGGAGCTGCCCGCCCCGGGCAGCGGCGACGGCGCGGGCAACGGCGACGGCGCCGGCTCCCCGTCCCCCGGCACCTCCTCGACGGACGGCACCTCCCCGGACGACACCTCCACCGCCTCCACCGCCTCCACCGCCTCCACCGCCTCCGGTACGACCCCCCAGACCGTCTCCCCCTCGGCCACCACCTCGCCCTCCCCCGGCTCGCCGGGGGCCTCCGACGCACCCGGCGCACCCGGCGCGCCCGTTGAGGGGTTGCAGCCGCGCGTCCTGGACGGTCTCGGCGACGCGGCCTTCCTGGACGACGCCGTCGCCCGGTCCGGATCGGCCGCCCAGAACCGGACCGTGAGCGTGGTGTTCCGCACATCGAACGTCATCGTGACCGTCCAGTACACCGAACAGCCGGCCCACCCCACCGACGTCCCCGACAGCGCGCAACTCCAGGAAAGGGCACGTGGCCTGGCCCGGAAGCTCGCCGACGAGATGAACGAGTAGCCGGTCCCGCGCCCGGTCCGCGGGTCTCGCGGGTGACGGACGTCCTCCCGTTGCGGGGGCCACGCACGCGGCGCGGCGGTTACCGTGGCCGATCGGACCGTACGACCGTAGGACCGTACGACCACCTGACCGCCACTGACCGCCACCGACGCCACCGACCGCCCTGACCGACCCAAGGAACACTGAAGGAACCATGCGCCGATCAGCCTCGCGACTCCCCCGCCTCCTCGCCTGCGCCGCCGTCCCGGTGATGCTCGTCGTCGCCGGCTGCTCGTCCGGCTCCGATGACAAGGGCGAAGCGGCCACCTCCAGCGCCCCCGCCCCCAAGGCGTCCGCCACGGTCGAGCCCGCGAAGTACAGCGGCCTCCCGGACTCGTGCGACACGATCAGCCGGGCGACGGTCGACGCGCTGGTGCCGAAGGCGAAGATCAAGGGCGGTTCGGCGGGGAAGTCGAGCGACGTCTCCACCCGCAGCAGCTGCTCCTGGAACGGCCTGGACGACAACGGGGTGAAGGGGTCGCAGTACCGCTGGCTGGACGTGTCCCTGACACGGTATGACTCCGACGTGACCCTCGGCTCCGGCGCGAAGCGCGCGGGCGCGCAGTTCACCAAGGAGCTCGCGGCGGCGACGTCCACGGACGGCGCCGAGTCCGTGAAGGCGACCCCGTCGACCGACGTCGGCGACCAGGCGAGCGTCGTCACGTACACGCTCAGGAAGACCGGCGAGGACTTCGCGTACGTGACGGTCGTGGCGCGTACGGAGAACGTCGTCGTCACCCTCACGTACAACGGCGCGGGCTACGCGGGCGCCAAGTCCCCGAGCAGCGCGGACCTGACGAAGGACGCCGTGTCGGCGGCCCAGGGCGTGGTGACGGAGGTCGCCACCGGGTCCGGCGACTCGCCGGACGCCCCGGCGAGCGGCACGGCGTCGAAGAAGGCCTCCCCGTCGTCGAGCGCCAAGTCCTAGGACGCACCGCCCCTCTCTTACGAACGTCCCGCGAACGTCCCGCCGGTCCCGCCGCCCCAAAACGGTTTGACATCGTTTCGCGGCCGCTCCGCGTCGTTATCTCCCCATTTCCACGGAGCCCTGCCCTTACCGGACGGCCGGGCTCCACGCCACACGCCACGCCGTCCGCACACATGTGCCAGGCTGTGCCCCGCCAGAGGTCGAAGTCCCCGTGCGGTCCGTGTGATCGACGCGCCGGGGGTGTCGAGCCACGGGGCCGAATTCGGGAGGGGATCGCGGGTGGCCGCGATGCAGCTGACACGCACGCACCGGATACTCATCGGGGTGGTGGTCGCCGGAGCGGTGGTCATCGCCGCGATCGGTTTCGCGGGGTCGTACGCCGCCGTGCGCGAACTCGCCGAGGAGAAGGGCTTCGGGAAGTTCTCACTGGTCTTCCCGATCGGCATCGACGCGGGCATCTGCGTCCTGCTCGCGCTGGACCTGCTCCTGACGTGGATCCGTATCCCCTTCCCGCTGCTGCGCCAGGCGGCCTGGATCCTGACGACGGCCACCATCGCCTTCAACGGCGCGGCGGCCTGGCCCGACCCGCTGGGTGTCGGGATGCACGCGGTGATCCCGCTGCTGTTCATCGTCGCCGTCGAGGCCGCGCGGCACGCCGTCGGCCGGATCGCCGACATCACGGCCGACAAGCACATGGAGGGCGTGCGGCTCACGCGCTGGCTGCTGTCCCCCGTACCGACGTTCATGCTGTGGCGCCGGATGAAGCTGTGGGAGCTGCGTTCGTACGAGCAGGTCATCAAGCTCGAACAGGACCGGCTCATCTACCAGTCGCGTCTCCAGGCGCGGTTCGGGCGCGGCTGGAAGCGCAAGGCGCCGATCGAGTCGCTGATGCCGCTGCGCCTCGCGAAGTACGGGGTGCCGCTCGCGGACACCGCCCCGGCGGGCCTGGCGGCGGCCGGGATCGAGCCGATGCTGCTGCCGCCCGCGCCCCGGCCCGCGGAACTCCCGCAGGGGCAGGGCGAGATGACGGCGGGTGCGGCGCAGGCCGGACCGCAGGCGCAACTCCCGCCCCAGGCACAGCTTCCGGCGCAGGGTCAGCCCCAAGTCCAGGCGCAGGCGCAGATGCAGGCGCAGCTACAGGACCAACTCCAACAGCTCCAGCAGCTCCAGCAACTCCAGCAACTCCAGCAGCAGACTCAGGCGCAGCTTCCCCAGGAACCCCAGGGCCCGCAGGAGCACCCCGAGACCGTGGCCGCCCAGGCCGGTCAGGTGGTCGAGCAGACCGAACAGGTCGGCCAGGTCGGCCAGGTCGAGCAGGCCGAGCAGGTGGCCGCCCCCGTCAGCCCGTGGTTCGCCGCCCCGCTGGTCCCGGACGGCGCGTACGAGGGCTCGTACAACCCGACCTACGCGGACGTCCCCGAGTCCTCGCAGGTGATGATCCCGTCAGGTCCCGGCCGCAGCCGCCCGCTCGGCGGCGTCCCCGGCCAGCCGGCGGGCACCGGCGCCCCCTTCGGACCGGACCCGGCGACGGACGACCTCCCCGACGCCATGGTCCAGGACCAGCGCGAGGAGCAGCAGCCCGCGCCCAGCCTGCCCGAGGGCATGAACCGCGAGGAGGCGTACTTCGCCGCCTTCCGGAAGTACGTCAAGGAGAACAACGAGATGCCGAACGCCCGGCAGTTCGCGATCTACTTGATGGACCTCTACGGGCTCCAGGGACGCAACGGCGGCCCGCTGAACGAGGGTTCGCTGAAGAAGTACCTGAACGACTTCCCGTACCGCTTCCAGGAAGAGCTGGACGCCGAGCACATCGCCTAGCAGCACCGCGCAAAAAGGGGCCCCGCCCGGCGCATCAGCCGGACGGGGCCCCCTTCACGTACCCCCGCTCCCCCTCACGCCCCCAGCAGCCTCCGCACCCGGTCCGCCCCCACCGCGAGCAGCAGCGTGGGCAGCCGGGGCCCGGTGTCCCGGCCGACCAGCAGCCGGTACAGCAGCGCGAAGAACGTCCGCTGCGCGACCTTCAGCTCCGCCGTCGGCTTGGCGTCCGCCTCCAGCCCCGCGAGCACCTTCGGCACGCCGTACACGAGCGTCGTCAGCCCGTCCAGCGACCAGTGACTGTCGAGGCCGTCCAGCAGCAGCCGCAGCGACTCCGACGCCTGCTCGTCCAGCGAGCCCAGCAGCTCCTTGTCGGGCTCGTCGCGCACGACCGTCCGCGCCTCGGCCGGCACCTGTGTGGTGATCCAGTTCTCCGCGCGGTCCAGCCGGGGCCGTACCTCGTCCAGCGAGGTCAGCGGCCGCTCCGGGTCCAGCTCGCTGAGGATCCGTACGGTCTGCTCCTCGGCTCCCGCCGTGATGTCCACGACGGAGGCGAGGGTGCGGTACGGCAGCGGCCTCGGCGTCCTCGGCAGCTCACCGGCCGCCGTGCCCGTGGCGCGCCCGTACGCGGCGGCGTCCGCCGGCAGCACGGAACCGTCGGCGACCTTCCGCTCCAGGGCGTCCCACTCGTCGTACAGCCGCTGGATCTCCTGGTCGAAGGCGATCTTGAAAGACTGGTTGGGCCTGCGGCGCGCGTACAGCCAGCGCAGCAGCGGCGCTTCCATGATCTTCAAGGCGTCGGCAGGCGTCGGCACGCCGCCCTTGCTGGACGACATCTTCGCCATCCCGGAGATGCCCACGAACGCGTACATCGGGCCGATCGGCTGGACGCCGTCGAAGATCTCGCGCACGATCTGGCCGCCGACGACGAAGGACGAGCCGGGCGAGGAGTGGTCGACGCCGGAGGGCTCGAAGATCACACCCTCGTACGCCCAGCGCATCGGCCAGTCGACCTTCCAGACGAGCTTGCCGCGGTTGAACTCGCTCAGCAGGACCGTCTCGGAGAAGCCGCACGCGGTGCAGGTGTACGTCAGCTCGGTCGTGTCGTCGTCGTAGGCGGTGACGGTGGTCAGGTCCTTGCCGCAGCCGCCGCAGTAGGGCTTGTACGGGAAGTAGCCGGCGGACCCGCCGCTGCCGTCGTCCTCCTCCGCCGCGCCGGAGCCCTCGGCGGCCTCCAGCTCGGCCTCTTCGGGCTTCTTCTGCTGCTGCTTGCCGGGAGCCTTGGAAGCCCCGGCACCGGGCCCGGCCCCGGACCCGGACCCAGCCCCAGCCCCGTCCCCCGCCGCCTTGTCCTTGTCCTTCGTCCGGTAGCGCCCGAGGATCGCGTCGATGTCACCGCGGTGCCGCATCGCGTGCAGGATCTGCTCGCGGTACGTCCCGGCCGTGTACTGCTCGGTCTGGCTGATCCCGTCGTACTCGATGCCCAGCTCGCCCAGGGACCCGATCAGCGCGGCCTTGAAGTGCTCGGCCCAGTTCGGGTACGCCGACCCGGCCGGGGCGGGCACCGAGGTCAGCGGCTTGCCGATGTGCTCGGCCCAGGACGCGTCGATGCCGGGGACGCCGTTCGGCACCTTGCGGTAGCGGTCGTAGTCGTCCCAGGAGATCAGGTGCCTGACCTCGTACCCGCGGCGGCGGATCTCGTCCGCGACCAGGTGCGGGGTCATGACCTCCCGCAGGTTGCCCAGGTGCACCGGGCCCGAGGGGGAGATTCCGGACGCGACGACGACGGGTTTCCCAGGCGCACGCCGCTCCGACTCGGCGATGACGTCGTCCGCGAAACGGGAGACCCAGTCGGCCTCGGTGCTCTGAGCCACGATCGGCACGTCCTTCTTTCAGCTACGCCCCAGAAAAACCGGCGACCGTCATTGTCCCAGGTCCCGGTGACAGAGCGAAAATCGATTGATGGCCCATGGGATACTTGGGGCGACTCCCCGTACCCGACAGGAACGGCTCCCCGCCATGGCCCCGGTCACTTCCCTCGCCTCGACCGTCGATCAGCGCATCGCGGACGCCCTCTCGGCAGCTCTGCCGGAGGCCGGCTCCGCCGATCCGCTGCTGCGTCGAAGCGACCGGGCGGACTTCCAGGCCAACGGCATCCTGGCGCTCGCCAAGAAGCTCAAGGGCAACCCGCGGGAGCTGGCCGGCCAGGTCGTCGCCGCGCTGGCGGCCAACGACGTGATCAAGGAGATCGAGGTCTCCGGACCCGGTTTCCTGAACATCACGCTCACCGACCGGGCGATCACGGAGACGCTGGCCGCGCGGGCCGCCGACGACCGGCTCGGGGTGCCCTTCGCGGCCCACCCCGGCACGACGGTGATCGACTACGCGCAGCCGAACGTGGCCAAGGAGATGCACGTCGGCCACCTCCGGTCGGCCGTGATCGGCGCGGCCATGGTCGAGATCCTGGAGTTCACCGGCGAGAAGGTGGTCAGGCGCCACCACATCGGCGACTGGGGCACCCAGTTCGGCATGCTCATCCAGTACTTGACGGAGCACCCGCACGAACTGGACCACCGGGCCGGGGACATCGACGGCGAGACGGCGATGTCGAACCTGAACCGGCTCTACAAGGCCTCGCGCGCGCTCTTCGACTCCGACGAGGAGTTCAAGGCCCGGTCGCGGGACCGGGTGGTGGCGCTCCAGGCCGGTGACAAGGAGACGCTCGCGCTCTGGCAGAAGTTCGTGGACGAGTCGAAGATCTACTTCTACTCCGTCTTCGACAAGCTCGACATGGAGATCCACGACCCCGACGTCGTGGGCGAGTCGGGCTACAACGACATGCTGGAGGACACCTGCCGGATCCTGGAGGAGAGCGGGGTCGCGGTCCGCTCCGAGGGCGCGCTGTGCGTGTTCTTCGACGACGTGCTGGGCCCGGACGGCAACCAGGTGCCGCTGATCGTCAAGAAGTCGAACGGCGGGTACGGGTACGCGGCCACGGACCTCTCCGCGATCCGGGACCGGGTGACGCGGCTGGACGCGACGACCCTGCTGTACGTGGTCGACGCGCGGCAGTCGCTGCACTTCAAGATGGTCTTCGAGACGGCGCGGCGGGCCGGCTGGCTGGGCGAGGGAACGAAGGCCGTCCAGCTCGCCTTCGGTACGGTGCTCGGCAAGGACGGCAAGCCGTTCAAGACCCGTGAGGGCGAGACCGTACGGCTGGAGGACCTGCTGGACGAAGCCGTCGAGCGGGCGACGGCGGTCGTACGGGAAAAGGCTCGCGACCTCACGGAGCAGGAGATCGCCGAGCGGGGCGAGCAGGTGGGCATCGGCGCGGTGAAGTACGCGGATCTCTCCACGTCGGCCGTCCGGGACTACAAGTTCGACCTCGACCAGATGGTCTCGCTCCACGGCGACACGTCCGTGTACATCCAGTACGCGTACGCGCGGATCCAGTCGATCGTACGGAAGGCCGGGGACGTCGGCCCCGCCGCTCACGCGGAACTCGAACTCGCCCCGGCGGAAAGGGCGCTGGGACTGCACCTTGACCAGTTCGGTGAGGTGCTGACCGAGGTGGCGACGGCGTACGAGCCGCACAAGCTCGCCGCTTACCTCTACCAACTGGCCTCGCTGTTCACGACGTTCTACGACCAGTGCCCGGTCCTCAAGGCGGAGTCACCGGCCCTGGTCGAGAACCGCCTCTTCCTCTGCGACCTCACGGCGCGCACCCTCCAGCAGGGTCTGACGCTGCTGGGGATCCGGTCGCCGGAACGCCTCTGACGCTCCGGCGGCCCGCCCGCCGCCGGGACCCCGCCTCCGTACCGCGCCTCCGACCCCCGGCCGCGACATCAGGGACGTCTGTTCACGGCCGGGGCAGCGCGCTGTCGGGCGTGCCCGCCGGCTGATCGCCGTACAGCCTCATCCACGCCCTCGCCTTCTCCTGCTGCATCGAGGTGAGCCGGCGTACCACCAGGATCGCCAGCACCGCGGCGGCGATGTTGATGACGTCGGACACCATCAGCTCCGCGACCGCCCGTTGGACGTCGGCCCCGTCCACCGCCCCCTCGTACCTCCGCGACGCCAGATTCCCGTAGAACAAGGTGGCGAGCCACAGAGTCCACCAGGCGTTGATCAGGGCGCGCGAGGGGGGCTTGGCGAGCCCCAGGTGGGGTTCGGGTCCGCTGGCGGCCCAGATGTCCAGGGCGATGCGGCGCGGGTACCAGAGGCTCACGACGGGCACGAGCCACCCCCACACCGCCCAGCCGCTCGACTTGCTGTGCGCGTCGGGGGCGAAGGTCTGCGCGTTGCCGCGAACCCGGTGGAACCAGCTGATGAACAGCACGGCACAGACCAGGAGCGAGAGACCCTGCATTCCGCCGGACAGACCGTAGAGGGTCTCGACGCGCTCGTACGAATCGCCCGACGATCCGTCATATCCGGGCGCCAGCACGTCACTCCACGCCGCATGGAGGTTGAAGCCGACCACCAGCGAGAAAACATCGGCCGTGATGGCGACTCCGAGCATCAGGATCACCACGTGGGAGAGACCGACGGGCGAACGCAACGGGCCGGGTCTGGGCAGCACGGGACTCATGGACATGGCAGTGGACCCCCCACAGAAAAGAGACCGCCGATCGGCGGCACCGCTGGAACATACGCGGGGCGGCGACCGACTGTCCACGGAGATCATTAGGCGGGCTTCCGGTGGGCCGTCGCGCAGGGCGCCGGCCACTCGATCCAGCGGGACGCCCCGGCGGCGGTCTCGGAAGCGGCACTCACTTCCTAGCGTCCGCGTGGCGTCACGCGGCACCACCCGGCGCCAATGCGGTGCCATGCGGCACCACATGGCGCCACCTTGAATCAAGGTGGCGCCATCGCATTTCCGCAGTTCAGCGAGGCAGGACCGCACCCCCACCCAAAGATGCGCCACAACGGCTTGCACATGGCGCCACTCTGATGCCATGATGGCGTCATGGACCTCACCCCGTATGTCGACTCCCTCCGCCGCGAACTCGCGGTGGCCGCCGAAGCCGGTGGCGACGAAGCCCGCGAGCTGGCCGACCGGCTCACCGCTCCGCTGGAGTCGGCGGCCCGGCTGACCATGCTCAACGTGCTCTCCGCCGCGACGGACGAGATCACCCGCGAACTCGCCCCCGGCTCGGTCGACGTACGGCTGCGCGGGGTCGACCCCGACTTCGTCGTGACCCGGCCGCCCGCCGACGGGGGTACCCCCGCCGAGCCGGCCGCCTCCGCCGAGCCGCTCAAGGCGCACGCGCCCGCCGACGGCGACGAGGGCGGCACAGCCCGCGTCAACCTCCGCCTGCCCGCGCCCCTCAAGGCCCGCGCCGAGGAGGCCGCCAACCGCGAGGGCCTGTCGGTCAACGCCTGGCTGGTACGGGCCGTGTCGGCCGCGGTCGACGGCGGCAGCCGTCCCCGTACGACCCAGAAGACCCAGTCCATCGGACAGAGCATCACGGGCTGGGTGCGCTGACCGCACCCGGCCCCGCCCCCTGACACCACTTCACCCCCACCACGTCCCACCAGCGGGGACGCACCCACGACCCAAGAGGACGAGACAGCCATGCCTTCTTTCGACACGCCCCTGCCCATCTCCGTCAACGCCCGCGTCGACGCCGGATCCATCCAGTTCACCGCCGCCGACCGCGCCGACACCCTGGTGGCGGTGGCCCCCCGCGACCCGAAGAAGGACCAGGACGTACGGGCCGCCGAGCAGACCGAGGTCACGTACACGAGCGGTGTGCTGACCGTCCGGACGCCCAAGCAGCGCTACCCCCTCGGACGCACCGGCACCGTCGACGTGACGGTCGAACTCCCCACGGACTCGAACATCGATATGGCCGGCTCCTGGGCCCAGGTGCTCGGCGAGGGCCGGCTCGGTGACGTGCGGGTGAAGACCTCGTCCGGTGACGTCCGCCTGGAGACCACCGGCCCGCTCCACCTGACCGCCTCCCACGGCTCGATCACCGTCGAGCGGGTCGAGGGCCTGGCGGAGATCACCACCAGTTCCGGCAGCGTGCGCGTCGGTACGGTCGACGGCCCCGCCGTCCTGAAGAACTCGCACGGCACCACCACCGTCGGCACCGCGACCGGGGACCTGCGCGTGAGCGGTTCCAACGGCGACATCATGGTCGAGCGCGCCGAGGACTCGGTCACCGCCACCACCGCACACGGCACCCTGCGCGTCGCCGAAGTGGTGCGCGGAACCGTCCAGTTGGAGACCTCGTACGGCGCCATCGAGGTCGGCGTCCGCGAGGGTACGGCGGCCTGGCTCGACGTCAGCTCCACCTCGGGCCAGGTACGCAACACCCTCACCCCGTCGGAGGCCCCGGAGGAGAGCGAGGAATCGGTCAAGATCCGCGCCCGCACCCGGTACGGCAACGTCGACATCCGCCGCGCCAGGGCCTGACCCGGGCCTCACGACCACCCCCGGCCGGCCCAACCACTCTCCCCACCCCACCACTCACGCCTTCTCACGGAGGGTCCCATGCCTTCTTCTGTCATGCCCACGCCCAGAATGAACGACGGTGGCGGTCGCCCGTCGCCCGCCGCCATCTCCGCGATCGGTCTGCGCAAGTCGTACGGCGACAAGACCGTCCTCGACGGCATCGATCTCCGCATCCCCGCCGGGTCCGTCTTCGCCCTGCTCGGGCCGAACGGGGCCGGCAAGACCACCGCCGTGAAGATCCTGTCCACGCTCATCGCCGCCGACGGCGGCCAGGGCCAGGTCGCGGGCCACGACATCGCCACCTCGCCCCACCAGGTGCGCGCCGCGATCGGCGTCACCGGGCAGTTCTCCGCCGTCGACGGGCTGATCACCGGCGAGGAGAACATGCTCCTCATGGCGGACCTGCACCACCTGCCCCCGCGCGAGGGGCGGCGGGTCACCGCCGCACTCCTCGACCGGTTCGACCTCACCGACGCCGCGAAGAAGCCCGCCTCGACCTACTCCGGCGGCATGAAGCGCCGCCTCGACATCGCCATGACGCTCGTCGGCGACCCGCGGATCATCTTCCTGGACGAGCCGACCACCGGCCTGGACCCGCGCAGCCGTCACACCATGTGGGGCGTCATCCGCGAGCTGGTCACGGGCGGTGTCACCGTCTTCCTCACCACCCAGTACCTGGAGGAGGCCGACGAACTCGCCGACCGCATCGCCGTGTTGCACGACGGCAGGATCGCCGCCGAGGGAACCGCCGACGAGCTGAAGCGGCTCGTCCCCGGCGGACACGTACGACTCCGCTTCACCGACCCCTCCGCCTACCGCGCCGCCGCCGCCGCGCTGGGCCGCGACGCCACCCGGGACGACGAGGCGCTGGCGCTGCGGATCCCCGGCGACGGCAGCCAGCGCGCGCTCCGATCCCTCCTCGACCGGCTGGACGCGGCCGGCCTGGAAGCGGATGAGCTGACCGTACACACACCCGACCTGGACGACGTGTTCTTCGCCCTGACCGCCCCCACCGACCCGAGCCGGCCGAACCGGACCCAGGAGACAGCCCGATGAGCACCGCCGCCCCCGCCCCCGCCCGCTCCCTCGGCTCCCTCGCCCTCGCCGTCCGCGACGCGGCCACGATGCTGCGCCGCAACCTCCTGCACGTGCGCCGCTACCCGTCCATGACGCTGAACCTGCTGCTCACCCCGGTCGTACTCCTCCTGCTCTTCGTCTACATCTTCGGCGACGTGATGAGCACCGGCATCGGGGGCGGCGGCGGGGACCGGTCCGCGTACCTCGCCTATCTCGTCCCCGGCATCCTGCTGCTGACCATCGGCGGCACCACGATCGGCAGCGCGGTGTCCGTCTCCATGGACATGACCGAGGGCATCATCGCCCGCTTCCGTACGATGGCGATCCACCGCGGTTCGATTCTCGTCGGGCACGTCGTCGGCAGTGTGATCCAGTGCATGGTGAGTGTGATCTGCGTCGGGGCCGTCGCGGTGGCGATCGGCTTCCGGTCCACGGACGCCACCGCCGTGGAGTGGCTTCTGGCGGTGGGACTGCTCGCCCTGGTCTCCCTGGCGCTGACCTGGATCGCGGTCGGGATGGGCCTGTCCAGCCCCACCGTGGAGGCGGCCAGCAACAACGCCATGCCGCTGATGGTCCTGCCGCTGCTCTCCAGCGCGTTCGTACCGCTCGACGCGATGCCGGGCTGGTTCCGCCCGATCGCCGAGTACCAGCCCTTCACCCCGGCCATCGAGACGCTGCGCGGCCTGCTCCTGGGGACCGGGATCGGCCACAACGGCTGGCTGGCGGTGGTCTGGTGCCTGGCCCTGGCCGCCCTCGGCTACGTCTGGTCCACGTCCCTCTTCAACCGCGACCCGAAGTAACGGCACCCCTGAGAACGCCCGAAGGGGCGGCGCACTCCGTCGGAGTGCGCCGCCCCTTCGGCGTGACGAGCGTGCCGAGCGCGGGAAGCACGCAACCACGCGGCTCAGCGCGCGGCGTTCAGCTTCTCCGCGACCTCCGTCGCCCAGTACGTGAGGATCATGGACGCGCCCGCCCGCTTGATGCCCGTCAGGGTCTCCAGGATCGCCGCGTCGCGGTTGATCCAGCCCTTCTCGGCCGCCGCCTCGACCATCGCGTACTCACCGGAGATCTGGTACGCCGCGACCGGTACGGCCACCTCGGCGGCGATCGCCGCCAGGATGTCCAGGTAGGGCAGGGCCGGCTTGACCATGACCATGTCGGCGCCCTCCGCCAGGTCCAGGGCCAGCTCCCGCAGCGCCTCACGGGCGTTGGCCGGGTCCTGCTGGTAGGTCTTGCGGTCGCCCTTCAGCGAGGAGCCGACCGCCTCCCGGAACGGGCCGTAGAACGCCGACGAATACTTCGCCGTGTAGGCGAGGATCGACACGTCCTCCCTGCCGATCGTGTCCAGCGCGTCCCGTACGACCCCGACCTGCCCGTCCATCATCCCGCTGGTGCCCAGCACATGGGCGCCCGCGTCGGCCTGGACCTGGGCCATCTCCGCGTACCGTTCCAGCGTCGCGTCGTTGTCGACCCGGCCCTCCGCGTCCAGCACCCCGCAGTGGCCGTGGTCCGTGTACTCGTCCAGGCACAGGTCCGACATGACGACCAGCTCGTCCCCGACCTCCGCCCGCACCGCGCGCAGCGCGATCTGGAGGATCCCGGCCGGGTCCGTGCCCGCCGACCCCACCGCGTCCTTCTTCGTGTCGTCGGGGACGCCGTAGAGCATGAACCCGGGCACCCCGGCCGACACCGCGTCCACCGCCGCCTTCCGCAGGGTGTCGAGCGTGTGCTGCACGACCCCCGGCATCGAGGCCAGCGCCACCGGCTCGCTGATCCCCTCCCGTACGAAGGCGGGGAGGATCAGGTCCGCCGGATGCAGCCGGGTCTCGGCGACCATCCGCCGCATCACCGGGTTGACCCGCAGCCGCCGGGGGCGCGCGCCGGGGAAGGATCCGTACACAGTCATCGTCAGTCGCCTCTTGCTTGCTTGTTCAGTTCTGATGTCGTCCGGTACGGGAACGGTCCCGGCCACCCGCGAAAATCCGGGCAGCCGGGACCGCCGCTTCCACACCTACGTCGTACGCCGCCTGCGGCTGCCGGGACGCCGTTCGCTCGGCCGGGTGACCGGGTCGCCGGCCTCCTTCGCCGTCTCGCGGCGCTGCGTGCCGAACGCGGCCAGCGCCTCGGCCAGCTTGTGCACCGACGGCTCGGGGGACAGGACGTCGACCCGCAGGCCGTGCTCCTCGGCGGTCTTCGCCGTGGCGGGGCCGATGCACGCGATCACCGTCACGTTGTGCGGCTTGCCCGCGATCCCGACCAGGTTCCGCACCGTGGACGAGGACGTGAACAGCACGGCGTCGAAGCCACCGCCCTTGATCGCCTCACGGGTCTCGGCGGGCGGCGGCGAGGCGCGCACGGTGCGGTACGCCGTGACGTCGTCGACCTCCCAGCCCAGCTCGATCAGCCCCGCCACCAGGGTCTCGGTGGCGATGTCGGCGCGCGGCAGGAAGACCCGGTCGATCGGGTCGAACACCGGGTCGTACGGCGGCCAGTCCTCCAGCAGTCCCGCGGCGGACTGCTCGCCGGACGGCACGAGGTCGGGCTTCACCCCGAACTCGATGAGGGACGCGGCCGTCTGGTCGCCCACCGCGGCGACCTTGATCCCGGCGAAGGCCCGGGCGTCGAGCCCGTACTCCTCGAACTTCTCCCGCACCGCCTTCACCGCGTTGACCGACGTGAAGGCGATCCACTCGTAGCGCCCGGTGACCAGGCCCTTGACCGCGCGCTCCATCTGCTGGGGCGTACGCGGCGGTTCGACCGCGATGGTCGGGACCTCGTGCGGGACCGCGCCGTACGACCTGAGCTGGTCGGAGAGCGAGGCCGACTGCTCCTTGGTGCGCGGGACGAGGACCTTCCAGCCGAACAGGGCCTTCGACTCGAACCACGCGAGCTGGTCGCGCTGGGCGGCCGAACTGCGCTCGCCGACGACGGCTATGACGGACTGGTGCCCGTCCGGGGACGGCAGCACCTTCGCCTGCTTGAGGGTCTGCGCGATCGTGCCGAGCGTGGCCGTCCACGTCCGCTGCCGGGTGGTCGTACCGGCGACGGTGACGGTCATCGGGGTGTCCGGCTTGCGGCCGGCCGCGACCATCTCCCCGGCGGCGGCGCCCACCGTCTCCAGGGTGGTGGACACGACGACCGTGCCGTCGCTCGCGCCGATCTCCGTCCAGCACCGCTCGCTCGCGGTCCTGGCGTCGACCAGGCGCACGTCCGTGCCCTGCGTGTCCCGCAACGGCACCCCGGCGTAGGCCGGCACGCCGACCGCGGCCGCGATACCGGGCACGACCTCGAAGGAGATGCCGGCGGCGGCGCACGCCAGCATCTCCGTGCCCGCGCCTCCGTCCAGGCCCGGGTCACCGGTCACCGCACGGACGACCCGCTTGCCGCCGCGCGCGGCCTCCATGACAAGATTGGCAGCGTCCCGGATAGCGGGGATCCCGGCGGCTGTTGACGCCTCGTCGACGACCGTCAGTGCCGGTGTGCTCACCCCCGCCCTGGCATGGCCGCGTACGACTTCGAGCACATCAGGCTCGGCGATCAGAACATCCGCCCCCGCGAGCGCCTCGACGGCGCGAAGTGTCAGCAGACCCGGATCTCCGGGTCCGGCACCGAGGAAGGTGACGTGCCCCGATGCGGAGTAGGCCGTTAGGTCATAGGTGGTGGGGCTCAAAGTCGCTCCCCCATAAGACCGGCCGCACCCTTGGCAAGCATGTCGGACGCGAGTTCGCGACCGAGCGCGATGGCGTCCCCGTGCGACGTGGGTACGGGACCGGTGGTGGACAGCTGCACCAGCGTCGAGCCGTCGGTCGTGCCGACGACGCCGCGCAGGCGCATTTCGTTGACAACCTGCTCCTCGGCCAGCAGGTCGGCCAGGGCACCCACAGGTGCGCTGCAACCGGCCTCCAGGGCGGCGAGCAGGGATCGCTCGGCGGTCACGGCGATCCGCGTGTGCGGATCGTCGAGCCCGGCGAGCACGGCGGCGAGGTCCACGTTGACCGCGGCGCACTCTACTGCCAGGGCCCCCTGGCCGGGGGCGGGCAGAACGGTGTCGACCGACAGGAACTCGGTCACCTCACCGATCCTGCCGATCCGGTGGAGCCCCGCGGCGGCGAGCACGACGGCGTCGAACTCCCCGCTGCGGACGTGTTCGAGGCGGGTGTCGATGTTCCCGCGGATCGGCACGGTCCTGAGGGACAGACCGTGGCCGCGCGCGTACGCGTTGAGCTGCGCCGCCCGGCGCGGCGACCCCGTACCGACCCGGGCGCCCGCGGGCAGTTGGCCGAGCCGCAGCCCGTCCCGCGCCACCAGCACGTCCCTCGGATCCTCCCGGACCGGCACGGCGGCCAGCGTGAGGTCGTCGGGCTGCGCGGTCGGCAGGTCCTTGAGGGAGTGCACGGCGAAGTCGACCTCGCCGCGCAGCAGCGCGTCGCGCAGCGCGGTGGCGAAGACGCCCGTACCGCCGATCTGCGCGAGGTGCTCGCGGGAGGTGTCGCCGTACGTGGTGATCTCCACGAGCTCCACCGGTCGCCCGGTCAGCGCGCGCACGGCTTCGGCCACTTGCCCGGACTGGGCCAGGGCGAGCCTGCTGCGTCGGGTACCCAGCCTCAGCGGCCGTCCGGGCCCCGGGGGCCTGTCGGGCCGCGGAGGCCGCTCGGGCCTCAGTGCCTTCTCGGTCATACTCGCCCTCTGCCTACACCGTCGGTGTCGTTCAGGTCGGCCCGGCTGACGGCGGCGACCGTCTGCGGGTCGAGGTCGAAGAGTTCACGCAGCGCGTCCGCGTATCCGGCGCCGCCGGGCTCGCTCGCCAGCTGCTTGACCCGCACGGTGGGCGCGTGCAGGAGTTTGTCGACGACACGGCGCACCGTACGCGTGATCTCGGCGCGCTGCTTCTCGTCCAGGTCGGGGAGCCTGCCTTCGAGGCGGGCGACTTCGGTGCTGACCACGTCTGCGGCCATGGCGCGCAGGGCGACCACGGTCGGCGTGATGTGCGCGGCCCGCTGGGCGGCGCCGAAGGCGGCCACCTCGTCGGAGACGATCGTGCGCACCAGCTCGACGTCCGCCGCCATGGGCGCGTCGGCGGAGGCCTCGGCGAGCGACTCGATGTCCACGAACCGGATGCCGCCGAGGCGGTGCGCCCCGGCGTCGATGTCCCGGGGCATGGCGAGGTCGAGCAGGGCCAGCGGTGCGGTACGGCCGGTCAGGGCGGCCTCGACGGTGTCGGCGGCGAGGACCAGGCCGGTCGCCCCCGTACAGGACACGACGATGTCGGCACGTGTCAGTTCACCGGCGACGGCGCCCATGGTCACGGCCCGCGCCCGCACGCCCGTACCGCCGGGCTCGGTGAGGATCTCGGCGAGCCGCTCGGCGCGCGGCGCGGTGCGGTTGGCGATGACGATCTCCTCGACGCCGGCCCGCGCGAGGGTGGCGGCGGCGAGCGAGGACATCGAGCCGGCGCCGATCACCAGGGCCCGCTTGTCCTTGGCCCAGGCCTCGACGGCCCGGCCCGCGGCGAGCTGTTCGAGCCCGAAGGTGACGAGGGACTGCCCCGCCCGGTCGATCCCGGTCTCGCTGTGAGCGCGCTTGCCGACCCGCAGGGCCTGCTGGAACAGGTCGTTGAGCAGCCGGCCCGCGGTGTGGAGCTCCTGCCCCAGCGCCAGCGCGTCCTTGATCTGCCCGAGGATCTGTCCCTCGCCGACGACCATGGAGTCCAGGCCGCAGGCCACCGAGAAGAGGTGGTGGACGGCCCGGTCCTCGTAGTGCACGTAGAGGTAAGGGGTCAGCTCGTCGAGGCCGACACCGCTGTGCTGCGCGAGGAGCGTGGACAGCTCGGCGACCCCGGCGTGGAACTTGTCGACGTCGGCGTACAGCTCGATGCGGTTGCAGGTGGCGAGGACGGCCGCCTCGGTGGCGGGCTCGGCGGCGAGCGAGTCCTGCAACAGCTTGATCTGCGCGTCCGTGGAGAGCGAGGCGTGCTCCAGCACACTCACCGGGGCGCTGCGGTGGCTCAGTCCGACGACCAGGAGGCTCATGCCGGCATCACCGCCGGTACGTCCCCTTCGGGCCCCTTCCGGGTCGCGGTGTGCGGCGGGGCGCTGTCGCGCGGGGCGGCCGCGACGGCGGCGGCGTCCGCGGGGTGCGCGCGCTCGCCGGGCGGCAGGGCGGCCTCGGCCGCGGCCTCCTCGCCGGCCTTGCGCTGCTCGTGGAAGGCGAGGATCTGGAGCTCGATGGAGAGGTCGACCTTGCGGACGTCCACCCCGTCGGGGACGGACAGCACCGTCGGCGCGAAGTTGAGGATCGAGGTCACCCCGGCGGCGACGAGCCGCTCGCAGACCTGCTGGGCGGCGCCCGCGGGGGTCGCGATGACCCCGATCGAGACACCGTTGTCGCTGATGATCTTCTCCAGCTCGTCCGTGTGCTGGACGGGCATCCCGGCGACCGGCTTGCCGGCCATCTCCGGGTCGGCGTCTATCAGCGCGGCGACCCGGAACCCGCGGGACGCGAATCCGCCGTAGTTGGCGAGCGCGGCGCCGAGGTTACCGATTCCGACGATCACGACCGGCCAGTCCTGCGTCAGGCCCAGCTCACGGGAGATCTGGTAGACGAGGTATTCGACGTCGTAGCCCACCCCCCGGGTCCCGTACGAACCGAGGTAGGAGAAGTCCTTGCGCAGCTTCGCGGAGTTGACCCCGGCCGCGGTCGCCAGTTCCTCGGACGAGACAGTGGGTACGGACCGCTCGGACAGAGCGGTCAGTGCGCGCAGATACAGGGGAAGCCGGGCGACGGTGGCCTCGGGGATTCCTCGGCTACGGGTCGCCGGTCGGTGAGTTCGGCCAGTTGCCACGGTGCTCCTGCGGGATGAGCGAGGCTGTAGGCGGCCGTATGTCCCAGGACCGCCCCGTCGAATGCAGGCTATGTCTTTGTGAACGCGTGCACAAAGATGGTGTCCGTTTTGTCCGAGCAAAGTGACCGGGGTCACGCACCTCGATCCCGCGATCCCGGGACCGTCGGCCTCTTCAGCCTGATGCACACATGAAGGGGGCAAAACCGCACACACTCCTCACGAAATACGCCCCCGAGACCGCTTCCACCGATGAAATGCCCGGCGAAGCGCCCATGATGGTAACCGGCTTTCCGCTCAGCTCCCCAGTTCGCGACGGAGCCGGCCCTCGTCCACCCGCCAGAACGTGTGCTGCTCCCCGTCCACCAGAACCACCGGAATCTGCTCCCAGTACGCGCGGTGCAGCGCCTCGTCCTGAGTGATGTCCTTCTCCTCCCACGACGCCCCCGTCTCCGCGCACACCTTCTCGATCACCGCGCGGGCGTCGTCGCACAGATGACACCCCGGCTTCGACACGAGCGTGACCATCCGCTCCCCCGCCTTCCTCTTCCCGCGCCGCGACAACGGATTCCGTATCAATGGACTCATGCGGCCATTCTCCGCCCGCGCCGCGCCGTCCGGCGCCGGACGTCCACAGGCGCCCCCTGGTTGCCTGATTAACAGACCGGTCGTGGAGAGTTCACCCCCCGGCATCCCGGCTCGTGGGGAAGCACCGAACAGACTGGCTATGCTCACGACATGGCCGCACTGGGATGGCTCACTCCCCGTAGGCGCTCCGCGACAGCCCGGAGTGTGCTGGCGGGCGAGGCCGCAGCCGAGGCAGGACTGAAGTCCACGCAGGAATCGCAGGACGCGCTCGCCGCGGGCGCCGCGCCCGCCGGCGGCGACACGCGCGTGCCCGACTTCCCCGTCTTCGGGGACGCCCGCGCCGCCGCCTTCTTCGATCTCGACAACACCGTGATGCAGGGCGCCGCGATCTTCCACTTCGGCCGGGGCCTGTACAAGCGCAAGTTCTTCCAGCGCCGCGAACTCGCCCGGTTCGCCTGGCAGCAGACGTGGTTCCGGCTGGCCGGCGTCGAGGACCCCGAGCACATGCAGGACGCCCGCGACAGCGCGTTGTCCATCGTCAAGGGCCACCGCGTCTCCGAGCTGATGTCCATCGGCGAGGAGATCTACGACGAGTACATGGCCGACCGCATCTGGCCCGGCACCCGCGCCCTCGCCCAGGCCCACCTCGACGCGGGCCAGCAGGTCTGGCTGGTCACCGCCGCGCCCGTCGAGACGGCCACGATCATCGCCCGCAGGCTCGGCCTGACCGGCGCCCTCGGCACCGTCGCCGAATCCGTGGACGGCGTCTACACCGGCAAGCTCGTCGGCGAACCCCTGCACGGCCCCGCCAAGGCCGAGGCCGTCCGCGCCCTGGCCACCGCCGAGGGCTTCGACCTGGACCGCTGCGCCGCGTACAGCGACTCGCACAACGACATCCCGATGCTCTCGCTGGTGGGGCATCCGTACGCGATCAACCCCGACGCCAAGCTCCGCAAGCACGCGCGCCGGCTGGACTGGCGGCTGCGCGACTACCGGACCGGCCGCAAGGCGGCCAAGGTCGGCATCCCGGCGGCCGCCGGAGTGGGCGCCCTCGCGGGCGGCACGGCCGCCGCCGTCGCCCTGCACCGCCGCCGCCGCTGACACTCCCCGCGCGTCAGCGACCGCGATCGCGACCGCACCGCCACAACACCACGGCCACAAGTCCACCGCCACACCCCGGGCGCCCCGCCCGGGGTGTTTCGCGATCCCGGCGTTCTACCCGCGCGTCTCTCCCCGTAGTCGCCGTGACGACACTCCGCCACAACCCATCACCGCAACACACAGATCTTGACCAAATCTGATCAGCAAATGGTCACCATGTGCTACTTGATCCGCCGCTTAGCCGCCACAGAAGCGACGTAATCGATGATTTGAGCAACTGGGTGTAGCGCTGCCTGTACGAAGCGTTATTCTCCTCAGACGCATACCGGACCCCACCCGTCACCACGGCGAGTGAACGGTCCCGCACTGCACGTGATGGAAGCTCTGCCTCTGGGAGTCCCGTGTACCCACACGTCGGGGTTGACGCCTCGGGCCTGGCTACGCTGCGCGCAACGGTCCTCGACCATTTGCGCGGCTTCGTCCCCACCGCGTACGCCGTCCCCGCCTTCGCCGCACCGGCCCCTGCCGTGAGCGGCCCTATCGGACCTTGTTATGCCCTGGCGAGCGGCGGTGCGGCGGTCGGCAGACGGGGAAGCCGAAGCGGCGCCGCCGCCTCGACCACCGCCCGCCGGCCCACCGCCGACAGCGACAGCGCCCGCATGATGGAACTCGTCGAGCGCGCCCAGGCCGGTGAGGCCGAAGCCTTCGGCCGGCTGTACGACCAGTACAGCGACACCGTCTACCGCTACATCTACTACCGCGTGGGCGGGAAGGCGACCGCGGAGGACCTCACCAGCGAGACGTTCCTGCGCGCCCTGCGCCGGATCTCCACCTTCACCTGGCAGGGGCGAGACTTCGGCGCCTGGCTGGTCACGATCGCCCGGAACCTGGTCGCGGACCACTTCAAGTCGAGCCGGTTCCGGCTCGAAGTGACCACGGGCGAAATGCTCGACGCCAACGAGGTCGAGCGCAGTCCCGAGGACTCCGTCCTGGAGTCCCTCTCCAACGCGGCGCTGCTGGAAGCCGTACGGAAACTCAATCCCCAGCAGCAGGAGTGCGTCACACTGCGCTTCCTGCAAGGCCTCTCGGTCGCCGAGACGGCCCGCGTCATGGGCAAGAACGAAGGAGCGATCAAGACCTTGCAATACCGAGCCGTACGCACCCTGGCCCGCCTGCTCCCCGAAGACGCCCGCTGACCGCCGACGACTCAACTCACTTTCGGTGACGCCTCGATGACTCACTGGTCCGATCATCCTTCGCGCGTAACCCAAGTGCCGAGCCGCTCGTTGTGCGGGATGCAGGCTCCCTGCGGTCACGTCACGCTCGCGGCCATTCACCCGATGGTGTGGATGCGCTCAAGGTGTGCAACCTTCCGGACCCCCAGGGGAGTCGATCGTCATGACGAGAGGAGGTGCCGCCAGTGATCGCGAACGTTTCGGCACACCGGCGGGCGAACGCCTTCGCCCAGGCCCTGGACGACCGGACGGTTCAGGGCGAGGCGGCCGAACAGCCCGCCGAGTCGGCCGAACCGGCCGAACAGGGGCGGCTGTTGGCCCTGGCGAGTGGTCTCGGTGACCTGCCGAGACCCACGCTGGACCCCGAGGTCAAAGTGGTGCAACGAGCACAGCTCGTGGCCGCCATGGAGGCCATGCTGCTCGAAGGCACAGCCGGCGGAGGTATGTCCTCGGGCACCACGGTGCCCGAGCAGCGGACGTCCGGCCGGGGTGCCCACCGGGCCTCCCCGCTCCGGAAACTGCGCCCCAGATCCCGGTGGTCCAAAGGCCTCGCGGCCGGCGGACTCACGGTCGGGGTGGCGGCCGGCGCGTTCGGCGGGGTGGCCGCGGCCAGCTCCGACGCCCTGCCCGGCGACTCGCTCTACGGGCTGAAGCGCGGCATGGAGGATCTCAAGCTCAACCTGGCGGACGACGACTCCAGCCGGGGCGAGCTCTACCTCGACCACGCCTCGACCCGGCTGAACGAAGCGCGCAGGCTGATGGAGCGCGACCGCGCCGGCCACCTGGACCACGAGTCCCTGGGCGAGATCAGACGCGCCCTGAGCGGGATGAAGCACGACGCGACCGAAGGTCACCGACTGCTGCACCAGGCCTACGAACGGGACGGCTCCCTCGGCCCGATCGCCACCCTCTCCTCGTTCTCCGCCTCCCACCGCCAGGCGTGGAACGGACTCCGCGAACGCCTGCCCGTCCAGCTGACGGACGTGGGCGACGAGGTCAGTTCGGTCTTCGACGCGATGGACGAAGAGGTCGCCCCGCTCCAGTCGATGCTGCCGCGGGCCCCGGAGAGACACAGGACCGAGCCCCGGCCCGGCACCCCGCAGGACTCCCCGGGCACCCCCCGTACCGCCCCCACCAGCGCACCCGCCACACCCGGCACCAGCGAGAGCGGCTCGCACACCAGCGACACGCCGCGCCCCTCGGGCTCCGGTTCGGAGCACGCCTCGGAGGAGGGCCTGCTCGGCGGCAAGACCGGCGGCCTGCTCGACCCCCCGCCGAACGGCGTCCTGCCGTTGCCGTCCGCACCCAAGGACAGCACCGACCGCCCGGGTCCTGACGTCACGATCCCCCCGCTGCTGCCCGACCTGCTCCCAGGGCTCGGCATCCACGCGGACGACGCGGACTAGCTCACGGACACAGCTGAGGCGGGGCTCCCACCAGGAACCCCGCCTCAGCCACACCCTCGGAAAGTCCGGCGCGGCGTCAGAAGAACACCGACCGCCGCTGCACCAGCAGCTTGTACAGCGTGTGCTGGATCTGCTCCCGCACCTGATCCGTCAGGTTGAACATCAGCATCGGATCCTCCGCCGCCTCCGGCGGATACCCGTCCGTCGGAATCGGCTCCCCGAACTGGATCGTCCACTTCGTCGGCAGCGGCAGCGCCCCCAGCGGCCCCAGCCACGGAAACGTCGGCGTCAGCGGGAAGTACGGAATGCCCAGCAGCCGCGCCAAAGTCTTCGAGTTGCCGACCATCGGGTAGATCTCCTCGGCCCCGACGATCGAACAGGGCACGATCGGCACCCCCGCCCGCAGCGCCGTCGAGACGAACCCGCCCCGGCCGAACCGCTGGAGCTTGTACCGGTCGCCGAACGGCTTGCCGATGCCCTTGAAACCCTCCGGCATCACCCCGACGACCTCGCCGCGCTCCAGCAGCCGCTCCGCGTCCTCCGCGCACGCCAGCGTGTGCCCGGCCTTGCGCGCCAGCTCGTTGACCACCGGCAGCATGAACACCAGATCGGCCGCCAGGAGCCGCAGATGCCGGTCCCCTGGGTGGTTGTCGTGGACGGCGACCTGCATCATCAGCCCGTCCAGCGGCAGGACCCCCGAGTGATTGGCCACCACGAGCGCCCCGCCCTCCGACGGGATGTTCTCGATGCCCTTCACCTCGACCCGGAAGTAGTTCTCGTAAATCGGCCGCACCAGCGACATCAGGACCTGTTCGGTCAGGTCCTTGTCGTACCCGAACTCGTCGACCTCGTAGTCCCCGGTGACCCGCCGGCGCAGGAACGCGAGACCGCCCGCGATCCGCCGCTCCCAGCCGCCCGGCTCACCGCCCGTACCACCGTCGGCGCCCTCGGCGTCCCCGCCCGCCGCACCACCGTCACCGCGACCCGCACCACCGTCCGCACCGCCGCCGGCCGCCCCCTCGGGGCCACCGCCCGCCGCCCGGACCGCGTCGTCCGCCTCCGCGCCGGCCGCCGCGGCCGCCGCCGACAGCCCGCCCAACGACTCCCCGCCGTCCGGGAGACCGCCGTCCTCCGAGGTCTCGGGTTCAGGCTCCGGTACGGGCGTCAGCGGACCCGGCTTGCGCCCCTGGCCCGCCCCCGTACCCGGCCCGGAACCGCTCCCGGCCCCGTGCCCCCGCTTCCCGGCCCCGTCCTTGGCCTGCTTGGGGGCCTGCTTGGGACGGCCCCCCGCCCCCCGCCGCCTCGGCTCGTCGCCGAAGGGGATCACCTTGGCATCGGCCATGTCAGCTGCGCTCCTTGCTCGCGAGAGTGCGGACGGCCGTGGAGAGCCGGTCGACCGCGTGGGCCACCGCCTGGGGCGGCAGCAGCCCCGCACCCCGGCTGCGGGCGAAGTCCGCGAAGGCCTGCGCCGTGGAGTACGTCGGTTCAAACCCCAGTGTCTCGCGCATCTGGTCCGTACTGACGACCCGGCCGTGGGTCAGCAGCCTGATCTGCTCGGGCGAGAAGTCCGTCATGCCGACGGTACGGAGCGCCGAACCGACCCAGGTGACGGCGGGCAGCAGCACCGGCACGGTGGGCCGCCCCAGCCGCCGCGAGCACTGCGAGAGCAGCAGCACGCCCTCGCCCGCCACGTTGAAGGTCCCGCTGTTGAGCGTCCCGCGCCGCGGCTCGTCGGCCGCGATCAGCAGGACGTCGATCACGTCGTCCTCGTGGACGAACTGCAACCGGGGGTCGTAGCCGAGGACCGTCGGCAGGACGGGCAGCGCGAAGTACTCCGCCAGCGGCGAATCCGCCGCGGGCCCGAGGATGTTCGCGAACCGCAGCACACAGACGGCCACATCGGGCCGCCGCCGCGCGAAGCCCCGTACGTACCCCTCGACCTCCACCGCGTCCTTCGCGAAGCCGCCGCTCGGCAGGGACTTGGGCGGCGTGGTCTCGGTGAAGACCGCCGGATCGCGGGGCGCGGAGCCGTACACACTCGTACTGGACTTCACGACCAGCCGTTTGACGGTCGGTGACTTCTGGCAGGCGCCGAGCAGCTGCATCGTGCCGATGACGTTGGTCTCCTTGACCGACGCACGGCCGCCGGTGCCCAGCGGCGTACCGGTCACGTCCAGGTGCACCACGGTGTCCACGCGGTGTTCGGCGAGAACTCTCGCTATGGCGGGCTGCCGGATATCGGCGCGGACGAATTCCGCGCCACCCAGCTGGTGCTCGGGAGGAACCGCGTCGACGGCGATCACCCGGTCGACGTCGGAGTCGCGTTGAACGCGCCGTACGAAACGGCCTCCGAGCTGCCTGGCCGCTCCGGTCACGAGCACGACCTTGCCCAAGATCAGCGCCTTCCCTAGCACCGGGTGGTCTTCCGACGTCACCGTAGCGGGTCGGTATTGCCCGGGCGTGACCGCACGACCCGCCGGACAGCTCTTTTGGCCGAAGAAACACCAACGGGCCCGGAACGCCGACAAGCCCCGAACACCGACGGCCGGGAAAACACCAACGGCCCTCCCGCCATGTTCTGGCGGAAGAGCCGTGAATGCACGAACAGCTGTCGCGGAACGCCCCCGCCGGAGCGGGAACGGACTACTTCTTGTTACGACGCTGAACGCGGGTGCGCTTGAGCAGCTTGCGGTGCTTCTTCTTGGCCATCCGCTTACGCCGCTTTTTGATAACAGAGCCCACGACTACCCTCGCTCACTTCTCTTCACTCGGTGCGGGGCGTCTGGGCCCACACGACCTACGTCGGCCTAGCCTACCCGTCACCGAGTGAGAGACGTAATCCGAGTGCACGCCCTAGGCGGGCTGGACCCCCACAAATGACTCGCGGAGGTACTCGTGAACCGCTTGCTCCGGAACCCGGAAGGACCTGCCCACCCGGATCGCCGGCAGATGACCGCTGTGCACCAACCGGTACACCGTCATCTTCGACACTCGCATCACCGAGGCGACCTCCGCCACGGTAAGGAACTTGACCTCGTTGAGAGGCCTCTCGCTGCCAGCAGCCATGACCCACCTGTACCTTCCGCACGCGGCGGCCACCGGCTTCCCCTCCGGTGACTCTTCGTCGCTGTGCGCTCACGCCCCAGACTAGGGGCGGGTGGTGCGAGTGGGGAAGAGGAGCAGCCTACGGCGGCCTACTGTGACAGACACGCTCGATTGAGTACATAGCGAGTAAGCGGCAGGTAGTAAGCGGACCGTACGGCGTCGTCGAGCGGTACGGCGACGGCCACCCGCCCCTCCGCCTCGCCGACGAACAGCGCGGGATCGTCCGTGTCCGCGAGACCGATGGCCTCGAAACCCAGCTGACCTGCCCCGCAGACCCATCCGTGGTCCCCCACCACCAGCCCCGGCAGGGGCCCCCGGGACGCCACCAGACCGTCCAGCGCCACCCGGACGGGCAGCGGCGAATGGGTGTGCGCGCCGGTCTCACTCCGGGCGTACGGCAGGTCCGGTTCACGCATCAACGCAACTCCCCGTACGTAGTCGAGGCGGTACGTGCGTACCCCGAACCGGGTCGTTATGTCGATACATCTCCCCTGTGCCGGGGTGAGGACGAGACATCCCGCCGCCGACAAAGCGTCTGCCAGGGCCGCGTAGAAACCGAGCAGCCGCCCCGGGTGCCCCGTACCGAACAGCACGGGAACCCGGTCCGCCGCCGCCTCCCGCAGCCGCTCCGCGAAGGCGTGCAGCGCGGACAGCGTGCGCTCGGGGTCGATCTCGTCCGCGCCCGACACCCGACCGGGATCGGACGAGACGCCACACTTGTCCGCCATCAGCCCCAGCACGTCCCGTTCGCTCCAGGGGCGTTCGGGATCCAGCCCGAGCAGCACCCGGGGATCCCTGGCCGCGAAGAGCCGGTAACTGCGCAGACTCCTCTCCCGTGACGTGGCCACAGGACCGGCCAGCCTGGCCGCCAGCAGATGCGCCCGCAGGGCTCCGGTGCTCAACACCCCGCCGATGCTGCCCGTTCCGGCGCCCGCGGGGGACCGGAACGGCCGCAGAACCCCACCGTTGGCGTAACGGCCGGGCAGCCGGCCCCGGTCCGCGTCAGGGCAGCAGCCCCCGCAGGGGGAACACCGCCTTGCGCGTCGCCAGGATCAACTGGTCCAGCCGGTCGGCCGGATCGTACCCGGAGTCCCACGCACGCCACTCCGGCGTCCGCCCGTCCGTCATCCGCCCCGGCCCCAACTGCCGCGTCAGCGCGTACACCTCGTCGCGCCACGCGGCGGGCACCACCGACTCCGGATCGATCGGCGCGTGCGCCGCGATCGCCACCAGATGGGTCCAGGATCGCGGCACGACGTCCACCACCGCGTACCCGCCCCCGCCCAGGGCCACCCAGCGCCCCTCCTCGACGTATTCGTGCGCCAGGTCGTGGCAGGCCGCCTGGACGGCCCGCTGGGCGTCCAGGGACACCGCGATGTGCGCCAGCGGGTCCTCGAAGTGCGTGTCGGCGCCGTGCTGCGTGACGAGCGCCTGCGGGCGGAAATCGGCGAGCAGTTCGGGTACGACGGCGTGGAAGGCCCGCAGCCACCCCTCGTCGCCGGTCCCGGCCGGCAGGGCGATGTTCACCGCGCTGCCCTCGGCCCCGTCGCCACCGGTGTCCTCGGGCCAGCCGGTGCCGGGGAACAGGGTGTGCGGGTGCTCGTGCATCGAGATCGTCAGGACCCGGGGATCGTCCCAGAACGTCTCCTGGACGCCGTCCCCGTGATGGACGTCCACATCGATGTACGCGACCCGCTCCGCACCCAGCTCCAGCATCCGCGCGATCGCCAGCGAGGCGTCGTTGTAGATGCAGAACCCGGACGCCGACCCCGGCATCGCGTGGTGCAGACCTCCCGCGAAGTTCACCGCGTGCGCGTTCTGCCCGCGCCACACGGCTTCGGCGGCCCCCACGGACTGCCCGGCGATCAGCGCCGACGCCTCGTGCATCCCGGCGAACGCCGGGTCGTCGGGCGTACCGACGCCGTACGACCCGTCGGCGTCGCCCGGGCGCTCCGAGAAGCGCCGTACCGCGTCCACATAGTCCTGTTGGTGGACGAGCCGCAGGGTCGAGTCCCCCGCGGCCGGCGCGGACACCACCTCCGCCACCTCGTCCAAGCCGTACGCCCGCACCAACCCCATGGTCAGCGCGAGCCGTACGGGATCCATGGGGTGGCTGGGTCCAAAGTTGTAACCCGTTACCCCGTCATCCCACATCAGCCGTGCGCGAGCGCTCATGCCCGCCACCGTATCGGGCCGGGTCCGCCCCGAACGAGCGGGTGTATACAAAAGTCACCAGGACCATGACCATTGGTACGAGCATCGCGCCCCGGTAGCTCCAGGCGTCGCCGAGGGCCCCCACCAGGGGCGATCCGACCAGGAACCCCACGTAGTTGAAGATGTTGAGCCGGGCCACGGCCGCGTCACTCGCGTCCGGGAACAGCCGCCCGGCCGCCGCGAAGGTCTGCGGCACGATCACACAGAGCCCCAGCCCCAGCAGGGTGAACCCGGCGATCCCGGCCCAGGCCCCCGGCGCCACCGCGACCACACCGAACCCGAGGCCCGCGAGGAGCGTCCCGCACCGCACGACGGCCACGGCCCCGAAACGCCGTACCCCCAGATCGCCCACCGAGCGGCCGAGGAGCGTGGTGACCATGTAGGCGTTGTACGGGACGGTCGCCAGCTCCTCCGAACTGCCGAGGACGTCGTGGAGGTACTTGGCGCTCCAGTTCGACACGGTGGAGTCACCGATGTACGCGAACGCCATGACGAGACAGAGCGGCAACAGCAGCTTGAAGACCAGGGGCTTGGCGACCGCTCCGGGCGCGCCGCCACTGTCCTGGGGACCGTACGGGACGGTCTCGGCGGCCTTGTACCAGTGCCCGCCGACGAGCGCGGCCGGCACCAGCACGGCCACCACCGGCAGATACGAGACCAGCAGCGAGAGGTCCAGGTGCACCCCGGCCCAGGCGAGCGAGGCCCCGGCGATCCCGCCGAGACTGTACGCCGCGTGAAAACCGATCATGATGCTGCGCCCGTACGCCCGTTGGAGGCGCACCCCAAGCATGTTCATCGAGGCGTCCAGCGCCCCCATCGCCAGCCCGAACGCCGCCAGGGCGAGGGCGAGCTGCCACACCTCACGGCCGGCGCCGACCCCGAGGAGGGCGAGGAGCAGGACGGGCTGGGTCCCCCGCAGCAGCGCACCGGGCCGGACGCGGAGGACCAGCTTCTCGGTGACCACGCTGCCGACGCCCGCGAGGATCGGCACGGCGGCGAGGAAGACCGGCAGGACGGCGTCGGATATGCCGTACCGGTCCTGGATGCCGGGGATACGGGTGACGAGCAGGGCGAAGGCCACCCCCTGGACGAGGAAGCCCAGCGCCAGGGAGGCCCGTCCGTGCCGCAACCGCACATCTGTCATGGCGGGACAGCGTAGGGCGCCGCCCTACCCCTGGGTAGACGGATCGCCTGGGTAGATGGATCAGGCGAGCAATCCGGGCAGTTCGTCCATGGTGGAGAAGTACCCGTCGGCCCCGGAGAGCCGCGCGGCGGGCGTCATGGCGGTGAAGGCGTACACCTCCATGCCGGCGGCCCGCGCCGCGGCGACACCCAGCGGACTGTCCTCGACCACCACACAGCGATCGGGGGCCACCCCCATGCGGGCGGCGGCGTGGAGGAAGAGGTCGGGGGCGGGTTTCCCCCGCCCGACGTCCTGCGCGCTGAAGAGGACGGCGTCGTCGAACCACCGGTCGAGCCCGGTCTTCCGGTGCCCGACCCTGATCCGCTCGTGGCTCCCGGAGGAGGCGACGCAGTACGGGACGCCGTCGGCGGCCAGCTTCCCCAGCAGCTCCTCCACCCCGTCGACCGGCTGCAACTCCCGCTCGAAGGCGGCGAAGACGCGTGCGTGCAGGACGTCGTCGAAGTCGGCGGGCAGAAGCTGGCCGGTGCGTTCTTTCACGAGGTCGTGGACGCGGTGCACGGCGGCTCCCATGTAGTCGCGCAGGGAGTCCTCGTAGGAGGTGGGGTGGCCCAACTCGGTGAGATAGCCGGCCAGGATGGTGTTGGAAAGGGGCTCGCTGTCGACAAGCACACCGTCGTTGTCGAAGATAACCAGTTCGTAGCGCATGCCTCTGACCTTATGACCCGGAACGCAGGAATGCCCTGTACCAGAAGGTACAGGGCATTCCCACGATCAAAGATTGTTCGGCGGCGTCCTACTCTCCCACAGGGTCCCCCCTGCAGTACCATCGGCGCTACGAGGCTTA